>DAOLIT010000180.1:0-1156 GCA_035328405.1 Pseudomonadota bacterium | reverse complement strand
AAGGGGGACCTAAACAACCAATACAACGATCTCTCAAGGAGGTCACACATGCTGGAATGAAGTGGTTTGGTTCAGGTGCTGTGTGCGTCCGGTATCAGGGTAGGATGAGTCGCCCGTTCCAAACACTGACACGCCGCAAGCATACTCGACCGATTGAGACAGGTTGGGAAGACGGAGAGGGGGAATTCAGGACAAGAGACACGAAGACAGGAGGGCGATCGAGATTTCTGCAAAGTCAGCGATCACACTTCGTCGGTGGGATCATCCCTTTCTGTGTCGGCGTCATGGAAAAGACCGCGCTGCGAAAAAATAGAAACCATCTTGGCAAGTTCGGAATGCGCTTTCTTCAACGAAGGGAAGTCTGTTTCCAGGTGGAAGGATAATTCTGCTTTCCTTTGCGTACTGTCCCGAAGCTTCCCAGAAACGGCCACTTGACCGGTGCGGCGAAGAGCAACTTGGAAGGTAAGAACTTCCTCAAAAGGATGAAAGGAGGCCGTGCCCTGTCCGTCGGCAATCACGCTCCCCAGTTCTGACAGGAAGCCGACAAAATCTTTCGTCGTGAACGACGCACCCGCAGCCCCCCGAAATGCACCTTGCTCAACGCAAATGGAACACCTCAGCCAATTTGCATCCCAGGGATCTTCCGCAGTTTCTCGCTCAAACCCATGCACGGCTATCGCAAGCTTGGTTCCCAGTTCGCCCAAAAAAGTCAATGTCATCATGAATACACTCTATCGCGGAATCACGGTGATCACGTCACCGGCTTCATTGGTGATCACGCGAACTCCCTCAAAAAGGTGCTGAAACGTCCCTGGTTGATGGCCGGCGGTTCGTGCCCCCTGTTGAATGGCTGATTCGACAACAGAGGGAGTGAAGCCGCGCGCTTGCATTTGATCAAGTGCATGCCCTGTAAATCGGCGACTCTCAATGTGAGTAGGCACATTCGTCCCTGGCATCACCGAGATCGCAGAATTGCGTCTACCCACGGGAGACGATGCATGGACATCCTCTACCGCATCGTCAGCTACACTCCTCGTTACTCTACGTTCCATTCGATCGGCAGCTTCTCCTGCGCCGGTCCTTGCTGCCGCTGCAACCCCCTTCACATGCCCAACCGCTTCCGCTGCCTTCTCTGCTTTGCGAAGGTTGGCTGCGG
>DAOLIT010000179.1:0-2514 GCA_035328405.1 Pseudomonadota bacterium | reverse complement strand
AGAGACCTCAAGCCAGACAATGTTTTGCTGGTGAATCAGGATGGAAATGCGGACTTTGTGAAGATCATTGATTTTGGGATCGCAAAGGATGTGAAAGCGATGCCGGGATGGCAATTGAGCGGTGCGATGCGGGTTAGTTCTGCGTCGCTGGCGATGGCCTCCCAACCTGAACCCGCGCCCGAAACCCCCGAAGACTTTGGGAATGAAGATACCCCAGAACAGAGTTTGACTTTGGCCGGCCAACTGGTGGGTACACCCCTTTACATGGCCCCCGAACAGATCCGACACGGGGTTCACGATGCAAAGGGGGACCAGTATGCACTCGGCTGCATGTTGTATTTCATGTTGACGGGACAGCCGGTGTTTTCTGGGAAGCGGCCCGACGACATCATGTCGGCGCATGTGAAACAAGCTGTGGTACGGCCTCGGGAACGGAAACCGGGGCTTGTGGTAAGTGAAAAGCTCGAAGCGATCATTTTGAAGGCTCTGTCGAAAGACCCAGCAGCGCGGTTTGAGTCCATGCGAGCTCTCGAAGAAGCGCTCGAAACGTGCATCGCGGACATGACGCCCGCGCCACTCACGCGAGGCCAGTTTTTTCGGAAGCAGCTCCGTCGGTGGTTGCCAGTGTGGGGTCCAGCCCTCGCGGGTCTCCTGTTTCTGCTTGTGTATGTGTTGCAATCGCGTCGAGGAAAGGATGAGGTCCTGTCCCCGGCTGAGCTGCGGGCAGTTCGTGCCCGAGCCATCGCAGTTCTTTTGCAACAGACCTCGAGTCCAGATTTGCGGCTCAAATTGCCGGCGTTGCGAGCACTCGGTCAAAGTCGGGAAGGTGCGCAAAAGGATCTCCTCGAGAAGTTCCTGTCGGATGCCGATCCGAAAATCGTCGCGCAATCGGCAGAGTCGCTGGGACTTTTGGGCGAACCCTCGGCAGCGGCGGCGCTGTTGTCGAAGATAGGACAAGCACCCGACGCGGCGACCAAAGTGGCTTTGGCGTTGGCGCTGGAACGACTCGGGGAAACGAAAGGCACGCAGCTTCTTTACGACGGGCTTGCGGGCAAAGACAACGAGCTGCGCATGTTGTCGGCGCTCCTTTTGTGCGAGCGTGGCAATCGCTCGGCGGTGGAGCTTTTGTTGTCTGTCCTCGAAAAGGGGCAAGTGGGTGGACCGATTGAACTGTCGGTCCTGGGTTGTTTGGCGCGTGCGGGCAACGAAGCGTCGTACAAAACCCTGCTCGTTCGGTTGCAGCAATCGGAACCGCGAGAAGCGCAGCTGAAAGCAGCCCAACAACTGATTTTGCTCGGGGACAATCGAGCCCAGACGCTGCTCGAAAAACTCGCGAACGAGCCCGGACGCGATCAACTGCTTGCGGCCCGGTATTTGGCATCCCCAGAGCATCAAAACACTGCGCAGGTGTTTCGTTCTCTGATCCGCGACAGCGACGCCAGCGCGAGTGCCATCATCCTGGCCGTCGAAGGTTTGGGGTTGTCAGGGCAGACATTCGACGTGCGAATCCTGGACAAGCTGTTGGGCACGGCCAGCGACGAGGCGCTCAAACTGGCGGCGGCAGAGGCGATTGTACGTCTTGTGGCGACAGATGTGCGCCTGATGTCCGAACGGAGTCTGCTGTGGGCGCGGGATGCGCTGGCGAGTGGCAGTTCAACGATTCGAGAGGCGGGTGTGGCTACCCTCGGCGATCGGCCTGAGCAGGAGGCCAGCACGCTGATCGTGTCGATGTTAAAAGACCCTGCGGCACAAGTCCGACGGGCCGCTGTGCGAGCGTTGGTTCGTCGAGATGCCGAAGGCGCGCTTGACACCTTGAAAGACCAGCTTTCCGACGGCGATTCCTTGGTGCGAATCGAGGCGCTCCAAGCCTTGGTGCGCACGGCCAGCCGGCTCGTCGATCGCGGGCAAAAGTCTTCCGTCGAGAAAATCACAGAGTGGCTGAAAGAGACTGTTCGGAAAGGTTCTGCCAGCGAACAAGCCGTCGCTCGAAGTGGTCTTTTGATGCTTGGCGATGCCAGCCAAAAGGCAACTTTGCGCGATCTCTTGTCATCGGGAACCGACGAGATCCGCAAACTTCTGGCCGAGCAACAGGGTCTGGACAGCGACCTGCTTCGTCTGTTGCTGGCTGATCGCAAAGAAGACATTCGCTTTCTGGCGGCCCGTCGTCTGGCAGAGCGTGGAGACACCGAATCAAAAGCGGTCCTGCGCGAAATGGCGAAAAAGGGAGGCAGTGAAGCCCTGACCGCAGCGGTGTTGCTCCGCAGGCTCGGCGAAAACACCGACGGCATCTCGACCACGCCCAGTCAAAGAATGCTGTCGTCTGTCGAACAGCGCATGCAGCTCATCGAATCCGTGCAAAACCTAGACGCAAACCTCGCAGTGCCGGTTCTCATGCAAGCCACTCGCGACCCCGAACCCTTGGTCCGAAGGCTCGTCGTCGAAGTCGCTGCCGACCTCCCCGCCCAAAAAGGCCAATCCCCCCCAGGCCTCCCAATCATCCGCATGCTGGCCAAG
>DAOLIT010000178.1:0-2621 GCA_035328405.1 Pseudomonadota bacterium | reverse complement strand
TCCAAGAGACGACCGCCCAAGAGACGACCGCCCCAGAGACGACCGTCCCAGAGACGACCGTCCCAGAGACGACCGTCCCAGAGAACGCCGGGCACCGCGTGCCGAAAGCCAAAATCCTGGCCCCCGAGCCGACCATCCTCCATCGAATGTTCCATCTGGGGTCATTCACGCCGAAGACGGACGCGAATTTTGGGAGGCCTGGGCCGATGAACGCGCAAAAAATGTGCCAGCAAAAACACATGCAGCAGCTCCCCCAACACGCGCGGCGCAATCTGTACTGACACCTGCATACCCCTCCGCACCCGTCCCACCACCCGAAGCGTCACAACCTGCGCCGCAAACGCGCAGACCCCGCCGCGACACCCGTCCCCCACAAGCCGGAGAGGTTCGTCTGTATCTCAGCATCGGACGACGGGACAACATCGACGAAGACGGACTCCGGTCGTTCCTCACCGCGCAAGGCATCGGCGACCTTCCGCTCGAATTGCACAGTTCACACGCCTATCTGTTCGCCCCCGAAGCGCAAGTCGAGCCCGTGATCTTCGCCTTGTCCGGCAAATCGCTTGGCACACGCGCCATCGCCTGCGAACGCGCCCGACGATAAACTCCAAATAGAGAACTGGCTACACCCACCCTACCAACCGGTAGGGCGAGGTGTGGAATCTGCGCGAAACCACGCCCCCCTTTTGCACTCCCATCACTTTGGATCGGGCTTCGGAGTGTTTTTTCCACTCGGAAACGGTTGAGGCTCTTGGATGAACTCGACCGGAATGTCTCCCGTCAGGCTGTCCAAAAACGTCACGATCGATTGAGCCTCGTCCTCGGCCAGCGTTTTGCCCAATTGATGCGTCGCCATCATCTTGACGGCATCCACCAGTTTTTCGACGGAACCATCGTGAAAATATGGTGCGGTCCGCGCAATGTTTCTCAGCGACGGAACTTTGAATACAAACTTGTCCCCATCCTGCTTTGTGATCGCCGCTCGGCCCGTGTCATTTTGGTTGGGCCACGGTTTCACCGAACCCACTTTTTGGTACGCTGTCCCACCCAAAAGCGCCCCAGAGTGACACGCCACACACCCCGTATCCATAAACTTGAGCAGCCCTGCTTTTTCCACATCATTCAGCGCCCCCACGTCCCCCGCCACAAACCGATCGAACCGAGACGGTGTTACAAGTTGTCGCTCAAACGCCCCGATCGCCGCCGTGATGTTTTTGATCGAAATCGGCTGTTTGTCGTCAGGAAACGCCTTTTTGAACGCCTCGACATAACCCGGAATACTTTGGATCACAGCCTCGGCGTGTTTGTGGTCGGGCAACGCCATCTCGACGGGATTGATCATCGGTCCGCCGGCTTGCTCCTCAACATCCTTTGCGCGACCGTCCCAAAACTGCGCGACATGGCCTGCCGCCATATACACCGTCGGCGCGTTTCGGCCTCCAAGCTGTTTTTTGTGTCCCGTCGAGAACTTCTGCCCATCCACACCGTAGCGCGCCAAGTCGTGACACGAATTGCAACTCAGATCCTGATTCTTCGACAGCCTTTTGTCGTAATAGAGCTGACGACCGAGCGCGGTCTTTTCAGGCGTCAGCGAATTGTCTGCCGCAGCAAATACCGGCGGCAGCGGCTTTCCAAAGACCGCCAGGCGATCCGCAGAAACAACGGGAGAAGCTGGCACAGCCTCGGCGGTCGTGAGTTTTTCCGACGCAGGTTTTGGAGGCTCAACCTGTTTTGCGGAGTCCTTTTCCGGGCAGCCACCCAGTGCAAGCGCGGCCAAGAAAAGCGAGGTTGTGGTCGGATTCGAGGGAAACGAGCGAGATGAGCAAAACAGGGCTTTCATGTTCTCTCCGGCGTAGTTCGGGTTTTCGATGCCAACAGGCCACTCCGCGCAGCGCAAGTTTGTCGCCTTGCTTCGCCGAAGTTTGGCATCGCTCATGTACCACAGCCCCGCCGCAACTTGCTAACATGGGAGCCGCGAAGATGCAGGAACCACCTGCGAATGGGGAGGAGCAGTTTCCCGCCTGTCCTTATTGCGGCAGCGCCCTTGTCGCGGGCGAAGCTCACGATTGCGACGAAGTGGGCGACGCAAACACACTCTCCGTCGGTGTTCTCGGAAAAAACGGTCTTCCGGCACGGAATTTTGCGGCGGAATCGAACCCAAAACCAACCCCCACCCAAATCCACAACCCCCCCGAAGCACCAGCTCGCAGCACCTCTTCCGATGAAATCCACGGACTCATCATCGACGGTCGGTACGAAGTGCTCGAAAAAGCCAGCCAGGGAGGAATGGGAACGGTTTACAAAGCCCGCCACGCCACACTTCGTCATCTGCTCGCTGTCAAAATCCTGCGCAAACCCAAAGACGAGGTCAGCCGCAGACGCTTTCTGCAAGAAGCCCAACTCCTTTCGCAAATCAAACACCCCAACATCGTCCAGGTGATCGATTTCGGGGAACTTACCGACGGTAAATCCTATCTCGCAATGGAGTACCTCTCTGGCCCCACCCTGACCGCCGCTGTTCGAGAAGGTCACATGACCCCTCAACGAGCCTGCCGAATCGGTGCCCAAATCGCCCGCGGCATGCACCACGTCCACGAACTGGGCATCGTCCACAGAGACCT
>DAOLIT010000177.1:0-2654 GCA_035328405.1 Pseudomonadota bacterium | reverse complement strand
CCCCCCCAGGCGCCTCCGGGTCCGAAACAATCATCACATTGTCCGGCTTCAAATCTGTCAACCACAAACTTACATTCCCGTCGGGAAATTGTAAAATATGGCGGCATAAATGCTCTATAATAATTGACACAGGTCGCCTTTTATGTGTATCTCGAATTACATTATGTGAACGAGATACCAAAGTAGAATTTGACCGGGATGAAAGGAAATCAGCAACATCCGCATTCATTTGAACACAGTTAGCCATATGCTGTTATTTATGGGGTGAGTGTACCACAAAAAGCCCAACCGATTCGGCGAGCACGATAAATGGGCACAGGTCGTTGCGATACAACACGATAGCATGTGAGGTTGTCCATCGATTGCGTTACGCAGTGCTGGCTTTCAAGGGGCTGGTGAGACGTAGTTGTGAACGGTTCCGCGTGTGCGACCGGAACCAACGGATGTCACGCAGCGTGACTATCTAGATGAGCAAAGCTATGTGTCGCGAGACGTAGATTTGAGCACAAAGCCCTCATCGCTGCGTGGTTAACTTCCGAAATCGTGCAACAAGAAGAAATCACAGTAGTCTGACTTTCTCGAAATTGCCTAACTTCTCATTGCTGACAGGACGCCACGACGAGAACGCGAGCGAAGATAGGTTCGCAATGAAGTTCAATTCACAATAAAAATTGTCTAAACCGATGAAATGAAATGGAACAAAATTCAATGGTCTGATGGAAAGAAAAACCTCTTTCTCTCGATACGCACATGTCGTGTAATATAATACATGTATGAGGGATTATCTCATGGTCATACACAATTGAGAAGAAGAACAAACCATCCAATTCCTGAAACAATTGCTAAGTAGATGATTTTAATTGGATCAAAATTAAGGCCGAAATTCGGACACTTTGTGATGGTAAGTGCCTAACTCATCGGCAATTCAAGACGACTCAGTGCAGTGATGACACGCTGTGCGGTCTTGGCTGTCGCGCAGTAGATGCGCGCTCGTTTGCCGGGCTGGTAGCGGAGAGCGCGTCCAACCATCTGTACGAGCAGGATGTCAGAGTGGCTGCTGCGGTCGATCCACACGCTTGCACACGGCTTGCTGTCGAAGCCCTCGAGCAACATGCGGTTGACGAACAGCACGTCGATTTGTCGCGACTGCCAACGCAGGATAGCTGCAAGGTTGTGCGCTTCACCTCGATTGATGCCGATCCAGTCGCTCGCTGGTGTCTTGGCGCTTTGCTCTGCGCTGTGGCGGTTGCTCTCGCAGAACACGAGGCCAAACGGCCCGCACGGCTGGCTCCACGGCAAAATCTCAAACTCACTGGCTAGGTTGAGCCGCTGCGCTTCTGAGAGCGACATAAAAAAACGATGGGAATCCCCGAAAAGCGTCGCACAGCCAGGCGACCATGGCGTTGCGGTTAGACCGACGACGCGCTCGAAGCCGCGCAAGACAGACAGGAAGGCAGGTGCGTTGAAGTTCGAGTGATGCGCCTCGTCAATCAGGCACAAGGTTTCCGTTTCAAACTTGGCGAGACGGTTGATCAGCGTCGGCTGACTGGCCAATACAATTCGTGCAGCCGGGTTAGCGATTCGATCCGCTTGCTCGACCGCGATCGGAATCCCCGTAACAGCCACCAATCTGCGATAAAACTGGCCAAGTATTCGCGTGTTTGGCACGCAGACCAGGCTCTTGCGATGGTTCTTGGAGTTAACCCAATAGACAGCCGCTCTCACAGCAATTTCGGTTTTTCCCGTGCCTGGAGGTATAGCTACAAGCACTCTGCCAGAATTTTCGTGAAATAGACAATCTTTAACGATCGTTATGGCTTTTTGCTGATGTTCCCAAAGCATTCAGAATCTCTCGGATATATCGCCAAATTCTGACTCGACAGGTCGTACAGCAAAACAATTTCTTGCGTGGGGAATACGAGGCGATCGGCTCGCCACACGCTTTACACCGTCTTTGCATACCGACGCCTCCAGTATCGTTTCATCGCCACCAAAATCTTTGTCGGCAGTACAAATAAATCGTTGCGTTCAAAGTGTGCCGCCTCCTGCGAGAGGTACACATGAAGCATGCGTATGTTGTTTGGCTGCAAGGTGCCCGAAGCGGCGCGCGTCCTCGAGGTCAAATCGAATCCAGGGGGAGCTGGCCGCCCCCGAACGATCTTTCGTGGTCCGCTGGATGAGGCCGGAAACTACACGCTCACCGAAGACGCCGTGATCGATGCAGTGTGCGCAGACCCACGATTCTGGGATTGGGTATCGGTGCAGCAGCGGTCACGACGTTTGCTATCACAGGCTGGTGTCGCAGATGGCGGGGTTGTCACGCTGCGTTTGACAGTCAGTTTCCTCAATCAAGATGGAAGCTTGGCCGTCCTTGACGAAGGAACCGGAGCAACGAGTTTTAGTTGCCCTGATACTTGGGAATTTCACAAGACAGCCAGCATGCACAAGGACACCGATCCTATGACACTGGTTATCGAATTAAGCAAAGCAATTGTTGAACAGCAAAAGCTGATGCCTGAAGTCATGGTTCGGATGTTTAAGGAGATGTCTGAGAGTGGCCGAGTGACGATACAGACTTCAGCCGCAGAGAGTGCCAAATTACTTCAAGCCAGCATTGAGCCACTTAAATCACAATTGGCAATTATCGAGAAATC
>DAOLIT010000176.1:0-2858 GCA_035328405.1 Pseudomonadota bacterium | reverse complement strand
GACGCGCTGTTGGCGGTGATGGCGGCGCGGGGCGTGGCTGTGACCGACTCAGTGCGCAAGACGGTGCTTTCGTGCCAGGACCTTGCCAAACTCGATCGCTGGTTGATTCAGGCTGCAACGGCGGCGTCGCCCGATGCGGCGATCGTGTTTGCGGCGTAACGAACGCAAGCTTTCTCGCGCGTTGGGCGGGCGCGGGGCAAGTGCTCTGGGTTGCGGGGGGCGTGGGGCTATTCGATTCGTTTGAGCAAAGCGGCAAAAAAGCCGTCGGGGCCGTCTTTTTGGGGCCAGGTTCTGAGGCGATATGGGCCGGACAGAGGCAGGGCGGACAGGGTGGTTTCGGGCAGAACTTGGGACAGGGGAACTTCAGCAAACTCGGGGTGCTGGGCCAGAAACTCGTCGATCACGTCGTCGTTTTCGCGGCGAACCAGCGTGCAGGTGGCGTAGATCAAGTGGCCGTTTTTTGCGACGAGTTTCGCAGCCTGTCGCAGAATCAGGCGCTGTTTGTCGCTGAGCTCGGCCAGGTCTTTTTCGGCAAGCCGCCAGCGGGCTTCGGGGTTGCGCCTCAGCACACCCAGACCGGAACACGGCGCGTCCACCAGCACCCGGTCTGCGCCCGCCCCGACCCGTTTTTGTGGAAGCGCCGCGTCTTTCGCACACAGCGTTTCGATGTTGGTCAACCCGGCGCGCCTCGCCCGCTTTTTGAGTTCGAGCAGTTTGTCCGGGTCGGGGTCGAGCGCAAGGACTCGACCTCGGTTGCCCATCATCGCGGACAGGCCCAGGGTCTTGCCTCCCGCCCCGGCGCACACATCCAGGACCAAACCGTTTGCGGGCGGCGCGCACAGCGCGGTCACAAGCTGGCTGGCTTCGTCCTGAACCTCGAAGAAGCCTTCCTGAAACAGCGGCAGCGTGTACACATTCACATGGGTGGACAGCGTGACGCCCCACGGACTCAAGGGCGTTGCTTGCGCGGAAAACCCGAGCGCGCCCAGCCGTTCCAGAAGTTCTGCGCGACGCATGCGGCACGGATTCACGCGCAGGGTCAGCGGCGCACGGCCCGATTGCACCCGAAGCAGGGTCTCGGTCTGCGCGACTCCAAACTCGGCCAAAAACAGGGACACGAGCCAATCGGGATACGACAGCGCCTCGCCAAGGGTGCGAACCTGCTCATCGGGCGCGGCCTGGGCCACCTTGAGCAAGCGGTTGTCGAGCGCGCGTTTTTGCGCAAGCACCTCGTCCGGGTGAAGGCGGCTGCGGGACAGCAACCTGTGCCACACAAACGGCGGCATCCGGCCCAGGTCGGACGTATCCACCGGGGACGTATCTACCAGGGACGTATCCACCGGGGACGTATCTAATAGATGCGCCGCGTACAGCGCCAGCGCGCTCGGCTGTTTTTCGTTGCACAGGACGCGCAACCGGCGCAGGTGACGCAGGATGTGATGCACGGTGTCGCCGACGTACCGCCGCTCTCGCGAATGCAGGGTGCGATCTTTGCGCAAACCGGCGGACACGACCGAAGACGCGACAAACCAGCCCGTTGTGCGCACCGCAGACAGCACGTCCGAAAGCAGACCCACGACCGCAAAAACGGCTTTTTCCTGCACGTCCCCCGCCCCGTGGTCTGGCCTTTCAATATGACGCGCAGCGTCGAGCGTTTCCTCCGCTGCATTTCTTTTAGCCACCGCCGCTTTCGGGTAGATTGTTCCGCGCATTTCACCCTGTCGGCGCTTGTTTCAACACTTGCTGCGCCCGCAGGGCAACTAGCCAAGGAACAAACCAACATGTCAAAAGAAAAATCTTCGGCCTCTCCCGTCCCTCCGCCTTCGTCCCAAACACCGGTCCAACATCCCAAAGGCAACCTGGGCGCGATCGTGAACCAGCACATCGAGCGCGCGGCCAAAGCCATCAACCTGCCCGAGGAAATCGCGCTCATCCTGGGACAGCCCAAGAACGAGATCATCGTTCACTTTCCCGTGAAAATGGACGACGGGAAATACCGGATGTTTACGGGCTACCGCGTGCAGCACAACAACATCCTTGGGCCGTACAAAGGCGGCATCCGCTATCACCAGGACGTGTGTCTTGAAGAAGTGCGCGGCCTGGCTTCTGCGATGACGTGGAAAAGCGCGCTGCACGACATTCCCTACGGGGGCGGCAAAGGCGGCGTGCAGTTTGACCCGACCCAGCACAGCATCGGCGAAATCGAGCGCATCACGCGCCGGTTCACGCACGCGCTGGCCAGCTCGATCGGCCCCGAGTACGACATTCCCGCGCCGGACGTGGGCACCAACAGCCAGGTGATGAACTGGCTCATGGACACGTATATGAACGTGGTGGGCGCGCTCGACAAGAACGCGATGCGGCGGGTGGTGACGGGCAAGAGCATCACGTCGGGCGGGTCGCTCGGGCGCGAGGCGGCGACGGGGCAAGGCTGCGTTCACTGCATCACCGAGTGGGCCAAGGACCGGCGCTTCGACCTGACCGGCAAAACCGTCGCGATCCAGGGGTTTGGCAACGTCGGTTCGTGGACGGCGAAAATTCTGTCGAAACTCGGCGTGTCGCTGGTGGCGACGGGCGATTACAAGGGCTACATCGCGAATCCTGAGGGCTTAAACCCGCACAAACTGGCAGAGCACGTCCGCAAGACGGGCTCGGTCGTCGATTACAAGCACTCGAAGTCGATCTCTCGCGAGGAGTTTTACGCCTACGAATGCGACATCTTGGTTCCGGCGGCGCTGGAGCTGGAAATCGGCGAACAGGAAGCGCGGAACATCAAGGCGCGGCTCATCATCGAAGGGGCCAACGGGCCGACCTGGCCGGAAGCGGACGCGATTTTGAACGAGCGGGGCATCACCATC
>DAOLIT010000175.1:0-2911 GCA_035328405.1 Pseudomonadota bacterium | reverse complement strand
TGAAAACGGCGCAAATCCGGCTCAGTTCAATCACGCGTGTTTGAAAACGGCGCAAATCCGGCTCAGTTCAATCACGCGTGTTTGAAAACGGCGCAATTCCGGCTCGGATCAATCACGCATGTTTGAAAACGCCGCAAATCCGGCTCTGATTTGGTCATCGAAGACTACACTGTGCGCCATGCCCAAGCTGCACGACCTTCTTTGCAAGCACCTGCTTCGGGAGGCGCTAGATCCCATCAGCAACGTCGAGTTGGAGAAGCCAGTCGCACCTCTCGACGAGCAGCGCATCGATGTCTACTGTGAATTGCGCTCAGAATTGCCGCCCATAGACGCACTTCCGCACCTTGGGCTTGTACGTCGTATGGCCGAACTCGAGCGGCGCTGCATGATCGAGCCGTTTTCGGCCACGCCAACGGCAGAAAGCATCGAGGAGATCTTGCGCAAGAAGTTCAACTTGCACCACGGGCTGAAAAAAGCGGCCAAGGGCGAGCCGTCCGCAAGGCCCGTGTTGTGGGTGTTGTCGCCCGGTCGGTCCGTGGACGTGATTCATGGGTACGTCGGTCTTCAAGCTGCCGACTGGCCGCGCGGTTTCTATTGCTGTGCGCCGGAACTCAAGATGTGGATCGTCGTACTGGCGGAACTGCCCAAGACGACAGAAACGCTTTTGCTTCGACTGCTCGGTTCGGCGACCATGCAGTGTGAGGCGCTGCGCGAGCTGGATGCACTGCCACTGTCTTTGGCCCAACGCCAACCCTGGATTGATATCCTGGGCGAGGTGCCGAACCTTACCACCGAGGAGAACACGGTCATGACTGAGCTACGACAACGATGGGAGCGCGAAAAGGCGGAACTGCGAGCCGAAAGCAAGGCCGAAGCCCTATTGACGGTGCTGGCAGCACGCGGTTTGCAGGTGAGCGAGGGTGTTCGCGAGCGCGTGCTCGGCTGCAAGGACCCAAGAACCCTGGAGCGGTGGCTCACCCGAGCCGTAACCGCGGTATCTGCCTCCGAAGCCATCGCCGCCTAACCAAGCACCAACTCAAACACGGCAGACATCGGGAACAGCTTAGGGGGTTGGGGGAAGTTGGTTTAGGGGAGTGCAGGGTATTTGGCGAAGCGGAGGAGGGTATTGAGGAAGGCCTTGAGTTCGGGGCAGACGCCGGCGACAGCTTCCAAATCGAGCCGTTCAAATAGCTTTTTGCCGTCGATCGGTTTCTTGTACTTGCGTTCGCCTTGCAAAAAGAGGCTGCGCAACCGATGCGCAGGCGGGTTGTCGTGGTTGATCTCTTCCGGCCTCTTGCCAAAGGGCCTTGGGGCCGACCGCACCCCGGATTGTTTGACAAGGGCCTCCCATCCAAACAGCAGCCAGGCTTCAAAGTCATGCTTGGCAACGTGGGCGACACAGCGAGAATCGGCAGGGAACCACGATTGGACGGTCTTTTTGGCGTCGTCGGCCCCCGTTTTGAAATCGGGGTAGACATCGACGAGAGCAACCACGGCCACCACGGACGAATCGCGCAGGAACTGTTCTGCGCGTCCACGGACGCCGCGCGGATCGAGTCCGCCGTGAAACAGGCTGGCCTGAAGGCCCACTTTGGGACGACCGTCCGCGCGAGCATCCAAGAAACGCTTGAGGTGACCCATGCAGGCTCGCTCGGTGTCTCCTTCGACCAGAAGGACGATCCTCATGGGCGGCCTCCCAAGTGACCGTTTCGCCAGAGATCATCCAGGGTGTAGTCCCGAAGCCAGGTGTCCAGGTGAAGCGCTGTGGCGGGCGTCAGGTTGCAGACGCCGTTTTGGCCATCGGCGATGAGGACGTGCTCGGGTTTCAAGTAGCGAACGAGCGCCTCGGACTGCGTGGCCACGACGATCTGGGTGCGCCCCGAGGCCTCCAGCAACAATTCAGCCAGCAGGCGGATGAGCTCTGGATGCAGGCTGTCTTCGGGTTCGTCGATGCAAAGAAGCGCCTGGGGCTTGGGACACAGCAGCACGGTCACGAGGTGCAAAAAACGCAGCGTCCCCGAAGACAGCTCGTTTGTATAAAACGGCTGATTCGGGAACGCCTCGTGATGCCACGCGAGGATGGCTTGTCCGCCGCCAGTCAGCGAGAACTCGAGCCGATCAAAACCGGGGAAACCCGCGCGCAGGACATCGAGGAGGCGCTCGTAAAAATCCGGGGCGTCTTGGCGCAGCTGATAGAGCACGGAAAACAGGTTCTGACCCTCCGGCACAACCACAAGCGAGGTCGGCTCGAGCGTCTGAGGGCGGCGCACCGGGGCGCTTTCGTGGACCGGGATGGGGCCGTGGACCTGAATGTCCGAAAAGGCGGTGCGAAAGACCTCGGCTTGGGTCAGCGTTCGCGGTATCTGGGCCAGCAACAGCTCTCCAGGCGAAATGGGCGGCTCGGGGGGCACGAGTTTCTTTTTGGCGGCGTCAAAAACCACGCCCAACCGGTCATCCCGAGACACAAAGGCAAAGGGTTTGAGCTGTCCGCGTTCTTGACACAACTGCTCGCGAGCGATCAGGTAGCCGAAGCCCTTTGGGTCTGGGTCGAAAATGACCTCATACGAAAACGGCCCTTTGATGGCGGAGCGTGGGGCGGAAGGAATGCGGCAGGTCAAGGTGAGCGCAATGGGGTCAGACGAGCCGAATGTCCTGACCCGCAGGATGCCGCCGCGCCGGGTGAACAATTTGGGGAGGGGTTCGCGCCTGCCCAGGGCACCCGCCAAGAACTGGAACAGGTCCAGGAAAGACGACTTGCCGACCCCGTTGGGGCCAATGAGGACATTGAGGCTGGACAGCGGCACATCGACGTTTGCAAGCGCGCGGTAGCCTTTGATTTGGACGCGCTCAAAGGCAAAAAGGGGGCGGTTTTCCATGGGTGTGGGAACAGCTTAGGGGGTTGGGGGTGGGG
>DAOLIT010000174.1:0-3012 GCA_035328405.1 Pseudomonadota bacterium | reverse complement strand
CCGCGCAAACTATCTCGGCAAAAAGCAAAAATTGATATAATTGCCGCTCATGACAACCTCTGTGGTCCCAGAGCAGGTGGCCCCTTACGAGGTCTTTGCCGACTGTCCTTTGATCAGCGGCACGCCGCTTGTGGCTCATCTCTTGGGGCGGAGATTTGAACAGCGGCTCAACGAACGAACCGATCAGGTTTTTGACAGCGACATGCAGAAGGCGCTGCTGAAAACCCTGTCGCATTTGTGCGCGGTCCTCGGTTGTTCTTTTGGCTATGCCGATCGCACCGATCTTTTGTTGTTTGCGATTTCTCAGGGCAGCGATGCACGCCGATTGCTCGCCCGAATCGCCGGCGAGGCGTCCGCCAAACTTTCCCTCATGGTGAACGAGGTCTTCACCTTCGATGTCCGGCTCTTCGAGGTGCCCAGCGTCGAGCTTGCGCGCACCTATTTTCAGTGGCGACGCCAGCAAACCGAATCGGCGGCCATCGAACGGTATCTCACCCGCGTGCTCGTCCAGGCCAACACCGCCCAGCAAACCATTTCGGCCATCCTGGGAGGCACCGGCTCTGAGCAGCGCGTCGCCATTTTGCGGCAGTACGGCGTCGAATACACCGCGCTTCCCGCGTGGCAGCGATACGGCTCAGCCGTGTACACCGCCCAAGAGGAAGGCAAGCCACCCCAGCTTGTGATCGACCTTCGCCTTCCCGACGCTACCCAATACCCCGACTACCTCGCCCGCCATCTCGTCTAGGAGCGTGTTGAGTTCGTTTTTTGGCCGGGGTTTCGGGAGGCCAGGAGTTCCGAGATAGACAGTTCGCGCGATGCAAACAGCAGCGCGAAATACGCCACAAAAAACACCACCGATCCGGCCAGGGCCCCCACTTTCCCCGCCAGCGGAAAGTGCGGGGCAACCCACAACACCGCTCCGCCGCACAGCGCCACACGCAACACACTCTTTGCCGGAATCGTCACCCGCAGCGTGTTCCACAGATACATCAAGCCCAGCACCACGCTCGCCCCCAAACCCAGTAGCATTCCAAACGCCGTCGCCCGCAACGGTTGCGCGCCCACAAGCAGCGCCGATCGAATCGAAAAGTACACGCTCACCGAGGTCAACACCAGCGCCACAAACCCCAGAATCACCGTGTCTCGCACCCGCCCCAGCGAATTGGCAATCGTTCCCACAATGCTAAACAGCGACAGACAAACATACGCCCAAAGGAGCATGTGCAGCGCCCGGCTCCCCACCGCGTATTCCGGCGGAAACAGCAGACTCAGCGTCGCATGCGGCCTCGCCGACAGCGCCAAGCACATTCCCACCGCACCGATCAGCGAATACCGCAGCGTCGCCCGAACGTACCGCTGCGCGCGTTCCGGGTCCTCCTTCAGCGCCGGCGCAGACAGCAGCGGAAACACCACAAACGTCACCGCCAACACCAGTTGATACGGCAACCGCGCCACCGTTTGCGCCGCTCCGTACACGCCCACCATCCCATCCACGATCCGTTTTTGCTCCACGACCGACAGGTGCGAAAGCGCCTCGGAATACAGCCGTTTCAACCACCAACCATCCAGAAACAGAAGCGCGTTTTGCGACAGAAGGTACAAAGACAGGCCCGCTCCAAACGCCAACATCGTCCGCACCGCAATCGGTGCCCCCTTTCCCGGCGTCCGTTTCGGCATCCCCACCACAGCCACCGCCACAAACAGAATCACAACCGCCGCCACCGCCCAACCCAGCACCGCCCACAACACGCTGTGCGTCACATACGCAAACGCCAGCAAAAACCCCACCCGCAGCGTCGCAAACACGATGTCCAAACCCGCTTGTTTGTGAAACTGCCGCGCTCCGTTTGCCGCCCCCACAAACACCGAATAAAAGCTGTACAAAAGGACGATCAGCGACCCCGCACGCAACGGCTCGATGAGTTCTGTGTCGTGTTCAAAATGCGCGATGGCCGGTGCCAGCACACAAAACAGAATCGTCGCGCCTCCCCCCAGCCAAAGGTTCATCTTGAGCGCCGTCCGCTTCGCCTCTTCCACCGCCAGCGGGCCTCGCGCCGCAAAATACGCCACCGTTTGAATCGTCCCCGTCACCAGCACATTGTTGAGCGTCGAAAACCACGACGACACCAGCACAAACAGACCGTACAGCGCCGGGCTCGCCAGCACACGAGGCAGCGCCACTTGCAGCAAAAACGCCGACAGCATGAACCACAGCTTCGCCATCGGTATGAACACCGCCCCCCGCCGAGCCGAATGTTCCAAATCGTCCCCCGGCACTGGGTTTGGGCCGACGGGTCCCTCGCGGGGGACTGGCGACACCGGAGACGAAGACATGTCTGAAGCGGGCTTCGGAGAGGCGGTCATTGGCATGGGTTTTTGCGTCGGTCCTTGGAAAACGCGCCGCAGTGTATCAAGTCCCGCCCAACTTTCCCCAAAACACCACGCAACCCCCCCCACAACCTGACTTTCCCTTGAAAAAGTGGACCTTGCTTGAGGTGGCTGGGGCCGTGCGTGGTCCGGGCGTTTTCCCGGAATTTCTGCTTGCCCCGTGACGCACGCTTTTGCCAAAGTCGCCGGCAGTCTGGGACGTACCAGACGGCGATTGCAAACCAGAATTTGCCCACGTCACATCAAGGAGGTTGCCCATGGGAGAGATCATTCGGAAGACCGCGAGCGTGGAGGACATCTTGGCCGATGCGCGTCATGCCTTGGCCTTTGCCGCGACCAAAGGCGGCGTGTGGAAAACCGCAGCCGATCAGAGCCTGGCCCCGGCGGTGGCCCTGTTCGATGCCGTGGACGCCAAGCGGGCCGTTCTGGAAAACGCCGTCGGTCCCTTGGTGGCGACGCTCCGTTATCAAGACGAGGTGGCCGACGCAGCGATTGGGCGCATCTCGGATGCCGTTTGGACCTTCCATGGATGGAAGTCGCCCCGCGAGCGCCCAAAACCCGACCTCCCGGGCCGCACATCCCTCCTTCCCTGGAGGGTCTCGGCACCTTACAGGGAGGCAGTTC
>DAOLIT010000173.1:0-3409 GCA_035328405.1 Pseudomonadota bacterium | reverse complement strand
GAAAATGCGTCCGTAAGCGGCTTACGCAGGCATTCTAGGGGCGAAAATGCGTCCGCAAGCGGCTTACGCAGGCATTCTAGGGGCGAAAATGCGTTGGTCAGCGGCTTACGCAGGCATGTCGAGCGCAGAAAATGCGTTCGCAAGCGGCTGATGAGGGCGTGTGCGCTGGAAAACCAGCACAGGTTGGCGGTCTACGCTGCCTTTCGGGGTGAAAGGCCGCAAAGATGTTTCGTGGGCAGGTGCGGATGGGTGTGATCAAACCCAGGTGCTTTGGGGTTCACAGCGTCGGTTCACACACATTTTTCGACAAATACGCAACTTTGCGGGAACTGGGCCGAAAAGTGTGATGACCCCAAAACACAAAGGAGTTCACATGGCCCCCAAGATCCTGACCGATACCCAATCCCTGGACGCTGTACACGACGAAGTTTTCTTCTCCCAGGCAGCCACTGCCGCCGACCCGGACGCCGCGAAGCACAGTTCAAGCTTTGAGCTGCTCTTGTCCAAACAGTGGCAGCCGGTGGTGGACAAAGAGCGTGTCCTTCGCCAAACCATCCTGTCCGCGCAGGCGCATTGCAACGGGTTGGATCGCCGCCTCGATGGCTGGACCGACCGATTTCACAATGCACTGCTGATTTGCACCAACAACCGTCGTGATGTCTCAGACTACGCGCGCTACTTTGGCAACAAGCCGCCCAGCGCACTCAAGCGGCCTGTCCTTGGAATCCAGCTCCAGACCTTGACCGACTGGGTACCGTCCATCAAGAACGCAAGCGTGGCCCAGCTTGCGACGTTGGGTACCGAGCTGGAGGCGTTGGTCACGGAAGGGCACAAGGCCGAGCAAGCCTTGCGCGATGCCAAAGCGAAGATGAAGGACTTCCGCACGATCGGTGCTCGGAAGGCTTTGTTCGATCAGGTCAATTCACTGCGGCAGGCGACGTTTGGGTCGCTGGCGACCCTTCTGCATGAACAGCCGAAAAAGTGTCTTTCCGCCGACTGGCCGGACAGTTTCTTTCGACAGAATCGCTCCGAGCACCTGACGCCGGAAGCGGAGAAAATGGCTCTTATCGAAGATCTGGCTGCGCTGCGCGCCACGGAAGGCGACAAAGAGAGACGGCTGGCCGAGCTCTTGGCTGCTGAGCAGCTTGAGGTCGAGCAAGCCGCCAAGCGTCGCCTCGTTGAGGCCAAGCTTCAAGAACTCGAGAGTCGGGCGCGCGAAACCAACAACGAAGCCCGATCTCTGTGCGCCGAACTCCACATCAAGCCCAAGTCTCGCCGTTTCAAGCGTTAGTTGGTTGCCCTGCGCTCCCGCCTCCTTGCACGAGTTTGGTCGTGACTCGCGCGGTTTGGGCGAAGTAGTGTAGTCCCACATGCTCGAGACAGGCACGCAAGTTGGCAACTATGTCGTAGAGAAAGAACTCGCGCAGGGAGGCATGGCTCGTGTGTATCGCGTCCGCCATGCGGTGTTGGGAACGGCGCACGCGCTCAAGGTGCTTGAAACGAAGTACCGCGAGATGCCAGAAGTTCGCGCTCGGTTTTTGTCAGAAGCGCGGATTGGCGCGACGCTGATTCACCCAAACATTGTTCGCGTGACCGACACGGTATCCACTCCGCAGGTCGCGGGCATCGTGATGGAACTTCTGCCCGGTCCCAATCTAGAGACCTACATTCGCGGCCTGCGATCACCCCTTTCCGCCGAAAAGATCTGTGCGCTGTTCGTGCCCATCCTGTCCGCCGTGGGGGAAGCCCATCGTTTGGGTGTCATCCACCGGGACATCAAACCCGCCAACATCCTGCTTACCCCCAGCGGCACCGGTCTTGTTCCGAAAGTGACCGATTTTGGCATTGCGAAAGTGACACGCGAAGCCGAGGAGGCCTTTGGGAAGAAGGCTTCCACGCACGTCGATGCGCGCATGGGAACACTGTCCTACATGAGTCCCGAGCAGGTCCGCCACGCCAAGGAGGTCACTGCGCAATCCGACATCTTTTCCTTGGGCGCGACTTTGTATGAATTGGCTACGTTGAAAGTCGCGTTTCCCGGAGACAGCGACTACGAAATCATGCACGCGATTGTGCAAGGCCGCTTTCATCCGCCTGAGCAAATGACGGGACTCGATCCCGCGATCGCGGCAGCCATTCGGATTGCGCTGGCCCCTCACCCAGCCGATCGTTTTTCAAACTGCGAGGCCTTCATCTCTGCCTTGTCTGTGCGGCCTCCCCGGTCCGATCGCGCTCCCGCCCCTGTTTCTGGACGGGTGGATGTTTCCCCAAAAACCGATGAACAGAGAGCCGTTTCCGCGCAGCCCGCCAAATCCGCGCCACATGATCTTTCCGTTCCACAGTCCGTTCCACAGTCCGTTCCACAGTCCGTTCCACAGAAGGAGGACAAATCCCTGACTCCTTGGTCGCACGAGCCGCCCGCATGGTCGCAGTTGTCTTCGCGCGCGGTCGCTGTCGGACAACGGTTTGGTTTGTCCAAAAAACAAGTCGGTTTGGTCTGTGGAGGGGGCGCGGTCGCGGTCCTGTTCATCCTGTCGAGTCTCTTCCACAACTGTGATTTTGCGTTCCCGATCTCCCCGTCTTCCCAACATCCTGCGCCTGCTTCGAGCGACCCTGCGCCTGCTTCGAGCGACCCTGTGCCGCCCGCATCACCGGTATTCTTTGATGGTTGTTTGAAAAATCGCGTGCCGCAGCGTGTGTCTGTGACTTGCTTGTCTGCTGCCCGCGATCCCAGTCTTCGCACAGCCCAAGAATTTCGTGCGTGGTTTGCGCGCGTCCCCCTAGAGTCCATTGAGGTCGTGTTTCTGGAGCGCAAAAACGGAACGCGCCTGGTTTGCTTGGAAATCTCGCGAGACAAATCGCCGATTTGGTGGAATGAAATCACGAAGGACACAAAAGGAGAGCAAACGTGTTTGGCGTTGGGCAACGCGCTTGTGTCTTTGAACGTCGGAAGGCCGGAAACAGAGCGGCTGAATGAGAAGGGGACGGCCTATGAGTACGATGTCTTCGATGCGCGGCTTCCGTCCAAGTATCCCAGACAGCACCTTGTGGGCACATTGGATGTCTTGATCACGCCTATTGGCCTTCAAGGGATGCGAGATTGGTTGTTGTTGCCTGGTCCACAGGAATGAATGTTCGGGAAGGGGACAACGCCTTGCGGGGATGGATCGAAGACAACAAGACGACGACGCGGATGGACAAGCTGCCGCCCATGTGGGCGGGGCTTGCTGGGTGTGGGGTGTTTTTGGGGGCAGGGCTTTTGGTCATCGGGCTTCCGACGTGGGGTTTTGTGCCGGGCTTGCTGGGCCTTGTGGCGTTGCTGGTGTGGCTGGCACTGTCTGGGAAACCGGTGGTGAAACTGACCTGGGAAACCGCGCCCACAGGGCCCAAACCCGCCGAGCCCAAACCC
>DAOLIT010000172.1:0-3497 GCA_035328405.1 Pseudomonadota bacterium | reverse complement strand
AGATCCGTCGCAAGATCCAGGCGCGGCCGTCCTCAATGCGGCCACGAAAGGTTGCAGTGGCTGCTGTGTAGGTGCCGTCGGTGCTGGAACCCTGGGAAAGACCAAGAGCTACACCTGATACCGGCCTACAAGTTCTGTTAGGCGGAAGGACAGGGCCTTGAGGTTGGCGGAGGCGGTTTCGATTTGCTGGATGCCGCGCGCGGTCTCTCGGGCGATTTGGTCCAAACCTTTTGTGGCTTGCCAAATTTGATCGATGCCGACGGATTGTTGCCGGGTCAGGGTCGCAATTTGCATGGCGGCTGCGGACGACGAGACGATGGTGTCGCCCAGGCGAAGAATCGACTCACCGGCGGCATTCGCAAGCTGCATGCCTCGGTCTGCGCGCCGGGAACCTTCATCGATCACTTTGGCGGACTCGCGGCCCGCCAGGCGGATGTCCTGCAAGATGGTGCGGACCTCCGCCGTGGATTCTTTGCTGCGCTCCGAGAGGGAGCGGACTTCGCGAGCGACGATGGAAAAGCCGCGCCCGTGTTCGCCCGCTCGGGCGGCTTCGATGCCAGCGTTGACGGCGAGCACGTTGGACTGCTCGGCCAGGTCGTTGACGACCTCAATGATGGCGTGGATTTGGTCTGTGCGTTCCAAAAGCCCCTGGATGGTGTGGGAGATCGCGGAAACTTGGTCGCGCAGATGCCCCATCCCGTCGATGCTTTCCTTGACAGCAGCTCCGCCGCCCGTCGAGGATTCTTCCGACCGACGAGCCAGATCGATGACGGATTCCGCTTTGCTTGTGGCCTCGGTGAACGTCTGGCGCAGCTCGGCGACGGTCGCGCCCATTTGCGTGACGCTGGTGGCTTGTTGATTGGCATTTTGGGCTTGCCGCGTCGATGAATCGAGAATTTCGGTCGCCGCCGACGCAATCGCGCGCGAGGCCTCGAGCATTTCTCCCACGATGTCGCTTGTGCGTTGGGCCATGGACGTGAGCGCCGCCGACAATTGCCCAAGTTCGTCTTGGAGCGGATCATCCAAACGCTGCTGTAGTTGTCCCGAAGCGACGGCTTTCGCAAAAATAACCATCTTGTTCATTCGCCGGGCAACCCAGCGCAAAAACAGCAATACGCCAACCATAAATACGCACAAAGAGACCGCCGCCACACTCGCCAACGTCTGTTCCCATACTTTTGCCTGCGCCCGCTGTGTGGAAAGTCCCAAAATGACAAAGCCAGGTTCTTCTTTTCGGCTTTTCTTGGTTTCTTCGCCAAGCAGACTGTCTCCCTCAAAAGCCGATTTCTGTGCAGCGATGACTTCTGTATAGCGTTTTGTTTCCTTCGTTGGCGGCAGAGCGACTTGTACATTGTCCATGAAGGGTTCAATATGCGCCAGGATTTCATCTTTGGTAGTCGTGGCTGGAGAAACCGCGATAACTTCACGACCTTTTGTAATAGCGACATAGCGAATTTCTTCATCGGTTTGTTTCAACTTGCGTAGAATCGGGTCTGCCTGTGCCGCATCTCGCAATGAAATCGCAAGCCGAAGTTCATAATCTTTGGCGAGCGTCTGTACCGTTGCGCGGCCCTTCTTTTCCAGATCTGCCTGTGCTGTTCCATCGAAATGCTTCAGCAGAATAGGGCCTGTCAGAAGTGCTGCTCCCGCGATGGAACCCATCAGCAAAAGCAAGGTTTGCATCCACAGCGTGCGCGCGTGATAGCGAACAATCAGCGAATTCATCAGCGAAATACCTTATAGGCTTTGCCCAGCACGTCTTGAGATAGTTCCAAATCCAATCGGCTGGCTGTTTTCTGGTTGACGGTCAGCACACCTGGGCCGGTGACGGGTGGTGGAACGGGTATGCGCAACGCAACTGGCTTTTGCGCAATGCTTTGCGCCAATTTCGCGGCGCGTTCACCGCTCGCGGCATAATCTGGAGACACGGATGCCAACGCACCCGCTTTGGTGAAACTCTCGAAAAAGCCAAACAGAGCAATTTTTCGTTCGAGCGTTGAAACCAACAAGAAACTGAACATCTCGGCGGTAACAAGCTGCGGATCGGGAAAAAGCCACAGCGCATCGACCCCCGAAAGAAGTTCTACCAGCGCGGTGCGAACTTCTTTTCCGTCGGAAACGGAGCGTGAAACGATCTCGATGCCCAGGCTTTGTACGGCTTTCCGCGCCTCGGACACGAGGCCATGGAATTGATTGGACTGATACAGGACAGCAATGCGCTTGAGCTTGGGATGGATTTGGCGAAAGTGCGTAAGCTGGTCGGCTGCGGAGACTTCCAGGCGTACACCTGTAATCGTTTTGCTGCTGGATGTGGGCGAGCCAAGCACCAAGCAATACACAATTGGCGTATCGGGCAGAGTTGTTTTTGCGCTGTCGAGTGCTTTTTGACCGACGGTCAAGACCACACTTGGTTTCAATTGTCGAAGTTGCGCGGCAACGTCTGTGTTGCTCAAGTCGAGCACAGTGGCGTCTTGCAGGGTCTCGCGTGCTTTGGCAACAGCCTCGCGATATTGCGCAACACGACCGTCTGTGACAATCGCGACAGGTTGTGCAAAGACTGAACGAGTCCAAACCAGAACACAGAACAACAGAAACAGAGCACACGGCGCGCGACTCGGTCGGAGGCGATGTTTTGTTGAGGCACTGTTCATCGCTTGCTCCATGGTTTGTACGTTAACAACGAGAGTCTTTTGGCGATCTCAGGCAACGAAAGCACTTCGCTGCATCCGCCCATTTCGACGGCAGCACTTGGCATTCCATTGACCAACGCGCTTTGAGGATCTTGCGAAATCGTCCAAGCACCCGCTTCACGCAGCAAGCGCAAGCCGTTTGCACCATCGTGTCCCATACCTGTAAGCACAATACCCACACAGTCTTTTCCACACACCTCGGCAGCGGATTGAAACAACACGTCTGCTGATGGTGACAACTCCGCAGGTTGCGCCCGCTTTATCCCGATTTGACTGGACCGAACGGTCAAATGGTGGTGCGGCTGAGGAACATATATTCGGCTTGATTCCACCGACAGCCAATTTTCAACGATGGAAACAGGGCGCCGAACTTCGGTTTGAAGGAAACGAACAAAACTTTGCAGAAATTCGGCGTCAAGGTGTTGCGCAATACATACCGGCGGAAAAACGTCGGGCAGAAGCCGCAACACTTCAGCAAGCGCCGGCATGCCTCCCGTCGAAGAGGCGATCGCAATCAGCGTCGCAGAAACCGGTGCTTTTTGCGCACGCGGCGGACGCGAAAACCGTTCACGCGCAAAAGCCAGTGCCCTGGCACGCCGCAAAAGCGTCGAAATTTCATGTCCAGCGTCGGGGCCCACGACCATGGGCTTGTCCATCAGGTCCACCCAGTTCGCAAAAAGACCTGTGACGCGCGCTCGTTCCTCGGGATGTCTGGCTATCACGCTGGTAAACAAAACCGGCGTCGGACAAGAAAGCGACAACGCCTGCAAAGCCTCAATCCCACTCATCTTCGGCATCATGATGTCC
>DAOLIT010000171.1:0-3650 GCA_035328405.1 Pseudomonadota bacterium | reverse complement strand
AAAGCGCCGAGGTGCGCGAAGCCGGTTCGCTGTCTTGACCCATCGCTTGCGGCTCTAAAAACCGCGATCGTGCTCCGAGCTTGATCCACAAATCCCCGGAATGCTTGTTGTTTCAATTTGTCCCCAAAGCGAGTGAGGCATGCCAGCGCAATCCAAACCCACATCGTCGGGCCGTCACGCCAATCACGCCAATTACGCGGAAATCCAGGCCAAAAAACTAGGGCTTCGGATGGCTTCACCGGGCGGCGAGGGCATTCCGTGGATTGCTAGACACCTTCTTTGCGCGGGCCCTCGCCATACAACTGGAACGATCACGGCGAAGATGAGCCAGCAAATTTTGAATTTTTAGGTGTACTTATGTGGTGGTACAGGTATCCAGAACACATAGAAAAAGTGATCAAAATTTTACGCCTGACAGATGGATCGATTGGTTTGATCGATGCATTGCTGCGATTGGCGAATGTGATCCGCACATACATCAAGCGTAACACTCCGCTTCCGTCCTGTAACAGTCGGGGCACCATGGAAGACAACAGGACATTCTGGGAACTCTCCTTTACTGAAACCGGACTTACTGAAGCACAGCGACGGGCGACGGCGCTAGAGGAAGGTTTCAACAAAATCAAAGCTGCGGCTGACGCTGCGGCGCGAAATACAGGCTCTAATTTCAGCTCACTTTTGCAGCCGATGAGCGCGGCAGAAGCGAAACAACGAGCTTTGAAAGAGGAGCTGGCGAAGTCAAACGAGCTTCTGAAGGGTTTCACAACTACCGGGAAATCAGCACTCACGACCTTCGCGAGCGTTGCGGCTGTCGCTCTCGGGGCGGTCGTAGTGGGTGCCACGGCTGCCGGGGCCGCGCTGTCAAAACTTGACGATCTGGCTGTCAAGGCGTTCGGAGAGCGAACTGCTACGCTTCGGGCGTACACAACCATTTTGGGCGACTCGAAACAAGCACAAATCGAGTACGCAAAAGCCAACGAACTTGCAAGCAAAACGGAGCTTACGAGCGCGGCGACGATCAAAGCTCAGCAAGCATTGATCGTCGCCGGTTTTCGTGGAGCGGACCTCACGAACACTCTCACGGCAGTCATGGACATCGCAGCGACGAAGCAGCCAGCCGAACGCGAATTGACGATGGAGCGCATGGGGCGAGCATTCAGTCAGATTCTAGCGGCTGGTAAGTTGAGAGGTCAAGAACTCAATCAGCTTGCCGAAGCTGGCGTCAACCGTGGGCAAGTGCTTGAAATTCTCGGCAAGGGTAACTCGGCTGTTGGCGAGAAAATGGTAAGTAGCGGTCAGGTTTCGGCACAAGCTGGCATCGCAGCCGTTCAACAGTCGATTTTGCAGACACTTGGCACCAAACAGCTTGGACAATTTGCAACGGGTGCCGCTGGTTCACTTGCTGGCTTGCTCTCCAACCGAGAGGAAGCCCTGGATCTATTGCTCAAGAGTTTCGAGGGGGAGTCGCTCCCGGCGGTCATTCGATACAAAGAGGCGCTTGCTGAGCAGACGAACGCTCTGACGACTTCGACGGAGACAGGGCGCGGTCTGGTCATGATGCTCTCTGACTTTGAGAGTATTTCGATGAACGCCAAAACGATGTGGACGGACTTCACGAATGCGTTCATGGAGTCGTTCGTCGGGAGCTACAACGAAGCGCGCAAGGGTAGCGGAGCATTCATCGCAATGACTGATGGTGTGCAGATACTTGGTCAAACACTCGGCAAAGTTGGCACAGTCGTCGGAGTACTCGCAGATGGATTTGAAGGTTTTATGGAAATTATGCAGCCAATTAGTGCATATATCAGTCAATTTATTGAGTCAATGATTGAGGCTACCAAAAACCTGTTCATTGCTTTGGATGAATTGAAGGCAGGCAATTACAAAGGTTTCAAACAGTACCTTGCCGATGCTGGTTCCTCGTTCACTTCTGGCTTTGCAACAATAGAGTTCGACGAGAAAGCTGCTAGAGAACGACGTGCGGCTATCCTTGAAAAATCACAAGAAGCCGCACGCAAGGCTGAGGAAAAGGGAGCTATTCCCGAGAGTGCAGTGAAAACGAAGTGGGGGAAGATGGGGGAGGGAGGTGCTGCGGGTGGCGGTAAGGGTTTGCAGGGCTACGACATCACCGATCTACTTGGTGGAGGAAGCGGTGGTGGTAGCTCCAGATCGCTTCAGAATGACTTCAGCGCCATGGTGAGCGCGGCGGGTGCTGTGTCCAGTGCCCCTAGCGCCAAAGCGGCTTCTAGCGCGGCTGGTAGCGATTCTCTGAGCAGTACGGCTGGCGCTGCAAGCACGCACGTCACAATCGAACCAGGCGCAATCGTGGTGAACGGTGTTTCAGACCCACATGCTGCGGCTGAGGAAGCCTATCGCATGTTTGCGCAGCGCATCGGGCGAGTTGCTCGCGCACCAGGCGTCAGGGTGCTGTAGGGCGTAGCGCACACTTCCCTCGCAGCAGTTTACCGTCAGAATCAAAGCATTTTTCTTCACCGTAGAAACCAACACGACCGCGCCAGATGCCAGCGGAGTACTCCGTTTTCGTTGGACTGATTCCGTGCTTCAACATGGCTTGACGAACAGCGCGCGGCGGCGGATCGGTAGCTAACTTCCCTTTTCCGAGTCTACCTTGCATGATGGCCTCCAAGGTGGAAAGGGTAATAAAACCACATGGATCACGTTTGTTGAGTCGTTCGTAAGTTCCACGGCCTTGAATGTCGGTGATCGCCTGTCTTCTGTTTGCGCTATCCGCATCGCTGAAATGACAGTATGCAGTTGCATCGTCTGCGTCACCAAGTAGCACATCAGAAACTCGCTCAACCTCAATCCACAGCTCGGCGGCACTGAAGCCAAATTCCCGTACTTCTGCCTGGAAGAAAACCATGCCAGGTCGAATCAGCTCACGCAGTTCTTTGAACCGTTGCAGCTCTTTCTCACGAGCGGCTTCTGCCCTGCGTTGTTTTAGAAGGTCCGCGCAGCGTTTGGCGCTCAGAGAGGCACAAAGCAGACACAGACCTTCTGGGCATTCGTGCTCGCTTCGGTCATCGTAAGTCTTTTCAAGCTGTTTGACCGTCAGAGTTTCGAGGTACGCTTGATCGGTTGTCCTGAAAGTTGCGACTTTTACATCTCGTTCTTTCCGTTGCCGATGTTTCTCGTGCAGTTCTGCATATTCGATGCGTGGATCTGTCTCACGAAAAACATGCAGGCCCGAAGCATAGCGATTTCTCAGCCAGTTCGCATCGCCTCGCAAGAGGATCTCGCGCCATTTCTCAGGCTTGGTCCAAAGTGTTGCTTCAAACGTGTCGAGAGTCACCACGTCGCCGCTGTCGTAGTCTTCCGACGCTGTAGTGTACGCAATCTTGTGTGTACCGTCGCTGATTACACAACCAAAGGTTTTTTCGATGTCTGCGTAAACATCACAAGGCCGACACCAATCAAACTTGAGAATGTCGCTCGGGACCGTGCCGATCTGACGTTCTTCCGGCGGACTGCTGGCAAAGACCGTGCCGTAGAGCATCGCCGTCGGTTCATCTGTCGCCGCTGTCCTGAGTGATTTGGCATCGTAAATCGTCTTGCGCATATTTGAAGCCTATGCGATCCGTTCGCACTGTGCAAGCGGAACACTCCGCTTCCATCGTGTATGGCGACTA
>DAOLIT010000170.1:0-3689 GCA_035328405.1 Pseudomonadota bacterium | reverse complement strand
GCGCCGAAGGCCTCTCCTACATGCACGGACGAGGGGTGATTCATTGTGACCTCAAAGGGATTCCCAGGGATGGGTTAGGGGTTGGTTGCAAGAGCCTCTACAGACAGAGACATGCGTCCTCTGTTGTGTAAAAGGAGTTCCGCTCCCGAAAAAAACCACCACACCACAAACGATCTCCTGATGGCCCCTGATGGCGGTTTGCATCCTCCAAAAAAACGAATTTGGCATCCTGCCGGAGAAAATCGGGATGCCGGTTTGTCAAGTTCGATGACGCAAACGAGACAAGATTTTGCGACGGAGCCAGGCCAAAAGGCCGACTCCCAAGAGACCCGCCAAGAGGACTTGCGTCCACGCTGCAAGACGGGTGATTTTGGACACAAGATTGCTGTGGGCCGCTGGAGTTGTGGGTAACTTTCCGGCGTGGGCCGCGACGTGATGCAGGAGGGACGACGCGGGATCTCGATCAGGAAGATGTTGATGACAGCTTGTGCAGAGGTTTTTGCGTTCCAGCTTTTCGCGCTGTTCTGCAGAAAGGGGGCCGTCCGACAAAAAGTGATGCCCCACCGTTTGCGTCTGTCTTCCGTCGCGCGTAACCACCTGGGAAAAGTCCGCAATTCGTGAAATGGGTTCAATTTGAACGCTGTGCCGCGACGGTATCATCTGCCCCGATTGCGTGATCAAATCCACCATCGTGGGAACATCCATCCGGGCCATCATCTGTCCTCCTCCTAGACCGTATCCGATGGCCTTGTCATTCGCGTGGCAGCTTTCGCAAGAACGACTCTTTCCAACCGTGTGAGGCGTAGTAGGCGACATGTCCGAACCCGGAGGTCCCTCTGCTCCCGCGCCTTCCGAAAAGGGTTTCGCTGAGAACACATGATTGCGCACGATTTCCTTTCCATTTTGCCCAATCACCGTCGCAGAAACCTGACAACCGGGCACAAGTGGAGACACACGTCCCTCTCCGTTCATACCGAGAACGGGGTCCTCCCAACGCAAATAGGAACGCATTTCCTGAACCGTTCCGGGAATGCGCAAAGGAAGATTCTCTCCGCGCACGGTGCGACCTTGAGGGGTCGCGTGAAATTGACCGGCCTTGACCCAATCGATCTCCTGTTTTCCCGTCGAGTAGTCGATCTTCACATGGCAACCGTAACATTGAGGGGCCCACGCACTGTGACAGGTGTAACACTCCATTTTCGCGACATGACTTTTGACCTGAACCATTGCAGTGCGCGCTTCTACTGACAATTTTCCTTGTTCAAAAAGCCATTTTAGGGGTTTAAGAATAAGGTCTTTCCCGCCCGCCGTGTACACCACCACATGGTCCTGTTTTCGCACAACTTTTGGCATCGGATTTCCTCGCGCCGTGCGCAGATATCCGTCGGAAATAGGGGCCACAAAACCCTGTTGCAAATCTTCAGGAATCGACTGCACAACGCCACGCGGAGGACCCTTCGCTTCGCCCGGTCCGTTTTCATCTCCTGTTCCCAGGGGCAATTCCCATGGGTATCGATCAGGGGTCCCATGACAATCTGTGCATTCGATTTCCACGGCAGCCAAGTTCGTACCAGCGAGAAAACCATCTCCGTGAACATCGGAAGACGTATGACAATCTTGACAGAACATTCCCTTTTCATAGTGAACGTCTTTGGCCATGGACAAATAGCTCTTTGTGTGAAGACCGATTTGACCTCCGCCTCCCTCGGTAAATGGCGATTCCCATGCGCTTTCCATAAGCCCCTGATAGGAAACGCCGATGCGCTTGCCCCGATTGTGGCAGGTCGTACACGTTTCAACCGGAATCCCGGAATACCGAACGGAGCCCACCTGAAGCGGAGCATCTCGCGTCGCTTGGATGGAGTGCATCAGGAGGTGTCCGGGCCGGTCGTGCGGAATTGCCAGATCCCGCCCTTCATAATATCCCTCGACGGAATACGGAATGTGGCAGGCCGAGCAACCCATCCCCCGATAGTCCCCCCTTTTTTGTCTCCCTTTGACCCCCAAGTGGCACCGATTGCACTCTGTTCGGATGTATGTGAAAGCCGAAAGTTCGGGTTTTTCTGCCAGCACAGATAACGGCGGGCCTTTCGCAGGGTCGCCGGGCGCTTGGGTCAGGGCTGCAATCTGTGACACAAACAGATTCGGATGCGCCGCAGCTTTCTGTTGCATGTACAGTTTGTACTCTGTTGAGCCTGTTCGCAGATCAGGGGGACCGGGATTTTTTGCATCGTAATTCCCCCATTTGTGTTCGTAGCCGTCTTGCCCCCCGAACGCCCAAGTCGTGCCCTGAATCTTCCCTGTTTCGGTCATCATCAGGCTGTTCCATTGCGTTTTCACATGCCGTCGGTGACATTGGCCGCAGGTTCTCTCGTTGACCCACGGAGAACCGGGGTCCGCAAAGAAATCATCCGGCCCCCCAAGTTTCGCCAAAGCGTCCACAGTCCCTCGATGCGCCGAAGCCGCGTCCGTTCCCTGCGGGTTTCCGCCGTGGCAAACCACACAACCGTCTGTGTCTCCCACCTCTTTTCCGCGCGCTGCAATTTTCTGAAACATCTTGCTGTCCGGCTGCCGAATGGGCTCGATGTTTCCGTGACAAACAGACTGCGTACAACCCGTTTGGCTATACCGAAAATGGACGCTCGGCAAGGGTATCATTGCCGTCATCACCGACGGTGAAGTGTCCCCAGAACCACCCTGTTTTGCAGCAGTTTCCGTTCTGTGCGAACACCCAAACCCACCGACAAAAACCAGAAGACAACAAACCCAAAACGACTGCGAAAAAACACACACAAACACAGGCATGGGCACAGTGTACAGGGTCGATGTACAAGAACTGCACAGAGAATCACTCTTCGAGGGGGATGCCCAATCAAATGGCGTGGTTAGGACTTCCTGCCTTGTTCCTGCAAAAATTCGTCAAGAAGTTCTCGCCAACGGAGGATCTCTGCTCCCTCGGGTTTTGCAATTTCGAAAATAGGGATGGCTTGGCGAAGGTGTTCCTCTGCTGTTTCCAACCGACCTTGCGCCCGCAATGTCGGTGTGGCATCGTGCGAATCAGGGGCAATCGAAATCTGAAGCTTATTGAAGACTCTCTTGTTCTTTGAACAAGACGTTCTTTCCCAGTCGCTCAACCGGATCGCCGTCCGTTTCCAAAGCATCGTACCTTTTGATGTACAGATCGCGCTCCTCAGGCTCGAAGAGCCGCAACGGTTCTTCATGCAACCGGCGGTACAAATGCTTGAGCAGAACCTCATCATCGTTGAGTTCAATACGACGAGAGGATACATCCCGCTCCGAGCGACCTGGCAAGGAACTCGACAGAGGGCACCCCCAGCAAGGGACCGACTTTCCGAATCGCCACCCATGGGCCATCGATTCTGCGACAGACCATCCTCAGCGACTCCGCTGTCGCCTGTCGCACACGATTCCCGATTGGTCCAGATCCAGCAGGAACGGTGTGCCAGAGGGTCTGTTGGTGCTCGCACACCTGGCATTTCGCGTCGACTCCTTCCGTATCCCATTTTATCCCGACAGATACCAAAACCACCGCCAGCGATTGTCTCCTCAAACGGAAAGAGAACTGTCTGTCTCTTCGATCTTGGCGACAGACCAAGCACGTTTTGACTTTGGTGACGCTTACACTTTTTCTATCCTTTGTTTCGACGTTCGTTACATGGCTATACAGC
>DAOLIT010000169.1:0-3773 GCA_035328405.1 Pseudomonadota bacterium | reverse complement strand
CGCCTCCACCGGCGACCCCACCCCCCGCACCGCCCCAAGCGACGTCGTCGGGAACGTCGCCCCCTCGAGCTTTTCCCTCACCACCGCCGTGAGTTCCGCGTCCGGCTCACACCCCCGATGGATGCCCCACATGAGCGTCCCGTCCCCCGGGCCCCCCGGGGCCCCCAAGGCTCCCAAGGCTGATGACGCAGCACACGCGACAATACATCCCAAGACCACGGACCCAAGTAGGCTGGTGACAGCCAGCAAATCCCTGCGACGAGAAAACATGGGTTGTTCTTATTCCTCCGAAGGTTCAGGATGTTACCACGCGCGGTGGCGCGCAGAAACACAAATGGTGTGGAGGACCTGCTTACAGATGCGCTTCAGATGGCTGCTGGTAGGGACGTTTGGGATCGGGCTGCTCGGCTGTGGTGAGCTTGCCAAGCTCCAGAAGCAACAAGAGCAAACTCGCGCAGAGCTGGATCTGCTGAAAAACCGTGTGCGAAACCTGGCCGATTTTCAGACCGTCACCGAGCTCGAGCTCCGCACCATCTGGAGCCGCGTTTCGTGCAACAACGAAAGCGTCAAAGAGTTCCTCCGCACCTGCGAGAAAGATGAATCTGGTTGCACCGGTGCCGATGTCGCCGAAAACTTCCGCGACTTTCTGTACAGCCAGCCCTACACCCTGAGTTACCTGCGACCCGGCTCGACCCTCGACGGCCTCGCCAAGCTCCGCCGCTCCCAACTGACCGACCTGACCCAGCCCGACAACTTGCACGTAGGCACCCGCTTTATCATTGTCGTCTTGCCCGTGAGCGAATCCCCCGAGCACCAGCAAGAAGCCGAACGCATCGGGCGTCAGTTCGTTCGGTATCTGCGCTATCATCTAAAAGTGCCAGAATCGAATCGCATCTTGGGCCCCAAGACCTTGCCCTGCACCTCCAAACGCGACGTGCTGTTGCGGACCAAAAAACGCATCGACGAACGCACCCCAGGGGAACCCATGGACAACTTGCCCACCGTACACGTGTGGGTGTTCCGCACGGATTGTCACTGACATGCGCGCCCTCCCGTGGCTGCTTTTGGTTTCGTGGTTTCTTTCCCCCTTGCCCCACAGGGCCCACGCAGAGCTTGGAGAGGACAGCTACCTGCTCCACACCCAGGTTCCCCAGGACCTGTTTTCCCGCCTCCTTGTGTGGGACAAAGCCCGGCATGAGTGGCGTTTGCCGCTTCAGAGCGAGCACCCCGGACAGAAGGCCCCCATGTTGGTCGTGCATCTGTGGGCCGACTATTGCAAGCCCTGCCGCAGGGAATTTCCCATCCTTCGGGACATGGTCGAGGCGTTCCGCAAGGCCCAGCCCGGCCGCGTCGAATTTGTCTTTCTGTCCGAAACCTTCAGTTCGATCGAGATGAATCGGTTTTTGAACGAAGAAGACGGGCACATGCCCCAAACGCCTCTCTATTACGATGTCGCCGAATCGTTTGCCAAACTCGTTCGGACAAACTGTCCAAGCGGCGGCCTTACCCTGCCCGTGACCCTCCTTCTGGACGAAAAGAGGGTCGTCCGGCAGGCGTTCATCGGTTCCATCCTCTCCCACCGTGCCGCACTCGCCGCTGGCATCAACAAACTCGCTCGACTGTCCGCGACCGCCACCACCACGACCTCGGGCACCGCCACCACAAAGAATCCGGCAGCTTCCGGCCCAGGTGCCAGCTCCACCAAATCCACCAAAACCATGTACTGACTTCCCCACGCCGAGCATGGTATGGTGAGAGAGCACTCCTTCGGTCTATAGAGAGGTCCCACCTATGGCTGTCTTCCATTCCGGTCAGATCATCGCTGGCAAGTACCGCGTCGTGCAGCAAATCGGCAAAGGGGGCATGGGGGCCGTCTATGCTGTCGAGAACACCGCCACCGGCTCGCGCGGCGCACTCAAGGTGCTGACCCTCGATGTCCATGCCCACCCAGACCTCTTTGTGCGTTTTCAGAACGAGGCCCGCGCCGCCAACCAGGCCGGTCATCCCGGCGTGGTGCCTGTGTACGACTCCGGACAGCTTGAGGATGGAACCCCTTGGCTCGTCATGCCGTTTTTGGATGGCGAGCCCCTCAACGTCCGCATGCGACGCGCCCAGTCCACCCCCGAGCGCGTGATGGGCATGGACAGTCTGTGGATCATAGGCGACATCGCCTCGGCCCTGGCCGCAGCCCATGAGCGCGGCGTCATCCACAGGGATTTGAAGCCCGGCAACGTCGTTCTCGTGTCTGACCCCTCGACCCGGACCGGCGAACGCGCCATGGTGCTCGATTTTGGCGTCGCCAAACTCTGCGATGACGAGCTCACCAAGAAAGGTTCCGTGCTCGGCACCCCCGTCTACATGGCCCTCGAACAGTTCAGAGACTCTGCCACTGTGGATGGCAAGGCCGACGTGTTCTCCCTCGGGTGCATCAGCTACCAAATGCTCTCCGGCCGCCTGCCACACCCCGGCATGACCCCCTTTGACATCATGGGCCAGCGCATGATGGACCCCGTTCCGCCCCTCGCCGCCATCGCGCCCTCTGTCCCGACCGAGGTCGCCGCCTGGGTCATGACCATGCTCGAAAAGGAACCCGAAGACCGCCCCACCATGGCCGCAGTCGAAGCCGAAGTCCGCAAGTCCCTGGGTCTGGCTACCCCCCGCCAGACCGGCAGAATCGCCAGCATTTTTTCGCAGCAGCTCACCGTCAACGCCAACGCAAGCAGTGCCCCCTTGAACGTGCCCGGCTCCACCGAAAAAGAAGCCACCCGCGATGTCTTGAGCGAAGCCCTCACCGCGTCCGGGAATGCCGGACCGTCCTCAGCCCTGGTCCTGGGCACGCCCAGCGAACAAAGAGCCGTCGGCGAAATCAGTCCCCCTTCCGCCGTCCGCATCCCCCCAAACGTCCCCCAATCCCTGTCTCACATCGCAACCGCCCCCGTTCCCGTGCCCCTTGTGCAAGCCGGTCCACACGCGCAAACGCTTGGGCCCGCCCCCTTGATGGTCCCCCCGGCACACCTCGCACCGCCCTCCGCACCGACACAATCGGCACTCCCTGGCCCACCCCGCTCGCACAGTTTCTATGTGGCCGGTGGGATGCTGACCCTGACCGTGTGTCTGTCCGCGTTTCTGGTCCTGAAACGCTGGCCCGGCCCACCCAAGGTCCAGATCCGGCCCGCTTCCGCTTCCGCTCCCCCCCTGACCCCGCAACCCACAGACGCACCGGCGCAAGCGCCCGCACCACCCCAAAAGACAGAGCTTCCCACCCCCGCAACCCCTGTCGCGCTTCACGCAACATCCGAACCATCCGAACCATCCGAGCGATCGGAACAGGGCCCCCGTCACAAGGAATCCTCCCCAAAGCGGCGCTGTGAGTCCATCGCGGCCAAATGCGTGAGTGGATTTGCCATGACCAAAGCCCAGCAGCAAGAGATCGCAGAGAGCTTTCAGGAGGCCAAGGTCAAGCTCTGCGGCAGTGACCAAGTGTCCTTCACCTGGAAGGCGGGGCAACTTCGGATCCAGAGTGCCCCCGCTGCCTTCGGGCCCGATGCACAGAGCATGTTCAAACTCCTGCTCAGGAACAACCTACAGAGTCCCTCACTCCCCGGCTTGATCACCGTCCGCTGCACCCAGCACTAACAGACTCCCTGCCCAGCCTCCCCCCATGGGCCGACCGAACTGTGCCTTCGAACAGACAACCCCAGACAAGCCAAGCCAAAGGCCCGTTCAAGAGTTCATGAAATACAAGCGCCGAACCTCGGCCCCCGCGCCCACGC
>DAOLIT010000168.1:0-3878 GCA_035328405.1 Pseudomonadota bacterium | reverse complement strand
CGGCAAAGCCGCCCCCTCCCCCCCAGCCAAAAGCACATTATCCGGCTTCAGGTCCGTCAACCCAAAAAGTATTTCCCCGACGGGAGATTGTAAAGTACGGGGGGAAAAGGGCTGGATTTAAGTTTGTATCGACGGAAATTTGTTCGTTTTTCAAATTACATTTGCAACGGGTGCATACAACGTAGAATTGGACGGGGAATGGGACGCTAACCTTGATGATGAGCTTATCCATCTCGCCTACATCGGGAATGGAGAAATGGGTCATGAGGAGTGTGAAGGGCATCCACAAAGGAATCGCGGACAGAGACGCCCAACGACATTTCAGCGGACAACAGGCGCAGCGCATGGTCGTCGGGTATGCACGGGGAGTGACGTAGGGAGTCCTGTTCTTCGCTCCCTACATACTCCTTCCTCGACGTTTGATGAGGTGTTAGGAGTCGTCCGAAACAGACCCTCTGTTTTGTTTCATCTGTTGCGCTCTGCCTGGAAAGGTCGGTACTCTGTTTTGGGGCATGCATGATGTCAACCCTGGCGTCAGGGGTGACGCCAAGCGAGACATCCGGGGGGATCAACAGGAAGTCTGTCGTTTTCTACAACAACAAGGGTGGCGTCGGCAAAACCACGTTTGCCGTACACTGTGCGCTGCGTGCAGCGCTCCATCATCGGCTGCGAACGGTTGCGATCGGACTCGATCGGCAAGGCGATATTCTGCGCTGGATCTCTGGTGGCGAGGTGTGGGTGGGAGATGGCACGGTGCATCAGCACAGTCCCAACCTGACCGTGATCTATTCACCGAACCAGCAGCCCAACCTGCGGCTGAATGCGGACCTCGTGGTGATGGACTCCTCACCGAGCTTGGCGCTGGCGGGCTCTGTTCGGGCGGATCTGGTGGTGGTTCCGATCGATGGTCGGCTGGCGCTGGATGACTTGCAGAATGCGCTTCCTGATCTGATCGAGAGTCAGGCGAAGCTGCTGGTCGTCATGAACCGGGCCGACGCTGGAGGAGCCCGAACCCTTGCGGCCCTGAAGCGAGCCTGTACGAAGGTGCCCAAGATGACGGTCTGTTCGGCGCTCGTGCCCGACTCCGCTGCCATCAAGCGCTCTGCCGAGTATTACCGGCCTGTGTGGGATGTGCCGTATGGCGAGAACTCGGAGGGCGCCAAGGCATTGAAGGCGCTGTGTGATGACATCTTGCGGACGCTGGGTCTAGGAGCGCGTCGATGAGCGACCGCAAGAAAGGGGGAGGACTGGACTACATCCCGCAAGCGTTCCCAGGTGCGCGAGCGCCAGATGGGCCAGCTCCCGACCTGCAAGCTCGGCTTGCGCAGATGGGCTTGGCCGAGCAGACCGCGACACCTACTGTCAGGTCTGACGCCAGGCAAGACATCAGCACTGCGCCAGCCAAAGCCGCCGAGCCGCAAGCTCGCTTGTCTCCGTCTACTTCGGCTCCAGTGGAATCCAGCCGACGAATCGCGACTCCGCCCCCGATGCCGGAACCACCGCGCCGCACCGAGCGAGCCGTAGCACCAGAGCCAGCGCCCCGCCGCACCGAGCGAGCCGCACCGTCGTCTGCACCGGCGACACCGCAGCCTCAACCCGTCTACGTCGTCCCACCTCCCGCATCGGCAACTGTCGCAGCACCGCCACCGAGTACCGCAGCGGCACCAACGCTACCGCCCGTACCCAAAGAAGCGGAGCCTCGACCCCTTCCCGTCGCAACGACCTCTTCTGCTCTCACGCTGAACCGCGATACCAAAGCCGTCACCAAGCCAGCGACTCAGAGAATCCGCAAAGCCGAGCGGCTCCGAGCGCTTCCCGACAAAGAGGATCGAGTCCGCATCTCACTGCGTCTGGTTCCGAGCGTAGACCAGAAGCTCGACGACTTGGCACACCTACGCGGCCTCGACCGCAACACCGCCATCAGCGTCGCCATCGCCCAAGATTGGATCGCCTGCTTCGGCCTTCAGGCACGGCAAGTGGCGAGGTAGCCGTCCCGACCCAGCGCCGGAAGCTCTGCTTACCGCTTGCACCGCACCAACACACCGGCTTTTGCCACCGTCGTTCAGGTCGATGCGGCGCAAGTTCCTGCGCCGACGCCATCTGCAAAAACGCGCCGCCTGTGCCCCACAACGCCCAGCCTCCCCTGGGCGCTCTCCTTCGCACGTCCAACGTAGCTCATTGCTTTTGCACCAACAGGACCGCCGCGAGCTTGTCAGGACCGTATTTCCAGGTTTGCAGTGTTGTCCACCCAAAGCACTGTAAGTAATCACTAAGCTGCACTATATCGTAGCGTTTATTACGAAAAACCAAGAACTGGCGTGTTGGTTCATCGTCCTTTTCGACATCGGCATAATACTCCAATGTATAGCTACCGGGAACCGCACTGTGCAGCGAGAGATCGGTACGCAAACGCAAACTCTTTAACCCACGACAGTGACGACGAAGTGGTCCTTCTAGAAAATCTATGTACGATTCCGCTGGTCGCTTGGCCCTAATTGGGGTGTCAAGCGCGCGGATCATATCCGGCTGCTCTACGGGAGCCCGATTTAACTGACAGTCGAGCACCGCCATATCTCCCGACTCTGCACATGCAGCCAAGTCTCGGAAAAACCATTGCTCATCATTGATATTACCTAATGTGCCCCCCAACATAAGGAATACGCGCAATCTCTTGATGCTAATCGGATGCATATAGAGCTGTGGATTTTTCGACACGTCATGAAAATTCCCATGAACAGCGAAAACCGGAATTCGCCTTGGCGCTAGCGCAGTGAGCGCAAAACGATATGCTTCCGACAGCAAGACATGGCTAATGTCTAATAAATATAGCTGCAAGTCAGGCGGAAACGGCATCAAATCCGCAAGGCGTTGCATGAATTCTGTTTCAGATTTTCCATCGCCACACCCAAGTCCATCGACATCGAGTCCCACGCCTTTGCTCTCTTTGAGCACTCTATCCGCTACTTTGTCGAGCGGTAGCTTTGAGCGATATGCGGTAAGGTACTGCTCACTATTACTGAGGGTATACCAATCACAAGCACTCTGCGGATCGAGGTATAAATACGTTTGTTCAATCTGACCTCCAGGCCCATTTAAGACTTTACTCATGCCGCGCGTCATGGCCATGGGATTATATGCCTCCGTAAACCAAGCCTCGGTCGTCGGCTCAGGCTTCGCTATCTCAGATAAGCGCAACGATTTCACCGCCACAAGTCGTCGGATTGTCTGGGGACTGGGAGCGGTCAAGCCTTGTTCCAGATTGACGATGGTGTTTCGCGTCAAACCAGCTTTGGTAGCCAGCGCAGCAATGGTCAATCCGGCATCCTCTCGACGAGAGCGAAGCAGTTGCCCAAAATTGGGAGGCGGGTTTGACAGTACGTTGGCTTCGTCCAGCGATGCCGCTTCAGCGAGCGTGTCCATGGTCATCGTCCTTGATGTTGGTATGAATTGACAGGTTTTTGCACGGGAACTCGTCAGTTTGACAATCAATTGAAAGCCCACCATCTATCAAAACAACCAAACATCGCGCATTGCAGCTTTGTGGCTGTCTACTCGTGTCTGCTTTGGTACGGCTTGACACATGGATGGATGAGGTCGCTTTTATCGTTTTGAGTGATCGGCACCGTGATGAAGACGGTGCCGATCGTGTTCACCAGGAACCGCAATCCCCAAGCGAACGTGGCGCAGCCTATCTGCATGGGGCCAATTGATCAAGTCTGCGCGTTGGAGGTTCTTATGCCTTCTTGGCCTTTGTTTGCGTTGTCGAACGTGCTCGTGTTCGTCGTTTTTTGGATTCTGTTTGTCCGACTTCGCCAACTGCAACAACTCCTCTTTTTCGACCTACAAACCGGGTTGCGTGCCGGCAGGTTGTTTGAAAA
>DAOLIT010000167.1:0-4034 GCA_035328405.1 Pseudomonadota bacterium | reverse complement strand
GCTCGGTTCAATCACCCATGTTTGAAATGGCCGCAATTTCGGCTCGGTTCAATCACCCATGTTTGAACACAGGCGGGGCCAGGCGGGTGGCGGAGTTTGGGGCATGGGTCTTTTCAGGTCCGCGTTGTTGTGTTTGGGCGGTTCTTGTTACAGGAATCGCCAGAGGGAATCGGGGGACGTGCGGGATTTGAAGCGGCGGTAGGCGGCGGACAAAAAGTAGAGGGGGACAAGGCCCGCGACCCACACGAGGTACGTGACGGACAAGCTCCCGCCTTTTCGGAACGCGACCGCCCCGACCGCGCAATACAGAAAGAGGTGCGACAGGTAATAGAACAGCGGCACCTGGCCAAACGTCGCAAGGACCACGCCCCATCCGCCGAGCCGGGCCCCGATTCGATTCCACAACGACAAAAGCAGCAGGTTCGTCCCCCCAAACAGCAGCACGAACGCAAGAGACGGCGGATATTTGATGAGGTTCAGAAACTCGATTGCACCGCCGTCGCGCGGAAGCCGCAAATTCCCGAAGCCTCCCGTCGCGCGCAGCCCGAGTGCCACCACCACCAAACCCAGGCCGACCAGCGGAAGCGCGGAAAACGTCGCCTGGGGCTTTTCATGCAGCAGCCGTCCCAGCACCAAACCCCACAGCGTAAGACCCGCCCACGGACACAACGGATAGAGCACCAAAAACACATCGGTCTGTCCGGGCAAAAACAGCAGCCTCAAGAATACGTTGTACGTATCGCGCGCGTGGTCAGGCGACGGCGTAAACACGGCAGACGCGAGCAAAAACGCGGTTCCCACAAGCGCCAGCCACCGCTTGCGGAGCGAAAGAAGCAGCGCTGCCAGGCACAGCGACATCCCCAGCCCCGTGAGCACGGAAAACACAAACACGAGCGGGCCCGGTTGACCCGGCCAGGGGTCAGTCGGAATCGCCGCTGGAGGCACCTGGCTGGATGCGAAACCCCACGACCAAGCGCGGTTTTCGATGAGTTGATTGATGACCAGCAAGAGGCCGCCTCGCACGAGCAAAAACGACCGCGCACGGGCCACCGGCCAGCCCGCTTGTTGCCTCGCCGAAAGAAACAGCGCCACGCCCGCCCCCATCAGCAGAAAAAAACCCGGCGCACACAGGTGCGTGACAAACCGCGTGACAAACGGAGGCCAGGCCGCGTAGCGCGTCCACGCTCCCCCCCACACTTCCTGCGGGTGATAGCGGTACACGAAGGCGACCACATGGTCGAGCGCCATCAGCACCATGATGAAACCCCGCGCCCAGTCGAGCGCAGGCAACCGCTGCGTGGGGGCCGCCGTCATCGCGCCTCCCGAGCCGCCTGCGTATCGCGCGGCACCTGCCACGTTTGCACCGCGTGGGTTTCAATGTCCATGCGCGAAAACGGGAGCTTTTCGTGCTGTCCAACAAGCCAGTTTGCGTGTGTGTTTTGGAAAAACGGACTGTCCGGGTCCCCAAAATTGCCTCGCGGGAAGTTCACGGTGGCCGTCGGCGTCCCCTGTTCGTCAAACGAAACAATCATCCGATACAGAGACCCCTGCTTCGCGGTCCACGTCTGTTTGATTTGGCCCTTCCCATCGCTCATCGCGGACGACGAGACATTCACCGTGCCCACCGAGCCATCCACCGGGAACACGCCCGCATTCCATTTGCCCGACAACAGGTGGTCAAACGTCGCGCCGTGGACATCCTGCCAGCGGTACGGCTTGTCGCGCGTGGGAAACACCGACCCAAACCGCTGCGTCAGCCAGTCCGCCGTCTGCGCGAGCGCCGAAACCAGCACCAGCCGCCGGTCTTGTCCCAAAATCGACTCGGTGCCTTTGACTTGGCGCAGCGCCAGGCGCAACGGTTTGTACGCATACGCGGGCTCGAACTCGAAGAGCTTGGGCAGCATCGGGCCCAGCGTGCCGGACAGGGCTCGCACGGTCGCAACATGCGCAAAACCGAAGAACATCACCGCATCCGACGACTCGCGCCGCATTTGTTTGTCCCACGCGGCCAGCCGTTTTTCCATCGCGACAAGCTCCTCGCGCCGGGGCACATACTCCGCAAGCGTCGGGTCTGTGCCGATGGCCTCGACCGCTTCCTTGAGGGGCGGAAGCAGGTCCTCTGCAAGCGTCGAACGAGCATCTTGCTGAAGCGCGACGAAATCCGCGTGCGAAATCCCGCCCCGCGCCACCAAGCGGGACAGTTCCGCATCAATGCGCGCCGCCCGATCCCCCGGATCGTAAAAGTACCCGTAGTAATAGGGATCGGTTTTCATGTCTCCGTCCGAAGTGAAACCGAACGGCTCGTTGTTGGCGGTCGCCAAAAAACCACGCGCCGGGTCTTTCGCGGACGGCAGTTTGTCTTCGGACAAGTACACCCCTGACCACATCGAAAGGGGGTCCTTGCCGTCCATGAGTTTCCACGGTGTGCCCCCCTTTTTCACAGCGTCCGAGCGATCCGGCACCTTTGCGTGAACCCTGTACCGAATGTTCTTCGCATCCGCCGCGATCAAATTCACCGCCCCGACCTCCAGCCGCCGCGCCGCGTTCTCCCATTCGGCAAGCGAGCCGCTGCGGTCTAGCCCCAAATACATCGCCGCTTCCGGCGTTGGCCCAAGTCCCGTCCACGCGAACAAAATCTGCCCCGACGTGAGCAGCACGCGAGGCATTTGCAGCACGTCGTCTGGCAGCAGCACGCCCACCCCAGGCACGTCCACAATTTGATACCCCCTTACGTCGCCTCCGCCTTCGCCGGTCGGAACCCCTTTGCCCTCTTCGCGGACGCGGATGTTTTCCAGCCGCGTTTCCACCGCAAACGTCTTCCCAAACATCGCGATCCGGTCCTCGACCGGCACCGGCACCGCCCACAAATCCATTACATCGGCAAAATTGGTCGTGGCCGTCCACGCCACGCGCCGGTTGTGTCCCAATTGGACCCCCGGAGTCCCCGCAAAACCAAACCCCATCACATCCAACGACCCCCCTTGGTCCGCCGAGTTTACGTGCTGCACAAAGAACCGAATCGGACTCCCAAACGGCTGGTGCGGATCGCCCGCGAGCATCGGCATTCCGTTCGCCGTGGTCCGCCCCGCCACAGCCCAGTTGTTGCTGCCCAAGTCGGGAGACAGTCGCTCCCACTTCGACAGCGCGTCCAGCGCCTGTTGCCGGTGCTGTTCATCCATTCGATCGCTTGTTGCGCCAGGCTGTGGGCGTCGGCCCCCCGCCCGCGACACGCCCGCCAACGGTTGCGGCTTCGCGTCCGGCATCGTGAACGCCTGCCGCGTCGGCATGCTCAGCGGAAAATCCGCTGGAAACGTCGGCGCAAGCTTTGGCAACAACGTCGCCAGCAGCTCCGAATCAAAACTCGACGACATCCCGAAACTCAGCAGCTTTCCAATGATGTACGGGTCATCGTCCGTCCACTTCGTCGGCAAAAACGAAAGCCCTTCGTCCGTCATTTCTTTGGGCCGGGGTGCCGTGCCCAAAAGCACTTCGTCGATGTACCTGTTTATCCCCCGCACAAACGACTCGATGAGCTTCGCCTCGGTCGGGAAGGTCTCTTGCATGCGTTTTCGCGACGCCTCGCCGTGACGCGCAAACGCCATCGTCCGCGCGAGCAAATCCGTCCGCAGGCTTTTCTCCCCCAGAATTTCCGACTGCAACCCCCGCCCTTGCCGCCGCACCATCTCGAGCTGAAACAGCCGAGCCTTCGCCATCACATAGCCCGACGCAAACATCGCATCCGCGTCCGTGCGCGCAAAAATGTGCGGCACACCCAACGAGTCGATGAACACGTCCGTCGTCCCCTCCTCTTTTTGCGCACAACCCACCGACAGCAGCGCCACGCACAGGCCCAAAACCAACCGTTTTCTTTGATCCGATATCGTTTCTGTTTTCATGCGCGGAACATATCCGCTTTCATCCCCTTTTTCTGCCCTCATCGAATCCCCGCCCCATGTTCTTGGCACAGAACCCCCCAAAAAACCCCCTCCGCCCCCCAAAAAACCCCCTCCGCTCCCCAAAAAACCCTGCGGGAT
>DAOLIT010000166.1:270-4215 GCA_035328405.1 Pseudomonadota bacterium | reverse complement strand
GGTCGGCCCACGCCTATTTGTTCCTCGGGAACGCCGTTTGTGACCATCTGAAAGCCCGGCGTGGGTTGCGGTCTTTCAGATGGTCACAACCAACATATTTTCGTCAGTAAGAACCATTTGTGATCCGCTGAAAGGTCGTGGTTTATAGGCAGTGGATCATCAGGCGAAATCGCGAGCAGGCTGTGGTGATGTCTGCATAGGCGTCATAGGGTCTTGGATTTTTGCAAAACTCAAAGCGATCTGCCCATGACGTACCGGTTTTCAAACCCAAATAACCACCACCATAAGAAAGCCACACATCGACATCGTAATCGCGGCTCCGGTTGAAATACGTCAACTTGAGGAAGGTACCTCGGGGGACGTTGAAGGTTTTGGGGATGACATCCATCTTGCAAAAATTGTCGACATGAATATCGACGTTTTGGCCAGACGGAAAGGTCATATCGGGTGCCGGAGTTAAATCTGGCAATGGGGTCAGGTCGGGCGGGCGAGCGAAATCCGGGGAGGGACTCAGATCGGTCTGTGAAACAGGCAAATCGGTTTCCACCGAAAAGTCCCAGGTGTCTTGCCCTGATAGATCTTTGGGGGTTGGCACCTGCGCATCGTGTTTGTCGGAAGGGTCGGGGTCGCGCAGACCATCTCTTTGACATGCGGACAGCAAAAGAACAGTCCCCAACCACGCTGTTGTGCTGAAAAAAGACTTCATCAAACCGCCTAAGCTGCGATCACGATTGCGGTCAGGAGGCTTTCAACCGACGGATGAGCTCGCGCAAGCGCCTTGAACCTCCGCTGTCGCGCGAAACAAACTTGATGCCCACGCCGGCACTGTTTTTGGTAGCGACTTTGCTTTGAAGCGGCACAGGCACCGCGCCGCCGGGCAGAAGAACATGCACGACCACGCCGTCGCCGATTTCGGGAAGCGCCTCTTCCATGCGCAGAAAGGCCCCGCCGACCGAAATCTCTGCAAGCTCGCCCGAGTGGCTGCCCCGTTCGCCGTCCCGTTCAAACGTGACGGGCATGGTGACCGGATAGCGCGGATGGCGTCGTTTGTGCAGGTTGACTGTCCCGGCCAGCGCCGCCAACCATCCATCGCGCTTTTCGGCGTCTTCCTTCAGAAACTCGACCACCGCGCCGGCTCGAACGCGCAAACGCGGCAGCGCCTGACGCCAAGACAAAACCCGACCGCGCAAAAGTGCTTTGCCGGGAATGCTCCTGACCGACAGCTCGAGGACCACTTCCGTACCCGTTTCAACGGACGTTGTAGTCGGCACGAACAAACCACCGTTTGGAAGATCGCGACGATAGGCAGAAAGGGCCTCGTCTCCCGTGACAAAACGCATCTTGAGTATCTGCATGGCGGGCGGACGTTATCACAAAGAAGTCCACACACAATCCTTCCCTTCCACATCGCTTTCCACATGGGTTGGCCCATGGGTTGGTGCCTGGGTTTGCCCTGGGCCGGTTTGCCTGGGCCGACTGTGCTTGGTGTTGTGATCTTTTCGCCAAGGTTTGAAGATGGCGGTAGGGTCAAGCCCCAAAAGGCTTGAAAACAGGTCCCGCCTTGGAGGCCCCGCATGAGACCCGAATTTTCCCCGCGTCGCGGGCAGAACCAGAACCTTTTGGCGCTCGTGCTGGCGGGTGGCGAGGGGCGACGCCTCTGGCCGCTCACGGCGGACCGCGCCAAACCTTCCGTGCCGATCGGAGGCCGCTATCGGCTGATCGATTTTGTGCTGTCGAATTTGGTCAATTCCGGCGTGCTCAAAATCAAGGTGCTCACGCAATACATGAGCGACTCGCTCAACAGCCACATCGCACGGGGTTGGCGTCTGCCCGCGATGCTCGATCAATACGTCGAACCCGTGCCCGCGCAGCAGCGTCGAGGCCGCGAATGGTTCAAAGGCTCCGCCGACGCCATCTATCAGTCCCTCAACGTCATCACCGATGAAGACCCCGACTACGTGCTCGTGTTCGGCGGCGACCACGTTTACAAGATGGACGTGCAGCAAATGCTCGATTTCCACCTGGACAGCCACGCGGACTGCACGGTGGCGTGCATCCCGGTTCCCGTCGAAGAAGCCAAAGCCTTCGGCGTCATTGAGGTCGATGAAACCGGTCGCATCCTCTCGTTTGCCGAAAAGCCCACCGAGCCTCGCCACATCCCCGGTCGGCCCGGTTTCGCGCTCGCGTCCATGGGCAACTACATTTTCAACACCCGCGCGCTCATCCAGCAGCTTGTCCTCGACGCCGAAACCACCGCCAGCAGCCAGCACGATTTCGGTCGCAACATCTTGCCCGACATGGTCGGCAAGCGCGCCCTGTACGCCTACGACTTCATGCGCAACAACATTCCCGGCATGGACGAACGCGAGCGCGGGTATTGGCGTGACGTGGGCACGATCAACCAATACTTTTTGGCCAACCTGGATTTTGTTCAGGTCGTGCCGGTCTTCAACCTGTACAACTCCCGCTGGCCCATGCACACCTGGGTCCGGTCGCTGCCTCCGGCCAAGTTCGTGTTCAACGAGGACGGCCCCGGCGGCACCCGGCGCATGGGGTACGCGACCAATTCGCTCGTCAGCGAGGGCTGCATCGTGTCGGGCGGCCACGTCGATCAAAGCGTCCTGGGCCCGCGCGTCCGCATCAACAGCTTCGCCCACGTCGAACAGTGCATCCTCCACGAAGGCGTGGACATCGGTCGCCACTGTCGCATTCGCCGCGCCATCATCGACAAACACATCCGCATCCCCGCCAGCACCGAAATCGGCTATGACCCCGACGCCGATCGCCGCCGCTTCCAAGTCATCGACAACATCGTTGTCATCCCCAAAAACTACGACTTCGGCTAACCCAGAACCCCCAAACCGCCCCTTTTTGGTGACGGCCCGGCATTGTTTCGTCGCCCAAACGCTTGGCGTTTGCTTGATTTCACATCGAACGTGTATAAGAGCCTCCTTCGGGGAGCACAGCCATGGAACAGCCATCGACGGAAGTTGAACTCTTCAATCAACAGAGCCCAGAGCATTCTGGGTTTGAGCAACTGGTTCAGACCAATGGCTTTCTGTTTTGGTTGGCCTCGGATGTGGCCCGCATGCTGGGCTATGAATCGCTTGCCTCGTTCCACAAGGTCATTTCAAAGGCCATGGTGGTCTGTCATTCGCTGGGGATCGATCATCTCGACAACTTTGAGCCGTTCCGACGGGATATCGAGGGAAAACAGACAACAGATTACAAGCTGTCCCGGTTTGCCTGCTATCTGGCCGCCATGAACGGGGACTCGAAGAAACCCGAGGTGGCCAGGGCGCAAGGGTACTTTGCGGCGATGGCCGTGGCCTTCCAAAACTATTTCGAGCAGGTTGAGGGCATCGATCGGGTCGCCATCCGTTCGGAGATGTCGGATCGAGAGAAAAGCCTGTCTGGCGTCGCGCGGGCGGCTGGCGTGACCGACTATCAGTTTTTCCAAAACGCGGGCTATCGCGGCCTCTACAACATGAACCTTTCCGTTCTGAGACGCCTCAAGGGCGTGCCAGACAAAAGGACCCCCTTGGACTTCATGGGTCGCGAGGAGCTGGCTGCAAACCTGTTCCGCATCACCCAGACGGAACTCAAGATCAAACACGAGAACATCCATGGCCAGCAGCCAGCCGAGGCAGCCGCCGAGCACGTCGGGCGAGAAGTCCGCAACACGATGATTCGAGTCAGCAACACCCGCCCCGAAGACCTCCCGCCTGCGACCGACCTCGTGGAAGTCAAAACCTCGCTCAAGCAGTCGCAGCGTCACATGAAGAAGCTCGACAAAAAACCATTCAAGTAGTCATTTCCGCACTGTCAAGAGTGGGCCGGAGGGTCCAGGCCGGCTGTTTTGCACTCTCGAGAGTGGGCCGGAGGGTCCTGGCCGGCTGTTTTGCACTCTCGAGAGTGGGCCGGAGGGTCCTGGCCGGCTGTTTT
>DAOLIT010000166.1:0-170 GCA_035328405.1 Pseudomonadota bacterium | reverse complement strand
GCACTCTCGAGAGTGGGCCGGAGGGTCCAGGCCGGCTGTTTTGCACGCTCGAGAGTGGGCCGGAGGGTCCTGACCGGCTGTTTTGCACGCTCGAGAGTGGGCCGGAGGGTCCAGACCGGCTGTTTTGCACTCTCGAGAGTGGGCCGGAGGGTCCAGGCCGGCTGTTTTGC
>DAOLIT010000165.1:0-4322 GCA_035328405.1 Pseudomonadota bacterium | reverse complement strand
TGCCCGCTGGGGTTGGCCGCAGGAGTCCGGGAAGTGAGCAAGTCGTACTAGGAGCCCGTATTTCTGCGTACCCTTGTGTATTCGGGTGGGATACACGTTTTCGACGGGAATGCTTGGTTTGCGCTGTGGGATGAGGGACGCGAGTGGACAGATGAGTACGTCCGCCTGGTACATATTTGGTACATATTTGGTACAGGCTTCTGTGTCTTGTGTCTGTCTTCTGTGTCTCTTCTTTTCTGTTTGTGCGTCAAGAGTAGGAAAACACCGTCCGAAGCATCCAAAATAGCTTCTCAGCGACGATGAATCTTCGGACGCTAGGTGTTTTTTCTACCGTCCGCCTGTGTGTTTGGAAAAGAGGGAGATCCTGCGAAAGGGCCCTTCTTTTTCGGTTAGCGAAAAAGGGGCAGAGGGAACGGGGGTTAGGGGGCTCGGAGGGCGGCGAGCATGGCGTCTACTTGTTTTTTGGCGTCGCCGAACAGCATGCGGGTGTTTTCTTGGAAGAAGAGGGGGTTTTCGATGCCCGCGTATCCCGAGGCCATGCTGCGCTTCATGACGACGCAGGTTTTGGCTTTCCAGACCTCCAGCACGGGCATGCCGTAGATGGGGCTTTGGGGGTCATCGAGGGCGGACGGATTCACGATGTCGTTGGCACCGATGACCAGGGCCACGTCGGTTTTGGGGAAATCGGCGTTGATTTCGTCCATCTCCAGGACGATGTCGTAGGGGACCTTGGCCTCGGCCAAAAGCACGTTCATGTGGCCCGGCAAACGCCCGGCGACCGGGTGTATCGCGAAACGGACCTCGGCCCCGCGCTCGCGCAGCATCTTGGCGATTTCGTACAGCGGATACTGCGCCTGGGCCACGGCCATGCCGTAACCGGGAATGATGATGACGCTCTTGGCCTCGCGCAGAAGTTCGGCGGTGGCGTCGGCGGCCAGCGATTGGACTTCGCGCTGCTCGGTCGTGGAAGACTGCGCCTTGGCCGGGGCCGCGCCTTCGTCCGCCCCAAAACCGCCGAAAATCACGTTCCAAATCGACCGATTCATGGCGCGACACATGATGTAGCTCAAAATCGCGCCGGACGACCCGACGAGCGCGCCCGTGATGATGAGCAGGTCGTTCGACAGCATGAAACCCGCCGCCGCCGCCGCCCAGCCCGAATAGCTGTTCAGCATCGACACGACAACGGGCATGTCGGCACCGCCAATCGCCATCACCAAGTGTACCCCCAGGACACACGCAAGCCCGGTCACAAGGAGTAGCTCGAGCGTCGCATCGGGCGACGGCACCTGCAAAAACCGCCACAACAAGTAAAGCGACGCGAGCACAAGGCCTGCGTTGACCACATGCCGTCCGGGCAGAAGCAGCGGTTTGCTGCGAATGTTGCCGCGCAGTTTGCCAAACGCGATGATCGACCCGGTGAACGTGACCGCACCGATGAGGACGCCGAGGAAAATCTCGACCTCGTGGATGGTCACTTCGACGCCGGTGAGGTTTGTATCGGGGGACAGATAGCTCGCGAGACCGACCAGGACTGCCGCCGCGCCGACGAAGCTGTGCAAAATGGCGACGAGCTCGGGCATGCTGGTCATCGCCACGCGGGCCGCGACGACCGCACCAATGGTTGCGCCCACCGCGACCGAGCCGGACAGAAGACCGATGGAGGTCGCTTGGTCGTGAAACTGGGAGATTGCGGTCAGCGCCGTCGCCAACACGGCAATGAGCATGCCGACGATGCCAAACGCGTTGCCGCGCCGCGCCGAGGCCTGCGTGGACAGACCGCCAAGGCTCAGGATGAACAGCACGCCCGCCGCAAGATAGGAAACCGTAACGAGGGTTGTTTGCATGGGAAACCTACTTGCGAAACATCTTCAACATGCGCTGCGTCACCAGAAAACCGCCGGCGATGTTGATGGTGGAAAGGAGCACGGCAACCGCCGCAAGCAACGTGGCGGGTGCAGTCAGCGCCCCCCCCACTTTGAGCATGCCCCCAACGAGGATGATGCCCGAAATGGCGTTTGTGACACTCATGAGCGGGGTGTGCAACGCCGGCGTGACATTCCACACCACTTGCCAACCCACAAAACACGCCAGCACAAACACCGTAAAGTGCTTCAAAAATTCGGGCGGTGCGAACAGACCCAGAAGCAGAAACGCAAGCCCCATCGCGATGAGCGCCGCGACCTGCGAACCCCCGCTCACCGTCGTATCGCCGTGGCCCCCTTTGGTGCTTTTTGTCGCCACTTGGCTGGCCGGTTGCGGCTTCTTTTGTTGCTCTGCGGGAGGCGCTTTCGGCTTGGGCGCGGGCCCGAGCAGCTCGCCCTCACAGACCACCAGCGCACCGCGCACCACTTCGTCTTGCTGGTTCACCTGCCACTTGGCCGCCCCGCCCATGTCCGACAGCAAGTGAACCAAGTTGTTGCCGTACAGACTGCTCGCGGTCGGGGCCAGCCGACTGGGCAAATCCATGTAGCCGATGATCGTCACGCCTCGGTGGTTGATGACTTCGCCCGGACGGGTCAGCTCGCAGTTGCCACCCGCTTCCGCCGCCAAATCCACCACCACGCTGCCGGGCCGCATTTGCTCGACATGGCTGCGCAAAATCAATTGGGGCGCGGCTTTGCCCGGAATGAGCGCGGTCGTAATGATGATGTCCACGTCGCGCGCCTGTTTTTCAAACAGCGCCATCTCCGCAGCGATGAACGCCGGGCTCATTTCCTTGGCGTAACCGCCTTCGCCCGCGCCGTCTTCGGTCAGCGTGACCTCCAAAAACTCCGCGCCCATGCTTTGCACTTGCTCGCGAACCACGGGGCGCGTGTCGAATGCCCGCACAATCGCGCCCAAACCGCGCGCCGCGCCGATCGCCGCCAGCCCCGCCACACCCGCACCAATCACGAGCACCTTGGCCGGAGGCACTTTTCCCGCCGCCGTCACCTGGCCCGTGAAGAAGCGACCGAAGAAACTCGCCGCCTCGATGACCGCGCGATAGCCCGCGATGTTCGCCATCGAGCTCAGCGCATCCATCTTTTGCGCCCGCGTGATGCGTGGAATCAGATCCATCGCCAGCACCGTCGCCTTGCGCGCCGCCAGCCGTTCCAAAAGTTCCTTGTTTTTGGCCGGCCACATGAAACTCACAAACGTCGCTTTTTCCTTCAAAAGGTCCGCTTCGTGTCGCCCAAGCTGTGGGTGGACATCGGGAGGCTGCACCTTGAGCACAAGGTCTGACTGGCCCCACACAGCCACCGTGTCGCTCGTCACTTCTGCGCCCGCTTTCGCATAGTCTTCGTCTCGGAAAGACGCGCCCTCGCCTGCGCCCGCTTCCACCGTCACTTCGAAGCCCAACTTCTTGAGCTTTCCGACCGTTTCAGGCGTGGCTGCGACGCGGCGTTCACCTGCTTTGATTTCTTTGATGATGCCGATCTTCATGTCGTCTCGATTCAGTAAGGGGCAACCGCGCCCCAAAATCGGCAAAGAGCATAGGGCAATCCGACGGAAAGAAACAAGCAGTGATGGACGACAGATGCATGCCGAGCGCCAAGAATGGTTCGATCACTCACTCAATCAAACCCAACACGCCCGTTCGCGACACAGACCTTGCCTTGGACGAAAGCGCGTTTAGCGAGCGGTTTTGCCAGAACGAGTGGTGTCTTGTGGGCGGTCTTGTGGCAATTCAACCGGAGCTTCTTGCTCGATGGTTCGGTTGTATAGAAAAGCGGGCGGAAGCGTTTGCGAAGAAGGGCTCAGCGCATCCAGGGGCAACGCGACAACTTCCCCTGTCTTTTCCGCCTCGAAATCATGAGACGGACTTGGGCGATTGGTCGAGCGGCTACTTTGCGGTACGGTCACTTCCCCCGAAACGCTTCCAGGCTCGAAACCCGACCGCGCGCTGCGCACCAGTTCGGTCAAGAGTTCTTTCGCTGTGGGCCGAAAAAGGGGGTCCTTTTCCAATGTCCGCAACACCACCCGAACAACCGCCCCCGGAATCGGCTCGATGGCTCCTTGCAGCGCCGGAACAGGCTGGTTCAAATGCCCCAGCACTATCTCGACATAGCTCTCTTTGTCACTGCTAAACGGAAGCCTTCCCGAGAGCATTTGGTACAGCATGACTCCCACACTGTACACATCACTCCTACCGTCATAACTCCCCTGCCGAAGTCTCTCTGGTGCCATATACAAAGGAGTCCCGATGATTCCCCCTCCAGCGGTCAGGAGTTTTCGGTCCGCCTCTTGACCTTCCCCCAGAAGTTTGGCGATGCCGAAATCCAGCAACTTGATGACTTCACTCGCCCGAGTCTTATGCAAAAAAACATTTTCGGGCTTGA
>DAOLIT010000164.1:0-4615 GCA_035328405.1 Pseudomonadota bacterium | reverse complement strand
TTGCCGGGGTCCGTTTTGGCGGGGTCGGTTTTGCCGGGGTCCGTTTTGGTCGGCGTGCCCGGTTTGGACGGACCCTCTGTGGGGTTTTCGGGCGATTCGGTCGATTCCTCGGCGAGTTCGATGGTGATTTGCGTGTCTTCGGTTGCAGAGACGGTACGCGCAGCCTCGGTGAAGCCTTCTTTGCGAAAAACCAGGCGGGCTTTTTCGTGTTTTTCGAGCTTGAGGGCAAACGGTGTCTTGCCCAGCGGTTTTCCGTCGCGAACAACCTCGACATCGGCTGGTTTGGTCGAAAGCTGGATGGTGACGCTGCTCGGCAAAATGATGATCACCGCGAGGATGAGAAACAGGAGCGCGATGGTGCCGCCTCCGATGCCCAGAATCAGGGTGCGCTTTTGCTCGGGGAGCGCCAAAAAACGCTGAACGGGCGGAAGTGCCTTGAGTTTTTCCAGCAGGTTCGTTGGCGGCGGGGAAGACAGCGGTTGCGGCGGCGGAAGCGCTGCCGGGTGCAAACCACTCGGAGCGCCGAAACCAGGCCCCGGTTGCGATCCCGAGCCTGCGGGGTGCGCGGGTGTAGACAGACCGGCTACAGCGCTGCCATCTATCGTCGAAAGTTCGTCTTGCGGCTGCTGCTGCTGCGGAGGCGTTTGGCCTGTGACCGGAGTTTGGCTAGATTCTGTGGCGACGGGCTGAGCGGCGGCTTGGTTTTGGCGCATCAGCGAAGACAGCGACGCAGACGAAAGATCGCCGATGAGCGTGGCCATTTGCGGTGCGGCCCGGCTGGCATCGGCGGGCACCTCGGCAAGTTGGGGCGAGTTGGCGGCCAGCACCGGAATATCGAGGGACGAATTTGGCAGAGCGGGAGGTGAGCTGCCCATGCGAACTGCGGATTGGCCCGGTGTAGGCGCAAGTGGCACAACACCTTGCGAAGAGCCCACAGCGATCGTGGCCGCGCCCGCAGGCATTCCGGGGCGAGCCAGGGACGCAGCGGGAGACGACGGCGGAGGGAGACTAACCGTCGCAATCGGCGAAAGGGGTTTCATCGCGCCGGGTCCGTCTTGCGGATGGCCCGTTGCCAGCATCGTCGGCATTTGAGGCGGCAACATCGGCATCCCGCGTCCTGGCAGCGGGCCCACGATGCGCATCATGTCGTCGCCAAACTGCGCGGACCAAGTTTCTGGATCGCGCAGCGCCCACAAAAGTTCATCTGCGGATTGGAAACGGTGGTCGCGGCTCTTGGCCAGGCAGTGCAGCACCAGTTTTTCCACCGATGGAGGAACGAGCGGATTTCGGGCTCGAATGAGCGGCGGCGGCTCTGACAAATGTTTGATGAGCACTTCGGCAAAGCCTTCGCCGGGAAATGGGAGCTCACCCGTGAGCATCTGATACACAATGCAGCCCACGCTGTACAAATCCGCGCGCCCGTCGATCGTCAGTTTGCCTTCGCACTGTTCTGGGGCCATGTAGTGTGGTGTGCCCAAAACCGACCCCGACGACGTTTTGTGATTTTGCCCTTCGCTGCCGGTCAGCAGCTTGGCGAGGCCAAAATCCAGAATCTTTACGTAATCCACCGTACCCGCCCGACGAATCAAATAAATGTTGTCCGGCTTCAGATCGCGGTGAATCACGCCTTTGGCGTGTGCATTTTGCAGGGCGTCCACGATTTGCATCGTGATGTGCAACGCGGACAAGACATCCAAATGTCCTGCGCCACGAATCCTCGACGAGATCGTTTGTCCCTCGAGGTACTCCATGATCATGAAGTTTTCGCCCTCGGGACTTTGACCAAAATCGAGGATATCGACGATGTGGTCGTGCCCAATCTGACTCGCGGCGCGCGCTTCGGTCATGAAGCGGCTGACCATTTCGGCGCTCGACGCAAGGTCCTGGTTGATGACCTTGATCGCCACCTTTTTGTTAATACGCGGGTGCTCCGCCAAAAAGACGGTGGCCATGGCTCCCGCGCCGAGCTTGGAGACCACTCTATAGTTGCCTACAGAGGAGCCGATAGAAATCACAGCGTAAATCTTCCAATGCTTGGGCCTAATTCGCAAGACCTGTCTCGTTAGTCCGCTTACGAACTTGTTTTGCGGTGTGGACGTTTTCGCGGTTGCGTTTGCCGTCGCGATGGCGGTCGCCTCGGTGGTCGCTTCGCCTTGTGGGCTTGGTTCGCGATGCGCCGTTGCGGGCACAGCATCGGTGTGTAAAATCGCGCAACTTTTGAGGAGACCTCTCGTGACTACATCTGCTCCTGCTGCGCCACCTGTGCCCAATTCGTCTTTGATGGAGAAAATCGTCGCGCTGACCAAGCGACGAGGCTTCATTTTCCAGTCGTCGGAACTTTACGGTGGGATAAACGGCGCGTGGGATTACGGCCCGATGGGCGTGCTGTTGAAGCGGAACGTGAAGGACGCTTGGTGGCGCGCGATGGTTTCCGATCGGGAAGACATCGTGGGGTTGGACTCAGCGATATTGATGCACCCGATGGTGTGGAAAGCGTCGGGCCACGTCGATGGTTTTTCGGACCCGATGATCGACTGCAAAACATGCAAAAAACGCTTTCGAGCGGACGATTTGGAGGGCGCGATATGTGGACAAAAACCCTCGAAGTCGCCCCAAACGTGCGGGGTCGCCGATCTGACCGAGCCGCGCAACTTCAACCTGATGTTCGAGACGTTTTTGGGTCCGGTCACGGATTCGTCGGCGAAGACGTTTTTGCGTCCCGAAACGGCGCAGGGGATTTTCGCGAACTTTGCGAATGTGATTTCGACGACGCGCGTGAAAGTGCCGTTTGGGATTGCTCAGGTGGGCAAGTCATTTCGCAACGAGATCAACCCACGCAACTTCACGTTCCGTTCGCGCGAATTCGAGCAAATGGAAATGGAGTTTTTCTGCGCGCCAGGCACCGACGACGAATGGTTCAAAACGTGGGTTGCGATTCGCAAGCGGTGGTACACGGAACTGGGTTTGTCGGAAAGTCGGCTGAGGCTGCGCGACCACGAGAAACTCGCGCACTACTCGAAAGCGACGACCGACATCGAATATCTGTTCCCGTTTGGTTGGGGGGAATTGGAAGGCATCGCGAACCGAACGGATTTCGATCTGCGGCAACATCAACGCGGCGTTCGCACAGTCGGAAAATGGGATGGCGGAGACCTGGCCGGCGTCGAGCTGGCTGCCGAGGAGCCGGAGTTTCACAAGGGAAAACTCTCGTATTTTGATGACGAGAAAAAGCAGCGTTACATCCCGTATGTGATCGAGCCAGCAGCGGGCGCAGATCGGGCGACGCTCGCGTTTTTGTGCGACGCCTATGCGGAAGACACGGCCATGGACGCGAAGGGGCAAGAGGAAACGCGCGTCGTGCTGAGGCTTCATCCTCGGCTGGCACCGATCAAGGCGGCGGTGCTGCCGCTCATGCGCAAAGACGGGCATCCCGAACGTGCGCGGAAGATTTACGACGATTTGAAGAAGCGTTTTTTTGTCGATTACGACGAGAGCGCGGCCATCGGAAAACGGTATCGAAGGCAGGATGAAATCGGCACGCCGCTTTGCATCACGGTGGACTACGACACGCTGAAAGACGGCACCGTCACGGTGCGCGACCGCGACACGATGCAGCAGATTCGCGTGAGTGAAGACAAGCTGCGCGGGCTGCTCGAAGAAAAACTCGGGATGTAGTGGGAAAGAGGTAGTTGGAAAGAGGTAGTCGGCCCGAGGTAGTCGGCCCGAGGTAGTCGGCCCGAGGTAGTCGGCCCGAGGTAGTCGGAAAGACAGGATCAGGCGGTTACGACGGTTTTTCGCTGGATGGGGTCACCGCAACGACCGGCGAGACTTCGCTGACCAGCCGGCCCTTTAGGTCGCGCGACAGAATCGAGTAGTCGTTGGCCGCAACCGAGGCGACGATGCGCTCGGCGACTTCCTCGATCGAGATGTGTTTTTGCCGTTTCAGGTCGAGGCTGTACCAAAAAACCGGCTGGCCTTTTTCGACCCAACCTTCGACGCGCATCATGGTTCGCACGCGGCCCGTGTGTTCTTTCCCGTAGTCTCCGTACCCTTCCATGAGCGGCACATCGCCCTTGCCCGAACGTGACGCGAACACGAGCAGAAAATCAAACGTCGCGTTGCGTCGCGAGATTCGGACCCGCATTCCATCGCCTGCATAGGGATCTTTCAGCGCGACGTTGGGTGTCTCGAACCACGCAATCCGAGGAATCGAACGTCCCTCGGGATCTTGCAGCGAGCTGTTGAACAGGCGCACTGCTTCTCGGATTTCCTCGACGATGCGCAGATACCGTTCGGGGACGGCTTTCCCGACCACTTCCGAACGCATCGCATTGTCGGCATCTCGTTGAGCGGCGTCGGCGGCATTCTCGCTTTCGACCCGGGCCAAGTCGCGGATGCGGTTTTTTGCGTGAAGGTCCGGTTCTTCGGGCTGTGCGGAGTCCGCGTGGGCCACCTGTGGGGTTGTCTCGGGAGTGAAGTCGATTTCTGCCATGGTCGGAGATTATATCGCGCTCGCCAGGAATCCGGCTACTGCGCACGCCTGGGTTTGCAACATCTGACAAAGGTCACAAGACGCGATGTTTGGGGTTTGCAACTTCTGAAAAAGGTCACAAGA
>DAOLIT010000163.1:0-4657 GCA_035328405.1 Pseudomonadota bacterium | reverse complement strand
AAGGGGTGAAGGGGTGAAGGGGTGAAGGGGTGAAGGGGTGAAGGGGTGAGGACAGAAGCCACGTTGTTCGTGGGGGGAAAGAGGGGCTTTTCGGTTTGTGGGGAATGCGATAGGGTGGGCCATGTCACTCTCACTAGAACTCATCGAAAAACTTCCCAAGACCGATCTTCACTGCCACCTCGACGGCTCGCTGCGTCTTTCGACGATTTTGGATTTGGCACAAAAACAAGGTGTGCGCCTGCCGGCGGACACGATGGAAGGCCTGATGCCGCATGTGTTCGCGGGCATGGGGCAGCGTTCGCTAGAGGCGTATCTGCGGGCGTTTGACATCACGCTGGCGGTGCTCCAAACCGAAGAAGCGTTGTATCGGGTCGCGTATGAATTGGCCGAGGATTGCCACAAAGAAAATGTGTGGTATCTGGAGGTGCGCTACTCGCCGATGCTGCACACGCAACGGGGGCTGAGCCTGACGCAAATCGTCGAGTCTGTGCTGCAAGGTCTGCGCGCGGCAGAGCGGGATTTTGGGATTCGGACGGGCGTGATTCTGTGCGGGATTCGATCGTCGTCGGCGGATTCGTCGCTCAGGATGGCGGAATTGTGCGTCGCGTTCAAAAACCGAGGTGTGGTGGCGTTCGATTTGGCGGGGGCGGAATTGAACTATCCAGCGAAGGCGCACAAACAGGCGTTTCAGCTCATTTTGGACAACAACGTGAACTGCACGGCGCACGCGGGCGAAGCGTATGGCCCGGAGTCGATCGCACAAGCGATTCACTACTGCGGCGCGCACAGGATCGGGCACGGCACGCGGCTGCGGGAAAACGGCGACCTTTTGAACTACGTGTGCGACCACAGGATTCCGCTGGAAGTGTGCATCAGCTCGAACATCCAGACGGGCGCTGCGGACAGTTTCGAGACGCATCCGCTGCCGTTTTATTACACGTATGGTTTGCGCTGCACGATCAACACGGACAACCGGCTGGTCACGAACACGACGGTGAGCCGCGAACTATTGCTGTGTCACCAGCACTACGGTTTCACGCTGGAGGATCTGAAAGACACGGTCGTGGCGGGTTTCAAAAGTGCGTTTTTGCCGCACCGCGAAAAGAGCGATTTGCTCAAAAAAGTGAACGCGGAGCTTGCGCGGTATCAAGACGAGGATCTGGCGGGGTCCATCAAGCAGCAGAGTCCGAAAAACAACATGCTGCACCACATGCGCGCCGATCTAGCCCGCGAGCCGTAACTAGAAGTTGTCTACGGCGGGGAAGATGTGTTCTTCCTCGATGCGGATGTGTTCGCGCAGGTCGGCTTCCATCTTGCGAACGGCCTCGCACAGGGTTTTGAGGGCGGCGCTGGTTCCTGCATTTCCCAGGATGTCGGCGGTCAGTTCAATCAGGGCGTTCTGGATTTCATCGGCGCGCAGGTGGTCCATTTTCATGACAGCGATTGGACCTCCCACGATGTGATGTGGAGGCGGAAACACAGGCCGACCCGCAGCACTGGCTTCTGCGGCGTTGCGAATCATCGGGAACAGGATGCGCTCTTCCTTTAGAAGGTGCGGTTCCAGCTCAGTCCACAGTTCCGCGAGCAATTTGTGAAGCTCGGCCAGTTTTTGTTTGGGTTCGTTCGGCTGTTCGGCGAGTGTCTTTGCGTCTTTCAACGCTTGCGCCATCTCGCCGTACAGCGGTTCGTGATAGCGCCGCAGGATGTAATCGATCAAATCAGCGGGCGAGACAGTTTCGAGCTTCTCCATTGCAGGTTCCATGGTGTTTCCCCGTTCGTGTTGATTTTTTGAAAAGGCCCTCAAACTATCGGACCCAATCATCCATGTCTGTGACCTTGGTCCGCTCCCCGAAACGGGGGCATGTTGAGGCAGCCAGCACCCAAGTCTTCCGTTTTTTCGATCCTTCCATGCGGCAAGAACAGGCGCGGCGATTGACAGGGGTGTAGCCATGCGATTCTCATGGTTCTTATGGTTCATCTTGGGTTGCGGCTGCGCGTGTCAAGGGTGTCCCTCGTTTGCCTGCTGTGCGCGCTTCTTTTTTCGTGGCGTTCGAGCGAAGCGGCACCAGACCGAAACGTCTTGAGCGAGCCGTCTCCGAGCGAGCCGATCACGACCGCGAAAGTGACCTTTTGGGGCATGGCGGACGAGATCGCCGCGCACTTTCGCAAAATCATCAACCGCGAAATGGAAGCGCAGGGTTTTTCGGTGCGGAGCCAAGAGGACGTGCAACGGCTGCTCGGGGATGAAATTCGGCTTGTGTCGTGCAAAACGGCAGCGTGCCAGGGTCGTTTGGCGCAACTTCTGGGTGTTCGTCGAGCGGTGGAAGGCGAAGTGCAGCGGCTCGAACTTTCGACGTTTTCGATTCGGTTGTACGTGCGGGACCTGTTTTCGGGAGAAACCACCGAACCGCTGTCGGAACTGTGCCAGGTGTGTTCGACAGACGATGTGGAACGAGCCGTCGAACGGCTCGCGAAGAAGTTGGCGAAACGGGTGACGCCGCGCAGCTCTTTGCAGGTGCAGCCGTCGCTTTCCGAAAGCGGCATTTTGGTGGTGGAAACGGAACCAGCGGGAGCGGCTGTGACCATTGATGGCGAGCGACGCAGCGAACGCACGCCCGCGTCGTTTTTGCTGCGCGCGGGAGTTCACGAGCTGTTGGTTGAAGACGACAAACAGCACCGCGTCACGCAGCACGTCGAAGTGTCGCCTGGCACACAACCGGTGACGGTGCGTCTTCGCATGGATGCACAAGTGGCCCGGCGCACCTGGAAAACCGTTTTGGGCATTGTGGGCATTGCAGGTGCTGCGGGACTTGTCGCCGGGGGCTCGACGCTTTTGTATTTCGATGGAAAGCCCGCGTTCTCAGACGGTTGCGTGGACCAAGGCATTGCGGGGCAAAGGTGCCCGAACCAATACACCACGGTGCTACCCGGTTCTTTGATGATCGTCGGTGCGGGCCTGCTTGCCATCGGTGGTGGCGTGTTACTCTACTTGGACAATCGGCCCGCCAAGGCCAAACCGGTACCGGCGAGCTTGGTTTTGAAGGGGAAGACCCGTGACCCCGTATCCCAACACACGCTTTCGCCGTTGGTTTCTGCCGACTGAGCTTCCCGAGTTACCCCTGTCGGCGGGGCGCGACGCGCTGTTTGTCCGGCTGGTGGGTCTTTTGTATGTGCTCGCGTTTGCTTCGCTGTGGCCGCAAATTCCCGGCCTGTTTGGCGAACACGGAATCTTGCCCGCGCAGCTTGTGCTCGATTCCATTTCCAAGGAACTCGGCGGGCGCAGGTTTTATCTTGTGCCGACGCTGTTTTGGTTCCGCGCGACCGACACGGCACTCCTATATGTGTGTGGAGCGGGTTTGCTTGCGGGCCTTTCTGTGCTGGCACTGCGTTTGGTGTGGCCAGCGCTTTTCCTGGCGTGGTTTTGTCACCTGTCGTTTCTGTGGATAGGCGGACCGTTTCTGTCTTTTCAGTGGGACTTGTTGCTGTCTGAGCTGGGCGTGCTGCTGCTTTTGTCTGTGCCTGTGCGCTACCAAACGCCGCAGCCGCTCAAGCTGATTCCGGTGGGATACGTTTTGCTTCTGTGGCTGCTGTTCCGGGTGGTGTTCGGAGCGGGTTATTTGAAACTCGCGGGAGGCGATGCGACCTGGCGCGACCTGACCGCAGTCCACCACCACTTGGAGACGCAACCTTTGCCTACGGTCTTTGCGTTCTATGCGCACGCGCTGCCCTTCGTTGTGAAGAAGGCGCTTTCGGCAGCCACGCTTGTTGTCGAGGCGGTTGTGCCCTTTCTGCTGTTTGTGCCGCGCTTGCATCGGGTGGCGCTCGCGCTGTTTGTGGGATTGCACGTCGGAATCGCGCTGTGTGGAAACTACGGGTACTTCAACGTCCAGGTGCTGGTGCTTTCACTGCTTCTGGCACCGGTTGCGTGGTTTGCGTTTTTGCGTCCAAACCCTGTCGCAGCGCCCGCAGGCGAAGACGGTGAAGCCGACGCACCAAGCCAGGTTTCGCGCCGTCCATCGTTTTTGTATGGTGTGGTCCGGCTTGCGTTTGCGCTTTTGGTGTTTGCGGCCAGCCTCGGCCATTTCCTGTGGACGCTGCGCGAGAAAAACGACGTGCCTGCGCTTCTGCGCGTGCCGATGAAGCTGTGTGCGCCGGTGCAAGCGGTGTCGCATTACGGGCCGTTTGCCTCGATGACCACGGCGCGCCCCGAGCTGGTGATCGAAGGCAGCCAAGACGGCGTGACGTGGCGCGAGTATTCGTTTCCGTGGAAACCCGGCGATCCGAAACGGCGTCCGCGCTGGAATGCACCGTATCAGCCTCGCCTGGATTGGCAGATGTGGTTTGCGGCGCTGGCGAAGCCGTCCGACAGTCCCTGGCTCCACATGTTGCTTTTGCGTTTGCTCGAAGGGTCACAGGATGTGCTCTGGCTGTTCGAGAGCGATCCATTCGCCGGGCGTCGTCCGAACTATCTGCGCGTGCAGCTTTACCCCTACCGCTTCACGCAGCCTGCCGAGCAGCGCCAAACCGGTGCGTATTTTGTGCGAGACACGCCGCTCCCCTTCATTTCCCCAGTCGGCCTGACCACCGCTGACCCCTAGCTCCGGTCCGCTTGACACTTGGTTCTTCGGGGGTACTGTTCGCGGGCCATGCGGAAGCT
>DAOLIT010000162.1:0-4891 GCA_035328405.1 Pseudomonadota bacterium | reverse complement strand
CATTTTCGGGAACATACACCGTGATCCAAAACGGCTGATTTTGCGTTTGGGGGACCAAACAAACCAATACAACGATCTCTCAAGGAGGTCGCACATGCAGCTCAAAATTGGTTTGGTTCGGGTGTTGTGCGCGTCGAATGCTAGTGTGCGATTGGTAGGTTTTCGTGGATTAGTTTATCTATATAAATGTACCGTGATAGTGCAGTAGGCTCATAGAAAGTTCGTGTTCTGTCCCATCATGGGAAGCATGACAGAATTTGTCTTGGATCAATCGCTTGGCTTGGTCTTCTTTCGATGCCCATGCGTTCCTCCTTTGAGACCGTCTAGGACTTCATCGAACGCATTTGATTTCTTGCTGCGCTTGCGTCCGCCATTCTCAGCGGCGGCGGCTGGGGGATTTCCCGCCGGCTCCAGCGTCTCGTCCAGATTCAAATCTCGGTTCCGATCGAGACGCAGCGGGCGATCCTTATACCCCTCCAGCCGCAGCACGAGCTCCAACGTGTTGTTTTCCGCAGGCCCTTCTTGCGTCCACGGCGTCTGTCCGAGCACCACTTGATCGTTCTTGCGAATGACACGCGCACCCGCCGGCGTGCTCTTGATCTGCCAGTGGATCTTCGCTTGTTGCGCCGTCACGACCTGAGGCGCGGGACTGCGCATGCTGGCCGTGATGCCGCTGATGATCAACAAAAAAAACAGCAAGGCTCCCGCTCCAATCCCAACGAGGCGCTGGCGCGGTGTCGTGTGTTTGGTCAACCACGGCGAGCGCTCGGTCAGCCCAAGCAGCATATGGCGCAGCCGCGCCGAATGTCGCACAGCAAACTGTCCGGCGCTGCGTCCCAGGGTGGACGGATTCGAGTCTGGAACGTCCGATTCGTTCGACTGCGAAGGAGCGTGCTTGGTCGACCACGGCGAGCGCTCAGTCAGCCCAAGCAGCATATGGCGCAGCCGTGCCGAATGCCGCGCTGCGAACTGCCCGGCGGTGCGTCTCACGGGGGACGGAGTCGGGTCTGGAACGCCCCATGGATTCGACAGCGACGGCGAGGCCACGATATGTAGCTTGGCGCTTGGCCGCGCCGTCGTTGGCAAAACGGCTGCTGCCATCTCGGTCAGGACTTCGACGACATCCTGGGCGCTCGGGCGCTCTTCAGCCCGCTTGCGCAGCATGTGATGGACCAGCGCTGCGACTGGACGCGACACATGCGGTGCCCGCTGGAGCAATGGCGGCGGCTCCTCGTACAGGTGCATCCCGAAGATCGCGCCGTCTGCTTCGGCATCGAACGGCAACTGCCCCGAGAGCAGCTGATACATCATCACACCCAGCGAGTAAACATCCGCTTTCCCGTCGAGCGTCTTGGCCCCGCGACACTGTTCAGGGGACATGTACACCGGCGTGCCCATAGAGAGTCCAGTCTTGGTTCGTGGCTGGTCCTCCCGTGCGTTCTGCGCTCCCAACTTGGCGATGCCAAAATCCAACAACTTGACCCGTTCCCCCGTCGCCATCGTCGGATCAGGCACGATCATCACATTGCCAGGCTTGAGGTCGCGGTGGACGATGTCCTTGGCGTGCGTTGCCGCCAGGGCCGAGGCGAGCTGCAGCGCGGTTTGCAGGGCGTCCATCTCGCCCAGGCGCTTGCCCTCCTTCAACCGATCGCGCAGCGTGATGCCGGCGATATACTCCATGACCAGGAAGGCACCGCCGCGCGGCATCTTTCCGAACTCGAACACCTGAACCAGCCCTGGGTGACCGATCAGATTGACGGAGCGCGCTTCGTTGAAAAATCGTGCGACGATCTCGGGATCTTCGGCGAACTTGGGCAAAAGAATCTTGATCGCCACCTTGCGTCCAAGCTGCTCATCGACGGCCTCGTAGACCTCGCCCATGCCACCCGAGCCAAGGAGACGAAGCACTTTGTATTGGCTAATCGTGGAGCCGATCAAACGGGCTGCCTCAAGCTCATCATACCGTCAAGTCCATGCCAGCGTGCGCAATTTCCGAGTGCAGAAAAGGAATGGGGCGGCAACATGAGGGAGGTGCCCACAAACAGAGCCGCGCTACAGAGCGGACCCTCAACACCCTGAGCGGAACCCCCCTTTCTTGACAGATCAATTCCATTCCCATGATCCTGCGAGTTGGTCAAACGGGACTTGGTTTCAGGTCGTGACCCTATGCCTCTGAAACAACTGGGAGAAGAACCCATCGGCAACCGCCGCTGCACGCTCCTTGGAGTGCAGTTCATGTCCGCTGAATCGGTAGACCTCGTATCCCACAAGGCGGAGGTCCCGGTCACCCCTTACCGTTTCAGCGGATTTGCCCCAACCCCAAACGCCAACCACGCCGCTGAAACGTGCAGCGCTTTCGCGACCAACTCCAGCGTGTCGAGCGTAGGCATCCCGCCTGCCTCGAACGAACGGCTGGCACCAACAGCCACTCCGGCCTGTCGATCGAGTTCGCGCAGGGACCAGCCTCGTTCGTTTCTGGCGGCTCTCAGTCGCTCGGCCAGCAGCGCACATCGCGGTCCGTCAAACGGCTCGAACTCCGCATCTGCACCGAAGGCGAGCCAGCCGGGAGAAACCTGGAGCGCGTTGGCGATGCGTTCCAGAGTGGGTAGGCGGGGGAGGCGCGCACCGGCCTCCAAGTGAGACACGGCGCTGTTACTGACCCCGGCAGCCACCGATAGGTTGTCGGCAGTCACGTTCTTCTCACGGCGAGCGTGCTTCAGGCGCTCGGAAAACTTCCAGTGCAGGGGATTCTGTCGGCCTCGGACCACTTGCCCCGGTACCATGTCCATCGCAGGCAGTGCCAGTTGCGACGATTTCTCTCATGAATTCGTATATTTTTCATCATATCACCATCGGTCTGTTATAGAAAGTTGTCGGGCGCGGTGCAGTGCTGCAAGTCGCCGTCGAGTGGTTGCGTTCACGCGAGCCCCGCCGGTTCTCGGTGGTCGATGTCTCCCTGGATGAACCGATGCTCTGTTGGAGCGAGCTTGAGTCCGAACAAGCGGCCCTTGCGGCCTTGAGTGAATCGGGTACGAGTCCAGACTCAGCACGAGATCAGGCCGCGTAACACCGTCTTCATGGGCTGACGGAATCTCCTGCGCGAACGCTCTTGGCATCGCGCAGACTCCCAAGCTGCTCTTGTTCCTGACGCAGCCAGTCTTTCAGTTGTTGCTCGCTCGGCAATTCTACAAGGTACCGCGACACAAAGAGTTGCTGGTCCATTCCGGCGGTTGCGAAGTGGACTTCCTGCACATCCCGCTCTGCGCACAGGATGATTCCGACCGGCGGATTTTCGTCGGGGCGAGCGACCTCTTCGCGCAGGTAGTTCAGGTAGAAGTTCATCTGGCCAGCGTGTTCATGTTTGAACGAGCCGAGCTTCAGCTCCAGCGCGATCAGACAGCGCAACCCACGGTGATAGAACAGCAGGTCCAGATAGTGATGCCGCCCGCCGACGGTGATCCGGTGCTGCCGCTCCACGAAGCAGAAGTCGCGACCGAGTTCATGAAGGAAGCGCTGCAGATGATTGAGGAGCGCCTGTTCCAGATCGGATTCGCTGTAGCTGGACTGGGGTGACAGCCCCATGAACTCCAGGATGTACGGATCGCGCACAATCGTCGCGGGGGTCTGGACGATCAGCCCTTGATTGGCCAGCTGTAGGACCGCGTCCTTGTCTTTGGACAGCCCGATGCGTTCATAGAGCATCGTGTCCATCTGTCGTCTCAGCTCGCGTGATCCCCAGCGGCTCTTTAGCGACTCGATTTCATAGAACGCGCGCTTGGGCGGCTGATCGATGCGAATCAGCTCGACGAAGTGCGTCCATGACAAGCCTCGAAGCAGGCGTTCGTAGTAGGCGCCGTCCTGCCAGTCGGGTGTGACCTGGGTGCGCGCAGCCAGCGCAGGAAACAGGCTCGCATTGGACAACGCGGCGGGCGCAAGTCTGTCTTCGTTGAGCAGTGGCCCAAGCAGCGTTGAACCGGCAATCTTCGTCGCTGCCAAAAAGCCAGGCACTGCCTGGCTTTTTTCCAGATTCGGGTACGCAAGCGCAAACTGGCGATAGCTCTTGAGGTTGCTGAGCGACAGCCCCTTGTAGCCCTTCCGCTTCAAGTCCTTCGCCAAAGTCGGGAGCAGACGAGTGCCATACTTCGCGCGGTCCTCCCCGTGTTGCTCGTATTCGACGATGTGCGCCCCGGCCAGCCAGTTTCGGATGGTCAGCGCGACGTTGACCGCCGAGGCAGCTTGAGCCTGCGCGTACTCATGACAGCGAGCGATCTGTTCGACGATGTGGCCGTAGTCCATGAACCTACCAAGCCCCACCGTAGTCGATGACCGCTTCGGGGGCAACTTGCCACGCATGGGCTGTGTTGACGGTTCGTTGGCCGATCGTGACAGCTTTAGACGTATCCTAAAAGTGGGACGCTATTGGGAGGCGCATCATGCCGGGGCTTGGCCTTCGTCAAAAAGAGTATGTACTGTGTGGAACCGCCATCCAGAACGCGGGGCGCATCGACCGCATCTACTGTTCGGCAAGCTGTCGAACGCTGGCGTGGCGGACTCGGATTGGACGCAGACCGCAGCATGTCCAACAAGACGTAGACCAAGCCGCGCAGCAGGTGCGAAGAAATTTTCCATTTTCCAGAATTTTTGAGAGGTAGTCCGCTCACTAGTGGCCTTTTCGGTTCTTATCTTCTCAATGTGGTTTATGATTTTCGTTAGATTTCAGAATGGCAGTAATTTAACTTCTCAATGGCCATAATTTAATTTGTCATTGATTTGATATGGATAGCTCGATTTTTCATAAATCGGCAGTTTGGTTCACAAAGTGAGTAGGGCCTGTCCGCTTTCAGATGGTCACAAACGGCGTTCCCGAGGAACAAATAGGCGTGGGCCGACC
>DAOLIT010000161.1:0-5021 GCA_035328405.1 Pseudomonadota bacterium | reverse complement strand
CCGCCGTCTGGCCAGCCAAAGCCACGATTTTTTTCGCCCCGTCTGCCATGTCGGAAGCCGCCGTGACGTTGAGGCCCGACTCCGAAAGGATTTGCTTGCCCAGCTCGACGTTGGTTCCTTCCAGCCGAACCACCAGCGGGACCTTCAAACCCACTTCTTTGACCGCCGTGATGACGCCTTGGGCGATGGTGTCGCACTTCATGATGCCGCCGAAGATGTTGATGAAGATGCCGCGCACCGCAGGGTCCGCCGTGATGATTTTGAACGCGGCAGTCACTTTTTCCGCCGTCGCTCCGCCGCCCACGTCCAGGAAGTTCGCAGGCATGCTGCCGTAAAACCGGATGATGTCCATCGTGGACATCGCGAGCCCCGCGCCGTTCACCATGCAACCGATGTTGCCGGTGAGTTTCACGTAGGACAGATCGTATTTTTTCGCCTCGATTTCGGCTTGTTCTTCTTCGTCGGTGTCCCGCAGTGCTTCGACTTCGGGATGCCGATACAGCGCGTTGTCGTCGAAGTTCAGTTTCGCATCGAGCGCAATCAGTTGTCCCTGCTTGGTCAGGACCAGGGGATTCACCTCGAACAGCGAACAATCGAGTTCCAGGTACGCCCGAACCATGGTCTGGAAAAACGTGCAGGCGTTGTTCACGACCGCCATGCCCGCCGCCTTGAGCCCCAGCGCAAACGCCACCTGGCGCGCTTGATACGGCGCAAAACCCACCATCGGGTCGATCACCGCCTTAAAAATCTTCTCGGGAGAATGCGCGGCGACTTCTTCGATGTCCATGCCGCCTTCAGTCGAAACCATCAGCACCAAACGCCCGAGTTTTCGATCCAGCACGACCGCCGCATAAAACTCTTTGGCGATGTCCACGCCTTGCTCCAGCAGCAAACGGCGCACTTTTTTCCCGTCCGGCCCCGTTTGGTGCGTCACAAGCTGCATGCCGTACAGCTTGCGAATCGCCGCCGACGTGTCTTCCGGCGTTTTCGTCACTTTGACGCCGCCGCCTTTGCCTCGCCCACCCGCGTGAATTTGCGCTTTGACCACGACGACCGGCTGCCCCGATTGCTGGCGAACCCATTCGGCGGCTTGCTCGGCTTCTTCGACCGACAAGGCCGCACGGCCCATGGGCACCGGCAGCCCCTTTTTTTGGAGCAATTCCTTGGCTTGATACTCGTGAATGTTCATGGAGTCCTCTTGAGCCGAGCCCAGTCGCCGACGATTTCAATGTTCGCGACGACCAGGCTGGCAGAGTGTTCGTGGAAGGGATTACAGCCGCGCGCTCGCGTCAACCAATTCGCGCACAGCCACGACGCTCTTTCCGAGCGACGCCTTTTCGTCATCGGTCAGCGCAATCTCGAGCACCCGTTCGATGCCGCCTTTGCCGATGACCGCCGGAAGGCCGATGTACAGGTCGGAAATCCCATACTCCCCGTTGCAATACACCGCCGCCGGAACCAGGCGTTTCTGGTCGTGCAAAAACGACTCGGCCATCACCACCGCAGCCGTCGCAGGCGCGTAATACGCCGACGTACCCATGAGTTTCACGATTTCTCCGCCGCCCCCTGCCGTTCGCGTGCAAATCGCCGCCAAGCGTTCGGGCGAAATGAACTGTTTGACCGGGATGCCATTCACCGTGCAGTACCCCGTGACCGGCACCATCGTGTCGCCGTGCCCGCCCAGGACCATCGCCTTGACATCCTTGACGCTGACGCCCATTTCCTGCGCCAGGAACAGTTGGAACCTCGCCGAGTCCAGCACGCCCGCCATGCCGCAGATGCGGTTTTTCGCAAACCCGGTCACTTTGGCGCACTCGTACACCATCGCGTCGAGCGGGTTCGAGATCACGATCACGAACGAATCCGGGCAGTGTGTTTTGATGTTCTCCGCAACGCTGCGCATGATTTTCAAGTTGACCGACAGCAGGTCGTCGCGGCTCATGCCCGGTTTGCGCGGAACGCCTGCCGTCACGATGACCACGTCCGATCCGCCCGCATCGGCCCAATTGCCCGTGCCGACGATGTTGCAATCCCACCCGAGCAGTGTCCCGTTCTGCATCAGGTCGAGCGCCTTGCCTTTGCACAGGCCCTCTTTTTCGGGAATGTCCAAAAGGACCACGTCTCCCAGTTCCTTCCGGGCGATGAGTGCGGCCAGCTCGCCGCCGATGTTGCCCCCGCCGATGATGGCGATCTTCTTGCGACCCAAGGTGGCCGAGGTGTTTTGTTGCATCGATAAGGTTCTCCTTTTTTGTGTGGAACAGCCGTGTCTTGTTGGACTGCGCCTGACCCCATCTTGGACCCCGCGCTGTCCGACTACGAAACCGGGCAGGGAGTCTACGCCGACTTTGGGAAAAACGATAGACCGGTCTTTTGTGCCATTGTCCGAGGGATGAACGCAGGGTTTTTCGCCCGTTCGTTCGTCGAAGTAGCTGGGAAGTAGCCGGGAAGTAGCCGGGAAGTAGCCGGGAAGTAGCCGGGAAGTAGCCGGGACTTGGGCTGGCGCGCAAGCTTTTGTGACAAAGGTCCCAGAAGTTTTTGTACGCTGTGCGGAATGTGCAACTTCCGTTCTCCAACCGGTTTGCTTGGGCAACGTCGCCCTGGCAGCACCCAAGCACGGCGGCCTCGTTTTGGGTGTTTGCGTGCGTTTTCCGGCCTGCTGTGTTTGCTTTTGACGTTCGCGAGCTCTGCTGGCTTTGCGCAGACGCGCACCCTCCGGGCGACCGCTGGCCCGGTGGGCAGTCGAGGCAAACACTGCATCGATGAACAGAAGCGCAAGCTCTTGCTTGAGCACTTCATGGGCGGCTCCATCAACCCGCTCGGCATCGAGAACCAGCTCATCCTCACCTACTGCATGCCGTTCCTGGAGAAGCCCGGCCTCCTCTACGATTTCACGAAGTTCGAGTTTGGCCTCGCCAACTACATTTCCCCGACCCACCTGCACGCCGGCCCAACCGTCAAGTTCGCGCCCCTGTCCTTTTTGATTCTGCGCGCCGAGCTGACCGGCTTCTACATTTGGCCCATCCCGCTGCAAGGTGCCGGCTACATCGAGACGCAGGGCTACAACGATTTCAATCCCGACACCGTGAAACCCCCGCTCGGGGTCGCCAAAGACATCTTTGGGCTGCGCACCGCGCTTGGCGTCACCCTGCAAGGTGCGATTCCCCTGGGCAAGCGCGCCGACCTTCTGATCGTGAACGGCTTGACCGGCGAGTATTGGAAAGTCGCCAACAGCCATTTCACGTCCCCGTTTTGGTATGTCGCCAAGCTCGACGGAATCATGAACGGGCAGGGCGATTGGGCCCTCATCAACAACGCCGCGCTCCTTGTGTCCATCAAAGCCAGCGCAAACCACGCCATCCGGTTCGGCGTCGCAGACCAGCTTTTGTACATTCCCGGAAGCGGCTACAAAGGAAACATCGCCGCCGGTCTCCTCGCCTGGTCCGTCAGCAACCTGCGCGACCTGGCCAAGAGTTTTGCCTTCTTTTTGCGCGTCGGGTCGTTTACCCACCATGCGTTCCGGTCTGGCCTCACCCTCGCGGCGGGCCTTGACATCACGTATGAGTTGACCAGCAAACCGACGCGGCGCTTGCTCGAACAACAAGAGGCCGAAGCCGCAAGTCCCGTCGGCGGACCTGACCCAGCAGCAAACAGTCCGCCTCCTCCTGAGTCTTCACCCGCGCCCGATTCCTCGACTGCACCGCCGCCTGCTGCTGATTTCGCAAACCCCCAGCCTGCTGCTTCGGAGGGCACCCGATGAGACCCACCCCACTTCGTTTGCGTGTCGCGTTCGCCCTTCTTCTCGCGGTCTGCGTGCTCCACAGCCGCCCCGCCCGAGCAGACGGCGACATCATCGTGCTCCCCGGACAGCAGATGGCCTTTGCCATCGAGGGTGTTGTCACCGCGTGCAGCCTGACCTCCATCATCGGCAACACCGTCACCGCCGTTCGCAAAGAGCCCAACCGAGCCTGGATGTACAGCGGCTTCATCTGCGGCTTCATCAACACCGCCACAAGTCCCATCGTCATGGTCTACGGCAGCGATCCCAAGGTCGCCTTTGGCCTTGGCATGGGGCTCACCCACGGCGTCCTCGGCCTGACCAACCTGGGCCTGGCCATTTGGAATGCGCACAGGTGGCACAAGGCCCGCATGTCCATGCCCGAGGCCCCGCCCCCTGCGCCTGCCGTGTCCTTGGTCCCCCTGGTCGGTCGCGACAAACAAGGCGCAAACATCCTAGGCCTAGGCCTTTCCGCCACCTACTGACCCCCAGCGAGCGCGTCGGCGAGCCAAGCAGTCTCTTCCAGCCTACATCTCGCCGCGTTCCCGCAGCAGAACTTCCAATGCTGGGACGATACGCACTTCGCTGGAGGTGCCATGAATGCGCAGCACAATGTCCCATGAGCCTTGAGGCTCGTGCCTCGTTTCGATGGCCATGGCGATCCCCAATCCACGCCCCACCGATTCCGGCAACACCTTCGCCAGCGGCAAAAGATGAAGAAAACCGCGAAGTGCGTGGAGAGTGTCGAGCGGCTCGACAGCGATTGCCTCCCACGGCCGAGCAGCCATCGAGAGTCCCAGTTCAGCAAAGCCAAGAAGGCCTTTGACCATTGCAAGGAAGTGCTCGAATACAAGAGGGACAAAAAGCGATGCAAATAGTCGAGCCGACCAAGAACGAGCTGCGCTCGCAGATCCACCGCGCCTTCGGGGCAGTGCCGGGGAGTTACGCAGTGAACACGATCGCGGCATCGGGCGAGGGAGCGGTGGCGGCCTGCACCAGCCAGCGGTCGAGTGTGGCCGGGTCTTGGCACGTCATCACCGCCTTGCGCACCAAGTCCGTCACAGCCACGCCCCGCGCCGCCATCACCGCCAACAGCGCGTCCGCTTTGCCGATCGCCTTGCCGCGGGCTTCGCCTTCCGCTTTGCCTTCGGCTTTGCCTTCGGCTTTGCCTTCGGCTTTGCCTTCGGCTTTGCCTTTGCGGATGAGGCTTTCTTTGAACTGTTCGAATTCTTGCCGCAATTTCGTC
>DAOLIT010000160.1:0-5048 GCA_035328405.1 Pseudomonadota bacterium | reverse complement strand
CCAAACCAAGTCCCCCACCACCCGAAACATCACCGTCATTCGGGCGTGAGAACACGACTGCCCCAAGAACCGCGAATCCAAACGTCCGCCATTTCCTGGGAACGCCGCCCCATCCCATCCCCGCATTGAGCAAGGAGTGCGACACCGGCCTTCTTTCTTTTGGGGGGGGAGGGGGTTTTGTGAAACAGGTTTGCGGGCGGTTTTTGTTCGGGAAGTTCTTTACAATCCGGGGATGCTGGGTGAACGGGAACGGAAAAGCCTGTGGGCGGTGAATCTGGGGCTTGTTGCGAATGTGGTTCTGTCTGTGCTCAAGACCGTCGTCGGAGTTCTGGGCCACAGTCCAGTCCTTTTGGCTGAAGGAATCAATTCTACGTCCGATGTGGCCTATTCGATCATCGCCAGGATTTTCGTCCGCATGGCGAACAAACCTGCGGACACAGAGCATCCCTACGGACATCGGCAACTGGAAACCATCGCCTCGCTGACCGTCGGTGCATTCATTGTTGCCACCGCCATCGGGATCTTCTGGGATGCAGTGGACAAGATCTGGGATCTGGCGGATGGGAAAGCCACGTCACAGGGGGCCACAAACGCCGCTTTTGGGGTCGCGCTTGGGACGGTCGCGTTGAAGATTTTCCTTTTCTACCATGTTCGCAGACTGGCCCAAGAGACACAGAACCCCGTGGTGAATGCGCTGGCTCGGGATCATCGGAATGATGTCTTTTCGGCGGCGGCGGCTTCGGTGGGGATCTTCTTTGGTCAGCGCGGGTTGCCGTGGCTGGACCCGGCGGCAGGAGCGTTTGTTGCGTTGTTCATTCTGCGCACGGGGGTCTCCATTCTGCGGGAGTCCTCTTCTGAACTCATGGACGCCGTTCCGAACCAGCAACTGACCGAGCAGGTGGCCGAATTGCTGCGCAACATTGCCGGGGTCCACGAGCTCCAGGAATTGCTGGCCCACCGTTTCGGTCCGCACACCGTCATCAACTTGACCATCGGTATCGATGGCGCTCTCTCTTTGGCCGAGGGCGATGCCATCGCCACCCGCGTCGAACAAGTCATCAAGAGCAACCTTCCCCAGGTCCTCCGCGTCCACATCCACTACCACCCCACAACCCCAAAACCCGAACCCACAATCCCCCAATCACCCACCCCAAAAACCTAGCACCCAGAAACCCCTGGGGCGCGTCTTGCGGCCAGGCTAGGAAGGGGGAAGTTGGGAAATAGGTGGGGGACGTTAGGAATCGAAGAAAGGGGAACGTCAGGAATCGGAGAGGGATTCGGCGATTCGCATGCGGGTGACGCGGTTGGCGGCCAGGAGAGCGGCGATGATGGCGACGAACGACAAGAAGAGGAAACCGGACACATACGCATGGGTGGAATAGCCGATGCGCAGGGGAATCGCCTCGGCCAGAAGACCGCCTCGGTACAGGAAACCGGCTTGATTCACAAACGCGGTCACAAGGACGGACACGGCGAAACCGATGCCTCCCGAAAGGAGTGCGAGCATCGCGGCCTCGGCTGCAAACATGGACAACAGGTGGCGGCGCAAGTACCCGATGCTGCGCAGTGTTCCGATTTCGCGCGTCCGTTCCCGCACCGTTTTCATCATGCTCGTCAGAACTGCCGTCCCCGCGATGACCAGAATCACGGCAAACACCAGCGCCCGAAAGATCGACAAAAGCTCAACCCCGCGCCGCAGAAGGTCCGCGCCCCGCGAATCGAACCAATCGAGCACATCCAGCGTGAGCCCCGCTTGCTTCACCGCCGCCCGCAAATCCGCCCGCAGTCTGGGCGCATCCGCAGGATTCCGAAGCACGATCATGTAGGACGACAAATTCTTGGTCGTCGCCAGCTCCTGCGCAAACGAAAGGGGGACCCACAGCAGCCTGTCATTGAAGTCCCGCGCCCCCGCCCGCGTGAGCCCCGTGACCTCTGCCTCCATCGCGTTCGTGCGGCCTTTGCCGCTTTGCACCGTCAGCGTAATCGTCGGTTGTTTGCACGCAAGAGGCCGCTCCACTGCCGTCGGCGCGCTCGTCTTCGGATCGATCGGTACGTCTTTTTGCACCATCTCGCATCCCAAAAGCGTCCCGAGCCCCGTTCCCAAAATCGCACTCTGCGGTTCGTCATCCCGAATCGGATGCCCCGCATACGTGTTCCACACCCACTTCCGACGCGCGATCCGTCCCTCGGGAATGTCGTGCCCCAGCGCAATGGCCTGCGCCGAGCTGCCCCCCGAATGTGCCATTCCCAAGAGCATCAGCATCCGCACCCGCGTCTTCACGTCGTTCGGATGCGCCGCAATCCATCCCTCCAGAAAAGCCTGTTCCTTTTGATCGATCCAATACGCCTCTGGATCAATCCGCGCCTCTCGCGTTTCCGCCCCCGGCTTTTGCACCATCACTTCGCCGATCATGATGCGCGAATAGATCAGGTCGAGCTGCATTCGCAACAGCTCCTCGATGTACCCCTGAAACAGAGACAGCGCGACAAAGCCAATCGCCAGCGTACAGAGCGCCGCCAGACTGTGCCGCCAATTCCGCCGCACATTCCGAAACGCCACCTTCAAGATGAGTGAAGAAGTGTAAGAAAAACTCATCGCCAGTCCCCTAACCTGTCTGCGCCGTGAGAAGGTCTACGATGTTGCGTTTCGCTTGGGCGCGCACCACAAGCCACGCCGCGAAGCACAAACACGGCAACACCACCGCCGCCTGAATCGCGCAAATCCACCCCGCCGGCACCAGAATCAGTTGAATCGTCCCCGGCACGCCCGGAGGCGCAAACCGAATCCCCGCCGCGTTCACCGCAAAACACCCCGACACCCCCAGCACCGTTCCCAGCACAAGCCCCAGCGCCGACAACACCACCGCCTCCCGCACCACCAAACCGATCAGGGCCTGCCTCGGAAACCCCAGCGCCCGCAGCGTCCCAAGCTCCCGCGTCCGTTCCAAAATCGTCAGCGTCATCGCGCCCAGCACCGTCAGCGCCAACACCAGCACCACGAGCCCCGTCATAAACCCTGCCACCGCCCCCAAAAACGCCATCGTCCCCACGTAATACGGTTTCGAGTCCTCGTCGTCAAACGGCAGTGCGTCCACTTGCAGCCCCTTGTCCGAAAGCGCCCGCGTCATGTCTTGCGCGACCGCGTGTGCATCCAGCGGACTTTTCAAATACAGCCCGATGTACGTCACCCGGTCGGTCGCATACAGCTCCTGAAGCGTCCCCAGCGTCGTCATCATGAAGCCGTCTTCCCCCAGTGTTTCCGACGGGTGATACGTCCCCACCATCTCGGTATCCAGAGCCGAAAGCGACCCGTCGTAATTGATCCCCGCAAGCTGCACGTTCGCGTCTTGCGCAAGCTCTTGCGTCCGTTCTTTCCCGTCGCAATGCAGCACCTGCGGTGCCGGAGGCAAACCCACCGCTTCCTCATACACCCTCGGCTTCTCCAGCAATTTCGCCAGCCCCCCCGCCACCATCGCCGGGCGATTCACCGCCGGCAGCTCGTCCAGCCACTTCCCCCGAAGCGGTGCCGCAATCTCGTGCGACCACTTGTTCACCTCCCGGTGCTGCCGCGCTCTCGCCAGCGCCCACGGTTCCACGCCCAGCAGCATCGTCGGATACGTCCCGCACCCGTTCCCCGCAAGCCCGACTCCCCGCAAATACCGCGCCGCAAACTCCACCCGCCCATCCTGCTTTGCCCACCCCAAGATCGCCTCTTGCGCTGCCGGGCCAAGCTGCTTTTTCAAAGGCTCTGCCGCCGACAGAAAGAGGCCCTGTTTTTCGTACACCGTCACATGCCCCGAATGCTGCAGGTACACCGCATTTGTCCGCAAAAAGTGCTCGACCCGGTTTCCATAGCCGCCGATGACGATCAGGCCCGCAAACCCGAGCGCCACCGCCGCCACCGTTGCCAGATTCCGCCTTTTGTTCCGCCGCAGGTTCCGCAGCGCCACCGCAAAGGCTCGTTCCATCGTGCCCCGCCTTTCCGCCTCTTGTCGTCTGTTCCGCGTTCCGTCTACGCCGTTTCCGTCGCCGAGATCACCCCGTCCCGAATCCGCACAATCCGAGCCACCCGCACCATCAGTTTCTCGTCGTGCGTCGAAAACAGAAAGGTCACTTTCCGCTTCTGATTCAAGTCCACCATCAGATCGATCAGCCGCCCCGCCGTTTCCGAATCCAAGTTCGCCGTCGGTTCGTCCGCCAGCACCAGCAGAGGTTGCGTCACCAGCGCCCGCGCCACCGCCACCCGCTGCCGCTGCCCCCCCGACAGTTTGTCCGGCAAATGCCGCTTGTATTCCCCAAGTCCCACGTCCGAAAGCGCCTGTTCCACCCGATCCCGCCGGTCTTTCGCCGCAAGCCCTTTGTGCAAAAGCAGCGGCAGCTCCACGTTCTCGAACACGTCCAACACCGGCACCAAGTTGAAGCTTTGGAAGATGAAGCCGATGTTCAGGTTTCGCGTCTCGCTGCGCTGTTCGTCGTTCAAGTGCGCCACGTCCCGCCCTTCAAACAAGATCCGGCCCTGGTCCGGCTCGTCCAAACACCCCAGCAGGTTCAGCAGCGTCGATTTCCCCGACCCCGAGGCCCCCACCAGCGCCGTAAACTCCCCCTTGTGCAGCGACAGGTCCACGCCTCGCAGCGCCCGAACCTGCGTTTCACCCAGCCGATACGTTTTGTGGACACCCACAGCCTGCACGAAAGCGTCACTCATGACGAACAGCAATCCCACAAAACCCCCCAACAGGCAAGCCATCGCCCCCGCGCCGAGCCCACTCCCCCAAACACATGTCACTCCACCCCCAGCACCCCAAAACTCGCCCAAACCCCAAAGCCACGCGGTACGAGCGATGTTGACCAACATCTGCCAGGTGATCCCGGCGGGTACGCCGCGTGTTGCGAAGCCCAAACGCCTGAGCCCTGCGGTACGCTCCGATGGGCTGAACTCAAACCGCTGATCCCGGCGGTACACCCCGTTTGGACCCAACCCGATCGCCTGAGTCCTGCGGTACGCCCCGATTTGCCCAGCCCAAACCGCTGCTCCCGGCGGGTGCGCC
>DAOLIT010000159.1:0-5051 GCA_035328405.1 Pseudomonadota bacterium | reverse complement strand
TCCGCAACATGGCCGAAAACCGTAGCCGCCCGATCCAGATCGCGCAACCCAACCCTGTCGGTCAGCCAAGATACGCGTCACTGTCTTTTGCGCAAAAGCAGGGCCTCGGACAGGAGCAGCACCAGCAGCACCCACCCCAACCCGTGCCACAGTTCCACCCGCCGCTTGGCATTCTTCCCACTCGGATCGCTGCTTTTCAGAAGCGGCCTTTGCAGCGCCGCCAGCCGAGACGCCGGTGCCATCGTCAGATCCGACTCTGTTGCATCCACGTTCACCACGAAATGCTCCCCCGGTCGCGGTTTTAACACCCCCGTGTCCCCCGCCGTGGCCACCCGATAAAACCCCGGTGCCCGCGTATCCCCAAAGCCAAACTGTTTCCGCCCCGACAGACGCTCGATCATCCGCGTTGCCCCCGAAGGCAGCGTCACTTCCATCCGGCTGTCCCCCGGCGCAAGCGTCACCTCCCGCGTTTGACCAATCAGCGTTTCGCTTTCCGACTTTTGCCATCCGGCCCGCGACAAGTGCCGCGCGATGTGTTGAAGCAGCGGCAGAAACGACGGCTGAATCGCCAAGTCGTTCCAGTCCCGATCCAGCGTCGAGGTAAACAGCAGCACACGCCCTCGCCCCACCCCTCGCTCCAACAGCGCTGGCGCCCCGCTTTCAAACGACAAAAGCACCTGAACCTGTCCCTCCACGCGCGGCATCGGTTGCAACAACACGTACCGAGCAAACGACGCCGACAAAAGCGACTCCCCCGCCCGGCCTGCCAAGAACGGCTGGAGCACCGGGTGACGCTTGTCAAGCTGCGACAAATGCTCTCCCGGCCCTTGCGTGGACCGCGCCCCCTCGTCTTCTTTTGCAGACATGAGCGCCCCCGACGTTTTCACCGCTGCCAAAGGTTGCGGCAAAAGGTCCACAAGCACCCGGTTGTACGCCTCGACCTCTACGTTGTCGCCCAGTGCAATCAGCAGCCCTCCGCCTTTTTGCACATACTCCAAAAGGCCCCGTTCGATGCCTCGCCGTGACAAGTCCTGCGCCTTCGCATTCAGCAACATCACCGCGTCAAACTCCGCAAGACCCGACAAACCCTCATCGAGCGAGCGCGTCGTCAGTTGCAGCGGCGAATCGTCCCTATCGCTAGGCCTATCGCTAGGCCGCAGCGCAACCTCGACGTAATACGCCTCGTCGTCTCGCCGCAAATTGCGCGGATCACCATCCAGCACAAGCACCCGCAAGTTCGACTGCAAATCCAGCCGCAAATGCCGTTCGTTGTCTGCCGCAAGCGCATCCGGTTCGATCTGAACCGCCAAGTGATGCGGCCCTCCCGCTGCCAGCAAAGCCGCCTCGCTGCCCGGCGCTGCTGTTCCCGTTTCTCGCGGCGGAGGCAGGATGTGAATGAACCGCTTGACCGCCCGCCCCCCAGGCTGCAAATCCACAAGCCCTTTGGCCACCGCCTTCCCATCCACCAGCAGCGTCACCGGCAGGTTTTTCTTCGTTTCCACCCCGAAATTCGCCACCTCGGCCATCATCCGCACCGCGCGCGGCCCCATGTGGACCGCAGGCTCGGCCCGCAGGTCCGTCACCGCGCAATTCGGCAGCGCCTTCCCCTCCCGCACATCCACGAGCGAAATCTCCGTTTCCGCAGGCGGGACCAGCGACGCCTCCAGCGCGTGCAACGACAGGTCCGACACGATGTAGATCCGCTTCGGCACCCCTTTGTGACGAGAAAGAAGTTGCGCCGCCCGCTTCACCGCCTGCGGCAAATCCGTTGCCCGAACCGATGGCTTCACCGCAGACAGTGCCGAATACAGCCGTGTTCTGTCCGACGTAAGTTCCCCCACCGGTGCCTCGCCGCCCCGCGATCCCAGAAGCAGCGCCGCCTCTGACCCAAGAGGCAGCCCGTCCACAATCCGCGTCGCCCGCTTCCGTCCCCGTTCAAACAGCGTCTGAGACCCCAAACCCAGCTCAGTCCCCGGCGTGTAGTTCATCGACAGGCTGTCATCCAAAATCACCACCGCTCGCTGCACCTGACTCGCCTGCGAAGGCAAATCCGAATCCGCTTCCACAAAAGGCCGTGAAAGCAAAAGCGCAATCGCCACCAAAAGAGCCACCCGCAAACCCAACAGCAAAAGGTGCAAAAGCCGCGTCCTGTGCGCCACCCGCCTGTGCGACGCCCGCAGAAGCAACAACGTCGGCAGTTTTTGCGCCTGCGCCCGCCGCCGTCCGTGCAAATGAATCAGCACCGGCAAAAGGCCCAGCGCCACAAACGCTGCATACCCAGGCGAAAGCAAGTGCATGGCTTACCGTCGGACTTTCTGCCGCAGCGGCCCCCGCAAAAGGTCCAGCAGCACGCTTTCCGGCGACCGCGACGTAGGCACCATGTGGTATTCCACGTCTCCCTCCCGCAGACCCCGCCGGACTTCGTTCAAAAAATTCGCAAGCTCTGCCTTGTACGCCTTCCGTACGTCCGCCGGATCGACAAACAGCCGCTCTTGCGCAGGCAGTCCCGGCTCCACTTCCTCGAACCAAGTCAGGTTCGTCCACGGAAGTTCCAGCTCGTCTGCGTCCAGCGTTTGCAGCACCATCACGTCGTGTTTTTGCGCCCGCAGACCGCACAGCCGCGCCACCAACGTCCCCGTTTCCTTCGCCAGATACCGGCTGTAGTCCACCTGTTCATCCAGCGGAGGTGCCGGCAACAGGTCCGACACCACCACCACCATCGACCGCCGCCGCGCCGTTTCCGACAGAAACGACAGCGCCTCGGACAATTCCGTCCGCCCCACCGCCTGCACCTCTTCCAGTGCTTGGCACAAGAAGCCCAAATGCTCGGCTCCGCTGCGCGGCGGGATATACGTCGGCCCCGTGTCCTTCGCCAGCACAAGCCCTGTCGGGTCGTGCTGCCGAAGCAGCAAGTACGAAAGCGCCGCCGACAAAAGTTTCGCAAAGTGAAGCTTCGTTAGCTGGTCTTTGCGCCCATAGCCCATAGACCCCGAAGCGTCCACGATCACATACGCCCGGACTTCCGTTTCCTCTTCAAAGCGTTTGACGTAGTACTTGTCCCGCCGCCCGAACGCCCGCCAGTCGATGTGCCGCAGGTCGTCCCCCGGCGCATATTCTTTGTGCTCCGCAAACTCCACCGACGCCCCCTGCCGCAGCGCCCTGTGGACCCCTTGCAGCGCCCCGTCCGCCACCACCCGAGCCTGAAGCAGCAAACTCTTCAGCCGCAGAAGTGAAGGCAGATCCAAAAGCCGAGAATTCATCGCCCGATCCCCCAATAGGCGTGGGCCGACCAGAGACCTTTTTTCGATGGGCCGCACGCAAAAGGGTTCCAAGAAAGGAAATGAGGCACAGCGGAAAAAGCGTCGCCGGGAAGGGGGACCCGCGCCGTGCCCCCCGAGGGCAAAAACCCTCCCCGAACACCAAAAGTATCAACCGATCCAACCATCGTGACCGTCTGTGAATCTCTGTGGCTGCCCCTTAGGGCTTTATCGCTTCCAGGAGTTTGTCGATGATGGCTTGCGGGCCGATGCCTTCTGCCTCTGCGTGGAAGTTCACGATCAGCCGGTGTTGCAACACGGGCCGAGCCAGCGCCCGCACATCCTCTATCGAAGCCGCCGGCCTCCCCTCCAAAATCGCTTTCGCCTTCGCCCCCAAGATCAAAAACTGCGACGCTCTCGGCCCCGCCCCATACGCCAAATACTCCCCCACCAGCGCCAGCGCCTCTGCCTCTTTCGGTCCCCCCGCCAAACGCAGGTTTCCGCTCGTCCGGTTCGCAGAAGACCCCGGCAACCGCTGAGGCCGCGTCGCATGACACAGCCCCACCGCGTACCGAACCACGTGGTCCGCCACCGGCACCCGCAGCGTCACGTCTTGCAGCTGCAAAATCCGTTCTGGCGACAGCACTTTCGACAGCGACGGCCTGTCCGCCGACGTGCCCCGCTTCACGATCTGCACTTCTTCTTCCAGCGTCGGATAACCCACGTCCACTTGCAGCATGAACCGGTCAAGCTGCGCCTCTGGCAAAGGATACGTTCCCTCTTGCTCGATCGGGTTTTGCGTCGCGAACACCAAAAACGGCGGTGCCAGCTCGTGCGTTTGGCCTCCCGCCGTCACCCGCCCCTCTTGCATCGATTGCAAAAGCGCCGCCTGAGTCTTCGGAGGCGTCCGGTTGATTTCGTCCGCCAGCACGATGTTGGCGAAAATCGGCCCTCGGATAAACCGAAACACCCGCTTCCCCGTCGTCTGGTCCTCTTCCAGGATGTCGCTGCCCGTAATGTCCGACGGCATCAGGTCCGGCGTGAACTGAATCCGCGAAAAGTGCAGGCTCAGCACCTCGGACAACGTGGAAATGAGCAGCGTCTTCGCCAGCCCCGGCACCCCCACAAACAAACAATGTCCCCGAGCAAACAGCGCAATCAGCAATTGGTCGATGACCAGCCGTTGCCCGATGATCCGCTTTTCGATCTCTCGCAAGATCGCCTGCCGCGCCTCTTTGATTTCCGCCATCGACTGCAACATGTCGTCCGCAGTCGGTACAAGGCCTGTCTGGTTCGTCACAACCGGTCCGCTGTCTTGCACCTTGTACCCTTCGCCCTGTTCCATTTGTGTACTCACCGCCCCATCCTCTCACGCTTTCCAAAACAACCAAACAACCTCTACACCCAAAATCCACCGCCCCGCCCGCATCGCCTTTTGCCTGCCTGACCCAATCGCAACCCACAGGAGTCTCCCTCCCCCTCCTTCACGACCTTTGCTCCCGCGAAGGCTCAGCCCTCCCATGCTGGGCCCGGCAACCCCGCAAGACCCTCTGGGTATGATCCGAGTACCTCGCACGTAGGATCGGGGTACCTCGCACGTAGGATCGGGGTACCTCGCACGTACGATCAGGGTACCTCGCACGTACGATCAGGGTACCTTGCACGTACGATCAGGGTACCTCGCACGTACGATCAGGGTACCTTGCACGTACGATCAGGGTACCTTGCACGTACGATCAGGGTACCTCGCACGTACGATCAGGGTACCTCGCACGTACGATCAGGGTACCTTGC
>DAOLIT010000158.1:2764-5202 GCA_035328405.1 Pseudomonadota bacterium | reverse complement strand
AAGTCGGCTCTGCGCTCCACGCCGCCCACGAAAAAGGAATCGTTCACAGAGACGTTTGCACTTTTTCTATCCTTTGTTTCGACGTTCGTTACACAGCAACACAGCGACGGAGAAACAGACATGACATCTTCTCAACGGCAATCCGGTCTGTACAGCAACTACAGCGAGGAGTCCTGTACTGCCCGCGCAACCAAACTGAAAAAAGGACGCGACAGCTTCGCGCGTTCGTGTAGAGTACGCAGCCTTCTGGTCGTCCGTCCTTTTTCTCCCTCTAAGCAAAGTGAGTTCGTTTGACCGACTTGGCCGTCGCTGCCGCGACCGTTCCGACTTCTCGCACCCTGCGCAATGCTGCGGTGCATTCCTTACACACCCCGATTCCTCTTTCGACTTCCCACGGCCCTGCGCGAAGCGGCGAGCCGTCCGAAGCGATCGGTATTTCCTTTGCAGATCTTGGTCTGTCCGAGCCGCTGCTCCGCGCTGTCACCGACGAAGGCTACACCACGCCCACGCCGATTCAGGCCCGCGCGATTCCGGTACTCCTCCAGGGACGTGATCTACTTGGGCAGGCGCAGACTGGCACTGGCAAGACCGCCGCGTTTGCGCTGCCGCTGTTGCACTCGATCGATCCCGCAGTCCATGCTGTTCAAGCGCTCGTGCTTTGCCCGACTCGCGAGCTGGCGCTGCAAGTGGCGGCGGCGATTCACGACTACGCCAAGCACCTGCCCCAGCTATCGGTGCTGCCGATCTTTGGTGGGGACTCGATGACGCGGCAGCTCAGTCGGTTGTCGCGCGGTGTGCAGGTGGTCGTGGGAACGCCCGGTCGGGTGCTCGATCACCTCTCGCGTGGCTCGCTTTTGATTGATAAGGTCCGCTTCGTGGTCCTCGATGAGGCCGACGAGATGCTGCGGATGGGCTTCCTGGAAGATGTCGAGTCGATCCTCGGGCGGACTCCGGCTGAACGGCAGACGGCCCTGCTATCGGCGACACTGCCCCCGGCGATTCGACGAGTGGCCGAAAACCAGCTGCGCCGTCCCGAGTACATCGCCATCGAGACCGCCACCCGCACCGTTGATACCATCAGTCAGCGCTTCATTGTCGTCGATGAGCGTTACAAGTTCGATGCTCTGGTGCGCATCCTAGCGGTCGATCCCCCCGAAGCAGCGCTGATCTTTACCCGCACCCGCAAAGGTGCCGACGAGCTGGCCGAAGCCCTGGTGGCCGAAGGCACGCCCGCCGAGGCCCTGCACAGTGATCTGTCGCAGGCGCAGCGCTCGACGGTGCTAGAGCGGCTGCGTTCCCAGCGACTGCGGGTAGTGGTGGCCACCGATGTGGCCGCGCGCGGACTAGACATCGATCACATCAGCCACGTCATCAACTACGATCTTCCGAACGATCTAGAGACGTACGTGCATCGCATTGGCCGCACAGGTCGCGCCGGTCGCAGTGGCGAAGCGCTGATTCTTTTGACCCCGCGCGAACGCGGTCGGCTCCGCACCATCGAGCAGTTTACCCACAGCACCCTTTTGCTACGCACGATTCCGACCCGTGCGGCGGTGTTGGCCAAGCGCGAGGAGCGTCTGCTCGCAGATCTGTTGCCGTCGCTTCTGACTCCGGTTCCAGAGCGTTTTGTGTCACTCGCGGAAAAAATTGTCGCAGCCAGTGGTCAAGATGCAGTGACCGTGGCCGCACTCCTTTTGTCGCAGCAGTGTGCTGATCGCAACACGTCTCGCAAGCCTGTTCCTGATGATCTACAGCCGCCTCCGCGTCCCGAGCGCCATCTCCCGCCCCCGCCTGCGCGCGCCGCCCGACCCGACTTTGTGCGGCGTTCGGACGCTACCCCGCGTCCCCATTCTGCTTCTCGTTCGGACGCTGCTCCGCGTCCCCATTCTGCTTCCCGTTCGGACGCTACTCCGCATCCCGAGTTTGCGCCGCGACCACAGCGCGAGCACCGTCCCAGTCTGCATCGTCCCGAGTCTGCCGGGGTCACTCGACTCCTGCTCGCGGTCGGCTTCGAGCATGGACTGCGTGCCCAAGATGTCGTCGGTGCCATCGCCAACGAAGCCGGCATTCCTGGTCGTGCGATTGGTCCGATCGAGATCCTCGCCACCACCACCATGGTCGAGATTCCCATCCATTTGGGAATGAAGGTCTTGTCCGCACTCCGCAAAACCACTGTGCGCGGTCAGCAGGTCCGTCCGCGTCTGCTTGCTCACCTCGACAAGTCAACCAGTCGCTCCGTTCGCCTCCACCCGCGCAGCCGCCATCGCGGAGCGTTGGACGAAACAGGCGAGGTTTGAGGGCGGGTAGCGCCATCGAACGGAGACATTGATCCTGGTTGAAGGGTGAAGGTTTCACCCTGTGTGCAGGATTGATCCTGGGTGATGGGTGAAGGTTTCACCCTGTGTGCAGGATTGATCCTGGGTGATGGGTGAAGGTTT
>DAOLIT010000158.1:0-2521 GCA_035328405.1 Pseudomonadota bacterium | reverse complement strand
AAGGTTTCACCCGGTTTGCTGGATTGATCCTGGTTGAAGGGTGAAGGTTTCACCCGGTTTGCTGGATTGATCCTGGTTGAAGGGTGAAGGTTTCACCCTGTGTGCAGGATTGATCCTGGGTGATGGGTGAAGGTTTCACCCTGTGTGCAGGATTGATCCTGGTTGGCAGATAGGAGGCAAGCGGAGCTTTGATGTGCTTGTCTCCACGCCTGAGAAGCTGCAACTGGTCATCCGCAACAAGAAGGTGCCACGCCCGCTGGCGTTGGTGGTGATGGATGAGGCGCATAACATTGAAAGTGAATCTCGTGGAATGCGCATGGAGCTGCTCCTGGCGACGATCAAGCAAGAGTGCGCCCGTGCCAATTTCCTGCTGCTGATGCCCTTTGTCGAAAAGGCGGAGAAGCTTGCCCGTTGGCTAGCAGAAGACGCAAACGCGGGGCGGGCCATAAGTCTCGGCACCACGGCATGGAAGCCGAATGAGCGCATCGTGGGCCTCTACCACGCCGAAGCAGCCGATGAGGAAAGGGCTGGGTGGCGGATGCGATTCGAGACGCTCATTAACACGCCAAAGGCTATGCACCTGAAGGGAGTGCATTTTGCCGATGGAGTGAAACCGCTGGATGTGCCGAAGTCGAAAGTTCTCAACAAAGGCAAGCAGACTGGCCTGGGACTGCAAACAGCGGCCATGGCAAAGATCTTTTCAGTCCGTGCAGCCCGTGGCAGCAGTATTGCCGTTGCTGATACCATCCCGCACGTTTGGTCGATGGCTCGTGAAGTGGCCGGTGCGATGCCCGCGATGAAGACTCTCCCTGAGAGCGTCCGCCTCGTGCAGGATTTCCTTCGGGCGGAGATCAGCCCTGACTTTGAACTGATCGAGATGCTTCGTCGGGGTGTCGGGGTGCATCATGCCGGACTTTCTGACGAAGCCAGGACCTTGATGGAGTGGCTGACGGAAGAGGGGTCCATCAGGGTTCTGTGCGCAACGACGACCATCGCCCAGGGGATAAATTTTCCGGTTTCATCGGTTTTCCTCGCGACCCGGAACTTTAAGCTGAGTTCCTTTCCATACATTCAGGAGATGGGTGCAAGGGACTTCTGGAATCTTGCTGGGCGTGCGGGGCGGATGAATCAGGATACCGTTGGCGTTGTCGGTTTGGCCGCTGGTGCGGATGCCGAGGGGGTCAAAAAGTTTGTCAGCAAGGCCACTGGGGAACTGGTCTCAAGATTGCTGGCAATGGCCGGGGACTTGGATCAGGCCGCGACTGAGCTGAACCTGCAGAAGGTCGTTTCCGGCGAGCAGTGGGAAGACTTCCGGTGCTATGTGGCCCATCTGTTCAACGAGAAAAAGAATCTGGACGCCGTGCTGGCGAGCACGGAGCAACTGCTGCGAAATACGTATGGCTACGGCGAGCTGCGGAACGCTGCCGGTGGTCGAGAAAAGGCAGATCGATTGCTGGATGTGACCAGAGCCTATGCGAAGAAGATTTCTGAACACCCGGAACGTGCTGCATTGGCCGATATGACCGGCTTCTCCTGCGAGGGGGTTGGAATTGCTCTCGCCAGCATGGGGAATCTCGAGAGGAAGCTCACCGCCGCCGATTGGACCCCGGATGGGCTTTTCGGTAAAGGCAAAGGAATGGCTGATCTCTTTGGTGTGATGCTGCGCGTGCCTCAGATCAAGCGGGGCCTGAATGAGTTGACCACATCCGGTGTGACCCACACGCAAATCGCCGAAATCACCAAGGCATGGGTAGGTGGAGACACGATTCAAGAGATTGCAAAGCAGTTCTTCGAGGGCGCTGATGGCAGCACCGATGCGATCACCGAGACGTGCAAAGCCATCTACAAAACGCTAGTGAACAATGGAACCTGGGGTCTTGCTGCATTGAGCAAGTTCTCAGGGATTGACTTTGAAAAGCTGTCTCATGCTGAAAAACGTCAGATCAATGCACTTCCGGCCATGATCTACCACGGCGTAAAGACCGAGGCTGGCGTGCTGATGCGTATGAATTCGGTGCCGCGTAGCGTGGCCGAAAAGCTGGGGCAAGTCTTTGAAGAGAACGTGGGTGCCACCGGTGAAGGACAAGGCGTCCAAGCCGCGCGTGACTTCTTGAAGGATCTCGACTCTACCGGGTGGGACAAGGTCAAACCTACCGACAGTCCATTGTCAGGAAGCGACTATCAGCGCGTGTGGGAAATCTTGTCAGGAGAAGTCGTGGAGAGTGCTGCGCAGCATCCTGGTGTACAGCACGGCGGTCGTGACGACGGTGGACGGTGACGAACCCACCACCTGTGCCCCCGCCCACCTCGATCACCTCCCATCCCCTGCCCCGGTTTACGTTGTATGCACCCCTCGCAGATGGACTTCAAAAAACCATCGTTTTTCCATCTACGTAAACGCCAAACCAGCGCGCTTTGCCCCGTACTCGACAACCTCCCGTCGAAAAAACATCTTTGGGGTTCCAGGACGTAAAGCCGCAGAACATTTTTTTGGTTCGGCATGAGATTGCGGAGGTGGTGG
>DAOLIT010000157.1:0-5371 GCA_035328405.1 Pseudomonadota bacterium | reverse complement strand
CTGCTCCGCCGGGTTTGGTCCTCGTCACGTCCAGGAAGTGAGCAAGTCGTACTAGGCTCAAGCGCCACAAAGGAGCTTGCGGCCCCCCGCAACAAAGTCCGCCTTGCCACCAAGGTGTTTGCGCCCGGCCAAACTTGGGCTAAAGCACTCACCGAAGACACGGGCGACCTCCTTTTGCGACGGCTCAAACTGAAAACCGAGCGCGCGGACCACCGTAGCACCGTCGCCGGGACTCGCCAAGGGTCAGGTCCAGGTGTCGTATTTCGAGAAGGACATGACGAAGTCGGCTCGGCCTTGCGTCGCGGAACGCACGGCGGTCGAATACCCGAATAGCGCGCGCAGCGGCAGCTCCGCCACGACGAGGCGGCGGTGGCCTCGAACGCCTACGTCCAGGATTTGCGCGCGGCGCTGGTTCAGATCGCCCAGCACGTCGCCCACAAACTCGTCGGGCACGACCACTTCCAGCCGCATGATCGGTTCCAGCAGCGCCGTCCCGGCTGTCTCGCACGCCTTGACAAGGGCCCGCGACGCCGCGATGCGCCACCCGATGTCCGACGCCACATCCAGCTTCGGCTCGACGTGGGTGAGCACAGCCTCGATGTCCACCAGTTTGTTGCCCTTGGGACCCGACCCCATCGCCTCGCGCAGACCCGCGAGCGCCGCTTGAACGCAACCCGGCTGCGCTCGGGACAGGGCAGGCACCCAGTCAGGCGGGGGCGGCGGGACCTCCGAACGCACCAGCAAACCGGCCCCGCGTGGACGCGGCGACACGCGCACCGTCGCCCGGCCATACAAAAGCTCGTCCTCAAGCGCCCGCTCAAAGACATGCTCGGCTTCGCCCGTGCCGAGCACCGTCTCGTGATAGACCACCTGGGGCCGACCCGTTTTCGCCACCACGTTGTATTCCGTCGCCAGGCGCGAGCGCGCAATCTCCAGATGCAGCTCGCCCATGCCCGAGATGAGGGTCTGGCCCGTCTCGGCATCTTCGCGCACCAGGAACGTCGGGTCCTCGTCTGCGATTTTCTGGAGCGCGGCCTGCATTTTTTCGGCATCGGCGGTGGTCGCGGCTTCGATGGCCTGCGAAATCACCGGCTGCACCGCGTCGATCGGCTCCAGCACGATCTGCGCACGCGGGTCGCACAGCGTGTCGCCCGTCGCCGTGTCTTTCAGACCCACCACGAGCACGATGCTGCCCGCCCCGCACTGATCGATCTTGTCGCGGCTCGCGGCGTGGACCGAAAACAGCCGCGCCACCTTTTCCAGTCTCCCTGTCGGTTTGGTTTCCTTGGGTTCGCCCTTTTTGAAACCCTTGTCATCTTTGGTCGGCGGCCCGAGCCGGGGATTCCAGACGTCGTCGCCCGCCTTGAGCACGCCCGAATACACCCGCACGTACACGGCCTTGCGTCCCTCGAACATCGCGATTTTGAACGCCAACGCACACAGCGGTGCTTTGTCGTCTGACGGACGGGTCTCGGTCTCGCCCGTGCGCGGATTTTGCCCCACGATCGCCGGGACTTCCGTGGGCGCGGGCAAAAACTCGACCACCGCATCGAGCAACGGCTGCACGCCTCGGTTCCTGAGCGCCGAACCGCAGAGCACCGGCACCGCTTTTTGCGAAAGCGTCGCCCGGCGCACAGCCGCCCGCAGTGCTTGTGCATCCACCGGCGTCCCGGTCAGGAACAGCTCCGCCAGCGCGTCGTCTACTTCCGCAATCTGCTCGATGAGTTTTTCGCGCGCAGGTAATAACTCTGCAAGCTCCTGTTCCGTCGGGTCGCTGACTTCGGGCGGATCGTTTTCGTCTCCCGAATACGTGACACGTTTTTGCTCGATCAGGTCATACGCACCCACAAAACGGTCTTCTGCCCCGATCGGAAGCTGGATCGGCACCGGGTACGACGAGAGCGTCTTCTGGATGTCCGCCACGACCGCATCGAAATTCGCGCCGACGCGGTCCATCTTGTTTACGAACACCAGGCGAGGCACCTCAAACTTGTCCGCCTGGTGCCACACCGTTTCCGTCTGCGGTTCCACGCCGTCCACCGCCGACATGACCACGACCGCCCCATCGAGTACGCGCAACGAACGCTCGACCTCGATCGTGAAATCGACGTGCCCCGGCGTGTCGATGAGGTGGATCTCGTGATTGCGCCAGGTGAACGAGGTCGCCGCCGCCGTGATCGTGATGCCGCGCTTGCGTTCCTCGGGCATCCAGTCCATCTGCGTGTTGCCCTCGTCCACGTCCCCGACTTTGTGGATGCGCCCCGAGTAGAACAAGAAACGCTCGCTGACCGTCGTCTTGCCCGCGTCGATGTGCGCGATGATGCCGATGTTGCGGGTGCGATCGAGTTTTTTGCTTTTGCTACCGGGCGAGCTGGCTTTCGGCTCACTCGCGGGCGGAGTTTGGACCTGTGACATGCGGCGCAGTGTAGAGGACAAAGACCCGACGCTGACAAGGAAAAAACCAACCTCCGCGACACAAAACCAAAGGTGCCTGGGACAAGCGGCTCAGGACGGAACCATCGTGCCGCCGCGCTGAATCCGAAAACGGTAGCCGCGCCAGGTGATTTTCCGCGTCAGAAGCGCCGACACAAAGCCCGACATCAGCAGGGTTTCCGCCAACAGCACCTCCAGCGCGCTCGTCACAAAGCCTTGCCGGACCTGCTGCCGATGACGCAACAGCCATGCAAGCAGTGTCCTTAACGAAAACACTCCCGCACACAAGATCGCCAAAAGCGGCGTCCGAAAAATCGCCAGGCCCACAAGAAGCGGCGGCGTCGCAGCGATGAACAGCGGATAGCACGGCAAAAGCAGCGGCCTTTGCGCTCGCACCACTTGAATCCACCGCGCCACACGAGAAACCACGCCCCCAAGCGACCGATTGCCATCCGAACAGCGAGCGGGCAGCGGCCCAAGCTCAACAGAATAACCGGCGGCACACAGTTGTCTCGCCAGCTCGTAGTCTTCCCCCAAAATCGCCCGCACCTGCGCAAGACCGCCGATGTCTTCCAGCGCCTGCTTGGAAAACGCGACCAGCGCGCCCGACATGCTCGGCACGCCGCCTATCCATTGATACAGCCCGTACAGCGCCATGAAATTCTGCGTCGAAGCCCCGACCACCGCGCACGACAACCGATCCCACGGCGTGACTGGCGTTTGCTCGACTGGCGCGGCGAACACCGCCCCGATGCGAGGCGCTTTGTCCTGTTCCGTTCTTTTTGCGCACAACGTGGCCACCAAACGGGTCAGGTCCTCTCCAGACAGATGCACATCGCTGTCCGCTGTGACCACGATCTCTTCGTGGACGTGCGCAAGGCCCGCTTCGAGCTGCGCCACTTTGCGGTTTTGCCGCTCCTCGGGACGTGTCAGCACGATGTCGATCGCAATGTCCTTGGGCGCGGCTTGTTTCACCCGCTGGAGCGTCTCATACGCCGGATCGCTGGCATTTGGGCACAGCAGAAGCACTCGCCGCTCGCCTGGATACCTTCCAGAAAAGGACGAGCACAGGTTTTCAAACAGCGCCGGTTCTTGGCCTTCGCACGGGCGCAGAATCGCAATGTTCGGCCACACCGTCGGTTCCGGCGGCGCTTTCCTTGGCAAACGCAACACGCCCAGCACGAGCAGCCCCGAAAAGAACAGCGCCACGCCGGCCCACACCTCCAGGCACGTCGCAAGAAAGCCAGTCAGCATGTTTCCCTGCGTATCTTCGCGCGGCCTGCTTCACCTGAACACCCGGAAAAAGCACTTCTTGCGTACCCAAATCGCGCCGAGCGTCGGCCCAAACCGCTTTGCGCCAGGTGGCTGGTTCGCTCGAAAACTGTGGAGATCTTCGATCTTGCGCGGCTTGGTTCCGTTGCGCGTCGAGAGCCAAGAGCAGTACAGTGCAGAGATGACCATCCAAAACCCACTTTACCGACGAAGCCGAGCGCACCGCGTTCTGGTGAAAGGACTTCTTTGGGCTGCTGCAACGGCGCTTTCGGTGAACGCAGACCCGAGTCTTGCCGGGCCACCTCCAGGAAAACCTCCTGCTCAGGCCCCCAAAAAGGCCGAAAACCAGGGCGAGGCCGCCCCGCGCGAGGTCATCCCCGGCGAAAAAGTCCGCGTTGCCCTGTTGGAACTTGGCGTCCAGCGCATGTCCGCAGGCCGATATCAGGAGGCCCTTAAAGCGTTTTCCGATGTCGCCGCCAAATATCCAAACGATCCAAAACCGTTCTATCTGCGTGGCGAGTGTTACAGGCGAATGGGCCGTTTGCCCGAGGCTGAGGCCGATTTGCGCGCTGCCATTCGCATCGACCCGACCGGAAAAGACGAACAAATGGTCGTCGTCATGGCCGAGCTTGGCGCGGTCTTGTCCGACGCCGGTCGATTTCCCGAGGCCGTTGCGCTGTTGGAACAGGCCGTCAAACTGCGCCCGACGATGTTCGAGGCGTATTACAACCTGGGCATTGCTCGCGAGGCGCAAAAGCAGTGGCCCGAGGCCATCGCTGCCTACAGCAAAGCGATCAAGCTGACACCGCAAGACAGCGATCCCAAAGCCAGCCAAGCCGATGCCCAATTCAATCTTGCAGTCGTTTTGAGACGGGCTGGCAAGCTCGAAGAAGCCGTTGCACCTGCTCGCGAGGCCGTGCAACTCGCGCCCGATCGCCCCCAAACCCATTTGAACTTGGGTCTGCTTTTGTCCGACACCAAACGACTCGATGAGGCCGTCGGTGAACTCATGGCTGCCGCGCAGCTTGCCGATGAGCAATACCGATCCACAAAAAATGCCGAAGAACGCGAAGATGCCCGGCAGACCTTGCATCGGGCCTATTGGCGGTTGGGTGTCGTTCAGACCCGTCGAGACAAGGCCGCTGAGGCTGTCGTTGTGCTCGAAAAGGCAAAGGCGCTTCAAAGCACGCCTGAAGTCTTGCTTGACCTCGGTCTTGCGCGTCGGAAACAAGGCGATCTGGCCAAAGCTGAGGCCGAATTTCGCGCCGCGCTTTTGCAAAATGGAAAGCTTCACGCCGCCAGACTTCATTTGGCTTCGACTCTGGCTGCGACGGGGCGCTGCGCTGATGCGTCGAGCGAACTCGCCCTTGTTCCGCCCGACCCGCAATTCGCCGAAACGATCAATCGCATCAAACAAAGATGTGAACACTTGCGCCAAACCGGCGCGCGAACCTCGCCTCCGCAACCCGGTCCGCAAAACCTCAAATAGCAGCGCCCGACGAGAACAAGCCAACAAACAGAAAATCGAAAAAAAGCCTTGACCCCAAAAGAAAACCGAGTAGAGTCCTCCACCTGTTCGACGCAACCGGCCTTGCTGGTTCCGGTCGGAAGTTGCTTGGACCTTGAAAACTGAATAGCGAGAAGCAGGGAAGAAAAACATACAAGA
>DAOLIT010000156.1:0-5403 GCA_035328405.1 Pseudomonadota bacterium | reverse complement strand
GATCCGTTCGCACTGTGCAAGCGGAACACTCCGCTTCCATCGTGTATGGCGACTATGCTCGACGAAGAGGACGAACTTCTTGGCAGGCCCACCAAGACGAGCATCCCGTATTGGCGCGACAACTATAGGGCATGGCAGAAAAAAACCATCGCCGGGATCAACGTCCCTGGCAACTGCAAACTTGGCCCCATTGGTCCTGAGTTGAACGTCCAAGAAGGTCCGGCATCTGGTAAGGATGGCGGAAAAATCCTTCTGCGTGGCCTCAAGTTCAAAACCTGCACGCTCACAACGGAGATTGACACGAGAGCCGACTGGTCCATCTTCGTGAATCAGCTCGCGCCAAAGATCATCCCAGTCGCACAGCCACAGGCACGGGATATCGTGGACATCTATCACCCGCTACTCGCTCTGTGGAAGTACACAAAAGGACTTGTGAAACAGGTCGATTGCGAAGAACCTCGCAACGGTGGCCCGCTCATCGTCAAGATTCTGCTCCTTCTTGTCGTCGAGCGTGAGAACGCAACGCATGCGCCGGTTGCGGGCAACGTGAAAAGAGTCGAGAGCATTCCCATCGCTGGCGATGCAAACCGCATCAAAGACGTTCGGGACCGTTCACGCCCCGCACAGCCTTAGACGCGGGCCAGTGAGGTTCTCGCCTGCTAGACTTATGTGATGCCAGTCAAAAACTTTCGATTTGGCCCCGCTCATCCAAGTGCTTTTTGGGAACAGAATACACCAAAAGGCGATTGCCAACACTGCGGTGGACAGTGCGATCCCAAGCAGGATTGTGGAATACATCCACTCGGTTGCACCTTCGGCGGATTCGGCAACGGTTTTTGGTTGATTGTCGAAGGCTGCAACCTGTTTCACGGATAGCCCATGCTCCACGTCTTCACAGCGAGAATCACGTACCAGGGACCAGATCGGCTAGATGTGACGCGCAAGACCGGCGATGCGCTGGGGTTATGCTTTGCTCCATCGTGGACCATCCTTCGCCCCGCACTCGTTCTTCGGCATGCAGGGCGCGAGCTTGAATCGACTTGGTTGATTTACCGTGAAGCCTACCTCGCTGAGCTTCGGAAATCGTACCGAGACAATCGGTCAAGCTGGGATGAGGTTCTCCGTCGTGAAAGCGTCACTTTCTGCTGCTATTGCAACCTAGATCGCGTCGGGAATCGCTGTCATCGACTGATTCTCGCTGAGGTGTTCTGTAAGTTAGGCGCTGAATACGTCGGCGAACGATAGCGAAGTACTCCGCTTGCAGAGCGGTGACACGAAGGATCAATATGTCGGACATCTTTGTCACACCCGTTGGAAAGCCAAACGATATCACAATCGTGCAGCGGCACGATCTGCTACTTCCCGCCGTCGGCAACTGGTCGGCGCTCCTGTTCATGTCAGGAAATGACATTCTTCCCGACGGTGCTGTCGAGCTGCAATATGGAGGCTCAACACTGCGAGGGTGGACCGTCAGAGCGGGGGAAGATCGCGGACAGTACACCGGAATCGTGGTTGGAGGGCTTGCGGGGGGTTTGGAGAAAGCCGTCACAGCTCAGCACTTTTACCAGACGCCAGCGCGCACCGTGCTCGTGAGCACGCTCTCAGCCGTCGGTGAATCGCTCGCGAGTGATAGCGAGGGCATCACCGGGACGAACGCGACGATTGACTATCCGCGTAGAGCTGTTGCGTGTTCCAAAGTGCTTGACGACGTAGCGGACATGCTCGGTCTGATTTGGCGTGTGAAACTCGACGGATCAGTGTGGTTCGGTCAGCCTACATGGCCTGCGTCGGAAGTCAAATTCACGTATATGTCGAAACAGCCCGATATGTTGGCCCCGCTTCTCATGCCTGAGCCAAATCAGGTGCTCATCGAACCAGGGCAAACGATCACCCTGAGTACGTCCGCATCTGCGACGGACTTCGACAAGACTGCGCAGCGAGTGACGTGCTCGTTTTATTGGGGCGATCAAAAAGGGTCACAGTGTCGTGTGTGGCTAGGCGATCCGAATAGCGATCTGCTCACGGATGACAAGTTGACCACTGACCGGGTGCATGCGGGCATCGCTGCGATTGCGCGAGCCGCAAACCGCCGTGTCGATTGGTTTCGGCAGTTTCAAGGGGAGGTCGTGACGCAACGGTCGAACGGCACTTGCGACATCACGCTCGACAGGATTTTTGGTGAGCCTGAAATGCCGCCAATTCGCGGCGCTGTGCCGTCGGTTCCGGTCGGAGGTTCTGCAATCCGTGTTCGTGCTGGCGACCGTGTGACGGTCTACTTTGAGAACGGTGATCCACGTCGTCCGCGTTGTGGTCTGTATGAGACAGGAAGCGGTAGTCTAGGAGTCGCTCGACAGACAGACACAGTTGACCGAAACACAGCAATGAAGACATGGATGAGCAACGTGGAAACAGCTCTCACGGCGCTGAAAAACCCGATTGCTGTTTTCGTAGGCTCAACAATCGGCACAATCAGCAGCTCATCCGGTGATTTGAAATTGAGAAGTTAGGTGTGCTCTATTACTTCGTACTTTGCTTTGTTAAACGCAGCTTTTGCCTCAGCGACTTCCGACGGTGTTAGATCGTCGCCTTCTGCGCGAGCATTCAGCGCGAGTCCTTGTCGTGTTCTGACAACGTGAAACCACCGAAAAGGTCCAGGGCCAAGTAGGCCGACAAACTTACCTTTTTTGTCGAAAAGTGGCGTTTCCGACGTAGCACGAGCACGTAATTGCATTTTCTCCCCCACGTAAAGCGTAGCACTTCGCTTTGATGCCGCAAGGCCGCACTTCCGTCCAACATGGATCGCGGTGTTGACATATCCATCTTCGCCAACGGGCTGCCGGACGTAGCAAGCCGACAAATTTCAAGCCGTCCGGCGCTTGACTTGACGCTCTCTCCGATAACAGATCGGGACGTGCTCATCATGGACGCCTACAAGCTCCAATTCACGCCCCCCGAGCTTCTGTTTTGGAGTCGAGACGCGAACAACCAGCCCGTTCCCCTGACGATCAATCTTCCCGATTTGCTTCAGGACTCGATTGACAATGCGACGCTTGCCTCTCTTACGTCCACCATCGAAGCCGTGATTCTTGCTGACGCTCGCTTTGCTGACATACGTGTTGAAATTGAGCAGTCTGGGTCGTCGGTGACGATTTCAGAGACGATTCTACCAACGGACGAGAGCGAACCGATTGAGCTTGTGATCAATGCGACTGGATCGGCGGTGACGTTGGTGAAGGCTGCGTAGGCTGCCGTAGCGGAGCACTCCGCTTCCGTCCAACATGGGCTATATCGACACGATTCTGCCAGAACAAGATCAGCCGACGACTTATCAATCGATTCGCGTCGTGCATCAGGCGAACGGCGTTCCGGTGACGAGCTGGCGTTCGCTTGTAAATGTCGGGTTATCTCTCACACAGTACGTAAGCGAAGCGATCACCACAGGGCGCAATCTTGTAAGAGGTGTTCTTCGTGGGCTGTTCGTTGATTCGCTAAATGAGGACCTAGCTTCACAAGGTGAAACGACGGCACTTGTGAACGCGGCGACGGCGTTCGCTCTGTCGCAGTATCAGGAAGCTCGACAACCCTCAACGATCACCGTTCTTCGCGTGTCCCTCACTGCGGTAAGCACAGCGCCGGTTTACAACCTGACAAGCGGGGCAGTCATCTCCGGCACACCATCCACCACGAACGCGCTGCTTTACACGCTGAATGAGAACGTGCGTCTAAACCCGAGCGGACGTGTGATTGGGCTCTCACAAGCTCAATCTCCCGGCTCGGCGTACAACCTCGCTTCAGACAGTTCTTTCGAGCTGAAAACCACGTTCGTCGGTGCAAGCGCAGCCGTACCAGCTTCAGGTGCTCGGCTCACGATTGGGACAGGAAACGCTCAACTCAGTCTGCACGCTGGACCAAATACCGCGAACAGCGGTTTGCAGGTTGCCTTTCGCATTGTCGTGGATGCCCCAAACGTGTTGACTACGACGGTCACGAGTGCGCCATCGGGAGGTAAAACTCTCGTTACGTTGCACAGCCGATCGGACGGCGCGAGTATTCCGCTTACGACTGCGGAGGAAGCGAGAGGCGTGATCTGTTCGTCAACAACGATTGACCTTCTCGCAGGCGTTCAACTTCCTGACGGCACAGACGGATCGGGAGCTGTCGCGATACTTGCAGCAACCGATCTGCCGCTCGCTGATGGTCCGATTGAGACGGCTGGCGCTGACGCAGAGACGGGTACTTCGCTTCTTGCTCGCTCCGTCGCGAAGTGGGACGCCACCGCTGTTGCGACAGGCACAGACGATGCACTCTACTATTGGGCAACTAAAGCCCCAACAGGTTACGACACTTCGCCCGTCGCGCAAGTGCAGGTTTTGAACGCCTGGAAATCGGACGGCACGGTCAAAGGTGGATTCATCACCGTGCTCATGAGCGGTTCACTTGGCCCGCTTTCCGGTGCTGACCTTACAGCCGTGACGGCAAACTTTTACACTCCGCGTAAGTTCGCGAACTTCGCACAGCTCACGGTGCTGAATGCGACGGCGCTCACGATCAACGTGACGGCAGACATTGAGTACTTGCAAACGTCCAAGCTGACCAACACGGATATTGCAGATTCCATCGCGGCTGCTTTGTTGGCCCTGCAAGCTCGGTTGACGATGGGCGTTCAAACGATTGACCCGTCGCTGATTGAGGCTGTTGTCGGCACGGCGAACACGGCGATTTGGAAGATCACGCTCACGGCTCCGGCTGCGCCTACAACGCTCGCCTGGAATGAACGAGCGGCTTTCTCGATGGTCGGCTTTACCTATACCGCTGTCTTGCCGTAGGCTGAGGACGCGGGCCAGTGGGGTTGGGTCGGCTGGCGTCGCGTCTGCCCATTGCGTAGCCCAAGAAGATTCCAGCGCTGCAAGGGCATTCAACAAAATCAGTTATCTGTAGCTCGCGTTTTAGCCGAGTCTCAAGACAATGGAGGCACAGGATCAAGTGCGTCCAAAGTCGCCAGTTTGGGCAGGTTTCTTGTGTTGCACGTAAGGCGCTCACGATTCTGTGTCTCAGCTCAGCATAGTCAGGCCAAGCCTCTTTCCAGACTGAATCGTGAACCATGTACTCAGGCGCAGCCATCCCGCGAGGCCCGACGGCAGCGCCACCTGAATCAAACGTATCTCATGGGCCGCATGCGCGACATTTTGGGACACATTGGCGCGTGGGCCCCTCGCCCCGAACAGGTCGCGACCGCCGAGTTTTTGGGCGACACCGCCGCGTACGAGGCCTTTCAGCTTCACATGACGCACGAGGTGAAACTTCGCCTAGAGCACCTGCACGCTGGTCTTTCGGAACTGGCTCGCGAAGCGATGGGTGCCGGAACGTAAATCACGGACGCATTCGCGCCGGTGTTTTGAACGG
>DAOLIT010000155.1:0-5561 GCA_035328405.1 Pseudomonadota bacterium | reverse complement strand
TCGGGCTTGATGTCTCGGTGGATGAGTTTGGCGGCGTGGGCTTCTACCAGAACGTCACACACGGGAAGAATGATTTGCAGCGATCTGGCCAGGGTGAGGGCGCGTTTTTCTTTTAGTTCGTCGGCCAAAGTGCGCCCAACCAGAAGTTCCATGGCCAGGTAGGGAATGCTACCTGCGGCGACACCGGAATCCAGAACCGTGACAGCGTTGGGGTGTTGAAGGCGACTGGCCGACGCGCCCTCATGACGGAAACGACGGAGGGCATCCTCTGGGCTCATGTTGGAAAGGGGGCGAAAGACCTTCACCGCAACAGAGCGTTGAAGTTGGATGTGCAGAGCCTTGTACACAACCCCGAAACCACCGGTTCCAATCAGACTTTCCAATCGATATTTTCCGTCGAGAAGAAATCCGCTCGGCAGCTCGGCCAAGTTTGTGTAGATGGGGACCGGCTGTGCATGCTTGGCGGCTTCCTTTTTCAGCTCGCGCAGCTCTTTGGATAGCTCCGTTTTCTCTTTGTCAAAGTCGCGCAACTTGCGGGAAAGCCGGATGTGATGCTCGATGCGAACGAGCAGCTCGGACCCGTCGAGGGATGAATCCACATGATCGCTCGCACCGGCGCGGAAGGCGCGAATTTTGGATTCGACATCGGCATTCACGGAAAAAAACAGCACGGGCAAAAGCCGGGTCTGCGGCGGAACTTTGAGCTGGCGCAAAAGCTCAAAGCTGTCCATGTCGGTGCGCTTGAGGTTCACGATGATGACATCGACGCTCTCGCGCAGGAGTTTTTGCTTGGCCAAAGGACCCGTTTCGGCGACCAATACGCGCAGCCCAGCCTCGGTCAAGTTGATGAGAAGCGGCTCGGTCTCATGCGGGTTGTCGCTGACCAACAAGACGACCGCATCGCGCAGGTCCACAGCCAACGCGAGCAACGAACGCGCCGAGTCACTCGTCGTCACGGCCTACCCCATGTTGCGTCGCGATCGGTTCGATGGTCCACGCTGGCTTGCCCCTGATGAGCTTGTCGCTCGGACTTTCCCCCAAAACGGGTGGGGCCCGAAACGAAACAAACCTGGTTTGGGATCATAACAGTCGGGAGGGCTCGCCGACACGCTTCCCCAAGCAAACCGTGCGTGGCCGACGCGAGTGCGCATTCAGTTTTGCAAAAATTTGCGCGCCCCACGCCACGACGTATCCTCTGGACTTCCATACATGTGCGACAAGTTCCACACATTCAACCACAAGAACAGGTGAGGCCATGCGTTTCGAGAAACGTCAAAGCGACCGCGCGCGAATCGATCTTCTCCTCAACAAATACGTGAGCGGTGAACCCTATCTGGTACGCGGTTTGAATCTGAGCCGAGGCGGGATGCTGATTCAAAAAGTCATCGAGCCCGAGCTCCCACAAACCAAAGTGTTGCTGGAACTGGAGCTGCCGGACTGCGACGACCTGCTGTTCATTGAAGGCATGGCGCTTCAGGCAGAGCGTTCCTCGCGAACGATGGCGATTCGGTTCCTGCGCATGACGCCGCGCGACGCCCGACACATCGACCTGTTCCTCAAAGACAGGTCTTTTGAGAATTAATCCAGTTTGTACAACTGGAGAGTCTCGGAAGTTTCCTTGACGGTGTGGGTGAAAAAAAGCGAGGAAGGCGGCGGATTTTGAAGCGCCGCTCGACGGGGAAGACCACCGGCTTCGTTTTGCGGTGCCGTCGGATCAAGGACCAACAGCGCATCGTGCGCAGCACCTCTTTGGGCCTCCACTTCGATGTCTAGCGGATAGGGCAGAAAGCCCGGTTTGAGGACCTCGATGCGGTGTTCTCCAGCGAACGTGGTCAGGATGACCGGCGTTTGCCCAACGCGCATGCCATTGAGTCGCACGGTCGCGCCCGGCGGCATCGACGTGACTTCGAGCAAGCCGGTCTGGCGCGAAAGCGCTTTTTTGAACAGTTCGGACAGAACGGACGACAGGCGCACCGACGCCTGCGCTGCGTCACAACGAGGGCAGACCTGCTCGACCTCTGCTGCGACGGCGGCCATCGGCGCGTCATAGATTCGAGCGCGCAGAACACGGTCTTCGCCCGCGTTGCGAGACTCGATCGAAACCAGCTGCCGAAGTTGCTTTTTTTGACACAGCTCGGCTTGGCATTCCGACGTGGTACACGCACCGGGCGAAGGCCAGTCCTTGTGCAGCTCCCCAAGCGAAACATCAATGGTTGTGGGAGACAGCCTGTGCGCACGCAACCCACGCAACGCAACGTCCAGAAGTCTTTCCCGCTGCGTATCGATGTCATCGGGAAACGAAACCAGCAACGCAACGTGTGTTTTTTGCGGAACGGATGGATGTTTCGGCGCAGCGACACTCGGGGCCATCGCCCCAAAAAACATCGCAACCCCCGTCAAGACCGTTGCGCGAAGGACGTTCCGAAACATGCGCGTCATGGACAACCGGGCTCCTTCACGGTTTTTTTCTGGCGTGCGCGCACTTCCACAGAGACCGCCGCGCTTCCTTTGATTTGGATTTCGTGGCTGCCCGGCGCGAGCCAACGATCTTCTGGCACACATTGCCCCCGTTTGTTGCGCACCACGGTCACGAGCGCGAGCTTGTTTTGAACGCGCGCGGTGGCCTGCCCCAGATCCTTGCGCTGCGTGCGTGACAGCGACCGCACGGTCTTGAGTTTTTGATACTCCGTCATCGCCTGCTCGAAACGAGCATCCCCCTCGAAACAGCGACCCAAATGGTATCCCAAATCCCAAGCGAACGGGCGGCAGACGTTGGCTGGCTCGCGCGCACACAGCGCGTTGGCTTGTTGCAGCTTGGCGCGTGCTTTGTCATGGCTGCCTTCCTTGAAGAGTGTCGCGCCTGCTCGCACGAGTTTTTCGATGACTTCCTGCGCTGGCGTTCTTTCGGTCGGCGCGTCCGTTTTGGTCGGCGTTTTTTCGTCCGTCTTGGTTTCGCCCGGTTTTGCTTCTGTCGCGGGTTTGTCGGCTCCGGTTTTGCTCGCCGCTTCTTTTTCTGCTGCCTTGAGCTGCTGATACGTCGCCGTGGCCTTCGCTCGCACTTCGGGATCGCGATCCCGCATGAGCGTTTTGAGCAGCGCACGCGCTTCCGGTTCAGGCAATCGACCTGTTTCCGTCGCTGCCGAAAGACGCACTTGTTTGTCTGGATCTCGCGCGGCCCGTTCCAAAAGAAGCGTCGCTTCCGACCCCTCTTGCGCGGCGGCCTGGACCGCTGCGGCGCGCACCGCCGGGTCATCGCTGTCCAGAAACTCAGCCGTTTTCTTGGGCGCTTCCACTTCGACGTTCAGCTTGCGCAGAAGCGAATACGCCAGCACGCCCACAGACGTATCCGGTTTTTCTTTCAGCAACTGCTCAAGCACCGGCACCGCCCGTTTGTCCCGAAGTTCCGCCAAGTGACGAGCCGACAAAAACCGGATTTGTTCATCCGCATCCGAAAGTGCAGCCACAAGTGTCGCCGTGTCTTTTTCGAGCACGCTCAGGAGTTGCCGCCGCGTGTCCGGTTTTCCATCTCGCATCGCTTGCGTCACCGCATTCCGCTGGGTCTCGTCCCCCAACTTGAGCAGCGTCGCAGCGGCCAACGCTTGTTCCTGGCTCGGCGCGCCTGAAACGACCTTGTTTAACAAACCTCGCACTTCCGCTACCACGTCTTTTTGACCCTGCGCGGCCAAACGCCGGCCCGCTTCCCCAAGGGCCCGAATGACTTCCTCCCGAACCGCGGTTTCCTTGTCCTCTAGACCAGTCACGAGCGCCGTCAGCGCAGCGCGATCACGGATTTTGCCGAGCGCCTTTGCCGCCCCTCGCCGCGTCGCCACATCCCCACCGCTTTGTAGCGCCCGATGCAACGTCCCGACCTGCTTCCCTGTCCCGACCTCGCCCAAAATCGCCAGCGCCTCTTCAGGAAGCAAACCACCGCCCCCGAGCAACGCCCGTTCCGCCAGACCCACATCCTGCATCGCCAGCACTTGGGGGTCTGCCCCCGTCAAACGAATGATTGCCGTCGCTGCGGCCTGTTGCAGTTGTGGTTCCTTCGGTGTCAAGCGCGGCAGCAGAAGATCGATGTCCGCCCGTTGCCCCGCATACCCCAGCCCCGTCACCGCGAGCACCAACATACTCGTCGTTGCTGCCGGTGCATTCATCACGTTTCGGAACATCTCCAAATCCACCGTCTCGTCGAGCTGCGCAAGCATCACTTGTGCCATCAGACCGTCGAGTCCCGGTTTTTTGCTTTGCTCGCGCAAAAACTGTTTTCCCGACGGCTCGCTCAGCCGAGCCAACGCTTTGGCCACCTGCCGCTGTTGTTCCACATTTCCGCCGCCCCCCAGGCGAACTCGAAGCTGCTCCAGCGCATCCTCGTCGCCCACTCGAGCCAAAAGCGGCAACACCTCAAGCTGACCCGCCAGCGAAACGTGGCCCTGTTTCACCGCCTGCGTGAGCACTTTGCGCGCATCCACGTCTCCTGTTCCGCCCAGATACAGCGTCGCACGCAGCTTGGCCTGCTGGTCCCCTTTTCCGCTCATCATGCTTTTGAGCAACTGCCGTCCCCGCAACTCCCCAAGCTGGTCAAGCGCCTCTGCCGCAGCCTCCTGCAAAACCGGAGGGATGTTCTGCGCCGTGACAAGCGGAAGGAGCTGCGCCGTCGCTTCTCGGCGGCCCAACTGACCCAGAATTTCCGCCGTTTTCACTTGCACCCGCAGGTCTGCGTCTTTCAGAAGCGGCACAAGCGCAGGCAAAAGTGTTGCGTTGTGTGTTTCCGCAAGACCCGACAGCGCGCCCACCCGAAGTTCCACCGTGGTCGCCGACAAATCCCGTTTCAGCACCTCTGTCGCCTGTTCGCGTGCCTCGAGCAGCCGTGTCGTCGCCGCCAAGCTGTCGTCGTGTGCCGCCTGCTGTCGCCTTTTGTAAATCGCGTATCCCGATAGCGCACCCACACCCACCACCAGCAACGTGCCCCAAACCGTCGCAATGAGCGCCCACAGCGGCCACCCCTTTTTGACCACCTGGATTTGAACCTGAGACGGCTTTTTGTTCGGCGAAAGTGCGTCCAGTTCCGTTTGGAGCGCCGCTTCCAATTCCTTCATCGACGGAAATCGCGCGTCCGGCGCTTTCGCCAGCGTCCGCATCACGATCTCTTCCAGCCCCGGCGAGATTTGCAGCGACGGCAGCCGTGTCCGCATCGGTGGAACCGGTTTCGAGGCGTGCGCGAACATGACCGCCATGAAACTCGCGTCGTCAAACGGCACGATCCCCGTCAGCATTTCATACATGATGCAGCCGAGCGCGTACTGATCCGTTCTGTGGTCCAGCTCGAACCCTTGCGTTTGCTCGGGCGACATGTACTGCGGCGTGCCGAGGACCATCCCTGGCAACGTGTGCCGTTCTTTCAGCGCACGTCGCATCTCGTCTGTCATTTGCTCCGGTGCCAGCTCCGTCAAATTCACCCGAGCCGATGTGCCCCGATTCGTCGCGATGCCAAAATCAACAATCTTAACAACATCTTCCCCCCCCGCCCGATCCACCAAAAAAATGTTATCCGGCTTCAGGTC
>DAOLIT010000154.1:0-5599 GCA_035328405.1 Pseudomonadota bacterium | reverse complement strand
GGACCTAAACGGGGATAAGAAGGAGGAAATTGTGGTGGTGGGGAGTTCGGGGTCGAAGGTGGATGTGTTGATGAGTCAGGTGAAGTAGATTCTGTGTGTCCTAAAAGGGAATCAGGGCACGAATGCGGGACAGGATGCGGGACATGTCGATGGTCCAGGTGATTTCGGGGGGATGATCAGGGGTCGGCAGTTTGCGTGGTAGGGCTGCCTTTTCAACGGGGGGAAGGGTGCGTACATAGGCGATGAGAGCGCGAAGGTCGGCCTCGTCGAAGTTTGAGAACATGTCCCAGGGCATAAAGCCCCAGAAAATTGGTTGTCCGTCTCTGCCGATGCCGCTGCGGATGACGCGAACGATCTGTTCATCTGTGAAATCTCCAATGCCGAGCGTTTTGTGTGAACTTACGTTGCGGATGGAAAATCCGCCTGCATAGGGGTCGCTGAGTCTGTCACCTCCGCCACCATCGATCTGATGACAGAACATGCAGGAGACGCTGTACAGATACCGACCCCGTTCGAGCATGGCGGAAGGAGTCTTTTCATTCGCAGGGGGACGCCACAGGGATTCGAGCATAAACTGGCTCATCGCGTCGCGGGGAATCAGCACATAGTGCTTGTAAATCGCCGCGAGCACAACGGCACCCATCGCAACAGAGAACACGGTCCGTAGCGCCCGGCGCGATCCTATCGCACGGCCCATTTTCTTTCGCAAGACCGCGCTTGAAAGCAACAACCCCAGGACCACAAACACCGTGATCGATTGCAAGAAACAGAGGGTCTGCTGGGGCCAATCAAAAGGAATCAAACCCGGAGAAGGGTCCACAAAGGGGCCCGTAGGAACCGGTATTTTGAGTTCAGTGGGCGTGATCAGGGGAAGCCTGAGAAGTTTTGCAGCCACCGTCTCAAAAAAGCCATATCGCAAAGGGGGAGGAGTCTTCTGCTTCTTTGGGGGAACTTGTTTCAGATACCGTGCGATGGCCTGAGCGTCTTGTGGATCAAACTGAAAGAAAAACCACTGTTTGAAGGACAGATCCAAACTGCGTGTGGGGGTTCTCCCTTTCTTGAGGGCACGAACAATGTCTTGCTCTGTCCATGTGCCGATTCCCGTTTCTGGGTCAGGCGTGATGTTTGGGTTGACGACGGTGCCGTCGGGATACGTTCGCGTTGCAGAGCCTCCGGCCAAATATCGATCGGGGTTGTAATTCATCGGAACGACAGACTCCGTATGGCAATACGTACACGTCAATGTCCGCGTCAGATATTCACCCCTCCGCAGTGGATCGCGCTGTTGCCCAAGGCCCGCAAGCTCGCCTCCCGATTCCCAAGGACCAGGACGACGGAGAGTCCACACAAACTGTGCGATTTTCCATCGTTCGTCATCCGATATACCGCTCGTCGCTGGCATTCCTCCCAATTCGATTCCCTGCGCAATCCGAAGCCACAAATCCTGTTTGCTTTCTGTTGCGCGAAAGGTCCACGGAGCGGTCAAATCCCTTGGTCCCCAGGTGTGCTCTGTTCGCTGCGTTCCCGGTCCGCGCCCATCTTTGCCATGACATGGTGCGCAGTGTTTTTCGTACAGAATGTGTCCATCGGAAAGTCGCTGCGGAGAGGTCTCTGGTTCTTGCGGGACAGAGATGGGAATCCGTTCCCCTTGATATTTCCCCGCCGCAAACCGTTTGACCTGTTCCGCGATCAAACGGATCTGCTGTTTGGTCAGAAGATCCGAAAACCCCGGCATCGCACTCGCATGCAGCCCCTTTGCAATGATTCGTTCCAAATCATCGTCGCTGGGAGCACTCCCTTTCGGTGTGGTTTGATACTTGAATGTGGCCAAACGGAAGTCACGCGGACGGGGTGTCAAGTTCCCTGCGGCGGGCCCCAAACCGTTGCCTGTCAGACCATGGCAAGAGGAACAGAATTTGCCATACAGCAGCTCTCCTTCCGTCGCATCGGCGCGGCTTCCTGAACCGGGAGGCCATGGATAGTGTTGGTCAAACGGCGCTCCCGAAAAGGCTTTTGCGGGCTGTCGATATCCATAGCGTGCATACAACGACCGTCCCAGATCGAGCAGCGCGAACAAAAGCAGGCCCCACAAAAAAACGCGCAAAGGATGTTCAGCAAGCCAGGACTTCATGCGGGTTTGCTGGCGGTTTTCCGACGAGTTTGCGTTGTCTGAAGGAATTGCGTCCATGTCCATGTTCATGTTCATGTCGATGTGGAATTTTGGATCACAAATAGACGGCTGAACAGACAGGAAAACCATCAGATTTTTTGCAAACGGTTTTGTTGGAGGCGGTCGGGGGAGAAGCAGGTGCAGATCAGGTGAAAATCAGGCCGGTGAGCGTCTGGTTGATGTGTCCCAGATAACTCTCCCCGTTGGAATGTAGACCGACATGGGGAAGAACAGAGAGTGCCTTGTGGTACTCCGCTTCGATTCCCTTGATCCTTACTTCGAGCATTCTCAACGCACAATTGAACAGAATGGCTGCTTTGGGAGGGGCATCGAGAGATGCACTTGCTCGCCGGTATACAGACGTTGCGTTCTCCAAAATGTCGTGCGCTTGCATGAGATTCAGGGTCATGCCTTCGAGAATTGCACAGGAGAAAAACAAGCTCTGTCCCTCTACCCTCACGATGCTTCTGAGCCACGGTTCACCGTCGATCATGAGACCAAACGGATTGCCGAGGTACGTTGCAAAGCCAAGCTCCTCTGGTTTGACGCCCACAAGTTCTGCGTATCGTTCTGCAGCGGGGCGGCCATCCAATTCATGAACCAAACGCTTGTCAGGTTCACACTTTGTGATCGTCACCTCGATCGGTTTCGCCGTGAAGTGACACGTTTTTACGATTCCGAAGGGACGCAGAGGGCGAATCACTGCGAGTGCACACGCGTCGCTGTGACATACCCCCTCTGCATACACCCAGGTTTTCTCAAAACGGAGCCTATCCCCAGCGGAGCCCCCAACAAACGAAAGGAAAGGGGCCACATTTCCCAATTCCTCATTGATCTTTTCTTCGCGCAGGGTTGCACCCTCAAGGAGCGCCAATCCTACGTGCGTTTGGGGGTCGAGTTCCCTGATTGGAACGCCAAGCTGTGCAGACAAGGCTTGTGCGGCAGTTTCAATTCCTGTCTGAACCCCTTTGTCCAGCACAGCCAATGCGGTCGCAACTTCTGAAAGGACATCCGATCCGAGCGCCAACGCTGCGACACCGCCGGTTCCGTAGCCCCGATTGGAAAACTCTCCGTTTCCAGAACAACCGATGACTTGCGCAGCAGGATATTTCTTCCTGAGCAAGTCCCCGATTCTCTGTCCATCGTGTTCTACCGTCGCAAAAAACACGATGAGTCGAAGGGAGTCACTCCCAACATCCCCGATCTGTTCAATGATTTCCGACGCTGCCCGTTCAGATTGTGGGTCAGAACCATATGTTCCTTTGGGTCCTGTGTTCGTTGTCATGATTGCCCCCCATCCAACGAAACCCCCATGTTGTTGAGTGCATCAAGCACTCTTTTTACCGACGCTGCATCATGATTCTGGTCCGGCTTGATCTTTTTCAAGTTAACGCCCGTTTGCATGATGATCCGCGTGTTGACCACAAGGAAATTGCTCTGCTGTGGCAACTTTGCACGCAGCGCGCTAGCCAGCGCCTCCAGACTTTGTATCTGCATGTTCTGTGTCCTTGTATCCTGGCTCCGTTTGCTTAGAAAGAGCATGCGCATGGTGTTCTTCGATCCGTGTGCGCAATCCCTCAACCTGTGTTTGCAAAGAGTGAATCACATCGTCCTGTGTCTTTAGGAATGCAGAATCCTCGACGAAAACATGGCTATCAGTGGTTGTCCCGCTTGCATTCCTTTGCGTGTGAGAGAGCACTTCATGTGTAATCTCTGCAATCTCCTCGATTGTGCCGGCGCTCTCCTCTGCGTTTGCGTGGATGGCATGGAGAGCCTCCGCTGCCTGCTCAGATCGGGCCACACTCTGTTCCGCATTTTTTCCCACATCCGTCATGTGTTTGACCGCCTCTGCGGAGTCCTTTTGAAGACCTCCGATGAGTTTCCTGCCTTCGCGCGTGAAACGCTGGGTTTGTTCGGCCAAACGGCGGACTTCCTCGGCAACGACAGCAAAACCGCGCCCCTCTGTGCCTGCACGCGCTGCTTCGATCGCTGCATTCAGTGCGATGAGCCGGGTTTGATCGGCCAGGTCTTGGATCAGATTCACAATGTCTTCCACACTGGAAAATTGGCGCTGCAAACGCTCAAAGGAGAGCGTGGCTTCTTGTACCGTGACAGCCATTTCATGAATCGCTTTGTGTACCGCGTGTACGGCCTCTTGACCGTTCGCCGCTTGTTCCAAGGTCATTCCTGTGTGAATCTGTGCCTGTTCTACACTGACCAGCAACTTGTCAACATGCTGACACCAGAGGGACTGGTATGTGTGATAATGTTCACCGATGGTACGTGCGTGATCCCAACCGACGTGCAGAACACGAATCTGTTCATCCAAACCTCGTAGGGTCTTGGAACATTCTGTAAGCAAATTGGCATACGCAGTTTGCTGCAAGGAGAGCACATTCCCTAACGTGTTCAGGTCTGCACCGTCCGAAGGGGGAGCACTTCCTTCCCACGCAATGATCCGCTCCGCTCGCTTTTGAAAGGACGTGATTGCGTCTTGGGTTTCGGAGAGCGTTTTGTGTACCCAGACAAAGGAAATCCCTATTCCCAAAAACGTGACAGGCAGAAGCCAAACGAGCCACGTCACGTCGAGAGAATGACTCACCTGTGCCAGCCCCTGACATTCTTTGGACACGCCCCCTTTTTCCGCTCCGCAACCGATCGCATGAAACATTTGATTGACCGCGCGCTCTGAGTGATCGAGACGAAACGACAACCAACCGAGCGAGATGCAAAACAACATTGCGCACAGGGCAAACAACAGCAGGATATGGTTGTGTGTGCGCCCCTGATGGTCGGACGCAAGCCGCAATCGTATCCATGAATTCCGATGGAACACGCCGTCACATCGTATCGTTAGCGCGTCGTGTGCGAAACAAGAATGATTCTAGAAGACATTTTGTCTGGGTAAGGGGTGCCCCTTTGTGTGGAGGGGTGTGTTTGGGAGTTTCGCGCTCAAGGACACTGAAAGTCGTACTAGGCAGCGGCTTTTTCCATCTCGCGGTAGAACTCGGTGGCTGTTTGGGGCCGTCGGTTTCGATCCGGATCTAGCGCGCGAAGGAGGACCGCTTCCATTTCAGGGGTAATGCTTCCCAATGCGCGCAATGTGCCTCGTGTAGGGGGGTCGCGCATGGTTGCGCGCTGCAACAACTGTTCGATCGGCGTCGTCGCTTTGTCCGCAAACGGAATCTTCCCCGACAACATGTGAAACACCATCACCGCTAGACTAAAAATATCCGACCGAGTGTCCACCGAAGGGTCCCCCGCTGCCTGCTCAGGAGACATGTACGCAGGAGTCCCAATGACGGCTCCTTTCGACGTGTTTCTTCCTGGGGCCGCGTGCAGCGAACGGGCAATCCCAAAATCCACCACCTTCACAAAATCCCCCTCCCCCCCCCGACTAACCACCATAACATTATGGGGCTTGAGGTC
>DAOLIT010000153.1:0-5648 GCA_035328405.1 Pseudomonadota bacterium | reverse complement strand
CTCAAAACGATGGGGCGGGTCGGTTTGAAGAGGGTGAAGGCTCTTCAAACGAGGTCGCGGGTCGATTGGAACAGGATGAAGGCTCTCAAAACGATGGGGCGGGTCGGTTTGAAGAGGGTGAAGGCTCTTCAAACGAGGTTGCGGGTCGATTGGAACAGGGTGAAGGCTCTCTACACAGGGGGTCTGGCCTTCTGAAGGAGGGTTGCATCAGGTTTTGGGGGGTTCGGGATGAAATGGAATGTAGGTTGACGGTGTCAGGCCAAAGAGACGAGCAATCGATTGACCGTCGGTCCTGGATTGTTGTACAGAGGCTCCTGGAGGTACACAGACCCAACGCGTGGCAACGATCGTTTGGAAAAGAGATCTGGAAGTGCAGAGAATTCGCCAGGCAAACCGCGTAGCCGCAGTGGGCCGTTTGCTGCTCGGTAGATGTCGCGATTGGCTATTGGAAAGAAAGCACCCGTGTACATTCGCGCTTGGGTGAGCAGGACCATGCAGCCAGACCACGCCAAGATTCTCGAGCAGCTCCATACAGCCTTCCCGGCAAGGCCAATCCATGCACAGGGGGCTTTCCGCGATCTAGGAGCACCGAATCTAGATGCCCAGAGCTACATGAAACAGATCGAGGGGAGGACATGGGAGGAGCTGGATCGCCCATACCTTCTCAGGTGCCACGACGCGCTCAGCGTTCTCGGGGTGCCCCACATCGCCGCCGTGCTCCCCGTCTACCTGCGATCGCTCATGGAGGACGGCGCGGGGTCGCCCGCAGTGTATGCGCTGCTACACCTTCTGACAAAGCGGGGTGCCAAGCAAAAGCCTGGGATCAGCCGGACGCGCTTCGGCGCGCTCGTCGGCGAACTCACCCCTGCGCAGTGTGCTGTGATCGCCGTTGTCCTGCGCGCGTTTGCCGTAGAGGTTGAGGGTGAGTCACTCGGCTTTGCGGCACAGGCAGCGCTCGAGGATTGGAAGACCTATCTACCGATAGATTCGTGACCGTCAATACCCTGGACTCTGCCGTTTCGCCATAACCAAGCAATCGGAGAAGGAACGAACGCATGCGCAGATTGAAGATGATCCTTGTTGCTACCTTTGCGATGGGTACCTCGGTTGCATTCGCCGACAGGCTCTCCGACTTCAAGGAAGCCGTTGAGGCAGCCAACGCGGGCCGAGGATGCGACGGAATTCCGTACAGCGACATCCGAAGCAGTTGCAAGACGGCACAGAGCGATGTCCATGACTTTTGCGATGGACGTAGGGGGCCTGTCACTTGCGGCAGCGAGGAGATCACTCGTCAGGCCAAGAACGCTGTCGAGCAGGAGAAAAGAAACGTCGCGGCACTTCAGGAGAAGAAGAGCAAGCTGGAGAGTGACAAGTCGCGCGCCGGCACCGATGAAGAGAAGAACAAGATCGCCAAGGATGTCGATCAGGTGGAGCGGGACATCTATGAGGGTGGCAAAAAGGTCGATCAGGCCGAGAAGGACCTCGAGGGTCGCAAGCGATTCGTTAACGAGGCGATCTACAACCTCGACAAGTGCATCGACCACCGCCGCGCCGTGATGAACAACTTCGCAAGCGCGCTCGACAAGGTCCGAAACGAGAGCGAGACACAGGAGTTGAAAGACCTCGCGACACAGCTTCGCAACAAGTACGAAGCGTCCAAGTCAGGTCACGAGGAGCAGATCACCGCACGCAGAAACGCTCTGGATACCTGCAAGAACGCTCGGCCGTAGTCCCTTCGATCTGTCTTCAGTCTTTTCTGTACACCTGCCCATGCTTGGGCATCTTGAGCGGTGGGCGATGCAATCCGAAACAGGCGGCATGGGCCACTAGAAGCCGGTGCAACCGCCTTGAAAGAGTGGCCGAGGGCCGTTTTCAGCCGGTGCAACCGCCTTGAAAGAGTGGTCGAGGGTTGTTTTTGGCCGGTGCAACCGCCTTTAGGGACTCCTGATCCCACCCAAGCTCGGCAGACAAGGACAAGGAGCGTGTAGCCTAGTACGCAAGCGCCAGCTCGAAGAGCCGACGGGAAGCGGCAAGTTTGGGTTCTCGATCGGGACTCGCTTTCTGACAGGCTTGGAGCCACTCCACTTTCGCACGGACCACGGCGCGATAACGCTTGAAGAAAGGGGCGACTGCCGTGAGCGTGGAATCCTGCGTCGCTTCTGCGTAACGGGCAAGCAGCCGATCAGAAGCATCCCTTCGTCCCAAGTCATCCAGCTCCATGGCTAGGAAGCAGACCTCTGCCGCAACATCGCAAAAGCGCAGTTCAACGGAAAACTCGAGCGGGTCAATCACCGACCACGGCGACGTAAGAAACACATGTTCCAGCCGCAGATCGCCATGTCCCTCCCGAATACAACCTTGGGAGATGCGCGCAGTGAAAAGCGGTCGCAGTCTTTCGATCCAGTGTTCGGTTTGAAGGACGAGTTGCCGCCTTTCGGAAGCGGTGAGGGGAATCGTTTCATCGCTCGCACGCAATTGAGCGAAGTTCACGGTCCACGCTGCAACGGTGTTGGCAACAGCGCCGTATCCATCGATCCGCCGGTCGATGGGGCACGTTGCGTGAAAACGCGCGCACGCGACAGCCACGTCGTCCACGCAGGACGCGGACGTATGCGGGTCTTTGAACTTGTGGCCAAGCTGCAATTCATCGGGCAGTCGCCTCATCACCACGATGGGTTCCCCTTCATCATCACGCAGAGAAAGGAGTGGCCCCTCTGCATTCCGCAGAGACCAGATTCCTGGGTACAGATGGGAAGAGATACGCCTCCCAAGCGCAACCTCAGAGCGCGCAGCCCGACGACGTTTTTCTTCGGAACTGTAGTCTAGGAAGCCCAGGTCCACCGGCTTGCGCAGCTTGAATGCGTGCGTTGCGGTTAGGAATACCCATGCGGTGTGCGTCTCGTGCTCACGCAAGACATGCAGTGGACCATCGGGGCCTGCAACCAAGCTTCGGCGCCAGACATCGATTCCGTCAACCGATCTCATTTTGCACCTGTGTGCCACACGCAGAAGAAAGGGAGGCCTTTCGCAGGAACTGGATCAGTGCATCAGGATGGTAGGCGATAAGAGCCCTGATGGTGACGTCGGTCGGCTCTGTTGTGGCCAGTACGGGTTTGTTTGCGCGTACACAGTAACCCACCTCCAAGGCGGCACTGACTCCAACGCGACCCGACGGTGTGTATAGGATTACAGCATCGGCTTGATCGATGAGTGAGAGTACGTCGCGCTGCACCTGCCCCGGATCTTGAGAGCGATCACAGGACAGTTGCACAAACCCTGACACCTCACCGCGAGCCTGAGGCTGCAGAGGCGGATGAAGTACCTGGACTCCGAGAGCACGAAGCTTCTGACTGAAGGTGAGCAATCCCCTCAAGTCTTCCCGATAGGAACCGATGACGACTGCCGGCAAGGGGTACTTCGCAACAGAAACGGACTCCTTTCCGTGTACCCGGCGCGTTCGTTTTCCGACGGTTGACTCTACCAAGTCTAGATCCTTGGCGAACAAGCGAATGTGGGTGGGATCTTCATGGCAGATCGAAAATGCGATCAACCCAACGGGCTTGGCGGCGAAGTGGCCGTACTCCCAGCGCAGCAGCGATGGCGAATGATCCGTCGTGTCCAGGAGCTTCCCCACGTCGATCTGATAACGCGCGGCCAGGGTCAACATGTCTGGTCGGACAGAACGAGGGATGGTGCCGGTTCCAATGCAAGTCCGTCCGTTGGTGAGCTGCTTGACTTCGGCCAAGTTCAGCAGGCTTCCCAGAGACACCAGGTGGATCTTGTGATCGATCAGATAGCGAATGCGCTCTTCCACTTCGCGTTCGACAGACGCCGGCAGCGCCAGATACGTGACTTCGTGTAGCCAACTTCGCCGCATTCCGTCGTGTAGCAAAAACCGTAGACGACGGAACACCAGAATGCGCGCTTGATGCCATCGTTTTTTGCACTCAGCCTGGCGAAGGCTGGCCAAAATGGCGCGATCCGTGCTTGCAGACAGGGCCTCTTTCAGGAGCGTGGCGTATTCGGTTCTGTCCATGAGCTTTATCCACAGCGGCTCGTCGATCACAGATTCCCCACCTCGTCTCTTCAGCTCTTTCGTTGCAGAGATGGTGGCACTGGCCAGCCAGTTGGGATGCAAGACCGGTGTTCTTGAGACGATGCGATACGGCGACTTCGGTGCCTCGAGCACCAACAGACCACGCCCCATGAGCTGCGCGACAACTTGCTTCATCGTGCTGCGCGAAGAATGCAAACCCGTTGCTGCCGCCGCCACGCCGAGCACATCGCCCTCCTGAAAACCGGGTCGCTGCTGCGCGATGGCCCAGGACAGGAGCAGCGTGAAATCATCGATCTTCTTGACTCCCGTTCCGAGAGCAAAGTTGCGGGTTGCAAGTTGATACTCGCGCAGCGCATGTTCGTACTTGGTTGGATCGTCTGTAGTGGGTCTTGACATGAATGGGTATTCCCACGGGCTGCCGGGCATCCTACGGGTCGCAAAAGGAGTGGTCAAGGGAACCCAGCAAAGCACCGCTGTCTGTCCCAAGTGTTCATCCGCTTGCTACTCTCCCATGCAGCTCGAACAGGAGGGCCATGCGATCCAAAGCATGCGTGTGAAAGAATTGACGACTTAGTCGTAAATTTGTAACTCTCTCCCAAGTTATCACCGAGAAATCACTGAAGCGCAGAGAGAAGCAGCCATGAGTCAGAAGCCCAAAGGTCTCTGTCAGCCCCTTTCTGCCAAGTTCGGGGAGCTTGAGCGCAGGCTCCACCACCTTGAGCAGGACCGTGTCGCGATTCACAGCAAGCTCAGCACCCTGGAGCAACAGACGTACTTCGACGCGCTGACTGGGCTTCGCAACCAGAGCATGTTTGGGTCGCAGGTTTCGACCCTGCTTCGGGAGAAAAAGCCATTTGCTCTGCTCTACATCGACATCGATGGGCTGAAGCAGTTGAACACCGAGCATGGCCACCAGTTCGCCGATCAACTCATTCGAGCGGCAGCGGAAGCGATCCGCTGTGCGCTTCGTCGCCGGACAGACCAGGATAACGTCTTTCGTCGCGGCACCGCTGCTGATGAGTTTCTGGTGATCCTCGAAAAGGCGGACCTCCACACCGGACGAAAGCTGGCCGAACAGATCTTGACGCAGCTCCGCTCGCTGAGCGATCCATTGACTGCATCCATCGGCGTGGCTGCGTGGGATGGCAGAGACAACCTGACATGCGATGCGATGGAGCGTGCTGCGGAGTTGGGAATGCAGAAGGCCAAGCTCGAAGGCCGCAACTGCGTCCGGGTGAATGCAAGAGAAGAGCCGTAGAGCAGTGAAGGCGCAGGAACAGAGCCACTTGCCCCGGCATTTTGTACCGCAAAACGCTTTCTGCACGGCACTCCCTTCCGAGAGCGTTTTCCGGCAGTAGAGACACAGCCTTTCCATCATGCAAGCGACCGCGCGTCAGACAGCGACCGTGTTTCCAGACCAAGCACCGCCTCAAGCCGGATGAGTACACGCCAAACAAGGGCCGAGGGCCGTTTTCAGCCGGTGCAACCGCCTTCAAACGAGGTCGCGGGTCGATTTGAGAAGGGTGAAGGCTCTTCAAACGAGGTCGCGGGTCGATTTGAGAAGGGTGAAGGCTCTCAAAACGAGGTCGCG
>DAOLIT010000152.1:0-6019 GCA_035328405.1 Pseudomonadota bacterium | reverse complement strand
CCCGAGGGAAACCACCGAAAAATCCCCACACCACTGCGGATGCTCCACGCAGTCGATGACGAGATCATCGCAGCCACACAGAAGCAGCCCTGCATAGATTCCACAAAAACGTGTTTTGGATGGTGTCATTTCATCTCATTTCATTTTCTGGTTCTGGTTCTGGTTCTGGTTCTGGTTCTGGTTCTGGTTCTGGGCAGCGGACGGTTTTTGGGGTCGGTAGGGCCAAATCGCGGGCGCGACGCCGAGCAAGATCAAAGACGACAGGCCAGTTTCCAGCAGGGTAGGCCAGGTTTTTTGGACGCACGAATTCTGAATCAGGACCGAAGGCTCCTGGGGCAAGGCGCACGGGCCGCCCACGAACCGGTCGTTTTCGCGGGCGCGCCAGACAAACAGCCCGGCGGACGCGATGGACAGGCCGGTGAACACCCCAGCAAGCGCGATGCGGGCGACCCTGTGGCGAGGCAGATTGCGATCGGGATTGCGGTTGGGATCGGGATTGCGATCGGGAACGAGCCCGAGCTTTGACATTCGATCGAGGGCAGGGAGGTTTGGGCTGCCCTCACAGACGCCAGCCGAAGTGGAAAACGAAAAGGCCGCGCAACGGCCAGACGCAAGGCCAGACGCAAGGGGCTTTCGCGCGGCACAGCGCCTCTTGGGCGAAAGGTCGGGGCTGTCGAGCAGGCCGGCGATTTTTGGGGAAAGGGCGGTCGCAATCTGACGGGCCAGTTGTTCGACAGGGCGCTTGGGATCTATCCGAAAAGCACGTTCGCCGGCCGGCCCTTTTCCGAGTGCGTTGTGCCACCGCAACCGGACCTCTTTGGGGAGGTCGTTCGCCTGCGGAAGCTGGATCTCCACAAACGGGCCCTGGGGTTTTGGAGGCGCACAGGGGGGCAGCTTGCCGGGAGCGGAACCCTGGTTCTTGGTGTTTTTGGGCTGGCAAGCCTTGTTTGGGTCCAGGTTTGGATCGCGTGGGGTGGCGCGTGGCTCGATGCGAACAGACGCGCCGAGTGGTTGCGCAAGGTCAACCAACTGGCCCCGGACCGCATCGGCGAGCGGTTTGAGCTCGGCAGGGAAAACCAGTTCCAACAGCAACGTGGGCGGCTTGGGCAAGCTTGGGCCTTCTACAGCGGGACCCTCGCCTGACGAAGCGCAGAACGTCGGCGGGCTCGCAAGCGTCTGGGTGGGATTGGGGGCAAACACCAGGGCGGCGGCGGCATAGGCCAGGTCGAGCGGCAGGCGTTGTTCGGGCACCTCGACATCGAGCACGGCGACCTGCGGCACACCCGCCACCTCATAAAAGAGCCGACCGCGCCAGGACCTGACAGAACCCGACGAACCCGAAGAACCCAAAGACTCGGCAACCGCCTCGACCCGACCCCGAAGCAGGCGATCGGGCTTGGTTGGACTTTGCCGGTCTTTCATGGATACGACGGGCTGGCCTAGCTGTTCGAGTTGTTCGGCGATGGCGGTCTCGATGTCGACCGAACGGGTGCAGGCGGTTCCGGTGAAGAGGTCGATGCCCCCCAGATACACAGGCGGCTTTTCGGTTGTGTCTGCGCGAGCAAGGCCACCGAGTCCGGTCCAAAGCACGACGAGGCAAAAGACCCGGGCTGTCATGGCCGTCACCGGGTCTGCTTTCGGGTCGAAGCTGGGCCGGCCTTGGCGAACTTGCGAGCTGGCTTGCGCTGGGCCGTTCGATCGCTTGGGCAGGTCAGGCCCGCGGTGGCGGAAGCGAGCCGCCGAACCGCCATGTCAAACACAGCGCGCCGACCGATGAGGGGCCCCAGGAAAGCGTGGCGAATGACCCCGCACCGATCGACAAGAAGGGTCGCGGGATAGCCTGGAGCACCGTAAGCGGTTTGGTCGCCGAGCGCCTCGGGCAGCTTGGACCCGGCATCGCCAAAGAGGGGCAGTACCGTCCCCATCCCCAGGGACGGAACGTCGCGCTGCCACGCGCGAATGGGGTCCGCCGGGTTGCCTTCCACCGCAACGAACAGAAGCCGCACGCTCTTTTGGATCTCCGCATCCTTTTGCAGCTCGGCCCAGGCCTGGGCCAACAGCGGCAGTTCCTGTTTGCAGGGCGCACACCAAGTGCCAAACAAATGAACGAGGTAGAGCGAGCCGCCGCCGTCAAACAGCGGCTGGGCTGCCGGAGGTCCCCAGGCTTGCTCGCCGGGCCGATCGTTCTGCCACGGTTGCAAGGGAAGCTTGTCGGCCTCGATGCGCTGTCCGATCAGGAAATCGACCTGGCTGCGGTCTTTGAGCAGTTGAACCAGTTTGTCCTGCGACTCGTCGGCGGACACGGGGGCGGTCCAGGTCAAGATCCAGGCCGCAACCAAAACCGAGACCAAAACCGAGAAGGAAAGAACGGTGGAAACCGGGCGGAAGGTGCGCATGTCAGTAACAATCCAGGCGGAAGACCACGGCGGTGATCGCCTCGCTGAGCTTGGGTTCCTTGGGGAGGCGCGGGGGCTTTTTCGCGGCAAATTGCGCAAACAGATTGCGCATGTCTCGACTACAGCCGATGGCCGTGGGACCCAGGGGATGAAAGTCGCGGCTGTACGTCAGTTTGATTTGAATCTTGGCAAGCAGGTCACGGGCCACCTGGTCGGCGCGCTGCCAGTCGGCTTGCGTCTCCCCGTGCGGCAACGCGACCACCAACAGGCGGGTCGTGGGTCGGCGCGCTCGGTCGAGCAGCATGTGGCTGACCTCGTCCAGTCGTTCGCCCGAAATCCCATCGGCACCCGGGCCGGGTCGCAGGTAGATCACGACATACGAATCGCGAAGGTTTGACAGACCCTGCAAGGCTTCTTTGAAAGACTCTGGCTCGCAGCGGTTGTTCTGGCAGCTCTCTTTCAGAAGCTGGCCGTAGCGGCGGACCTTGCAGGCGGGCGTCTGGTCAATCAGCCACTGAAGCTCCATCTCGGCATCGGACAGCCGCGCTTCCACGCGCTGCCGGGCGGCCTGCTGGGCGGCGAGCTCGCTTCCATAGATCGACCGCATGTCTTGCAGTTCTTGAGCGAGACAACCGCACAAAAGACCCACGCACGCGAGTGCCCAGGGCCAGGTACCTAGGGGCACTCGATGCGCACGGTTTTGGGCAAAGGCTGCTCTCCGGGCAGCTCCAGCCACCGCTGCTTGGAGCGTGTCAGGAACTCGTCGATTTGTTTCGGCAGAAGACCTTTCGGCCATGGGACCGGGACCTTAAACCAGTCGCGATCGGGGGTCAACACGAGCACCCGACCGGGCTTGCACAGCTCGCTGTCCCACGCGGCATCGGCGAACACCTGTTTCTGCGCAGGGGTCAGACCGGGCCCCGAAATGCGCGCAGGCTTGGGGGACGGTGCAGCGTGGGCTGTGGGAACGGGCGCGCTGGGTGTTGCAGCGATCTTTGGGGGGGATTGGGCCTGGGCGTTGGGGGTCAGGTCCACCCCCAAATCCAAGGGGACCAAAGGAGGCGACGGGGGCTGCGGGGATGCCAGTGCGGGCACCCCAGCCGGCTTGTCGGCAGACCGAATCGAACGGCCAGCCAGGAACGCACCCCCAAAGCCCACGACAGAACCCACCCCAAACCCAAGTGCCACCAGCGCAACCGTTCGCACAGAGGGGGCGGTCACGCTCTTTGCACGTGGAGGGGCAGGCAGCTCGGGGGCAGGCAGCTCGGGGGCAGGCAGCTCGGAGGCAAACGGGGGCGGTGGGGCCACAGGGGGTGCGAGGGCTGCGGTAGATCCGCTTCGTGTGGGCGATTCGGCATCGAGCTTCTGCGCATCGGTCAAAGCCTGCAAAAACGCTTGGACGCTTCCGAAACGGTCCTCGGGTCGCTTGCTCAAGCTTTTCAGAATGCAGGCCGTGACCGCCGGGCCCACGTGATCTCCAAGCGGGGGCGGCGGCTCGGTCTGCACGGCGGCCAAATGGTGAAGCAGCGCCTCGGGGCTTCCATCGCGCGGGACGAAAGCCGGCTGACCACGCAGCATGGCATACGCGAGCATGCCGAGGGCGTATTGGTCGCTGTGCGGGGAAATCGCCGCCACGTCTCCGCGCGCCTGCTCCGGTGACATGTACTCAGGCGTGCCGAGCAGCGTCCCCGGCACCGTGGGCGCGCGTTCGACTCCGCGTTTCTCTGGCACCCGAGCCACCCCAAAATCGAGCACCTTCGTCACCTCTGGCACATGAACCCGCTGACACAAAAACACATTCCCCGGCTTTATATCCCTGTGGATGATGTCGTGCTGGTGGGCGGTGTGGAGGACGTGGCCGATTTGGTGGCAGATGGGGAGGACGGCCTGTAGGTCCAGTTTGCCCAGGCGTTTGAGCCGGGTGCCCAGGGTTTCGCCGTCGAGCCACTCCATGAGCAGGTAGGGATGGCCTTCGAGTGTGCCGAGATCGACGAGGGCTGGAACGCCGGGATGGCGGAGCTTGGCGAGTGCGCGGGCCTCGCTTTGGAAGTAGGCGGTTTGGAGCGGGTCGGTCTGCTCGGTGGCCAAAAGGAGCTTGAGCGCGAGCGGCAGGTCAAGGTCGAGGTGCCGGACCTCGTAGAGAAGAGCCATGCCGCCCCGCTCGGCGAGTCGGACGACCTCGTACTTTCCACCGAGCACATATCCAGGGACGAGCAGCATGGAAACCTGAGATCCAACGAGTGTATCGTTTTTTTCGTGGTGGCCAGGATCGGAAGAGCGCCAAAAGCACGGCAAGCTTTTTCGTCTACCCCCTGACGCAACTCGAACAGCTCGTCTTCCAAATCGAGCAGGGCCCCCCCGGACACAACCCGCAGGCCGCAAGAGTCCACGCGGTCTCTTTTTTTGAGGAAACGTGGGTTGCAAGGGGCCACGTAGCCCCAAAAAAGCTCGATGGCTTGAATGCAAGAGGCCACGCGGTCTCTTTTTTTGAGGAAACGTGGGTTGCAAGAGACCACGTAGCCCCAAAAAAGCTCGATGGCTTGAATGCAAGGGGCCACGCGGTCTCTTTTTTTAAGGAAAGGTGGGTTGCGAGAGTCCACGCGGTCTCTTTCTCTCTTCGGCCACCGATGTTTGGTCGGTTGCGAGGTCGTCGCAATCAGGTGGAGCGGCTCGCTGAACACGCGGTAGCCAAATGGAATACAATCTGGCGCATGTCACCCTACAGAGAGTTCACCGCCCGGTTGAAGCTGCTCATCGGAAAGAACCCGCACCTCATCACCACGACGTTAGGCAACATTTTCACGATGCGGCTGATTGGGAACAAGACGCACGGCGACTTGGCAGAGATTGCGATGGCTGAGTTCATCAATCAGTTCATGTATGACTTCAGGTCTGTGCATGTCGGCAAAGACCTCTATCGGGCCAAAGAGCACGAGGAAGACATCCAGATTGTCAACGAAATCACCAAAGCCGAGTTTCCAGTCAGCCTGAAGGCGTACGGCGATGGTCCGCTGCAGCTCTCCACGGACAAGAATTTCCAATTGTTCCCAAAGCTACAGGCGCTGGGAACGCTGATTGTGGGCAAGGCACTTGCAACAGTCTGGGCCGATCCCGTGTTTGCGGAGTTTGGCAGCTTGAATGTCCTGCCGCTCATCTACGACGAAAAAAAACAGCGCTGCAACATTCTCGTCTTTGACTCCGAAGCCGCCAGAAACCGAGTGACGCGCATCACCTTGGAAGAGGCCGGGCATGGGCGCAAGCATCCGGTGTATCGATTTTACGACGGCGATGGCGATTACGTGTGCGAAGTGCGCTACGGGAGTGCGACAGCCAACGCGCTGCAACGCGGTCTGTGGACTCACACAAGGAACGGTTTGAAGTACTTCGAGAGCGTCACAAACGGTTGGATGGCCTACGGGCATAACCTCGTCCTCGTCAAGTTGTTCTCGCATGCCCTCGTGGCCACGGGCAAAGGCCATGCGGCAGCTCTTCAGAAACTCAGGGAGGACATCGAAGAGCAGAAGAAGCAGTCGGTTCAGGCATGAGCGCCCAAACCCTCGACTTGTTCCAGGACCTCGTGGTGGATGCTCCCACGACCGAGGGAATCAAATATGCCGGTTCAA
>DAOLIT010000151.1:0-6307 GCA_035328405.1 Pseudomonadota bacterium | reverse complement strand
CCCTCCCACCGCCAACCGCCGCCAGGCCACAAAAACATTCTCCGGCTTTACATCCCTATGGATGATTTGATGGGTGTGGGCGGCGGCTAGGGCTCGGAGGGCGGGGATGAGGAGTTCCATGGCGCGTGGGAAAGGCATCGGAGCTTCGCGCTGGATTACGCGGTCGAGGGTTTCTCCGTTGAGGAGTTCCATCGCGATGTAGCTTTGGCCGTCGGGGGTGTGGCCACTGTCAAAGATTGTGACGGCATTCGGATGATCCAAAGAACTGGCGATTTGCGCCTCCCTCTCGAAACGCTTGCGCATGTCGGGATTGAGCCGATGCTCTGCACGAAGCAACTTGAGGGCGATTTTTCGTCCCATTCCGGCTTGAGTGGCGACGTAGACCTGGCTCATGTGGCCGAAACCGAGCAACTCGCCAAGAACGTATTTCCCGCCAAAAATCGGCTGGTCATTCAGCAGCAATCCGCCATCTTTGGCGCAAAAATTGGCCTCGGTTTCAGTCGGCAAGTACACGCTGTGGCAACTCGGGCAGTATTTTCCCGACGTTGTCTGGGGTGCTTCGGTTGCCGTTGTCTTGGCGTGTCCCTGGGCGTTCGTCATTGGACCATCGGGTGAATCTCGGGCCCGTGGCATTTGCCACGATGAACGAAAACCGACTCTAACGATAGCAGCATCGGGCGGGGCACGGTTTTTCTCTCGAAAACAGAGGGAAAAACACACTGCGCGCCGGTGGGGGCGGACAGGCAAAGTGCATTGACGCGAACAAGTTGAGTGAGCGTCGGCAAGCAGGCCATTTCATTGACCAATGCGCAAGTTTTTCCATTGAATCGAATCTATTGAATGGATTACATTCAAGCTATCGATTGGGTCGCACGAATGAACCGAAACGGAAGAACAACTGAGTCGAAGACACGAGGCGGTTCGCGCAGTGCGAGTCGAACGGGCGGTTCGGTTTTGGGGAAAAAGCCAGGGGGCGTGAGGGCGGCAAAGGTGAGGTCTTTGGCGGAAACGGCAACAAAGACGGGCGGTTCGGTTTTGGGGAAAAAGCCAGGGGGCGTGAGGGCGGCAAAAGAGACGGCAGGTGCGGAATCGCGAAGAAAATCGGGCGGCTTGGCACAGGCGAAAGGGGCGGGGGATTCTGTTGCCTCGCGGCGTGGTGTCAGGGAGGAATTCGGAGAGGACTTGCTGACGCAGCGGGACTCAGCGGCACCTTTCAAACGGAGCCGGAATGCACGGTCGGGCAAACAGCCTTCTCAAGGTTGCGCCCCGGCTCACTTGCTCGATTCGGAATTGGCGGCCTGGGAAGCCAAGCACACGGATGGGATGACGGTCGGGCAGGTGCTGTCGGCGTTCGCAGAACGCGGGATTCATTTGTCGGAGGCGACTTTTCGCAAATACGTGCAATTGGGTTTGCTTGGGCGAAGCCGGCGGGTGGGTCGCAAGGGGAAGCACCAAGGTTCTTTGGGGTTGTATCCAGCGACGACGGTGCGGCGGTTGAACACGATTCGGCAAATGCTCGCGGCGCATTACACGATCGAGGATATCCAGCGCTCGTTTTTGCGATTTTCCGACGAAATCGATGGCGTTCAGAGGACGCTTTCAAACCTGCTCGACGGTTTGGAACGCGAATTGGGCGATGGTCGTTTTGGGGCGGAACGGCGTCGAGCGATGTCGAAAGAAATTTCGGCTGTTCGCAAGCTCGCGGACGAAACGGTGCGGCGGATCGAAGCGGTCGAAAGAGAGCTTCTGTCTCCGCTCAAAAGAGCCGCGCGGCAACGGACATTCGGAGCAGGTGGCGGAAGCGACGATCTTTTGTGATTTCGGCTGGAAATCACCGACGGGAATTGAGGGAGACGTAGGATGCAAAACGAGAAACACATTTTGGATGAATTGCTGAAGGACGGAGCCCCTGCGGTCCAAGACGGACCGGAGGGAGAAACTCCGCAGGTGAGTCGCAAGGTGCGCAAGCACCACAAACGCTCGAGAAGCAAAACGATTGCGCCTCGACGGCTGACGAAGGAGGAATTGCGTGAAGCTGCGCTGCTTCCGATTGTTGTGGATGAAGACCGTCCCAGGACGAGAGCAGATTGTGCGGGCAGTGCGCGTCCGTGTCCGTGGGTCTCGTGCAAGCATCACCTGTTTCTCGACGTGAACCCGGCTTCGGGCAGCATCAAGCTGAATTTTCCTGACAAAGAACTTTCCGACATGTCCGAGACGTGTGCGCTGGATGTTGCGGATCGAGGCGGAACCACGCTCGAGGAAGTCGGTGTGATTTTGAACTTGACCCGTGAGCGGATTCGCCAAGTCGAAGTGCGGGGTCTGGCGAAACTTCTCGAAGTGAGCCCGGACGGAGACATCGGTAGGGACATGGGCAAAATCACGACGTAGCGTGCGCGGTTTGTGCGTGGTGGGGAATGGGGCGGATGCGCGGGGGGAGTAGGCAAAAAAAGGGGGGGGCGGCAAAAGTGCGGGGGTGGCGAAGAGGTTGGCTTTTTTGTGTTTCGTGAACGATGTCTGCGCTCACAAAAGGCGCTTGCCCTGATACCATGGCCCAAGCTTTCCGGCGTTTGCGCGTCGGTCTTCGGCGTGTGCCGGTAAGGTTCACCGATATGGCTTTTCAAAATCTCATCCGCTGGCTTCTTCCGAAAGACGACCGTTTTTTCTCGCTGCTTGAGGAACATGCGGGCGTGCTCGCTGAGGCAGCCAAGCAAATGTTGGATCTGCCGTCGTCAACACAACCGAGCGGCGATGCAGGCCAAGTTCAGATCATCCTCGAGAAAATTCACGCGCTGGAACACCGGGGCGACGACATCGTGCGGGCGATCATGTTGGCGCTCGACGAGACGTTCGTCACGCCGATTGATCGCGAGGATTTGCACTCGCTGGCAACGGCGCTGGATAACGTGCTGGATTATCTGTACAAAGCGGCGCAGTCGTTCGTTGCATTCGAGATGAACGGCTTGACGCAAGCGATGCGCGAAATGGTGCAGCTTTTGGCGGAATCCACGGCGGTGATCAAAGACACGCTGCCGTTTATTCGGGCCCACAAGTTGGAAAAGGTCGCGCCGGCTCGGTTGCAGGTTGTGTCGATGGAAAAGCGAGGCGACGCGATCTACCAAAACGAAATGGCGTCGCTGTTCAAAAACGCGCAGGTGGATGCAAAAGAGCTTTTGCGGCAGCAAACCGTGCTCGAAGCGTTGGAAGCGGCGCTCAACAGTTGCCAGGATGCAGTCGATGTGCTCGAAAACGTCGCCATCAAACATGCCTAGGAGCGTGTTGGAGTAATGCCGCTACTGCGCAAAAATCTCCGACGGCGCCTCGTCTTGTCCTCGGCCCAAAGGGCCGGGGACGAATACGTCCTCGTTCCTCCCTGCGACGTACCTACGGGTACGTCTCGGTCGTCGCTGTGGGCGTTTCGACGATTCGCTCGCGGAGCTTTTTTGCTCGTTTACGCGGCATTACTCCAACACGCTCCTTGCCCACCGACGCGGCGCGGCCTTTGCAACACAAGGAGCCGTTCCGCATGTTGACCCTGCTTGTGCTCGTCGTTTTGTTTGCGCTGATTTTCGATTACATCAACGGCTTTCATGATGCGGCGAACGCGATTGCGACGGTGGTTTCGACGGGCGTGTTGCCGGTGCGGACGGCGGTGCTGATGGCGGCGGCGCTCGATTTTGTGGGTGCGCTGACGGGCACGGCGGTGGCGAAAACGATTGCAAAAGACTTTGCAAGCCCCGAGGTGGTGAGCCAAGTGGTGGTGCTGTCGGCGCTTTCGGGAGCGTGTTTTTGGAATCTGTTTACGTGGTGGTTTGGGATTCCGTCTAGCTCGTCGCACGCACTCATCGGTTCACTCGCGGGGGCGGTGGTGGCAAAGGGCGGTTTTTCGGCGTTCAATTTCGTGACGTTGCAGCGGAAGGTGCTCGTTCCGCTGGTCACGTCTCCGGCGGCGGGTTTTGTGATTGCGCTGGCGCTGATGATTGGGCTGACTTGGCTGCTTCGTGGGGTGCGTGCAGCGACGGTGAATCGCAATTCGCGCCGCGCGCAGCTTTTGTCGGCCAGTTTGATGGCGTTTGCGCACGGTTCCAACGACGCGCAAAAGTCGATGGGCATCATCACGTTGGCGCTTCTGGCGTTTGTGGCGTCGGGTGATTCGCACCACTTGCCGACGTGGATGTTGCCAAAAGTTGTGGGAAGTCAGCAGGGGGTTCCGCTGTGGGTGATCATCGCTTGTGCAAGTGCGATGGCGTTGGGTACGGCGAACGGAGGCCAGCGGATCATCAAAACGATGGGGAGCAAGATCATTCGCATCGCGCCGATTCAGGGTTGCGTGGCGGAGACCGCGGGAGGGCTGACGATTCTGTTTGCGAGCTTTCTGGGGATTCCGGTTTCGACGACGCACTGCATTTCGGCCTCGATCATGGGAGTGGGGGCGGCGAAACGTCTGTCGGCGGTGCGCTGGGGAGTCGCGGGGAACATCGTGATCGCGTGGGTGCTGACAGTGCCGATTTCGGGGGCCGTGGCGTTCGGCATGTACCACATGCTGTCGAGGCTGCTGCACAGCTCCTAGCGCCTAGCACGGCGTTCACAGACGGAAACAGGGGTTGTCGGGCGGCTCAAGACGGCTGTTGAAACTGGAAACAGGCGTGCTGGGTGGCTTGGGACGGGTGTTTCGTGTTGAAACGGGCGTGCTGGGTGGCTTGGGACGGGTGTTTCGTGTTGAAACAAGCGTGCTGGGTGCCAAAGAACGGGTGTTTCGTGTTGAGACAGGGGAGGTGGGTGGCCCTGGACGGCTGGTGAGAATGGAAACAGGGGTGGTGGGTGGCCCTGGACGGCTGGTGAGAATGGAAACAGGGGTGGTGGGTGGCTGAGAACGGGTGTTTCGTGTTGAAACAGGCGGGTTGGGTGGGCCGGAAGGGTCGTTTCAACATGAAACGACCGATTTTTGAGTCTGGGTGCCTCTTTTGGCGACGTTTGGCGACTTTTGGCCCGGTCCTTGCAAATGTCTTGTCACCTCCGCCCTGGCATTCGGACCGGCGTGTGGGGGCGGGGAGCGGTCAGGGCTGCAAGTCGTACACTTCGGCTTCGGTTCCGCCGCGTGAGAAGCCCTTGTGTTTGCGCAGGGCGACGATGCGCCCGGACGGCGAAGCAACCCATGCGAGGGGTCTTTTTCCGGCGAGCAAAGTGAGTTTTCGTTCGGCGGGCCCGAGCTTGTCGCCTGTGCCGGCACCGGGGAGATTCACCAAGCAGAAATCCACTTCGTCTGGGTCGGCGCGCTTGCTTCGGACGGCTTCTTCGTTGACGGGATCGACCATGAGCGACAGAAGCAGAGCGTTTGCAGACAGACGCGCAAAACGAAGGGAAGTGGCGTCGTATTTGGCGGCGGGCCTGGGCAAGGACAGCAGGCCGCGGGTCTCGACGGGTCCATCGGGGAGCGCGCGGTCAAAGGCGGCGAGGTATTCGACTTTGTGTGTGCCCTCTTCGGCAACGACAGCCACGGAAGCGGTTTGGGCGGCGCGGGCACGTTTCACATCCAGGAGACCAGGCGGATCGGCAATGGGGCGCGTCGCTCGGATTTTGCCGGTGAGCACATCCAAAAAGGCCAAGTAGTCGGGTTGCCGCACATCTTTCTTTTTGTCGTAGGCACCGGTTTGCTTGACGGCCCAAGTGGCGTAGTCATCCAAAAAATAAAGCGGGAGCGCGTGACCGGCAGACGTGGTGATGAGGCCTTCCTCGTCGAGTTTGTAGGTGCGTTGGGCAAGGTGTTTTCCGGTGACGGAGGAAAAAGCGGAAAACTTGTATTCGCTGCTGAGCAAGCTGCGCGGATTGTCGGGCGTCTGTGGACCCGGTTTGGAAACGGTCAAAATGAGGGGCTGCCCATCGGTCGCGATGCCGGGCTGCGTGGCCGGTTGGAGGACGGCAATGTCCGTCGCGGGCCCAAAGGCCTGCGCAGCAGGAATGGGGGCTTTGGTTTTCAGGCTGTAGAGGGTGGCGGTGTGGGCACCCGTGGTTTCGAGGTCGCGCATGACGACGAGCACGCGATCATCGGACAAAAGAAAAAGCCGGCTGGTGTTGAGGGGCAGGTTCGACAAAAGCTCTTTGCCCTGGGGTTTTCCGGCGAGTTCTTGGGCGAGCGCGTCTTCTATAAACGGGACAAGCGGCGGCAGTGGAGGCGGCGGCGGTGGAACGGGCGGTGCGGCGGTCTTGCCTTTGGCACCTGCGCCTTTTGGGGCGGCGGGCGTGGGCGCGACGGGCGGGGCTTGAGGAGGCGGGGCCTGGGTTGCGGGTCAAACGCATCAAGCTCAGGCTG
>DAOLIT010000150.1:0-6418 GCA_035328405.1 Pseudomonadota bacterium | reverse complement strand
GGACCTAAACGGGGATGGGAAGCCGGATGTGGTTTCGGTGGAGAGGGGGGCGCATGCTGTGTATGCGTTTAAGAACGATGGGACGCTGATTTGGGGGCCGAAGGATGTGAACAACGGAGTGCCGACGCCGGCTGGGGCTACGGGGGGAGGGACTCCTACGATCGCGGACTTTGACGGAGATGGGAAGCCGGATGTGGCGACGGCAGGCGGGTATGGGTACTTGGTGCTGAATGGACAGACGGGGGCGGTGCTGTGGCAATCGACACAGACAACGGATACTTCGTCTCGCGTGACGGGTTCATCGGTGTTTGATTTTGAAGGCGACGGACCAGCAGAGGCGGTTTACAACGACGAACGGAACCTGCGAGTGTACGACGGGAAAACGGGGAAAGTGCTGGTGAAGCTGTGCAACACGTCAGGCACGTTGTGGGAAAACCCGGTGATCGTGGATGTGGATGCGGATGATCACGCGGAAATCGTGGTGATGTCGAACAACTACGCCATCAATAGGTGCGAGGACAATTCGCCGTCTTCGACGGGCTTCAAGGTGATTGGAGATGCGCAGAACCGGTGGGTGCGCACGCGCCGGATTTGGAACCAGCACGCATACTTCGTGACGAACGTGAATGACGACGGCTCGATTCCGACGAATCAGGAAGACAACCATACGAAACAGGGGCTCAACAATTTCCGGCAAAACGTGCAGACAAAGAACACACTGGCGGCACCGGATCTGGTTCCCCGGAGCGTGAGGAATACGCCAGACCTGTGTTTGCAAGGGAAATTGACGCTGGCTGTGAACGTGTTTAACCAAGGCGCAGCGACGGCGATGGCGGGCGTTCCGGTGTCGTTTTATGCGGTGGATGGGAATGGAACATCGACGCTCATCGGGACGGTGTTGACGACCTCGGCGATCTTGGCGGGTGGTTCGTTGGTGGTTTCGACGCCGTGGACGCCGCCGGGGAACGTGAATACGCCGTATCAGATTCGGGTGGTGGTGGATGACGACGGGAAAGGCGTTGGACAAACGAACGAATGCAACGAGACGAACAACGCCTCGGCTGTAACGAGCGTGATGTGCCCGATCACGGGATAACGGAACGCGTCTTTCCCTCCTGACCTTCCCCTGACTTTTCGACAAGTCCTCACCAAACACAGGACACACCCATCGCGCGACTATCCAAGCCGATGCCAAATCGCTACGATTTGGGCACCGCCTGGCAAGTTTGAAGCGGGTGGGAAGGACGAAAGACGACGATGACAAAGACCTCTATCAATCGATGGTTGCGCGGCGCTGTGGCAGCGACGGTGCTGTGTGCCGGAACGGGCTGTTTGAAGCTTCAGCTTTACAACGCCTCGGTGATGAAGCCGAGCCAAGTCGCGCTGTACTTTTCGGTGACGGACTCGGGAGGGAATCCGGTGCCGAATTTGGCGGCGGACAAGTTCCGCATTTACGAGGACAGCGGCCTGGTCTCGATCTATGAATCGAAGCAGACGATTCTGAATCCCGAAGTGGCGGCGGTGCATTACACATTGCTACTGGTGGACTTGTCGGGTTCGATCACGCAGTCGGGCGCGATGGAGCAGCTCAAACCGGCGGTGCAGAGTTTTGCCGATCGGGTGGGCGCGTTGCAGAAAGTCGCGATTTACGGCTTCGATGGCAGCAAAGAGATCTTCCCGATCATCGGTTTCACAGATGGAGAAGGCGGTGTTCGGGCGGCGGCAGAGCGGCTGGGGACGTTCAAGGGCAAGGACCCGTCCACGAACCTGAATGGCGCGGTGATCGAGGGGCTGAAAGTGCTCGACAAGGCGCTGGAACATGCGCCGACGCCGCTGAAGTTTGGTTCGCTGGTGGTGTTTACGGACGGGACGGATCGGGCCCGGCGGGTGGTGCGCCCGGATTTGGACAAAGCCCTCGAGGGAGCGCAGGAAAAGGACACGGCGCTGTACGTGATCGGCGTGGGGAAAGAAATCGACAACAGCGAGCTGCGGAACATCGGTCGCACGGCGTCGTTTTTGAGCACGGACCCCGCCGCACTCGCGAAAGCGTTTGACACCATCGCGGCGCGCGTGGAGGCGTACACCAAAAGCTTCTATTTGTTGTCGTATTGCTCTCCGGCCCGTGCGCAGGAACACGACTTGAAAGTCGAAACGGGGAACGGCGCGCAAAGTGGCAATCTGGGCTACCGTTTTGATGCAACGGGGTTTGGTCCAAACTGCGATTCTAACCGCATGCCCAAATTCGACATCCATCGCCCCATCGTCAAAAAGAAAAAGTAAAACACCGCCCGGCCCAGGTCCCACCAGTGGTCGCTTCCTTTCGGGGGTTGGGGGATGGGTTTGGGTGGTTTCTTTTTGGGTGAAGGTGTGCGATAAGCGCGCTTGTTAGCACAGAGCTTCGGGCGCGCAATGTTCTTTTTGCCCGCAGCGGCTCTTTCCCACACATCACAGAAACCATCGCTTGGAGGAACACATGAAACGAACCCTTTGCACGACGCTGGGGCTTTTGGCTGTCGCTTTGTCTGCTTGCGGCGAGCCGGAACCCTCGGACAGTTTGGACCCGACGCTGAAAGGCGAAATTGAAGACGCGCTGACCCGATTCGAGACGGACACGCAGACCTTTATGAATGCGCTGCCGCAAAAAATGGGCGCGCCGAGCCCGGTGTTTTCGACGGACATGGTGCGCAGCCTGAACTTCATCGGAGCGAAAAACGTGCGTCGCCAGGACGGGCCTGCGGATGCGCCGGGCTCGCACGATTTGGCGAAGAATCTGGTGGACAGCCTGGTGCTGACGAATTTGGCGGACATGCACAGCATTCGGTCGTCTTCGCTCGCGGAGTCGCCGTGGTCGGATGACTATTGGGGGATTTATGCGGGTGTGATTGCGAAACGCTATTCGGATACGAACTTCCCGCGCAGCGAGGATTGGAAAGTCCTGACCGATTACGTGCGGAACAAGCAGCCGAGCAATCCCGATGATTTGTCCCCCGCTGAAAAATACGACCTGCTGGTGGGCGATGCAGGCAAGACGATGACGAAGTACAACCTGAACGAAGGGCAGCCGTACTATTCGGAAAGCGGCAAAGTCGAAACGTGGATGGGCATTTGCCACGGGTGGGCACCGGCGGCGTTTATGGTGCAGCGCCCGACGAAGATGGTCGAAGTGCTCGCGGCAGACGGAAAAACGAAGATCAAGTTCTATCCGTCCGACATCAAGGCGCTGGCGAGTCTTTTGTGGGCCAACACGAATCCGACGACGAAGTTCATCGGGGGTCGGTGCAACGTGAAAACGCCCTCGACCGATGCGAATGGTCGCATCAAGGATTCTTCGTGTCGCGACACCAATGCGGGGACGTGGCACTTGGCGGTCGTCAACCAAATCGGCAAGGCGCGTCGGTCGATGGTGCTCGATGCGACCTACGACTATGAGGTCTGGAACCAACCCGTCTACAGCTATTCCTATTCGTACTTCAATCCGCAGACGAACAAGGCGTACCAGACATTGAGTTATGCCAAAGTCGCGGTCGGCAGCTACACCACCGACAAGTTCAAAGCCTACCGAGCGCCGGGCACGACGCACATCGTCGGTGTGGCCATGGATGTGCGCTGGACCGTCGAAACGCATCCGTCGCACAACACGCCGGACAGCTCCTATCGCGATGCGGTGTCTGGAGCGCGGTATCTGTACACGCTGGAACTTGATTCGACCGGCAACATTCTGGGCGGGGAGTGGTACCAAAACGCGCACCCCGACTTCCTGTGGCTGTCGCCTCCGGGCACGCGCGCCAAGAGCGATGCTGAACCGACGGGCACGCAGCCGACCTGGGATGGTGCCACCGCAGTTCCGACCAACTGGATGACAGCCGCCCGCACCGCCAGCTCGTATGGCCAGCCCCTGGGCGTCATCGTCGATTCCCTCGTCCGCCTCGCCCGCCAATAATCCCCACTCCCACGAGCTTCCCCCAAGCCCTCGCCCCAATCCCCCAAAACGTCCCATGCCGTGACGGTTGCCATGGCGTCCCCTCAAGCCGCAAATGCCGTTCCTCGCGCCCGGCTCGATCCCCGTCTTCCCTCTTGCGGCATGGTTCGGATATACTCCGCCGGCTGCATGGTGACTTGGCCTGCCGAACCACCTTCAGGCCGTGGAACTTGGCCGCTTGGGCCGACCACGCTTGGCTTTCCGTGGGGGGACAGGCCGTTTGGTTCGACCTCTCAAGACAGAAAGGGATCTCCAGCATGAGCACGTTCAACATTGAAATCGACGCGACACAGCTCTTTTTCCGAAAGTTCTACATTCCGTCCCATGGGCACGTCTTCGATGCACGCACCGTGCAAACCGTGGCCTTGGCAAAAGGGTCCTACAACATCCAGTGGGCCTCTGGATACTTTGCCGACTTCGTGTTCCAGGTCACCGCCGAAGGCACCGTGGACTATGACCCCAGTTGCGATGGTTTCTTGCAGGGTCGCGGCACCTCCCGGCTGAGCATGCCGGGTCTCGAAGTGACCCTGGATGCCCAATACATCGCCCTCCAACAACCTTTCGGCGTCCTTCTGGTCGGCGAGTTCACCAACGACGACTGGATCGTCAAAAAAACAGTCCGGCTGTTGCCAGCCTCTCACTATTTGGTGCAGCAGGGCTCGGGGTTGGTGTCCAGTTTCGAGTTCAAACTCGGCTTCGACGGCTGCTTTCAGTACAACGCTGCCTATGATGCCAGCACAGGTGGCTTTTTGGCGGGTGCCGGGACCTCGACCCTGACGTTCCTGGGGTATCCCGTCCTGCTGGATGGCACCCGAGTCAACGGCATGGGCGTCCACTTTGGCAACTGCTGGGGACTCAAATTCGCGTCCAACGGCGTTCAGTTCGCCCATCTTCTGCCCATGGGCACGCCCTATTTTGTCCAGGTCGAAAGTGGGGGATTGACCGATGCTGGCGTGCACGTTGGTTTGGACGGCACGCTGGAATGCGTAACGAGCGGGACCTACGTCCTCCGGCGCGACACGTTCCACGGCCTCGCCCGCCTCGGCATCAGAAAACACTAACCCCCAATCCCCAGCCCCCCCAATCCCCAGCCCCCACACTCCCCGCGCCCAAAACGGAAAACGACGCGCGAGGGCCGCTTCCTGCGAAGTTTGTGCGCCGCGCCGCGATGGCCACTTCCCGCCAGCAACGCCTCCGCTGAGAGGCTTTCTTGTGCCCGTGGAAGGTGATATGACGCCGGTCACATCCAGGGAGGTCCACCATGGTCACCATTTCCAACACAGGGGGCCGATTGATTAATGTGCCGCTTGATCTGTTCGTTCAGGGTGTTGTCGCTCGCTGCATCGAGTGGCAGCTCAGCACCCGAAACGGGCCGTTCCATCCGGTCTTTTTTGAGGAAGTGTCTATCACCAAGGTGGAGCAGGTGCAATGTTACGGAGGTGTCTTGTCGCTCATCCGATTCGACGTGGATCATTTCAAGCAGATCGACGAGTTGCTCGGTCCCGACGAGGCCGATGAGCTGCTGTTAAAACTTGGGCGAATTCTGGGAAACCGAAGGAGAACGGATTGTGCGGCGCGCCTAGGGGGCCAGGAATTTGGAATGATCTTGATGTACACCGACCGTCAGAGCGCACTCCACCAGGCGGAACTTTTGCGACAGGCCATCGAAGAGAAGCTCTCGGCGTGGGTGGCGGAGCGAACGGGCCGCCCAGACGAAAAAGTGACAGCGAGCTTCGGGGTGGCCACGTACGAGGCCACTGCCGCTGACGCTGACGAGGCGGAGCAGCCTGATCCGATCGACGTGGCCTTTGAGCTGAACCGCCAAGCGGATCAGCTTCAGCGGTTGGCGAAAATCAGGGGCCGCAACCGCGTCGAATGGGACCTGGCCACCGTCACGCCCGAAGAACAAGCCCAACTCGCCCTGGATGTGAAACCGGTGGACATGTGCAGAGATTCATTCGGGCTGCCAGACATGGACTTGGATCTGAGCGCCCCGGCGCCCCTCCTAGATGTAGGACGTCGGGCAGAAGCGGTTGCCTCCCAGGACCAATTCGTGCCCTTGTGCCGATACTGCGGCACGAGTCAGCTCGAGGTCCCGGCCCGTCCGACTTCGTTCCTCGAGAGCCTCAAGCGGATCGTTCGATCGCACCTTTGGTGGGTCGTGCTCTTGTTCGTGTTCGTGCTCTTGTCTTTGCTCGTGGCGAAGCTCGACATATGGAAGGCTTTGACCAGGAACCGGGTCGAGTTCGCGTGTGCTGGTCCTCGTTTGGGCGTGCAACCTCAAACCAGGCCGCAAAAACCTCCTGCACCGACCAATGAACGCTGTTAGTGCGTTTCTGGGAAGAGGGGAAGGCCCTCATGACCGCCCCCAACGCCACCTGTGAGCGGCTGTGTTGCGCCCGTGGAACATGGTATGACCCCGGTCACATCGTCACCCAC
>DAOLIT010000149.1:0-6702 GCA_035328405.1 Pseudomonadota bacterium | reverse complement strand
AGACCTTTTACCCGCACCAAACGGCCCAAAAACAACACCGTTTTCTTCGTCGCACCCAGCGTGGCTTTCGCCTGTTGCCGTTCTGCGTCCGTCACCGCAAAATCCGCCACCCGAATGCCCATCGGCACCACGACCCCGTGCGCGCCCGGCACCATCAAATGCTCCGCCGTGTACACGAGCCGCGCCCGCTTCGACAAAAAACGCACCAGAGCCGTCGCGCGAAAACGCCTGAGCAGATGAATGTCCGACGAATGCGCCACCGCAACGTGAGGCACTTTCGGCAGCGCCAGCGTCGCCATCATCGACGACGGAACCAACCAATGCGAAATCAGCCCATCACAGCCCGAAAGCGCCCGCCCGATTGCGCGAAACATCGCCATCGAAAACGTCCCCGCCAAACACGCCGTCCGCAAAACATCGTGCGCAAACCCACCGGCCAACACATCGGGCGCGCCTCCTTGATAAAAAAGAGGCGAAGGCAGCCGCACTACGTTTTCCTGTGTCGCCTCAGCCCTCATTTCGGCGGCAGGTTCGTCCGTCGTTTCGCCCGCGCACACCACGCGCAACTCGTGGCCTTGTTCTTCCAAATAGCGGCCCAAACCCTGCACAAACCCGCCCGCTGCGTCCCCAGGAAAACGCGGATAAGACGTAGTCACAATCCCGAAAAGCATGCCGCCGCCCTTTCAGATGGTCACAAATGGTTCTTGCCGACTATGAACAGGCGTGGGCCGCCGAGCGACAGTCCCCGGCACAAAGTGCGGGGGGAGACCTTTTTTCGACGGGCCATGCCCAAAGGTGTATCAAGAAGGGGTCATCAGGCACGGCGGAAAAAGTGTCGCCGGGAAGGGGGACCTGCGCCGCGCGATGTGAAGTTTGTGACCATCTGTGAACCCGCCGCTCGCTTGTTGTTTTGCCAGCGCGTCCACAAACGCCACGGCCACGCTTTGACCGCCACAAACAACACTGGATAAATCGCCGTTTTCACCGTGATCCCCGACCGCCACGACGCCCCGTAAATGGTTCGGACCGGCACATCCAGCACCCGCGCCCGGCTTACCCACAACCGCGCCAGCAAATCATTCGGATAGCCATATCGCGGATACAGCCCATCCAAATCAATCGAGCCCAGCGTGTTCCTTGTCACTGCTGTAAAACCGCATTGCGAATCAAACAAACCCGGATATCCCGCTGTCCACCTGGTCACAAGCGACAGCGCGACATTCCCGCACACCCGCAAAAGAGGCATGTTCCCCAGCACCTCTTTTTTCGCAAACCGATTGCCTTTCACATAATCCGCGCGCCCCTCTGCAATCGGGTCCAGCAGCACCGGCACATCTTCGGGGTCCATTTGCCCATCGCCCGCCATCACCACCGCGACATCGCTTTGCAACGACAGCGCGCGTTTGTATCCCGTCGCCACAGCCGCTCCCACTCCCCGATTTTCCGCGTGGCGCAACACGTCGATTCCGCGCCGAACGCACGAAGTTGCGACCGCAAACGTCGCATCGGTGCTGCCATCGTCCACCACCACGATGTGGTCCACGAACTCCGGCACCGTCGAAAGCGTAGCCGTCAAGCGGTCCGCCTCGTTGTAAGCCGGAACCACCACAGCAATCCGAAGCTCTTTGTACATGTCTACCGGTCCGAAACCACGAGGTTCCCCGAGATGATGTCTCGTCGCAGCGCCTCGACCCTTTCGCGCACGTCTTTCGGGATCATTCCCCGCCTCGGTTCGTCGTACACGTAGTCCACGCCGCCCTCGCGCAAACCGAACACTTTGACCCCCGGCTCGAAGTGCTTTTTTTGAAGGTCCAAGATGACCTGAAACACGCTCACGTCGATTCGTTTCACCATCGACGTAACCAGAACGTGAGGAGCGTCCTCCCACTGATCGTTGTCCACACCGATCGCTTTGCGTTTGCGTTCGCGCGCCGCCTCAAAAACGCCCAAGCCCGTCGAACCCGCCGCGTGAAAGATCACTTCGGCCCCGGCTTGGTATTGCGACAGCGCGATTTCTTTCCCTTTCGCCGGATTTTTGAACGCATCCGCGCTCGTGCCCGCGTATCCGACCAGCACTTTGCACGACGAACACACCGCGTGTACGCCCTGCCGAAAACCCGCCTCGAATTTGTGGATGAGCGGGATGTCCATTCCGCCCACAAAACCCAACACCCCAGACGACGACACCAGCGCCGCCACCGCACCGACCAAAAAACTGCCTTCTTCCTCGCGAAACTTCAGCGCCACCATGTTCTTTGGCGGCATCACCAGGCCGTTTTTGTCGAATTTCGCGTAATCCACGCAAGCAAAATGCTGTTTCGGATATTCCTGCGCGATGTGGAGCATGTCGTCCGAAAACACGAAACCCACCCCAAAAATCAAATCGAAACCTTGCGCTGCCAGAAGGCGCAGCCCCGATTCCCGGTCCGCCCCATCGCCCGGTTCGATGAATTGAGCTTCGATGCCCAGCTCTTTCACCGCGCGGTCCACGCCCAAAAACGCGGCATCGTTGAACGATTTGTCGCCGCGTCCGCCTACATCAAACACCAAACCGACGCGCAAAGGCCGCTCGCCCTTTGTCCCGGTTGTCTCTGGCTTGCCTTTGGTCGAACGCGGCCATGCCACCAGCACGTTCGCAACCACAAGACACAGCGTGACCCACAGCAGCTTGCGCAAAACGCCATCTTTCACGCCGGCACCTATACCACATGTGGTAAGGCTGAAAGGAAAGGCAGGGAAAACGTGACCGCAGGCCCAGCGACACCGTCGAGCATCTACTCTTCGGAGCAGCCTGGACCAACCTGTCTCCCCAGCCTCGGCGAGCGGACGCCTTGCATAACCGATCAGCTGGCTGTGTGTTCTAGGCTGCGGATGTGTTTTTGTTGGCAGCGGCTCCCGCAGTGAGCCATGATCCACGCAGGCGAACAAGCAACCATGAGCCAGAACGGCAAGATCTTGCGAGTCATGACGCCAGATGGCGAAAAGCCACGGATCGGCTCGACCGCTCGCACGCTGGGGGTGCGCTGCCCGCAAGATGTCGCGCTGGATGAGCGAGGGTGGGCCGTGCCAGGCAAGGGGATGTCGGTGGCCCCAACGCTAACCGAGCTGCCCCATCACCGCATCCCCAGGCGGCTTCGCAAGCTGGTGCCTAGCGCCACTGGCTGCGATGACGACCGCTGCTTTCGGCTGGCCGAGCTGTCCTATCGACCCGGTGTGGTAGCTGATGCCCTGAGCCTGAGGCCCGATCTACTGCCGCGACCCGATGGCCGACGTCATGGCCAGATCGAACCGACCCAGCCGATGCCGGTATCGCGCTTTTCAGCAGCACTCGGAGACACCCAAGCCCGATGGGTGCTCGATGAGGAGGCCCCATGACACCGAGTCCTGCGTACTTTGCCTATGTTGGTCTGCTGAAGCGGCTCCACCAGCTCATCGCGCAGGGGGCAGGAGACTCGCTCGACGCGGATGCGATCCGGGATGCGATGGATACGCCCTGGGCCCAGATGACTCAAGCCGAGGTCGAGAAGGCCAACCGCCTGTCGGCATCCTTGTATCGCGAGCCTTCCGGGGGCAAGCCAAGTGGCGGCTCAGGCAACAGCCGGAGCAGGGTTCGCGCCCCCTTCACCATTTTCCGCCAAGCGGCCTAACCAGGTCGTAACAAGGCCTGCCACAATGAGCGATCTGCTGCTGTCTACGTCGATTCCGGGACTGGATCTGGTGCTGGGTGGAGGCATCCGCCTGCTGGAACGGCTGCCCCAAGCTGGGGTGAGTGGCTCGCTGCTGCTCAGAGGCACGCCGGGGGCTGGAAAGTCGCTGCTGGGGATGCAGATCGCGGTGGCCGTGGCCGATGCGCTCGGTGGGGATGTGGCATGTGGCTGCGTCGAGATCCTGCCGGTCGAACTTGACGCCCAGCTCGCCTTGTTTACGACCCCGAAGCTGCACCAGCCCGTCCTCGCTCCGCCGTTTCCGCAGGTGGAAACGGGCAAGGGCCGCCTGCTGGCGGGGGTGATCGACCTGGGCCAAAGCGGCGAAGAGCCAGAACACCTGGAAAGTGCCCTGCTCGCCCTGCTGGATGCTGTCCGGGCCGCCGGTGCCGGACCTCGGGTACTGGTCGTAGACAGCCTCTCCGACGGCTACCGACTCGGTGCCTCGGCTCCCCGGACCCTGGCCGATGGCCTGTGCAAGCTCGCCGCCGAGCAGGGGCTGCTTCTCGTCTTGCTGGAGGAAACCACTTCCGGGGGACCGTCGGGCTGGAGCTTTGCCGTGGATCTCGTCATCGAGCTAGCCCGTGCCGACGTGAGCCAGGCCGAGAAGTCCTCGGATGCCCGCCGCTTGATCGTCACCAAGAACCGCCTCGGCCCCTGTGACATTGGCATCCAAGATCTGGCCATCGACTCGCGCGGTGTCCAGGTCTTCCCACGACCCGCCGCTTATCAGCAGCCGTGGGTCCGGCAGCGACTCCTGCCGCAGCGCTTTCCATGCGCCCCATACCCGACCGATACGGTGCTGTGTGGTGACCAGTTCGTGTCGCGAGACTCCACCGTGGTGGTGCATGGCCACGACCACGCCCGTGTAAGCCGGGCAGCCTTGGCCATGGGTCGCCACGCCAGGACTACTGACCGGTATTCGGCTCATTCCCAGCCAGACGCGCCGGGAGTGGATGTGTTTGTCGCGTTTGCCGGGCAGGGCATCGAGGATCTGCAACCAGCCTGTTTCATGGGCTGTACCGATCCCCACAGGGGTGCCGCTCGGCTGCTGAGCGAGTGGCTGGAACTGCTCGAATCGGCCCTTCGCTACCCGACCGGCGTGCGGCGGGTCTTGGTCGGAGATCTCAGCGCCCTGCGAACCTACGCTCACGGCGCAGAGATTCGCAGCGCCCTGTACGTCCTGTCCACCTGCTGTCACCTGGCAGGCGTGCCCCTCATCTTGTTTGACACCACAGAGGTGATCGCCGATGGGCAATCCGGCCCTGGGCAATCCGGCAGAACAGCAGCCCGCTCCCTGCTCACCGACTTCGCCGATGTGCTGGTGAACGTCGGCGACCATTACCAAACCATCACGGACCGCCGAACGAACACTTCGTTCAGATTCTGACGACCGGGCCCGGCCAAACACAGCAGGCTGTGCAGGAGGCGGGTCGCTCGATCTGCCTCGGTCCGGGGCAGCCAGATCGAGATCCGCAGCGGAGTGATTTTTTCGATCCGGGCCATGCCACCAGCACGTTCGCAACCACAAGACACAGCGTGACCCACAGCAGCTTGCGCAAAACGCCATCTTTCACGCCGGCACCTATACCACATGTGGTAAGGCTGCTCCCAGACGACTCTTTCGTGCCAAACCATGTTCGCTACCTTTGCAGAACCCGAGTTTTATTCCGGTCTCCTTGTTGCGTTTTGGGTGCTCGCGGGCCTGACCGCCGTGAGTTTGTTGTTTCGCACCGCCCCCTACGGTCGCTACGCCCGAAAGGGGTACGGGCTGCTCATCGGCGACACCCTCGGGTGGGTGCTCATGGAAGCGCCTGCGTCTGTCCTTCCCGCGCTGTTTTTCTTTTGGGGACCCCGGCGAGACACCGTGCTGTGGGTGTTTTTGCTGCTGTGGCAACTGCATTACTTCCACCGCGCGTTCATCTTCCCCTTTCGTCGGCGCGGAGGAGGCACGATGCCGCTTCTCATCGTCGCGATGGCCGTCGTCTTCAACCTGGGCAATGCGTATCTGAACTGGCGCCATCTGACGGTGCTCGGCCCCACCTATGACCCCAGTTGGCTCACCGATCCTCGGTTTTTGGTCGGCACCGGCATGTTCGCCATCGGTTTTGTCGCCAACCAACACGCCGACTGGGTGCTCCTGCACCTGCGCAAGCCCGGCGAGACCGGATACAAAATCCCGCACGGTTTTTTGTATCGCTACATCTCGTGTCCCAACTACTTCGGTGAACTTTTGGAATGGGCCGGGTGGGCGATTCTCACGTGGTCCCTCGGAGGTCTGACGTTTGCGGTCTGGACCGCAGCGAATTTGGTCCCCCGCGCCCTGAGCCACCACCGCGACTACCACCGCCGTTTCCCCAACTATCCTCCCGACCGCCGCGCCGTCATCCCCTTCCTCCTCTAACGCTTCCTCTCCCGCTCCGCCGCTTCCTCCTCCTCCTCCTCCTTCCCAATCCCGCAAGCCACACGCACCATCAAGCCGCACCGGATGCCCCCCCCTCCACGCATTCCCTTCCCGAAACAGCGTCAATTTCTTCAGGGTATCCCGAGCAGGGGCTCGCTGCGGGGGGGGGCGTTTTTTTGGGGGGGGCCGAGCGGCGAAACGAGTGTTGCGAAACTTGCTGGAGGTGCTCAACACCGCGTCCCCGAAGGGCTCAAACTCGCGAAAAGCCCGCTGCACGGCGTCCCCGAAGGTTCCAAACTTGCGAGCAGCCCGCGGCACGGCGTCCCGAGGGGTTCCAAACTCGCAGGAAGCCCGCTGCACGGCGTCCCCGAAGGTTCCAAACTTGCGAGCAGCCCGCGGCACGGCGTCCCGAGGGGTTCCAAACTCGCGAAAAGCCTGCGGCACGGCGTCCCCAAGGGTTCCAAACTCGCGAAAAGCCCGCAGCACGGCGTTCCCAGGGGTTCCAAACTCGCGAAAAGCCCGCAGCACGGCGTTCCCAGGGGTTTGAACCTTGCGGGAAACGGATTGCAACGGGGGGATCGGGGATTGGGGTGG
>DAOLIT010000148.1:0-6999 GCA_035328405.1 Pseudomonadota bacterium | reverse complement strand
GAGCCTTCATCCTGTTCCAATCGACCCGCAACCTCGTTTGAAGAGCCTTCACCCTCTTCAAACCGACCCGCCCCATCGTTTTGAGAGCCTTCATCCTGTTCCAATCGACCCGCAACCTCGTTTGAAGAGCCTTCACCCTTCTCAAATCGACCCGCGACCTCGTTTTGAGAGCCTTCACCCTTCTCAAATCGACCTCCGATCCCGAACAGGCGCGCCGCTGGCGGACAAAAGGGAAGAGCGGTCATCGGGCCAAAAACCCCCACCTGCTCGATCGTTTTGATCATGTGTTCGCGTCGAGAGGCATTCATCCGCCCGCACTCGAAGCAGACAGGTTTGAGCCAACCATGGCCGCATCAACGCAAGGCGTTATGGGAACTGCAAGCGGTGCGTCCCCAGATACTTTCTGGGCGTGATGAAATCTGGAGTGCCCGTTGCGGCAAGATCAAGCTGGCCCTCGTTCTGAAGCGACACCTTGATCTGCCAGTCCCACGGCGGCATCGGCGGCTCGCCGGAGTAGCCCTTGCAGAATGCGTTGGCAACCGTCAGCGGTGGGATGCACGAGGGAACCTCGGAACGCCCCATTCCGCAGAGTGCCAGTTGCTCGAAGCAGTTCTGCGCGGTGCGGTCTGAGCCGAACTTTGTGGGCAGGAGATAGGTGCCAGCGAGCCGGAGCCGCACGAGAGGACCGAGCGCAGAAATGCTGGCATCCACGCTCAGCTCGCGCACCTGGGCGTCGGCACTGGCCTCGATGATATCTTGCACGTACCAGCCCTTCGCAACCTGGATTGCCAGGGCGAACCGACGCCAGGCCACATCGCCCGTGCTGATCAAGCGAGCGCCACGGAAGGGCGGCTGCGGGGCCTTCATTGCGAAGTAGCCAGTACCCTCAGAGTCAGGGCCGTCGACGAAGCACTCACCCGGCGACTGTTTGATGTCCTTACAGTAGGCCCGCAGGTCTGGAAACGGTCCGCGCATGGGCTGCGGCTTCAGTTGCGTTGCTGCCGGCTTCAATGCGGCAGCAGGAGAAGGCTTCGCCGGCTGGGACAATGTGACGGGTGCGACAGGACGCTCAGCAGGAACCCGTGAGATCTTGCTGTCGGCGCAGGCCGCGCCGGCAATGAAGAGTGGCAGGCAGAGAAGAGATGGCAGCCGGTCGGTGCGCATGGTCAAGGGGTCTGCTCCCCGCCGTGGTTCAGTTCGATAGACATGTCTGGACCGATGCTCATCTCTAGCGCACCGTCCTCGTATCCCAAAGAGGAATCTTGCGCAGAGGTCTGCGTCTGGGGCTGGGTTACGATCGACTTTCGGGCGTCCGGCGGTAGCGGCTCCTCGATGTGCTGCTCTTCGAGCGACTTGACGGTCTTTTGATAACGACTCTTGCGATTCTCCAGGTCAGTGCGATGTTTGCTCCAGTCACCAATCAGCGCCGTCAAGCGCTTCCGTGCGGTCGCATCTTTGGTCTGAGCAAGCTGGGCTCGCAGCTCAGTCCGCCGCGCGTCCGCCTGAGCAATGGCGTCGGCACGTCCCTTCTCGCCCCAAAACGCGTACCAGCGTCCCTCATTCTGCGGATCAGGAGCCTTGATGCTGCTGTTGTGGAACAGCTCTTCCAGCGCCTGCGAGGCACGCTCGCGCTGCTCCTGCGTCACCTCGCTGTCGGCTCCTCCACCAGCGGCGCTGATGGCGCCGAGCAGGTTGCGCTGCGCCGGTCCTGGCAGATTCTTATACATGCTGTAGTAGAGCGCGAGCGCCCGCGGCGTCAGCCACTTGGTCGGGGAGTGGCCCTCTCCACCACGCTTCACGGGCTTGCTGAGCGTCTCCTCCACCTCATGCCGCAGGAACTGCCGCTGTAGCCGCTGGATCTGCGGGTCAGTGCCTGCCTGCGCGAACAGCTGGACCAGCTGCCGGTTTCGCTCTGGCGACGAACAGAAGAGCTCCACCAGGCGCGGGCGAGAAAAAGGATACTCCGTTCCCTGAAATCGGAAAGCGCGGCCGTGGAGATCCAGCCCGTGCGATGAGAAGTAGTGCGCGAACAGATCCGGCCGTCGCGCCTTGATAAAGTTCAGCACGTCTTGAAGGTTCGACTCTCCCTCGGTCACGGTCCACTGTCCCTGTCCCCAGGTGAACACGCCCCCGTCGCTTCCTTCCGTCGAGGCAAAGCCGCCTTCTGCCTCAGCAATGGAGCCCATTGCGAGATCGACACCCGACGCATCGTGATGGCGCGCAACGGTCTCGCTACCGCTTGTGAGGTGCCCCTGGCCGTGGCGAAAGAGCCTGGGAGCTTTCGGAACTTGCAGCTGTTCCATCGCGGCCGGAATTCCCTCGACCTGGACCAGCGTCCCGTCTTGAAACGAGTCCGTATTCAGCACCTGTAGCTGAACATGGCGAGCGTCGTAGCGAACGCGGACCAGCGCCCGATCTTCCGTGACCAGATCCTCAAGGTAGAATGGCAGGGATTGCGCTGCCGCGACATAAGACTGATGCAGCGACAGGGACGCGACTTTGACCGGCTCACCTGCCAGACCGCGCACGAGCACGTCGTACTGCCCGGTGCCTGCCATGTGGACCTGGACTCGGGAGTCGAGCGAGCTTCGCAGGGCAAGTGGCTGGTTTTTCATCGCTGGCTTGGCCCGCGTGAGCTGCCTCTGCGCTCTGCGCTGCCGGCTGCGCGTTTGCAGCGGTCCCCTTTGGAGCAAAGCAGGCAGGCGTGGCCTCATGGCCTCGCGCGCCGCCAGGCTCAGCCCAGTGCGAAAGCACTGGTGCCGCATCAGTTGCATTCGCCCCCGGTCGCGGCCCCATCGCCAGCGCGGAAGAGGCGGCTACAGATTGGCCAGCCGCGAGCGACGTTTCAGGGGCAGGCACCGGCTGACAAGCCAAGTGCTGTGCGGAGGTCAGGTCCTCTTGATGAGCAGGCATCACACCACCTCGCTGGAAGCATACCTTGCGGGGATGGAAAACGGTAAGATGATCTGCCCTGTCAAGACTGCACCCCATGCCGATTGTGTCTGGCCAATGTGTTGGGAAGTGGAACGTGTTGCGGCTGCTTGCCCACGGGGGACAAGGAGCTGTGTACGAAGTGGTGCGAAAGGACATCGGCCAGCTTGGCGCCCTCAAGGTGCTGGTCCCGCACGACAATAACCCCCACCTGCTCAACCGTTTTCAGAACGAAGCCAGGGCCGTGAGTGCCCTGCATCACCCCAACATTCCTCAAGTCCTGGATCTGGGCCTGCTTGCAGACGGAACCGCCTTCCTGGTGGTCACGCTGCTTCACGGACAGACGCTCGAAACCCTTTTGGCTGAAAAGGCCTTGCCTTTCTCGCAGGCCCTGTCCATCGCGGTAGACGTGGCCGCTGCCCTGGAAGCCGCGCACAAGAAGAACATCGTTCACCGCGACGTGAAGCCGTCTAACCTCATGCTCATCGCGGATGACACCCATCCACACGGGGAACGCGCCCTGGTGCTCGATTTCGGTATCGCCAAGCTGCTGGGCAGCGAAAGACTCACCCTCACAGGCCACTTCGTCGGGACCCCCTTATACATGGCACCGGAACAAGGGGTGCGGGCGCAAGACGTGGATGGGAGGGCGGATGTCTACTCGTTGGGTGTCGTGCTGTATCAAATGCTGTGTCGCCGGGTTCCTTTTCGTTGCGGTCGGGGAGACGGCCCTTTCGTCATCCTGGCTGAAAAAGCGCAACCGCCCATTCCCATCGAAACGCGCGTGCCCCAGTTGCCTTCCGATCTGTGTGCGCTTGTCAACGCGATGGTTCAACCCGACCGGACGGCGCGGCCCACGATGACCGATGTGCGTGCCGTCCTGCGGGGTTTCAAACACCGCGCTTGGCCCAAGGAAGAGGTCCAGGTCTTCGGGCAGGATGCGGTTTGTTCTGAAAAGGGTCCGCTCGACTATGACGACGAGGGCCCGAAAACGCCCGGTCGGATGGAGCTTGTTGCGTCGCCTCTTTTGCAAACCGGCACACGGGCCTTGCTGGTGGGGCCATCGCCTGATTCCTTGTCTGAACTGCCGACTCGGGCGATGTCTGTGCCTCCCCTTTTGTCTGGGCCAGAGGATTCCACCGTTCGGCCTCCGCCTTCCGATCGAAAGGCCGAGCGGCACGCTTCGCCTTCTGCGCCCACGTTCCGGCCCGTGGCCCAGCGCAAAGCGATCGGATGGGCCGTTTTTGCTTTGGCCGTTTTTTCGCTCTTGCTTTGGGTGTCGTTCGGGCCGGGCCTGGTTCGCAAGAGCAGCGGGCCAACCGACAGCGGGCGGGCGGGCGGCTTGCCGGAATCGGTTCCGTCCCCAAAAGGGGAACGGCCATCCACCGCAGAACCCGGTGCCAAGGCTGGCCCCGAAGCAACATCACCCGCAGACTTGGCCACAGATTCCCAAAAGGACCTGGGCAGCAGCCTGCCTTTGCCAAAATCCCCAGCCCGACGCGAGCCGGTGAAGCCCGGTTGTGTGACCGCCATCGGCATCGCCCCGAATGTGCAACAGCGCGTGGCCCAAGCGTTCCGTGATGTGAACATCGATTTGAGTGGCCAGGAGCAAGTGGTTTTTGCATACACTCGGGGCCGCCCAAGGTTTCTTGCGGTGCCTGAGCGACTGGATGCCGGGCAAAAAGAGCTGCTTCTGACGAGTCTGCAAGGATGGCTGAAAGACACTTCCCCAAGCGCCGAAATCACCGTTTCCTGCGGAGCGCGCTGACCGCGTGGCTTCTGTGGGCTTCTGCCTGCCGCCCAGACGTTCGGGAAGATCCACTGGTGCTCGCCATCGTCGCCGATCAGCAACACATGGAAAATCGTCTGCGCGAAGTCGAGGCCGAGCACGCCCGACTTTCCCGCGAGTTGGTCCGGGTTTGGGGAAAACTCGCCTGCACAAGCGATGCGGTCCGCGAATTTCTGCGCACCTGCGAGCAAGAGGGCGGCGGTTGTTCCAGCCAGGAAGTCGCGAACACCTTTACGCGGTTTCTGGAAACCCAAAACCACGTCCGCATCTACCTGCGGCCCGAGGCAGGGATAGACGGTCTCATCCGGCTGCGGCAGACCCAACTGGAGAACCAGACGGACCCCGCCGAGCTGCATCCCGGCACCCGGTTTGTCGTCATCACGCTGCCCCAAAGCTCCAGCACTGAACATCAGATCGAAGCCGAACGCATGGGCAGGCAGGTGATTCGGTATTTGCGTGAAACCCTGAACCTGCCGCTGGCCCACCGCATTTTGGGCCCGAAGACGTTGCCCTGTCAGTACAAGCGCAAAGAGATCCTGAAAGTGACCAAACGCATCGATGACCGCCAGCTCAACGAACCCACCGAGCGCGACCCGACGGTTCATGTGTGGGTCTTTCGCACGGATTGTCATTGAAATGGGCATGCCCATGAAGGTGGTCATGCCAGATCCATGCCGTCGTTTCCGCCCCCCGACATTGTAGATTGCCTCTCGCTTTCTTCTTCGGAGTCCCTCATGCCTTCCTCGTTTGCTTCTGTGGTGTTGTCCGTTCTTTCTTTTCTTGTGCTGCTGCCCGGCAAAGGTCACGCCCAGCCGCAAGCTCAACCCGCCTGGTTTTGGGGCGTCGTGCGCGGCTGCAAGCCCGAGCCCAAACTCGCACAAGCCGCCCGCGAGTATCTTGCGGCTGTTGCGGTTCCGGTGACGCAACTGCCCGGCTCGCCGACGCCTGAGTTCGCGCCCTGGTCTCCAGAAGAAGCGGGGACGCGGTTTCAAAAAGCCTGTCCGCACGTCAAGGGCAGGCTCGTTGGGGCCCAGGTCGAGTCGTCCCCTGTTTCCGCGACCGCTCACGTGGGTCAACGCCTCGAACGCTTTCGGGTGTGGCTGTTTGACCTGGAGACTGGGCGCATCGCGGTCTTGGATGATTCCTGTGAGGCGTGCGGCGCGCTGGGAGAACGGATCGGGCGACGTGCGGGGCTTCTGCTCGACAAGCCTCGGTTTGGTGTGCCGCAGGCCCTGCCGACCTATTGCCAGGCCGAGGTGGCGGCAGCACCGGCAGAGCCTCGGAGCCCCAAAGTCGTGACGATGATCTTGGGCGATGCAAAGCTTCACCGGGCCGTGTTTTCGCAGGTGAAAAAGGACCTTTCTCTGGCCGGGCGCGATGCGGTGCTGTGGACGGGGGAGGCGCGCATCGGGCACAGCGATTTGCGGCGGATGCTCAAAGGAGATCCGAGGGGGCAAGTGCTGGCGATAGACCTTTTTTCCGACGGGGCCAAAGTGTGGGTCTACGACGCGCTTTCGGACAAAGACCACCTGAGCCAGGTGCATTGCCCCGGCTGTGGCCAAGACGACGTTGGGGGCCAGGTCGCCCGACGCGGCCTCATGCTGCTCGACCAGGCGGCATCGGCCAGCCCGCCTGCGCTTGGACTTGGATCTAAAAAGGACGGGTGGTCTGCCTGGGCGTGTGCGCCGTTTGCGACCCCCGTGTGCCAAAACCCTGCGTCGCCCTCGGCCCGCCCGGACCCAGCCTCGGGCAAGCCTAGGTTCATCGATCCAACGCTCGCCAAGCTCGTGAAAGGCAGCCTATGGGGCCTCTTTGGTGCCACCACCGTGAGCGCCGGGGCATTGTTTGTTGCCAACCCTTTTGTCGTGCAGGAAATCGACGACCGGCGGTTTGTCCATACCTTGACGGCGCCAGCGTGGACCATGGCTGCGGCTTCGGCGGGTTTGTTGGCGGTGTCAGTCCCGATCACGCTGTGGGTGCAGCGGGCGGAACGGGAAAAGCCCAGCCCGGTGGTTCTTCCGCCGGATGTCGAAAACCAAGTGTTTTGTCCCTCTTCAGGTGGAATGTGAGGTGTTGCATGCGTACGCGTCGTTTGCTCACGGTGCTTTTTTTGTCTTCGCTGGCGGCTTGTCAACAATGGACTCCCCTGGATGATCTGGGAGGATGGCCCAGTGGCTCCGACAGGGCGTGTCCGGCTTTGCCGGATTTGGCACCTGCGCCGCCTAGGTGTGCGGCGGCGAAGGGTTTGACTGGGGAGAGTTTGCTGTGCGTCGATTTCA
>DAOLIT010000147.1:0-7122 GCA_035328405.1 Pseudomonadota bacterium | reverse complement strand
CCAAATCTCCTCCGCCCTCCAAGCCGCCCATATGAAAGGGATTGTTCATAGGGATGTTTACAAAATTCTCACGATGAATTTCGGTATTCTTCACACGGCAACACAGAGATGGAGAGACAAATGAAGTGGGTGGAAAAGCGCGGTTTGCGCCTAGCTGCAATGTCTTTTCACCGCTGTCTGTATGCGCATCGGGCGGTGTCAGTCTATGTGTGGGAGTGCATCGCCCTGGCGCAGGATGAGTTTGCGTGTTGCCAGTTCGAACACGCGAAGCTGCGTCGCCGACGCGACCGCGCAGATGGAGGGCGACAGGGCGACCGACCAAGGCTGCCGTGTGTCAAACGGGCCCGGCACTTCTTGCCGAAGGAGTTGCGAACCCTGCGCATCGAATACCACCACGACCGCTTTGGTCTGCGTTCCGGCGGATTCATGGACCAGCAGTGCGGCAACGTGTCCCGCGTGGCTTGAAAGCGCGTGGACAACGGCCGGGGTTTCGTCGAGGGTGCGTTCCATTGCCATCCCCTTGTCCGTTTGCACAAGACGCACAATCCGATGACTCCCTACCGTTGCCCACAGGGATTGAGGATTCTGCCCTGGACTCAAATGCCAAATCGGTTCTTGAAGTTGTGGAATCGGAACCACCGTCGGCGCCGAGGCTCCGCGTGTCCACTTGCCCAGGCCGGGGGCTTTGAAAAACCACAGCGAACCGTCTTGGGACAGCGTTGACGTGGCCATTTCCTGCGGGGTCGTGTCGTACGAATACCGACGGCGCAGATGGTCTCCGAGCAGCTCCAGTTTGTATCCAATCGCGCCTCGGTCGCCAACCACCACAAACTCGTCTTGAGCCTGCGGATCGACCTGTACGCGAAAAAGTTTGTCCCGCAGCGGCGACAATGGAATCAGCAAGGGGAAAGTCTGAGACACACCGTTTTTGGACGTGACCACCGCTACATAGCGTCCCGGTTCCGTCTCAGACAGCACCAGAACGCGACCATCGGGAAACGCCGCGATGCCGCGCGGTTCTTTCGGGGGGAACGATTTTCCAGAAGCCGAAGGTGTCTGCGGAAACAGCATCGGACCCGACGGTAGAAGATGCGCAATCATGCCTCCGCCCATCGCGATTCGGGACGGAGCTTGGCTTTGCCCAAGCTGCGCGACTTCTGAACCCACGAAGGCAGGTGCTTTGCCTCGACCGCTGGATTGTGGCGCGGCAGATGTTGACCGCGCGTTTTTGGGTTTCGCTTCGCTTTCGTTCATTCGACAGCCTAAAAAAGGAGAAGTGGAAAGTGTGCAGAGAGCCCCGATAGTTACCACGTAAAAAGTGCGTCGCATACGCAGTATTTTGAAGGGGGAAGAGTCATCCTTACAAGCTCTGCATTTTGCCTTCATATTCTTTTTTCAGGGCTTCGAGTTGCTGAGGCGTCATGACTGCTTCCGCCTTGAGTTCAAATTCCGCTTTGAGTTGTTTTCCGAGTTCCTCTTTGCCAGGCGGAATCTGCTGTTCCAAAACCTTCGCTGAATCCGCCACGACCCCTTGATTCATGCCGAACACGTCCTCTCGCATGATTCGCCACTGGGCTTCGAGCGCAGTCCGGCTCTGTTCTGCTTTTGCCAGACCTTCCTGTGCCGATTTCAGCGCCTTTTCCGCTTCCTTCACGTCCGCTTCTGTGGCTTTGCCCTGCTCTTTGAGCGTGCGAACCTGCTCTAGCGATTTCTGGGCATCCCCCTGCTGTTTGGACCAGCGGTCGCATTCTGCTTTTGGCTGGGTGATGAGGTCATTGTGAAGTTGTTCGGGCACATGCACCGCTTTGGAGTAGGTCTCGGCGAAATGATCTTTGGAATTGCTTTCGGCATAGCCCCAAGTTTGACCCGACGCCACGCCGCCCACCGTGTGGGACAAGAAACCACCAGAATACGGGTCGATCATGTAGTGCTGGCCCCCTACATCTGCTCCGGTTCTCTGGGAGTAGTGCTTGCCTCGTTCGGCATTAAGCTGTGCGACGATCTGCTTGGCCTCGTCTTCGGTCTTTCCCGATTTGAGAAGCGACGCTTTGAGTTGCGCCTCGCTGTAGTTGTCCCAACCCGCCGCTGCCATGAAATTCTTCATCGCCACGGGGTTGATGTCGTGAATGTCATGCCCGATTTCGTGAACGATGGTTTCTTCCAGCGGAGTAACCGGACCGTGTGGTGTTTGCTGTCCCGCTCGGTGGTCGGCCAAGTCGCTCGTGTCTCCCGTGTGCCGATAGTTCCCCGTGACCCCGGTGTCGTAAATGCGGACAACGCCTCCCCCGTGGTCGCCACCGATGTTCGGTTTTTGGTCCCATGCGCCGCTCGAATTGTTGAACCGTTCTGCGACCCCGCTTCGTCGAATTTCCTGCAAGTTCGCGTTGTCGCGTGTCGCTTCGGGAGGCAGTCTGTCCAGACCTGACGAGACTTCTGTTAGCTCTTTCACGCTCCAAGTGCGTCGCTGCGTCGGTGCGACTTTCGGCTTCCCGTCTTTGCCGTCGTTCCCCGCGCTCGTGACATCGTTCGTCAGGTTCACCAAGTGTTTCCGTTCGATTTCATGCTCGAGTTGTTTGCGTTCCGCGAGCGCGTCGATTTCCTCTGGCTTGACCACTTCACCGCGCTTGATTTTCTCGAGCAAGATGTCGCGTTCCTCATCCACCTCTTTGTCGGTCGTGGCGGCGATGCTGTCTCGCCGTTGGTTTTTGCGGTTTTTCTCTTTGCTCTCAGCCGACATTTTCGATGGGTCTGCGAGTTCCTTCGGATCGATGGCTTCTTTGTCTTTTTCGGCGTCGTTGTGTGTTTTGGACTTGTGGTATTCCGCCCACAGCAACAGCTTTTTTTCGGGGTCTTTCGTATTTTTGTACAGGCTCTCGAACAACTCCCGATCCTTCAACGTCACCGTCGTGAGCATCTTCGAGAAATCGTCTTTCGAGAGTTTTTCCACCGCTTGACCTTGCAGCGCCGGTGGCAGACTCCGAAGGGAATCCAGCGCCCCTTTGGCTTTTTCCGGTGTGACCGGCTCCTTTTCAGTCCCCTGTAGGAGTTTGTGCGCCTCATTCAGGCTCTGTTCGACACGTTCGTGATCGGTGGGAGGCTTCGCTTGCGGCCCCTGACCAGGCTTTGTCTCGCCACCTCCTTTCGGTTTCGCGGTTTCGGGAGCAGGCTCCACATGGTTTTTCAGAACGGAGGTGGGCGGATTGTGCCAGGGCGAAACGGACGGGTCTTTTTGTTTTTCAAAACGTGGCATGGAGGCTCTCACTCTGCGGAGGGGAAGGTCGCACCAAAGGTCGTATTTCCATTCTGTTTTCGGACGGACATCCTCTATGGTTTCGTCCAAAACATTCCATGTTTCGCTGACCCATTTTTCTAGACAATATCTTCACCCCTATTCGCAAGCATACATGCACTCCAGAACACCCCTTTCATTCTAGAGCGGGGTCACATTTGTGGAATGTGTACCCAAAAAAGAACCCAAATCAAACTCTGTCCATGTGTTCTCGCCGAAACAGGAGACATACTTTACAGGGCTTCGTTAGAGGTCCCTATTTGTGGGTGAGGGATGTTTACAAAATTCTCACGATGAATTTCGGTATTCTTCACACGGCAACACAGAGATGGAGAGACAAATGAAGTGGGTGGAAAAGCGCGGTTTGCGCCTAGCTGCAATGTCTTTTCACCGCTGTCTGTATGCGCATCGGGCGGTGTCAGTCTATGTGTGGGAGTGCATCGCCCTGGCGCAGGATGAGTTTGCGTGTTGCCAGTTCGAACACGCGAAGCTGCGTCGCCGACGCGACCGCGCAGATGGAGGGCGACAGGGCGACCGACCAAGGCTGCCGTGTGTCAAACGGGCCCGGCACTTCTTGCCGAAGGAGTTGCGAACCCTGCGCATCGAATACCACCACGACCGCTTTGGTCTGCGTTCCGGCGGATTCATGGACCAGCAGTGCGGCAACGTGTCCCGCGTGGCTTGAAAGCGCGTGGACAACGGCCGGGGTTTCGTCGAGGGTGCGTTCCATTGCCATCCCCTTGTCCGTTTGCACAAGACGCACAATCCGATGACTCCCTACCGTTGCCCACAGGGATTGAGGATTCTGCCCTGGACTCAAATGCCAAATCGGTTCTTGAAGTTGTGGAATCGGAACCACCGTCGGCGCCGAGGCTCCGCGTGTCCACTTGCCCAGGCCGGGGGCTTTGAAAAACCACAGCGAACCGTCTTGGGACAGCGTTGACGTGGCCATTTCCTGCGGGGTCGTGTCGTACGAATACCGACGGCGCAGATGGTCTCCGAGCAGCTCCAGTTTGTATCCAATCGCGCCTCGGTCGCCAACCACCACAAACTCGTCTTGAGCCTGCGGATCGACCTGTACGCGAAAAAGTTTGTCCCGCAGCGGCGACAATGGAATCAGCAAGGGGAAAGTCTGAGACACACCGTTTTTGGACGTGACCACCGCTACATAGCGTCCCGGTTCCGTCTCAGACAGCACCAGAACGCGACCATCGGGAAACGCCGCGATGCCGCGCGGTTCTTTCGGGGGGAACGATTTTCCAGAAGCCGAAGGTGTCTGCGGAAACAGCATCGGACCCGACGGTAGAAGATGCGCAATCATGCCTCCGCCCATCGCGATTCGGGACGGAGCTTGGCTTTGCCCAAGCTGCGCGACTTCTGAACCCACGAAGGCAGGTGCTTTGCCTCGACCGCTGGATTGTGGCGCGGCAGATGTTGACCGCGCGTTTTTGGGTTTCGCTTCGCTTTCGTTCATTCGACAGCCTAAAAAAGGAGAAGTGGAAAGTGTGCAGAGAGCCCCGATAGTTACCACGTAAAAAGTGCGTCGCATACGCAGTATTTTGAAGGGGGAAGAGTCATCCTTACAAGCTCTGCATTTTGCCTTCATATTCTTTTTTCAGGGCTTCGAGTTGCTGAGGCGTCATGACTGCTTCCGCCTTGAGTTCAAATTCCGCTTTGAGTTGTTTTCCGAGTTCCTCTTTGCCAGGCGGAATCTGCTGTTCCAAAACCTTCGCTGAATCCGCCACGACCCCTTGATTCATGCCGAACACGTCCTCTCGCATGATTCGCCACTGGGCTTCGAGCGCAGTCCGGCTCTGTTCTGCTTTTGCCAGACCTTCCTGTGCCGATTTCAGCGCCTTTTCCGCTTCCTTCACGTCCGCTTCTGTGGCTTTGCCCTGCTCTTTGAGCGTGCGAACCTGCTCTAGCGATTTCTGGGCATCCCCCTGCTGTTTGGACCAGCGGTCGCATTCTGCTTTTGGCTGGGTGATGAGGTCATTGTGAAGTTGTTCGGGCACATGCACCGCTTTGGAGTAGGTCTCGGCGAAATGATCTTTGGAATTGCTTTCGGCATAGCCCCAAGTTTGACCCGACGCCACGCCGCCCACCGTGTGGGACAAGAAACCACCAGAATACGGGTCGATCATGTAGTGCTGGCCCCCTACATCTGCTCCGGTTCTCTGGGAGTAGTGCTTGCCTCGTTCGGCATTAAGCTGTGCGACGATCTGCTTGGCCTCGTCTTCGGTCTTTCCCGATTTGAGAAGCGACGCTTTGAGTTGCGCCTCGCTGTAGTTGTCCCAACCCGCCGCTGCCATGAAATTCTTCATCGCCACGGGGTTGATGTCGTGAATGTCATGCCCGATTTCGTGAACGATGGTTTCTTCCAGCGGAGTAACCGGACCGTGTGGTGTTTGCTGTCCCGCTCGGTGGTCGGCCAAGTCGCTCGTGTCTCCCGTGTGCCGATAGTTCCCCGTGACCCCGGTGTCGTAAATGCGGACAACGCCTCCCCCGTGGTCGCCACCGATGTTCGGTTTTTGGTCCCATGCGCCGCTCGAATTGTTGAACCGTTCTGCGACCCCGCTTCGTCGAATTTCCTGCAAGTTCGCGTTGTCGCGTGTCGCTTCGGGAGGCAGTCTGTCCAGACCTGACGAGACTTCTGTTAGCTCTTTCACGCTCCAAGTGCGTCGCTGCGTCGGTGCGACTTTCGGCTTCCCGTCTTTGCCGTCGTTCCCCGCGCTCGTGACATCGTTCGTCAGGTTCACCAAGTGTTTCCGTTCGATTTCATGCTCGAGTTGTTTGCGTTCCGCGAGCGCGTCGATTTCCTCTGGCTTGACCACTTCACCGCGCTTGATTTTCTCGAGCAAGATGTCGCGTTCCTCATCCACCTCTTTGTCGGTCGTGGCGGCGATGCTGTCTCGCCGTTGGTTTTTGCGGTTTTTCTCTTTGCTCTCAGCCGACATTTTCGATGGGTCTGCGAGTTCCTTCGGATCGATGGCTTCTTTGTCTTTTTCGGCGTCGTTGTGTGTTTTGGACTTGTGGTATTCCGCCCACAGCAACAGCTTTTTTTCGGGGTCTTTCGTATTTTTGTACAGGCTCTCGAACAACTCCCGATCCTTCAACGTCACCGTCGTGAGCATCTTCGAGAAATCGTCTTTCGAGAGTTTTTCCACCGCTTGACCTTGCAGCGCCGGTGGCAGACTCCGAAGGGAATCCAGCGCCCCTTTGGCTTTTTCCGGTGTGACCGGCTCCTTTTCAGTCCCCTGTAGGAGTTTGTGCGCCTCATTCAGGCTCTGTTCGACACGTTCGTGATCGGTGGGAGGCTTCGCTTGCGGCCCCTGACCAGGCTTTGTCTCGCCACCTCCTTTCGGTTTCGCGGTTTCGGGAGCAGGCTCCACATGGTTTTTCAGAACGGAGGTGGGCGGATTGTGCCAGGGCGAAACGGACGGGTCTTTTTGTTTTTCAAAACGTGGCATGGAGGCTCTCACTCTGCGGAGGGGAAGGTCGCACCAAAGGTCGTATTTCCATTCTGTTTTCGGACGGACATCCTCTATGGTTTCGTCCAAAACATTCCATGTTTCGCTGACCCATTTTTCTAGACAATATCTTCACCCCTATTCGCAAGCATACATGCACTCCAGAACACCCCTTTCATTCTAGAGCGGGGTCACATTTGTGGAATGTGTACCCAAAAAAGAACCCAAATCAAACTCTGTCCATGTGTTCTCGCCGAAACAGGAGACATACTTTACAGGGCTTCGTTAGAGGTCCCTATTTGTGGGTGAGGGATTTGAAGCCGGACAACGTGATGTTGGTTACGGAGTCGGACCCGGAGCACG
>DAOLIT010000146.1:0-7137 GCA_035328405.1 Pseudomonadota bacterium | reverse complement strand
CAAACGGGGCGGACAATGGTATGCGCAGAGTGTTCGGGTTTTGATGGTGGGGTAGAGTGCAAGAGGCGTGGGTTTTGAATTTTGTTCGGAGTAGATTATCTTCCGCTTCTCTCGAATAAAATCACGGCGCAGGGGACACGTTCGCCATAGCGCCAGATCTGAATGTGTTTGAATCCCTCACGCTCGATCGTGTGTACAAGGCTTTCTAGATGGTACCGATTGGCTTTGCTAAAGCGAAACTCCGCATGCTTTCCGTCATAGTCATATGCGGTGACAACAGGGCTAACTGCGTAACTGTTGGGAATGAGCGTTGGATATTGAATCTTGCGTGAAACTTTGGCTTCGCGAATACCGCGACGGTTGCGCAAGATTGGACAGGAGAAGAACTCAATCGATCGCGGGTCAAAATCTTCAAACAATTCGCCTTGCAGCGTCGGATCGGTTTCGCGGATAAGGTCCTCACGAATTGGCAAAGGAAGATGGTGCAACGCAACATCCAACAGAAAATAATCCCCTGGGTCAAAGCCCAGCAGGGCATTTTGCAGAAAAACGATCTCGTTTGCTAAATTGCTGAATGTATATCCGAGCATGGATACAATGCGGCGCGCAGGCGGCAAACCAAGTCGGATATGCTCGTGATAACAATTGAGTTCTTCGATGTTGCCCTGGATCGCAAGAAGGCTGTGCAATTGTTTACCGATACCGTTTTTAATGTTGCTTTCTCCCTTCTGCAACAAGATGCGATTCACGTCGAGTAAGACGACTTTGAGCATAAATCGCTCTTTCAGACAATTCAGAATGCGCAACTCTGCAAGCGCGGTTCCCGAACCCAAGCTGACGAGTTCGAGCAACCCCCCTTTTCTTGAGTTGTACGCAATCACATCGGCCACTTCCCGCCATGCCGGAAACTCGCGCACAGACTCGAGCCGCATCCACGCGGCCACACTTGCAATCTCAAAGTATAAGAACTTTTGATCCACCACGCCACCGACGGAATTTGCGATTGCCTCAAGCTGTTCGCCTAGCGCCACTTCGTCAAAAGCAGGGGCTTGGATGTTGCGAAAAAGGGGTTCGCCAAAAGCTATCCAACTCGGGGGAACATCGAGCGAGCGGGCCAAACTCTCGACGGTTTCCAGGCGGGGCAACGCGCGGCCTTCCTCGAGAGACGCGATAGCCACTCTCGAAACACCCGCACGTCGAGACAACTCCGTCGCAGTCATACCGTGTGCTTCTCGGGCGATCGCCAAACGCTTGCCCGCGTCTTTTGCCATGTGCATGGCTTTTGATGTAGCAGAAACTCTGACAACAAACATGTCGCAAAACTTATCAATCGTTTTCAGATCGAAACAACACAAAACTTTACATTCTATTTTCGCATCTGATAGCATCCCAGGCAACTCTGATGTAGGGAACTTGATACAAGGAGCGCACGTCGATGACACGGTGGCTTGCTGACGGAGCGGAACATTTGGTCGCTTGTGGCGGGCTGGGATTTTTGGTAGCGGTGGTGTTTCTGCTCGTTCGCCAGCATCGGATGTCGGTCGCTCTGACTCGTCTTGGACATCAATTTCGAGCAAGCCATACGAGCCTGCGTGACAAGCTTTCCACCGTCGAGAAACAGACCTGTTTCGATGCACTCACGGGTTTTGGGAATGCGCAGATGTTTGAAGCCAAGGCGTCGGTGTTGCTTCGCGGCAAGGACCCCTTTTCGCTCATCTACGTGGACCTCGACGGTTTGAAGTCTGTGAACGACCGAGAGGGGCACACAGCAGGGGATCGATTGATTGGGAGAGGAGCCGAAGCAATTCGCGCGTCTGTTCGTCGGCGAGCTGATCGAATCAATGTCTTCCGGCGAGGGAGTGCGGCGGATGAATTTCTGATCATCCTCGAGAACGCGCGTCTGGCGGCAGCCACGACGTTGGCCGAGAAGATCCTCGGGGCGCTGCATGCGGCGTCGCTTTCGGCGTCGATTGGCGTCGCGGAATGGGATGGTGTGATGGTGAGGACCTGTGCAGAGATGGAACTCGCCGCCGAACAGCAAATGCACCGAGCCAAACAGGAAGGGCGGGACTGCGTGCGGGCCGAATCCGTCGCTCCCCGAACAGACTCCGTCGAACCCTTCCACTAAAAGGGGCTAGGAGGACTTCTCTGTTGTCAAGGTGGGTGCGAAAACGGCTGAACATAAAAACCCAAACCCGGAATCCTAGGATTCACGCTCGCGTGGCGGGTTTTGCCGTCACGCGGTTTCGTGTTGCCGTGGGTTTCCGTGATTCACGCGAGAAACGCGAACACCATCGGAGAACGCATGCGGCGGCGGCATTTCATCGTTCGCGTTCGGATCGAAAGGGTGGGTGGTTCGTGTTGGGCGCGCGTCACGCGAAACCAAACGGAAGCGGAGCCGATAACTGCGGCATGAAATGTATGGCTTGTCGGAAGGGATCGGTGTCTCGCGGGGCTCGGCTGGGCACCAAGTATTGCAGTTCGGCGTGTCGGGCGATGGCGTATCGGGAACGCCACAAGGCGGAAAGAAGCGCACAACGCAAAGAAGCGCAAAACGTGACGGCAGAGGGCAACACACATGTCGCAGCAACCATCACGGAAAAGCGAACGGAAAAGCGAACGCAAAACGAACGCAAAACGCACAAGAAGCGTCCTGTCCCGGCAGGCGAGAAATCGAACGAACCTGCGTTGTCTCGCAAGGCGCGCGTCGCGTTTTCAGATCAATTACGCAAACAGCAACCCGAAGGCGCAACGGGCTATCGTTTGGTTCTGCCTACGCGAAACGCGTCAGATATGCCCAGGATCGTGCCTGGACCGGACTCGCAGGGCGGAATCCGGTATTGGCGGATCGATCCTTTTGAGATTGCCGATGACATTCGACTTCAGGAAGGACTTTGTTATCGGGTGTTGTGGGTGGATGCAACGGGACAGCCGCTTGCCCCAACGACTCCTTATGTGCCGAGTTTGTCCTTTTTCTTGGGGCCACCGGACAATGAACAAGACGAACGAAACGCCGCGTATGAAGCGATTTTGCGTGACATTCACGATCCTGTGTTGAGGCAGACGCTCGAGGCAGAAGTTGCGCGTTCGCGCCTTGCGCTGCAACGCGAACGCGAACGCGAACGCCAAGAGATACACGAACGGCAGACATTGGATGAGGAACGCCTCTGCCAAATCGAAAGCACGTTGATAGAGGAGCAGAGACGCCGAGCGCGCGAAGATCTGGCCGAAGCAGAGCGAATACATGAACAACGGCAGGCCGAGCAAGAATGTCAACGGGTCGCGCGGGAAGCGAGAGACGAACGCGAAATGTGGAGAGCGTTCATGGTCATGGGAGGGGTTGCGCTGACCGCTGCACTCGGGTGGGGGCCGTTTACGCGCTGGTTGGATTCTCTGCAAAACAGCCAAGCGGGTGATGGGTCAAAAAAACAACTCGCCCCGCCTCTTTTCGAGGCGCTGACCGGCTTGGCAAGCGCATGGTCTAAAACAGACAAGGTTCCCGATGGAATAACATCTCACGCGGAAGGTTCAAAACCACAAAAACCGGAAACCAAACCACCGAGTGAACCGACCGCACCGACGGTACCTTCTGCCCCGTCTGTGCCTGCCGAATCGCGCACAACCGTTGGGATGGCTGGCGGCACACCCGCTATGAATCAATCCATCGTGTCCGCAGAAAATGGAACTAGAGCAACTCAAAAAGAGCCTCGTGATCGTTTTGATGATATCAGTAATGAGCACATTGATTCACTGGACAGTGAAACCATCAAGGAAATCTGTGCTTGCGCTCTAGATTCTCACATGGTGATTGAATTGATGCTTTATTCACGCAGAAAAGCGGCCACAAAAAATGGACAGGAAGTCCAGATCGCGTTCGATGGATGGCTGGATAAAGCAGAAGTGAAACGACTTCGTGCCATCGTGACCAATCCACACTACATTGCTGCATTTTTGCAAATCTCCAAGTTGCTCGATCGGGCAAAAATGGGTGGTGCGGAAGCGATGTTTTGCCTACCTAAACCGCTTCCATCACTGACAAAGGAAGACCGCAAGTTAACGCACAAATACCTCGAAACGGATGAGCAGGAGGAGTATTTTCACTATCTCATGGAGTGCCAGAGTGCGCGGTTGGAGGAACAACCGATGCCACCCGCACAGGCACTTCGGCTTTCGTGGGATGACCAGAAAGTGATTCGCCGTTTGAGCCGTGACCGCCGGACATTGTTCTACATCGTCGAACGGATCTTGTGCGAGGAAGCGCCACCTCGGTCATGAACGACAACGCCAGCGACGCGGCAAACGTGGAGAGATCCCCGTTGCCGGTCATGCCAGCGGCCTGCCGTTGCCGTGACGCTACTCACTTGTCCACCAAAGTGAGGGAAGGGTCTCTGAAAACATGCCGCGCTTTTTCATACATCCCGGACCCGCGTTCGTGACTCCGTTGGCAGGATTCAATCGCGACGAGCAACGTGTTTCCGTGCCGGTTCATCGCTTGCACGCGAAACAGAGGCGAGTTTCCCGATGCTGCGCGCAACAGAAAATCATGCACCGACTTTTCGCCGGGGATGCCCAAATCCAGTACCGTAGCATCAGCCAAAAGCTTCGGAACACAGGAACGTGGGCGACGAATGGGGCGACGGAAGCTCGATAGGAGTCGCATCGCTCGTTCTGTTGCGAGCCCAAAACGGCCTGTGTTGGGCTCTACTCCGCTTGGCCAGTTCGCGTTTAGGGACGGCTCTGTCTGAGGTTGGTTTCGATTGGAAACGGCCCGAAACGGACGCTCCGTTTCATTCGTTCGCGCGCGATCCGAAGGTCCGTTTCTGGGGTTTGGCGGTCCTTCTTGATGAAGGCGTGCAAAAGCACCATGTGGCCGTCTTCGATGCAAAAAAGAACGCGCGCGATCCGATTCGGAAGGTTGCTGCGCACCTCGAAAAGTCCCTGACCCATGGGACGACAGGTGGGCATTCCTATTGGCCAACCAAACTCGACGGTTTTGATGTCTGCGCCGACGATTTTCCGTTCTTCTTTGGGAAGACTGAGCAGCCAGTCACGAACCGGCTCAGCATCGGACAAACGGAAGAACATCGCGCGCAGCCGCTTGGGTGTATCCACAGGGGGAAGGTAGCACAAACACTTCCCTTGTCAGGTCGGGCAAAAAGCGTAAAGTGGCCTCGTTGCGAGAGCAAAGGAACGAGGTGAACGATGGCCGTCAATCCTGAACATGTAGGCTCGAAGCTGGATGATTTGCTGGATGCCGATGGCACGTTGGCCGAAGTGACCAGCATCGCCGAAGCACGTGTGCGCGCGTATCTTGCGACGCAGCCGAGCGATGACGAATCGGTGCGCGTTCCCCCTTCCTTCCCCAAAGTGGCCGTGGCTCGCTGAGCGATCCGCGCGGTTCTTTCCCCCAACCCGTCCTCCTGTCCTGCATGACCAGCGGCCAACCCCGCACGGCTTGGCCGTTTTGGTTGCGTTCGCTTAGCCATGCAGAAGCCATGGCCGAAAGGCTGGTTTTGCTGTCGGCAGCGCAAATGCAAAGAGTCCCAAAACCGATGAAATCAAACGGAGGAAAACGAGCGATTGGCGTCGGCGCTGTGTCGGTTTGCGCCGACTCCCAAAACGGCGACGAAGGCGACGAGCGCGGCGAAGCCGCACGAGAAAGCAAGCCCCTCCCTCTGAGCCCAGCCCAGCGCGCCGATTCCTTTGCCGCCATCGAAAGGGGCCTTGTCGAAAGCGAAGCCGACCAAGTGATTGATTGGGAAGACCTGGACCGGCAACTTTGCCAAAAGTTCGGTTTGCCGTTTCCCAGATCTGCTATGCGGGTTCAATTTGCCCGGAGCGTATCCGCAGAACGGCAACCCAGTGTGCGACTATCCACCCTCAAAGCCCGCCACGACCGCGCGAACCGGATCATTGCCCCTGCATCCGCCTGGTCGCGCCCAAACCATGCCCTGTTTTCGCACCACGAACGCCCCCTGGAACGGTATTGGGAATCCGAACTTGCACGCTTGCGGGATGAAATCAGGGGAATGTTGTTGGGGATGTGGCAGAAACGATGAAGGGATGCTGTAGGGAATTTGTAGCGACGGAAACGATCAGTAGAGTTACTCCGTCGAATGAAACTCTGTTCGCGTGAGCACTGGAATGTGAGCGTGCTACTCTGTAGACATGAGGCGTGGTTGTCTTTTCGTGCTGTTCGGTATCCTGCTCGTTGCCGGCTGCGCACCAGCGAATGATCTGCGAGCGATCAATCCGAGGGTCGTTACAGACAGTACTGGAGCATCGTTTCAATGGCTCTGTTCGCGGCAGACTTGCTGGCCAGAGCCAATGTCGGACATCCCCTTTCGATCGCTGTGTATCGGCGAACGCGCGTATTTCAACTTTGGAGGATATCGCTTCATCAGCATTGTTGCAGACTGGTCCTGTGCGCAACGTTTCGATCCGCTCTGCGAAGTGGGACCAGAGTTTGGTCGCGTGGTGGTTTGTGAACAGGATCGCGATTGCCCACAGTTTGAACGCTTTGACTATCGTTGTATTTGAGGCACCTGTCAGGACGAAAGCAAACAACCACAGCGGATCGATTTCGATTCGGCTATGGCGCTCTGTTTGTGGTCTGCATTGCGACCGGCAAGCTGCACAGATTCGCCCCAGTCGGTAGCAAATGCCCTATCGGTGTTGGCTGCTACGTGCGCTGGTCGGCTCGATTGCCCACTTCCATTGCCGCCGTCTTGTCATCAACCGTAACTCGAAGTGGGTCTTGCCCAAATTCAGACCATCCAGACTCGCCCCGACCTGAGACACAGCCACACCCCCCTTCACTTTCGTCCCCCACTTCCCCGAAACATGCAAAGGCGACTCACGATCGCTTCAGAGAGACCAAGAAAACAATCGGAAACTGTGCGCGCAAACCATCGCCTTCCCTCCCCGATCACCTCCATCCCCTGGCAAGTTTTACGTTGTGCGCACCCAATACAAGTGTAACCCCAAACACAATCCATGTTCCCCTCCCCGTAAACTCAAAACCACCGATTTTCCCCCCGTACTTTACAATCTCCCGTCGGGGAAATACTTTTTGGGTTGACGGACCTCAAGCCGGTGAATGTGATGATTGTTCGGGATGGGGAGAGTGTGGGGGGA
>DAOLIT010000145.1:0-7150 GCA_035328405.1 Pseudomonadota bacterium | reverse complement strand
AGACGCACCCACAGTGCCAACACAGGCGAAAGAAAAAGAACGGGCGGAGGGGGAGGCAGTAGGAAACGGAAGGGGGGTTGCGGAGGCTATCGTTTTCGGACGAGGCCGCCGTGGAGACAGCATTGACGTACCGGGGATGGATGCGATACGAATCCGAGCCGGAACGTCCCGGAACGTCCACCGGATGCCTACCGAGCCAAACCGGAAGATGAAGACGAGGAAGAGCTGAAGGGGGAGGAGCAGAAGGAAGCCGAGAAGAACAACGAGGCTGCGCGGGTCTGGATTTCAGGATTGGAAGCAATCAACCGCAAGCTCGGGCTTTTGCGGGTCTGGATTTCAGGACTGGAAGCAATCAACCGCAAGCTCGGGCTTTTGCGGGTCATCGACCTGTCGGCCACGCCGTTCTTTCTGCGCGGCTCTGGGTGGCCCGAAGGGACTCTGTTCCCCTGGACGATGAGCGACTTTTCGCTGATGGACGCCAAAGACGGTGAAAGTCGGCATGTGCCAGGACGTTTGCCGCTGTTTCGCAACCACGATGACAACGGCAATCCGCTTCCCGGACCAAATACTCTGCTCAGAAGGCGGCGGCGTAGTCATGGCGAAGAAACCTCCCACCGTGAAGTCGATTGAGTCCATCAGCCACCCTGCGGACAAGCGGAAGAACATTCCTACCGCTGAGTATCAGTCCGTGGTGCAGCCAGGAGTGCAGCTGGGAAGGCTGTGGTTGAGGCTGGGAAAAAGGGTCGTTCGGAGGGTTTACAGATGCGAAAGAGGAAGTGCAAAAGAAGGGGGGCGGAGGTAGTCCAAAGGACACCCCTTTGGGCTCTGGAAACGGAAGGACATACAATCCCACATAGCCGAACGTGAGCGTCGCATGGGCGTTACGGAATTCGAGATGCGAAAGCGGCGTGCATATGCCACGGCTTCGACTGCTTGAGCCACTCGCGCGTTTGTGAGGCTGGCTGCAAAAGAAAGAACAGGACGTTTGTGTGTGTGGTAACAAGACGCGATGTTCTGTCGATGGAGCAGTGGTTTTCGGTTTTGTACGACGTTCGGGCGCGTTGTTTTTGCGACGCAGACGGGCGGCGGGAGGTAATGGGATGCTTCTTCCCTTTTTGGAATGTTCTGCGACGTATGAAGTGGTGAAACCGTTTCGGATTCCGGCTCATCCTGGAAGTTTGTGGCGTGGGGTGATTGGGCGGACTTTGCGACGGGAAGGCTGCGCAAAACTGAACGTGTGCGCAGGAAGTTGTGGGCTGCCCAAAGAGTGTCTGTACAGCCGGTTGTTTGATCCTGTGGTTCCGAATCCTCCGCCGCATCGGTTTTTGCGTGGGCAGCAGGAAGTGCCGCCGCCGCTTCTGCCGCTCGTGGGGTGGAGTGGGAATGCGAGGTTGGAAAAAGGGGCCACGGTGCGGATGGGTTTGCGCTGTCTGGGAAGATGGACAGAACGAGAACAGCACGTACTTGGGAATGTGCTGCGGATGATTCCGAATGCGCTGCTTGGGCGCGATGAGGGTCGGGTGGAATTGGTCTCTGTGTCGGAGCCTGTTTCAGACGAGCAAGCAGCATGTGCGAGAGACTGTCTTGCGATGGACCGAGATTCCTTTTCGATGGAAGTTCGGCTGGTGACGCCGCTGTGGATGGAACAAGAAGGACGGTTGCTGACAGAACTTTCATTTTCGCGTTTGTTTACGGATGTGATGCGGCGGCTGACAGTTCTCTGTTCGCTGTACGGAGTCCACGATCCCGATGATGATGCAAACTTTTCTGCGTTGCGGGCAGTGGCTTCGGAGGTTCGCGTACGGAAGTCGCGGCTGTGTCCGCTTCATTGGGAACGGCACTCCCTTGAGACAGATGAACGGCACCCCTTGCACGGCGTGCTGGGGGAGGTGACGCTTGAAGGGCCGCTTGCACCACTGGTTCCCTTTTTGCGCCTGGCGGAGGTCGCGCACGTCGGAAAAGCGACCAGTTTTGGCCTGGGCCGGCTGCAAATAACACGGTTCCCAAACGCTCACGACAGAGAAACCGCGAATGGGACGGCACGGTGGAAAGAGATTGGGTGAGCCATCCAGAGCGGATTTGGTATGGTCCGCGCAATGTGCAGACCAACAACGGTATCGATTGGATTTCAACGGGTGCAAACGTGGTTGTTTGCGGTGCCGAAACTGCGGGTGATGGTGGGCGCAAATGCGCTGCTCGGTCAAACCTTGCGGGTGATCCTGCCCGGACTGGCGAGGTCGTCTCCGGACCGGCCATGGAAGGTACGGGCCGAGGATTGTTGGGGTGATTTTCCTGAGCGTGACAAGGATGACCCGTTGGGTGACGATGATGACCCCAAAAAGGACGCGGAAATGGGGGTTTTGGCTCGGGATGGGGGTCACTTTGATGCGCAGTTTGAGTACGGCGCAGCGGCATTTGCGGAGGCCGCATGTGAACGAATTGAACGTGAAGTTCCGGGCCTGCCGTTTTCGGTGACGGTGGACGGAAAGAAGTGGTTTCGGGGTGGGGTGAGTTTGTCTTGTGAATTGCCGGTTTTGGCTCCGTGTGACTGGGGTGGGCGCGGTTTGGCGTCGTGTGAGGTTCGGCAAGGAGCAGACCCTTTTGAGGTGTCGGTGGATGTCGCACGTCGGCACAAGAAGGGCGCCGAGGACGGTCCAAGCGGCCTCGAGGGGGATTTGGCTAGGAGCTTGACCAGGAAGACGAGGATCGGGTCGCTGACGCAGGCGGAAGATTTTGAGCAACTGACAGGCGATGAATATCTGGCGGTCATTCACGCGGACGGAAACGCTGTGGGACAAGAAGCGGCACGAAGCAGGTCTAGCGCAGAGCGGTCGCGCCTTTTTCATCGGAACCGGGTGTTGTTGCGCAGGGCGCTGAAAGAGGCGATGGACGGTGTGGTCGGGAACGGCGATGCGACGCAAGTCGCGCCGCTGACGTTGCTGATGCTGGGCGGGGATGACGTGCTCGTGGTGTGCAGGGGGAGTTTGGCGTTTCGGTTTGTCTGCGATCTGTGCGAGCAGTTGCATGCGCTTCAGGACCAGACAGACGCGCAGAATTTTCGTCTGACGCTCGGTGTGGGTGTGGTGTTCTCGCGGGCTACGGTGCCGTTTCACCGTCTGCACGCGGTGGCAGAAAAGCTGGCGTCATCGGCCAAGCGTCTGTATCGGGGAATGGACCCCGGACAAACGGCTTCCGTTGTGGACTGGGCTACTTACACGACGGCATGGGCCGACGATCCAACAGAGGTCCGCGCTCGCGACTGGATCTGTGTAAGCAAGTCTGACCGTCGTGTGCTGTCGCACCGTCCGCTGCGCGTACTGGGCCCGGATCTCAAGAGCTTGCAGGGGTTGGTGAAGGGGGCAGAAAAACTGAAGAATGCGTCGCGTTCTCAACTTCATCACTTGGTCGATACGCTGCGGACGGGCAAGGCATTTGCGGAGTTGGCTTTTGGAGAACTGTCCCAAGAAACGAAGGATCTGCTGGCGATGAAGGAGGTCGGTGTAAAAGAGGTTTGGAATCAGCAGGGGGGCGGGACCTGTCTTACATCGCTCCTCGATCTGGTGGAGGTGCTGGAGATTCCTCGGCTCGGTGTGAGGAACAAAGACGGACTCCCGACAGAACCTCGGCAGGCCCTCTGTACGGAAGATTCCCAAGCACAGGAGGCGGGACATGAGCGTGGCGAAGCGGTCTGACACAACGCTGTCTCATCAGCCATCAAACTGGATTCGGCTACAGATCACAGCGACGCTGCTCAGCGACGCACACATGGGTTCGGGCGTGGGCGGTCAGGGGCTTCATGCGTTGCTGGCGCGTGACAGGTGGGGGAATCCTGTGATCTGGGCTACGCAAGAAACAGGGGAGACTGCGGAACCAGCGATGCAAAACAGGATCAGGAGGCTACCCCATGCACACGCGGCTGACTCTGTTTAAGGCCACTTTGGTGCAAGACAAACGGCCACAGCGTATTGTTCCAAACTCGGCTACGGACGCCCTTTGGGGCTTGGTTCTGTTCGCATCGAAGCGAAGGAACTCTGCATTCTGTACCAGGCCCAGGATGCGAACGGCGATTGGGTCCTCAAAAAAGAGGAAGGGAATCTATCCGCTTGGTTCAACCAGAACCGGAGACAGGACCTTCCTATGCTGAAGGAGTGGCTTGCGGTTCACCAGACGAAACATCCCGATGCCGGGGATTACGCTCCCAAAAAAGAGTGCATCTCCGCAGATCGCACCAAAGGTCGCACCAAAGATCGCACCAAAGGTCGCACCAACCAACGCAAGTGACGGAGCGAAACATGAACACAACCTTGTTGATCATGACGGTGGGCGGAACCGACGTAAAACTCGCAAAGGAAAATCAGCTTGAGGAGTTTGCAAAATCCCTACATTCGACCTTGTGGGACCGCGTGCAAACAAATGAGTGGACCCTCAAGGATTCGCCACCCGCCCCTTCCAACACAAGCCCTTCAAAGCCGCTGGCAGAACTGCCCTGCGGCCCCCTTGTCTTTTGCACCCCAAAACTGGATGCCGTTCTTGCGTACGCAAAAGAAAAAGAAGAGGGCCTACAGATCGCGGCGGCGCTTCTTCTGGACACCAGACGACCGACGACAGATCCCAGTTACGCTGGGCCGGTCCTTGCGCGCAGGATCGAACAACGGCTCGGCATCCAAGCGCGTTTCGGGACCTATCTGACGGAAAAAGACGAAAAACTCGAGTCCAAGTCTGATCCGCGTGATGCTCTGATTCGCCGCGAAGTCGTCACCCGGATTGAGCAGGTCGTGTGCGAGGTCCTCTGTGTCGCAAAGCCGCAAACCATCCTGCTTGCCGTCGAGTCTGGTTTTCCTGACGTTCGTTCGTTGGTTCCCGAAATTGTCCGTTTGCACACAAACCCATCGATCCATTCGGTGAGGGTTCTCGGGCTGCCATCCGGAAGCCTCGGTGATCGTGCGGAACAAGTCCTTGAACCGGTGCATCCCGATGAGTCCTTTGCCGCACGCCGCCGTGCGATCGAGCTTGTTCGGAAAGGGCATGTCCTGGGTGCATTCGGTGCCGTGTCGCACATGCACCTAGAAGCCGAGCAAAAAGCATGGCCCGAGATCACCGCCTGGACGCGCGTGCTCGAGTGGCTGTCCCGCTGGGCCTGCTCGTTGCCACTGCCACCGGAGTGTGACCTTTCCCTGTTGACATACGATCGTCGAGGGAAGCGTGCCGTGCGTTCTGCGCTGCAAGTCGAGCTGGCTTTGCGCGCCGGGAACATTCCGTCTGCTGTTCACGGCACCGTCGCATTCTTTGAATCGGCGCTGCTGGATCACCTCGACCAGCGGCGGACTTTTGTGTCAAGTGACGATCGTTCCGATTGGTATCGATTCGATCCACAGCCAGATCCATCGCTCGTTGGAAAGGATTCAAAGGGCAACCTCCTTCCATTCCAAAAAAAATTAGTGGAAAAAGAGGATCTTTACAAGACTCTGGAATATGAACATAGGCATGCAACAAGGATATTAGACGAGTATTTGAAACAGCCAAAGTTGCAAGAATTTGGAAAAGCCATCTCCGCCATTCGCAAACTACGCAATGACGTAGCGCACAACGTACCAACCCCCAAGAAGATGGAACAAGCAAAAAAGGATATGTGTAAGGCAAAACTCTGGTCTTCCGACACACCGCCGCAGTTTTTGAAACAGCAATTGGTCTCTGCCGTGCTTGAAGAACTGCAAGTGGAAACCCCACAAAACCTTTGCGAAGAATTGGTTTCCGAAGTCGAGCGTCGTCTGTTGCCTCGCCATCCAAAAAACCCTTGACACCCCCCAAGCCACCTTGCCACAGTCCACCCATGTGCGTTCCCGAGTGTGGCAAGAACTCGCCCCCGTCGCTGAAGCCGGTGCCTCCCAGGTGCTTGAAACTTCGTTTCCAGACGGCAGTTTCCCCCAAAACGCACGCGCTGGGTCCACATGGAGCGGCCCGCGCCGCCCATCCAGCCCAGATCCATGAAAACCCCCCAAAAAACCCTTGCCCCCCAACCCCTTCCCAGGAGGGCCCGCAACACCCTTGCCCGCTTAAAGGGCATTGAAACGTAAAACCATCCCGGTCGGTCAGTTTGTAGAGTTTCCGCAACACCCTTGCCCGCTTAAAGGGCATTGAAACACCTTCCCGGAAAAGCTATAGAATTTGATCGTGAGGCCGCAACACCCTTGCCCGCTTAAAGGGCATTGAAACTCGTGCTCGAACATGTTGAGCAGCGCGGTCAACCGCAACCGCAACACCCTTGCCCGCTTAAAGGGCATTGAAACCGTACAAAGGTAGTGATGACACCCACGCCGACGTTGTATAGACCCGCAACACCCTTGCCCGCTTAAAGGGCATTGAAACAGCCAGCGCCTGAACGGCAGCGTGCCGCACATCCACCGCAACACCCTTGCCCGCTTAAAGGGCATTGAAACCGGGCGGCGCGGTCGTTCCCGATGTCGCAGGAACACCGCAACACCCTTGCCCGCTTAAAGGGCATTGAAACTTGAACCAGCAAAGGGTTTCGTTTTACGAGCGAACCCGCAACACCCTTGCCCGCTTAAAGGGCATTGAAACAACGCCGAGAAGTCGTCGTCGGTAAACTTCGTCTGCCGCAACACCCTTGCCCGCTTAAAGGGCATTGAAACTGTGGGGAGCTTGTGTGGAAGCCGGGGCACAGGCCCGCAACACCCTTGCCCGCTTAAAGGGCATTGAAACCCCTCGTCCTTCAGGCACTCTGTTAGAGCGGCCTTCGCAACACCCTTGCCCGCTTAAAGGGCATTGAAACAGTCCCCCATGCACCCGAGCAGAGCGGACTTGACCCCGCAACACCCTTGCCCGCTTAAAGGGCATTGAAACGCGCTGAAACACGCCAGGGCCTCGCGGTTGCCTTCCACCGCAACACCCTTGCCCGCTTAAAGGGCATTGAAACCTCAGTACAACGTGCCAATCGGGACCCCGATTGAACCCGCAACATCCTTGCCCGCTTAAAGGGGATTGAAACTTGTTCGGTCGAAAAGCCCAGCATTGGGTGGGCGATTTTGGGTTTGTTGGGTTGCGGGAAAGGGACGGGGCGGCTACGGTTCGCGGCCCTGTTGCGGAAGCGGGAAGATCTCTTTTCCAAGAAACTGCTCGAGGAAGTGCTGGA
>DAOLIT010000144.1:0-7244 GCA_035328405.1 Pseudomonadota bacterium | reverse complement strand
CGCGCACATCCCGCATCCCGACGAGCGCCAAAGACCACGGAAACCCCTGGGGCCGGTTGATGTAGCCGTCGCGCAGTTGGCGAAGCACCGAAATCAGCGTCTTGTCCGACAGCGCATCGATTTCATCCAAGAACAACACGAGCGGCTTGCCCAGATCCATGCACGCCTTGGACCACTCCCTGAGCGCAGAGCCCAGTCGGCGACCCGGCGGCGCATCGGGCCAAGGCGGAGGTCTCTGCGCGACGGGAAGCTGGGACGCCGCGTGATCGCGCCACGCTTCCAAAATCGCCTGCTCGGCGGCGGCGGGCTCATCCGAATAGGGTGCCCCGACCTCGACGGACACGAGTGCGCCAGTGTACCGCCCTTCGGCCAGAAGGTCCCGAGCCAGCGACCCGATCGCCGTCGTCTTGCCGATCTGCCGAGGGGCGTGCAGGACGAAATACTTTTGCTGCTCGATGAGGGTCAGCACCTCGGGCAGACGAGAGGTGGCCGACAGCATGTAATCAAACTCGGCCCGACAAGGCCCCGCCGTATTAAACACCCGTGTGCGCATCTGCCGCGCATCCTAGCAGCGAGGTCCCGCCAACCTCCAACGAACATTTCCAAGACCCTTCCGAGGTCCCGCTGACCTCCAAACATCCTTTCCATGACCCTTCCGAGGTCCCGCTGACCTCCAAACATCCTTTCCATGACCCTTCCGAGGTCCCGCTGACCTCCAACGACCATTTCCAAGACCCCCCCCGAGGTCCCGCCAACCTCCAAACATCATTTCCATGACCCTTCCGAGGTCCCGCTGACCTCCAAACATCCTTTCCATGACCCTTCCGAGGTCCCGCTGACCTCCAACGACCATTTCCATGACCCCCGCGAGGTCCCGCTGACCTCCAAAGATCCTTTCCATGACCCCCGCGAGGTCCCGCTGACCTCCAAACATCCTTTCCATGACCCTGGCGAGACTCCGCCACCCTCCACTCATGCTTTCAAACATGGCCGTAGCTGACGAGTTCCCGGAAAGAAACGGCGCCGGAAGATGTGTGATGGGGTAGCCCACGCCCACCGCAGTCCTTTCTGGCTGGGAACGGGTTATTTTAGGGTTTTGAGGGCGTGGAGGAAGTGGGTGTGGTAGGTGGCGGCGCTGCGGGCGTCTCGGCGGAGGGCCCAGCGGACCTCGTGGTGGCCGAGCAGCTCGTACGCGGCAGACAGCCCGAGACCTTGGGACAACAAGGTTTGGAGGTGCGCGGCGGGGTCGGCATCGTCGAAACGGCCTTCTTCGGACACGATGCCGCTTTGCCACGCAAAAGGCGACGCGAGCAGAAGTTCTCCGCCGGGTGCGCACAGTCCATCGACGACAGACAAATGTTGCTTGGCGGAATGCACGGCATCGAGGACGTTCAAGGACACGACGCGATCGAACGTCTCGGGGCACAGGGGCGGGTCGAGGGCATCGCCGCACACAAGCTGCAAGGACGTTTCGCTGCACGGGGGCGCGTGGATGCTGGCAAAGCCGTAATGGCGACCGCTTTTGCGACGGGCATAGCGGACGGTCTCGCCGGACAAAATCCAGCGGGCATAGCGCAAGGCGGCAAAATGAAGGTCCACGCCGACGACAAGTTCGGCGCTTTGGGACAACACGTGCAGGCCCCGACCGGGCCCGCAACCAAGTTCGACGGCGCGGGCGACCGACGCCTGGGAAGCCTTTTGGAGGTGCTGCCACAACGCGGTGCCCCCGCAACCGGGCTCTGGACCGTCGGGGGTCGGCATCGCGTAGTCGCCAAAGTGGGCATCCAGATAAATGGACAGGGTTTCCAGAAGGCGCGGCAGGGGGGCATCGTCGGGGCCGCCGCGAACCAGGGTGGCGAGGACCTCGGGTTCATGAAACTCGGACAGAAGGAGGGATTGGCCGGACGCAAAACCCGTCAAATCGGGGAGCAAAATCGGGATGCCCGAGACGATGGGATAACGTCGCCCGCAGTCCGGGTTGTCACAGGCCAACACGCCCTCTTCGATGTCTTCGGGGGTACCGTCGTCCTCTCCGCCATGGGAGCGGAGGACCTCGGCGATGGACACGGTGGCCAGCTCGCGGCCTCGGTCAGACAGGCGGCGGCACGCGGGACAAACAAGCGGCAGAAGAGACGGCAAATCAGCGCGCATGGGTTTTCTTCTCGATTCGATCGGGTCGCTTGGGCGGGTCCTGGGGAAGCCGGTGGCTGTCGAGCCAGGTGGAAATCCGCGGCAGGATGTTGCCGGGGCGACTGCCGTAGGCGTCGTATTCATCCATCGCGGCCAGGGCCAGCTCGACGGCGCGTTTTTGGTCCTCTGCGCTGCCTTGGGCCCACAAGACTTGCGCCATCGCAAACTGGGTGCGCCCAAGCGCCGGTCGGACGGCTCGCCGGGTTTCCTCGGATTGCCCCTGCCGGAAACTGAGGGAGCGTTCCAAATAGGGCCGCGCCGCCGAGATGCGCCCAAGTTGAAACAGGATCTCGCCCATGCAGGTCAAGCTGTAGGCGAGCACGTCCTCGCGACGATCGCCGCCCTGCCGTTCCCGCATGCGGAGGGCTTCTTCGTGAACTTTGAGCGCCTCGGGCAGCTTGCCTTGGGCATAGAAAACCTCGCCCGCAAAATAGAGCGCCTCGGACAGCCGATCGAGGTCGGAGCTGGATTTCGCAGCGCGCCGAATCTGGACCGCGCGGTTTATGGCCTGTTCGGCGTCCGCGAGCCGGTTCATCGCCAAGAACGTCCGCACCAGTTGGATGTGGTAATCGCTCGTGCGGATGTTGTCTTTGCCGAGGGATTTTTCCTGAATCGCCAGGGCGCGCTGGAAATGACCGACGGACTCCTCAAGACGCATTTGGTCGCGGGCCACGATGCCAAGACCTCGGAGCGTGGAAACCAAGTTCGGGTGGAACGCACCCAGGTGCGCGGCCTCGATGCGAAGAGCTTGGTTGTACATCTCGATGGCGGGCACAAGCTGCTCGGAACGACGGTACGCATGCCCCAGGGCGTTTAAGACCTCGGCGAGTTCGGGGCTGTCAGACCCAAAGAGCTTTTCGCGCAGCGCCTTGGCTTTTTGGCATTGTTCAAACGCGCGGCCGTGCAGGTTTTCCATCGAAGCGACCCGGCATTTGGCCAAATAGAGCTTGGCGCGCAGCGGTTCGGGATCGCTGATTTCATCGAGGACGCCTTCGGCAATCTGCGACCAGACCTCGGCTTTGCGAAATTGCTTGATCCGGCTGCCAGTCGTCTCGGTCAGCAGCACGGCGCTTTCGGCCATCATGCGCAAGTGCCGCGCGTCGATGGCCGCCATCACCGCACTCACCAGCGACTGCTCGGCTTGCGCCCCAAGCCCGCCGCGCATTTGGATTTCGCCCAACAAATGCTTGGTCTCGGCTTCGATCGGTTTGTATTTGGCCAGCGTCGCCGCATGCGCCAACTTCTCGGCCCGACCGAGCGCCTCGCTGTATTTGCCAAAGCGTTCGATGGCACGCACCTCGGCCATTTCTTGACGCAACGCATCGACGCGCTGCCGCATCACGGGGTTGTCAGGCAACGGCACAGGCGCACTCAGCGCCTCGATGTTGGCGCAGCCTGCAATCGGCGACAGCTCGCGCGTGGCCGACGCGGCTTCTTGGAGCACGGACGGATCGGGTTTCTGCAAAATCGCCGTGAGCGCCGCAAGCTCCGCCAGCCGGTCCTCCAAACAGCGCATGCGCAAATCCATGATGTTCTGGGTCTGCTGGCCTCGCAGCGTCAGCATGCACGCTTCCGTGCGCATCGTTGCCCACTCACCGGCATATCGATCGAGCGTCACTTCGACGCGCTGCCACACGTCTTTGGCATACGTTTGCCGAGACGACAGCAGCGCAGCCTGCAACGTGTGCTTGCGTTCCGCAGACCAAATCGGGCGCAACCGCTGCGCCGCTCCACTGCACATGCTGGCTTTGCGCTCTTCCCGAAGCTGATACACGACGTTGCCCAGCAGCAGCACGCCCGCTGCGGCCAGCGTGACCAGCCACGCCTTCGACAAACGTCGTTTCGGTGGATTGAGCGCCGTCAAAAGCCCTTCCATCGACGAGAACCGGTCTGCCGGCTTGACTTGCAAACCGCGCAAAAGCACCGACCGAATCCACGTCGGGACTTTGGTGTCCGGCGGCGCGGAAGTGACGCGGCCCCGAATCACGTTGAAGCCGAGCGTGTTGATGTCCTCCCCCACAAACGGAGGCACACCGTACAGCGCCTCGTACAGCGCGACACAAAAACTGAACTGGTCTGTGCGCGGGTCGGTTGGCTGACTCTCGTATTGTTCCGGGGCCATAAAACGCGGCGTTCCCATCATCGCGCCCGTATGAGTCAGACGCACATTGAGCGCCTGACTCGACGACGTGGACAGAAGCGGACGCGGCATCGTCGGCCCGTCCTCCACATCGTGTTCGGCCTGACCCACCGAGCGAGCCAGACCAAAATCCATCACCCGCACCTGCCTGTCTTTGCTGACCAGCACGTTGTCCGGTTTGAAATCGCGGTGAACCAAACCCGCCGCGTGCGCCGCCTGCAAACCACGGCCTGCATCCGCAAACACCGACAAAATGTCTTGTTGCGACCGTTCCTGCGCGTGCAGCCACGACGTGAGCGTTCCGCCGTCCACGAACTCCATCGCGATGAACACCCGCTCGTCGATCGTGCCCACGTCGAAAACATTGATGACGTTCGGATGTGAAAGCCGCGCCATCGCTTGCGCTTCCCGCAGAAAGCGCACCCGGCTTGAGCCCGCCGCACTCTCGGACCGCAGCAGCTTGATCGCCACTTTCCGGTCGAGCTCTGGATCGTAAGCCGCATACACCACCCCCATTCCTCCCGAACCCAGGCACGACAGCACCATGTACCGCCCGATCGTCGCGCCTCGCGGAAGTTCATCATCTGGGGGTTTGCTGCGTGTCATCTGTTTGCGCAACAGCGCCGACTCGTCTGGAAGCTGCTCGCAAGTGGCCGCCAAATCCGACGGCACTTGGCTCGAAGGCTTGGAACGGTCTGGCTTGGCACGGTCTGGCTCTGTCGTCTCGCGCAACGTCGTCGAAGCCAAATCGGCATTCGGGGTCCGTTTCGCTTCGCCAGTCACCACAAGCGCCGCATCCGAACGGCGATCCGTCCTCCGCAGCTCCAACTCTTTTGCGTCCAGCGGAGGCAGACTTCCATTCGACCTAGGAGGCACACTGTGGTCAGACCCACTCATTTGAAGCGACCCATCTTATCACTCGCCCCGACCGCCCTGGCGCAAAGAGTGTTTTGCAGCACGTCCGTCACGAAGCGGGGTTCTGTGTGCGCAGACGGTTTCGCCCTTCCAATTGTTTGGCCCAAGCCACGGGCAGAAGAAAAAACACGCCCGGATCAAATCGGTTAAATTGTTTTGTGGTGTTCCATACAATTATTAGCGGTTTGCCGCAGCGTTGTTGCGGCTGTGCTGGGCTCTGCGGGCCAAGGACCGGTGGGTGATGGAATCGCGGAGCTATATTCTTGGAAACAAGCTGTCCGACGGGGTTTTGGGCGCGTCATACGAAGCTTCGCATGCGCAGACCCAAACCAAGGTGCTTTTGCGCATCTTGCCCGCGACCCTGAACAAAGAGGGCCGTGCGCTGGCCAGGCTCAAAACCCTGCGCCGATCGATCAACCGGCTGCTGACCGGCCAGAGCCAGGGCGATCCCAACGCGCGCCCCGATCCCGTCGTGCCGTCGCTCGTTGAATACGGAAATTTGCCCGGCGGCGTCGTGTTTTTGGCCAGCGAGTGGACCAGTGGCGAGTCCTTGTCCGAGCAGCGCCGTCGCTCGCACGGCTTGCCGCTTCCCAACAAAGCCCTGCGCATGGGCCGACAGCTCGCGACCTGTCTGACCCTTGCCCACACCGCCTCATTGTTTCACCTCCGCTTGTCCCCAAGCAAAATCGTGATGGTTGGGTCCGGCAGCGACGGAGAACAAATCCGCCTGCTCGATTTGGGCCTGGCGCAAACGCTGTTGGATTTGCTGCCTTCTGGCGTTCTGTCCGATATGGAAAACAGCGACGAACGGGTCTATCTGGCCCCCGAACAGCGCGCGGGAGAACTCGGCAACGCCGCGTCCGACGTGTTTGCGCTCGGTGTGTTGCTGTACGAGCTGGCGTCCGGGAAACTTCCCGAAGAAGCTTTGCTCGACGAATCGGGGCAAAGCCAATTGACCGCGTTGCCACAACTTTTGCCCTCGTGGCAGCGGCCTTTGGCCACGCTCCTTGCCAACATGCTGTCCGCCGATCCGCAAGCCCGTCCCCTCATGAGCGAAGTCGCCGCGCAGCTTCAACAGCTTTCTACCGCGCAAGCGCCTTCCAGCTCGAGTCTGCCGCCCTCCCACGTTCCCGTTCCCGCGCCCGCGCCCAAAACCGCCCCGGAACCCAAAGCCGCGCCGGTCCAGGCCCCCGAACCAAAAGCGCAGGTCCCAGCACAAGCAAAGGACGCGCTGTCCGACGAGCCGACCCAGGCTTCCGCTGCGATTCCCCCCAAAGCCGGCGCACAGACTCCCACACCCGCCTCCAAGGCCACACCTCCCTCAGACAGTTTGTCCGATGGTGCCACCTTGCCCAACGCACCCATTCGGGCCGAAAGCATCGGGTACGCCCCAACCATCGCGCCCGCCGTCGTCAAGCCGGGCCGCTCTGCCAAGGAACCCCCTTCCGTTCCCAAGGCGGATGACAAGACACCCTCTGCCGTCGAAATTTCGGCGGAATTTGCCCAAACCGGTGCCCCTCAAACCTCCTCCAAAGCCACAGGAGGAACAGCCGCCACTTCTGCCGAACCCGGTATAGGAGAGTCGGGACAAGTCGCCCTTCGCGCTGGTCAGCTCGTCGGAAACTACCGTGTCACCTCCAAAATCGGCCAAGGCGGCATGGGTTCTGTGTACGCCGCCGTTCACAAGCAGATTGGTCGCAGAGCCGCCATCAAAATCCTCCACGGCCCCCTTGCCGGTGCCGCCGATTACGCCGCCCGCTTTTTGAACGAAGCCCGCGCTGTCAACATGCTTCGTCACCCTGGTCTCGTCGAGGTCTTCGACTTCGGCCAGCTTCCTGACGGCACTTTGTACATCATCATGGAGTTCCTCGAGGGAGAATCCCTCCGTGGCCTCCTCCGCCGAGAAGGCGCTCTCCCCGAAGACCAAGCCAAAGACCTAGCCCAACAAATCGCCCAAGCCCTCCTAGCCGCCCACGCCAAAGGAATCGTCCATAGGGAC
>DAOLIT010000143.1:0-7382 GCA_035328405.1 Pseudomonadota bacterium | reverse complement strand
CTTGTCCTCGGCCCAAAGGGCCGGGGACGAATACGTCCTCACTCCTCCCTGCGACGTACCTACGGGTACGTCTCGGTCGTCGCTGCGGGCGTTTCGCCGATTCGCTCGCCGGTCTGTCTTGCTCGCTACGCGGTTCATTTGACACCAGCCACCTACACGTTGGGACTCTGTTGTGTGGATTTTTTTCTGCGCAGGCGGGTGGCACACGAAAAGAAGAACAGGAGGATTGCGAACGCGGCCCCTTTGGCACCGGTTTTTTGATGTCCCACTTCACAGGAACACCCAGACGAGGCTTCCGTTCCGGGTTTTTGGCACACCTTGGGGTCGTCTGCGAGGGGAGACACTGCCGCGATTCCGGCAATGTCATCGGCCTTGGGAGTCCGTTTTTCGATGTCTTTTGGGGGAGCGACTGCAAACATCGCGGTTTCATAAATCGTTTGGAAAGTGGGGTTCAGGAGTCTCTGTCGATCGATGGACTCGCAGGTCAGGCGAGCCTGTCCATTGTTATCCGTCAGGCAGGCAGGGTCGGCACTCAACCGGCACGTATGATCCAGGCCGAGCAGATGACCGAGTTCGTGCGTGAGTGTGTTTTCCAAATCGGTTTGGTTGCGGCTGTCCGGGAGGGGCAGGGGTTTCCCAATTTCCACAAACTGGTTGTTGACGGAATTCATTTCGATGTCTGCATCCACAATCCATCCATCATTGGGATCACCCTTTTTGTTGATGTAAGAAACCGTGGTCACAGCGGCAGCAGAGGGGTCGTAACAGACTTGCTCTGCACCATCGACAGCGGGTCTACAGAACTTGTTTCCGGTGCGAAAGACGATGACCGAAAGGTGGTCCTTGTATGTGACTTCCTTTGGTCCATCGGGGGCCACATAATTGAGTTTCATGAATGAGCCGGTGGTTCTGCTCATCCAGTTGGATATGGATTTTTGGATGATTCGCTCGGCATCGGAAGCGGGCATGCCTGCGTTGAGGTTGGCGTCGGGCTGGATGAACACACAGGTCTGTTTCCAATAGACAGGAAGACAGCTTTCCTCTGCCCGCGATCGAACATAGGCATGCGCGGGCTCGGGCGGGACTCCCAGTGCCAGCAGGAATGCGAAAAGGATGAACCCCAAGCGAAAGACCCGGTGCGCGGTCATGGGAGTTTCTCTTCCTTTTTGGAACTTGGTTGAGTTCCCGGTTGAAGGTTTTGTCGAAGGTTTTGCTTTCGGCGTTCGGAAGGCGAGGGAATCCGCTTTACCAAGTCTTGCAATTGCGCAATCACCACTTCCAGGGGAACTCCTTGCGCGGTCGGAACTTGTCCCGTGGCGGGGGTTCCTGTTGGCGACAAGATCTCTGCTCCAGCCAAATCCACTTGAACAAGAGGAGTCCCATTGGAACGATCGACATGGAATTTTCCCTGCGCCATTCCGATCGAAAAGTACGTTCCTTCTCGTTCCTCGGCCAGAATCAGAACTTCCTCTCCCATGCGATAGGAGGCTTCCCCAAAGACTTTTTGTCCCAATTCTCCGACGGTACCACCCAAGTGTCGGACTTTGAGGACTTCGCCTTCCCGGACACCCCGAATGCTGCGCGCACAACGAATGTAGACCTCGGTCCAAATCATTCCGTCCTGTCCTGTCACGAATTGGGAGGTGACTTTTTCGACGCGCCCCACAAGGACGTGTTCGGCTCGCGCGGTCATGTCGGACAATGACAACTTCACCAGCACCGATGCGCGGGCGGTCTGTGGCATTCCGCTTGGCGAAACACCAAGGACACCAAAGGCACCAAGAACAAAAAGACATCGCATCCAAACATACCTTCCGATCCACCGCATCACACCGTGCTCCTTCGTATTTCGTTTTCCGTTTTGGGAAGTCTGTCGTTCGATCATGCCACGGAGTGCAATATAGTGCGGCGCGTGAAACAGAGTCCTGTGATCAAAGTGATTGGCGGTGGTTTGGCGGGTTGTGAGGCGGCGTGGCAGCTTGCGCAACGGGGCCACGCGGTCGAGCTGTTGGAAATGAAACCAGCGCAGATGTCGCCCGCGCACGCGACACCGCTTTTGGCGGAATTGGTGTGTTCCAATTCGTTGCGCAGCGACGATCCGCAATCGCCAGCGGGGCTGTTGAAAGCGGAACTTCGTGCCGCCAAATCGCTGATTGTGGAATGCGCGGATGCGTCGAAAGTTCCTGCCGGTGATGCTCTGGCGGTAGACCGACGGGAATTTGCGCGTCTTGTCACGTCAAAAATCGCACAACATCCAAACATCAGCTTGCGCAGGCAACTGTGCGACGGGCTTCCTGACGGTCCGTGCGTGCTCGCGGGCGGGCCTCTGCTGGCGGGCGGAGCGGCTCGGACGTTGCAACGGTTGTGCGGGGACAAGCTGTATTTTTACGATGCGATCGCACCGATCGTGGAAGCAGACAGCATTGATTCCGAGCACTGTTTTTTGGCGTCGCGGTATCAGAAGGAACCGGCGGGGGATTATTTGAACTGTCCGATGAATCGGGAGGAATACGAGGCGTTTGTGGCGGCTCTGCTTGCGGGTCGCAAAGTCACGCCGCATGCCTTCGAGGAGCCGCGTTATTTCGAGGGGTGTTTGCCCATCGAAGTGATGGCGGAACGGGGCCCGGATACGTTGGCGTTTGGACCGATGAAGCCCGTCGGTCTTGTGGACCCAAAGCACCCGGACAAACCGCCGTATGCGGTGGTGCAGCTTCGGGCGGAAAACCGGTTTCGGACGACATACAACTTGGTGGGTTTTCAGACGCGGCTTGCGTACCCGGAGCAGAAGCGCATTTTTTCGATGATTCCGGCGCTGCATCGGGCGGAGTTCGTTCGCTTCGGTTCGATTCACCGGAACAGTTACGTCGAGGGGCACAAAGTGCTGGACGATTCGCTGGCGCTGCGAGCGGCACCGAACATTCATTTGGCAGGCCAGATCACGGGGGTCGAGGGGTACATCGAATCGACGGCGATGGGTCTTTTGTGCGGCGTGTTTGTGTCGGAAAAAATGCAGGGCAAGCCGCTGTCGTTGCCTCCTTTGACGACGGCGATGGGCAGTCTGTACCACCATGTACGACGACCTCGGGAAACGGGGGAACGCTTCGTGCCAATGAATGTGAACTTTGGCCTCTTGCCGCCGCTGTCAGGCATTCACGCAAAACGGGCAGGCAAGCGCGGACGAAGGGCGCTCCACGCAGAACGGGCGGCAGAGCAGCTTCCGGCTTGGCTTGCGCAAATCGGTGTGTAAAAGCGGTTTTTGGAATCAGCAGAGCAATCGTTTCATTTCTTGTTCTGCGGCTTCGCCGAAGGTGGCGGCGATTTCGGAGATGACTTGGCGCTCGGCGGCGCTGACAGACCTGCGCAGGCCAAACAAGCCTCCTGAGGCCTCGGCGATTTCGACACAGAGGTCGATGAGCTGTCGTTCGTCGGGGGCTTCGCTGGCGGCGCGCTTGCTGGCGATGAGGTCGCGAAGCACCTCGCGGCAGGCTTGGAAAAAACCGTCCGTCGGGCGGTTGTCGAGCCAGGACTCGACCAACGCAAATGCACGGCTGCCATCGGGAATTTCGCGCAACCGCAGCACATGTAGGATGCGGTTCCGTTCGCGGGAGCTAACGCCGTCCGAGGCCCAGGCGACCTCAATGAGGGGCATCACGTGCAGCACACAGGCGGTCTCTGCATCGAAACCGAGCAGAACCAGTCGTTCGGCCAGCTCGCGGCTCGGCAAATTGAGGGTTTCGATGACGTGGGAAATGTGGCGTTTGGGTGCGACTTTGGGGGAAAGTTGCGATGGACGCGGGGAAAGCTGGGATGGGCTCGGAGTCAGACGCGACGGGCTCGGAGTCAGGCGCGACGGGCTCGGAGTTGCTCCTGATGGCCTGGGCGAATGCTGCGACGGCATAGGGGACGATCCAGAGGCGCGGTCGCCTCGGAACGCATCGATGATTTGGGAAATGGGAGACCGGCCTTTGGGCGAGGGCGTCGTTTTGGACGAAACGGAAGATGGGGCAGCAGAATCAACAGCGGAAGAAACGGGGGAAGAACCAGAGGAAGGGGTCTTTTCGGCACTCATGCCAAGCTCCGTCGTGAGCGTGCAAAAAACTCACAGCGCAGCGTAACCCACTCAGAACAGCCGACTCAACGATGAACCGCACCGCGTCGCTGAGATCACATCTCGTCACCCGTTGGGGCCGCGCCCGATTGCGTTTTCGGGAGTTTGCTTTGAGGCCGCACCAAGCCGAGCAGTTTTTCAGCGTTGCGGAAATAGATTTTTTCGAGCACAGGCAGAGGCAAATCGACGCCCGAAAGGTGCCATTTTCCTTGAATCGGCGTCGGGCTGGGAATGTCCGTGTCGGCAGTTTCAAAATACCGATAGGTGGATTCAAAAAACTGCTTCGCATCGGCCTCTGTGGGCGGATCTGTTCCGACGGAACCGAACATCACCGGCTCGCCCTGTCTGGAAAAAGCGATGTCGGTCCCGAACAAAATCCGATCCTGATAGGCCAAAAAGAACGCGCGCATGTTTTGCGCATTGTGGTTTGCGTCGGTTCGCCCAATCGCGGGCAGGCGTGCCGCCGTGTCGATGTACAAATTTGTGTATTTGTCAAGTGCTTTCTTAACGAGATCGGGCTCTTCGGGCGCATTTCCGAAGTGGACGCCGATGAAAATCGTTTTCGGATGGCGTGCCACGCGCCTCAAAAAAGCCTCAAACAGCTTTTGCCACGATGGAATGTCCCCGCGCTTCCAGGCGTCGTGGAAACTCCATTCAGGGTGCGCCAGCAGCTCGTCGAACCGTTCGTTTTGCGGTCCTGGAGGCTGCCAAAACGCTTGCGGGTCGCCGACGTGGATGGCCACGGGCATTTTCAGCTCCCCGGCCTTTTCAAACACCGGGTCGAGTCCTGGGTCATCGACGGCCAGCAGTTTTCCGTCGGGACCCTTCACTGCAAGGCCCAACGCCTTTGAAATTTTCAGACCCCTCGCACCGGCCTTGCGCGCAGACGCGAGCGACGCTGCCAGCCTTGCGCCGTAGCCGGGCTGGCTCGTCTCGTCGAAATCGAGCGTCGCAAACGGCACGATGTGGCCGTATGAAACCTCGGAATCCACCACGAATTCCTCGAAACCGTGGTCGGCGGACGCTCCCGACAGATTCACGGCCATCGCGATGCCGGACTCTTCAAAAAAGCGCGCAGCTTTCAAACTGGACCCGAGCAAGATGTGGGCATGCACGTCAATGCGAGGCAGGTTGCGCGGCACAAACGGTGTACGGACCACCGGCTTGGGCGACGCGACTTCTTGCAACGACACGGCCGATGGTGGCACAGACGGTGTTTTCGTTCGACAACCCACACCGCATCCCAACACCCACACCCCCAACAAAAAACTCCCCAGAAAACCCGAAAAGCGCCCAAGCGAAAAAAGCCGCACGTTTCCACCCAAACACAGTTTTTGAGACATCAAACCCAGCACGACGCGGCAGTCTATCACCTGCTTCGTCCGCCTTTTTGTGTTCTCTGTCTGTTTACAATGGGTATGCTCGCAAAAAGAAGGAGGCCACGATGCGAACCTTTCTTGCTTCACAGTTTCTGGTCGGCAGTCTCTTTTTGCTGGGTGTGGCGTCGCCTGCTTTCGCTGACGCGGAGCCCGCGCCCCCCCAAGCTGTGCGGAAATTGCCCGCCGCTGCGGAATGGACCAAGCCTCCTGAGATGCGCGTCGTGACGGTGCGCCTTCCTCCGGTTCGCAACGCCGCGCTCGATCAACAACCGAGCGGAACGGTCAAGCCGCTTTTGCCCCCCGATTACAAACCGCACAACGGTGGTCCGTCGGCAGACAAGACGCACGCTGTCAAAACCAAGACCGCGCATTCGGCTGCTGCCGCTCATTCAAAAGAAGGTGGGACGCGCAAACCGATTCCTCTGGCACCAACGGAGGCCGATTTGCGAAAAGAGGCTGCCTTGCGCGACGGAGGCCCGGCGACTCCTCCGCCAGACGATCGCAGCGTCGGGCAACGCCTGTCCGACAAAGCCACGAGCATCCCAGCCCAGCGTCGCGAATGGCCGACGACCGTCACGAACACAGCAGGCCCGACTTCTCCCGCTGGCGCTGGTTCTGCGCAGGATCGAAAGGGAACGGTGATCGAAGCCACCGGCCCATCCCAGGGCGTCATTCGCAACCGCTTCTAATTCATCAAACCGAATTCAGGTTCTTTTTTGGGCTGCTTGGGTCGCTTCTTCTTCTCGGGTTTCGGAGGCGGTCCCGCCGGGCTCAGCTTGATTTCCTGCTGAAAGTCTTGGTCTTTTTCCAAAACCACGCTTTTGTCCGCGTATCCCGCCAGGCGCAGCACCAAGCCCAGCTTGCCTCCAGTCGGCGTTTGTTCCACACGGTACGGCGTTTTTCCAAGCACCGTGTCGTCGGAATTGCGGATGACTTGCGCGCCAGGTGGGTCCGATTTGATGTCCCACACGACGGGTTTTGGCGCTGCCGGTCGGGTGACACGAGGCGGCGGTGGCGGGTCGGTGGTTCCACTTCGCAAGACGTACACCACACCCACCACCGAGAGCACCGTCGCCATCGTCACGGGGATCAAAAACCGGCGCACCCCTGTCCGTCCGGCCCCCATTTTCGTCGGATCATGCGTTTGTCCCACACCCAAAAGGGACGGACGAGACGATGTATTCGGCCCCGTTGCCTCTGCCGGTGCGGGATTGAGCACTGCACCGCTTGGCGACAGCGACGGTTGAGAACCACTGTGTTGATAACCGTGAGGCCCGCCCGGTTGCCCTGCCATTTGCGGATACGAAGGCATTGAGCCCGACGCTGACGGCAACGACGGATACCCTCCCGAGAGCATCGGTTGCCCCTGCATTTGCATCTGCATTTGCATCTGCATGTGCGCCTGGATGTCTTGCAGACGCAAAACAGGCATCGCTCCCGTCGCCACCGCCTGACCGCCCAGTTGCCCCAACCGAGCCACCACGTCCGCCATCGCAGGCCTTTCCTCAGCCTTTTTCGCCAGCATTTGGAGCACCAGCTCCTCCACTTTCGGCGGCACTTTGGGGTCGATTTCCCGCAGCTTGGGAGGGTCATGGTAGATGTGCATCGCCATGAGCGCGCCCGTTCCCTCTGCATCAAACGGAGGTTTCCCCGTCAGCATGATGAACATGATCACGCCCAGCGCATACACGTCCGTTTTTGCATCCACCTGCCCCGACCCCCGACATTGTTCGGGAGACATGTACCTGGGCGTGCCCATCACCTCGCCCATTTGCGTCAGCCCCGTCGCCTGCTGATCGCTGATCTTCGCGATCCCGAAATCCAACACCTTCGCCCGTTCCCCCCCCGGTGCCTCCGAATCCTGCACAATAATCACATTGTCCGGCTTGAGGTCT
>DAOLIT010000142.1:0-7461 GCA_035328405.1 Pseudomonadota bacterium | reverse complement strand
CCAATCGGGATCGAGTCCGGTCCAATCGGGATCGAGTCCGGTCCAATCGGGATCGTGTCCCGCTCGATCGGGATGCAGGGTTTTCTGGGGTGGAAGAGGTCGTACTAGGTTTTGACGGACAAAAACACGGCGTCGGTTTGGGCGGTGATGGGCGTGCCTGGGGGAACGCCGTGGCCGGGCACGAGCGGCTCGGTCTTGTCCGCGCGACCGCTCGGGCTGGTTGCGCCGATCTGCGCCGCGCCCGAAAGCAGGATGTACGCCGTGTCCGCAGACAGCGGCAACGCCTGATTGGCTGTGGCTCGCACCACGCAAACCCCCCGCGCCGCGCCCCCCGCCCACACGCCGACATCTTGGTCCCCAAGCGGAGTCTGCGCGGGCAGCCGGACGACAGATTCCGCCCCCGCCGTGGCCGCTTCCGCCGGTTTGCAGTCCGCATCGGGCGTCGGCTGTGCAGGGCTTTTCGCAGTCGATGCGGCAGCCGCAGGTTCGCGCGGGGCTTCGGTCTGATCGATCGCCCGCTCGCCGTCTTCAAAGCTTGGGAACAGCAGCGACAAGCCCAGCTCGCGTTTCAGTTTGTCGTTTCGCAGCCGACGGCCTCGGATGATGTTGCGCGGCCCGGTCGCCCGCGTCGAATCGACATCGGGAGGCATCGGCAACCCCAGGTGCGACGACAGCCAAGCCGCGTATTCGCTTTGCAAACACGGACGATCGTCTCCCACGCAATACACTGCTCCTGGAGGGGCTTTTTCCACCGCCGCCCGCACGATGCGCACCAAGTCTTCGATGTAAATCCGCGAGAAGTAGTGTTTGCCCCCGTCCCACAGTTTGTATTGGCCCGCCCGCAGCCGTTGTCGGGCACCTCGCGCCGCGTGAAACGCATCCAGCGTCGGCCCATAAATCGCCCCAAGCCGCAGCACCACCGAACGCAAACCCGTCTGAGCCACCGTTTGCAGCGCCGCCTCGTCCGAAAGCCGAGCCATGGCGTCAGCGTCTCCGATCGCAATCGACGTGTCTTCATCGACCCAATCGGCGGTAAACGGCAGCTCGCTTCGGCCATACACCGCGCTCGAACTCAAATAGACAAACGAGCTGGCCGCCACCCGCAGCGCCGCGTTCGCCGCCCGCCGCACCGCTTCGCCTTGCGGCAACGTCGGCACGCCCGGAATGCAATACACGACCGCCGGGCACGAAAGCCCCGCGAGCGCCGGCGCAAACTGGTGCGGACGGCTCGCGTCCATGTAATGCACTTCGGCCCCAAGCGCCTGAAGCGGTTCCAGAAGCGCCGTTCGACGGGCGCAGACCCGCACCCGCACGCCGTCCGCGAGCAGCACTTGTGCGAGCCGCGTCCCCACATACCCGCAACCCAGAATCACAAACGGAGTCGCTTGCCCGGACATGTCGTTTCCTTGCTGGTTTGGCTGGTGTTAGTGCGAAAGGTCGAGTTTCTTCCGCACCGTCGCTTCACACGACAAATCCGAAAGCGCCCGACAAATCCCGAGCGCCCGGTCGTAGTTGTCCCGCGCCCCTCGCAAATCCCCGAGCTTCACATACAGATCGCCCACCCCGATGAGCGCCCGCGCCGCGTCGTCCTGTTCGCCCATCTCTTGCCAGAACTGGAACGCCCGCTGGCTGCAACGCACGGCCTGTTCGTACTCGCCCATGCTTGCATACGTCGTCGAGACCTCTTCCAGCACCTGCGCGAGCCGCGCCGGGCGGTTGCTTGCCCGAGCCAGGGACATCGCCTGAAAAAACGACGCAAACGCCTGCGGTTTGTTCCCAAGCGCCGCATACGCTTTGCCCATTCGCCCAAGTGCCGCCGACGAATCGGCCTCCTGGCCCACTTTTTCGTAAAACGCGCGGGCCTTGATGAACGCATCGAGCGCCAGGTCCTTTTGCGAAAGCGCGAGCAGCTCGTCCCCCAGGTCCAACAGCGCATCCGCTTGCCCGTCGTAATCGCCGAGCTTGCTCCACGCCGCATACGCCTCTTGAAAGTACGCCGCCGCTCTTTCGTGCCGACCCGCCTTCTCGTGGATTTCGCCGATTTCTTCCAGCGCCCGCGCCTGCTCGGGGAAGTCCGACGACGATACAAACGCCGCCAGCGCCTGCTGATACGCATCTTCTGCGCGCCGGTCGTCTCCCATCAAGTTGCGCGCCGATCCGATGGCCATGAGCGTCCGCCCAAGCGCCATCCGAACCAGCCGGTCCTCGGATTTGATCGGACGCACCATGTTGTCCGCCTGACCCAGAAGACCCATCGCCTTTTGCGTGTTCTTCAAGTGGTGGTGCGCCCTGCTCAGCGTCGCCATGGCCTGGGCCTCTGCAATCGGCTTGTTCAGCTTTTTGTAAAGCGCCACCGTCTGTTCCAGCGACTTCACGGCGTCTTGGTACTGCGTCCGCCGTATTTGCGCCTGGCCTGTGTACAAAAGCGCCTCGGCTTCTTTGCTCGCGTCGCCCATTTGCGTCGCCAAAGCACGCGCTTCCGCAAAGTGAACCATCGCCACATCCGGTTTGCGCAAGCGCCGCAGCGACAGCCGCCCCAGCCGAATCAGCGTGCTGTACGCGCCGTCCAAATCCCGGTCTGTGATCTTCTTCTTGTACAGCTCTTCCAGGTGGCTGTACCGAGCGAACGCCCGCCCATATCCACCAGCCCCCGAAGGCAGAGGAGCCATCAGCACCGCGTCAGCGCACACCTCGGGGAGGGGTTCCTTCGCGGGCCCACCGGGCGGCACGACCGGATCGGGTCGAACCTCGGCAGCAGGCGGACATCCGACCAAAAGAAGTCCCAGACCAAGTCCAAGACCAAGAACCGAAACCGTCAAACCTGAAGACCGAAACCGCATAAGAACCTCGCGTTGCAACGGGACGACTGACCGAGCACACGGCCCAGCACAAACAAGGTATCTCGCAACCGTCTTTGCCAAAAGCCTGTTTCTGCCGATTGCGGCCCGTTGCGCCTGTTTTCTTTGGGCCGCTGCTCCTCGTACGTCTTCCCGGTAAGGCCACCGAAAAGTTTTGCTCGCACAGGTGGGCCTCTGTGCGGTAGGTTGCGCCACCTGGAGGTTCCCCCGCTTCATGAAAAGCCTACGCAAAGCCCGGTTCTTGCTCTCGGCGGCGTCGCTTTATGGCGTGCTGCTTGTTTCTGGTTGTCCCAATCCCCCGCCGAACCCAGACGCGGGGACCGATATGACTTCCGAAGAAGACCTGTCCGTTCCGCCCGACCTCTCGGGAAGTTGCGACCCTGCGACAGGGAATTGCGACATGTCGATGCCACCTGCGGACATGACCGACCCGCCCGACTTGACCCCGCCGCCGGATCTGACCGTCACGGGTGACATGACCGTTCCGCCCGACCTGAGCCCCCCAGCCGACATGACCCGGCCTGATGGCGGCACGGGCACTGGCGGCATCGGCGCGCCGTGTACTGCGGACACCGATTGCAAAGCGGGTCCGACTCCAAGCTGCTGGAAATCCAACGTCCTCAACAACGCCGCAAACCCCGCGACCCCCGGTGGATATTGTTCTTCTGAATGCACGAGCGATGCGGCCTGCGGACCCTGGACGCACTGCGTCAGCATGGTCGGCACCGGCAAGAAGTACTGCCTCGCGAGCTGCGACAATGCCACCACCTGCCGCAAGCCCGGCTATGCCTGTCGATACTACGGTGGCGATGGCGTCTGTTACCCCGACAGCATCTACGATTGCAGCCCGAAGGTCGCCACCTGCACCGAAAAAGGCACCGGCAAGCCCGGCGGCTGTGTGCGTGAAGCCTACGAAGACAAAGGCACCTGCGCCGCAAGCTGCACGGCGGGCACCGGCACCTGCGCATCCGTCGGCACCATCAAGAGGCAGTGCGTCTATTGGGATGCCACCAAGGCCACCACCGGCGATCTGTGGAAAGGCCTGATTTGCATGCGCAGCCCTGCGACGCCCGTGGCCGCAGGAGGCGCGTGCAACTACGTGAACGAATGCACCGACGGCTACCAGTGTGATGGTCCCTTCGGGCTGTGCCGCCAGCTTTGCAACAAGACGGGCGCACCCACCTGTACCGCTGGCACTTGCACCGACGTGTTCGGCACCTCGACCACCCCCGGCCTCTGCCGCTAGCCCGTTCCCGCCCAGAAAGGACTAGTTCGCCTTCTTGGATTTCTTTTTCACCGGCGCGGGCTGGGCCGCTGGCGGTTTCACCCGGCGGAGCCGTTTCGGAAGCTTTTGCGGAGCGACGGCGGCGGGCAACGGTGGGTCCACCACGACGAACGCAACCCGCCGATTCTGAAGTCGCCCACGCACTGTGTTGTTGTTGCCGAGCGGCTGTGTATCCCCGTATCCCTTCGCTGCAAGCCGTGTTGCATCCACGCCCTGTTCAACCAAATGCTGCATAACCGCTTTCGCCCGTCGGTCAGACAGATCCAAGTTGTAGTCTGCTGGGCCTCTGTTGTCCGTGTGTCCCTGAATTTCGATCCGCTTTAATTCGGGGCGCGCTTTCAGAAGGTCGGCCACGGCGCGCAAAAGCGGGAAACTGGCTTTCTGAATGCCGTCGCGGTTGAACTTGAAAAACACCTGTTGCGACAGTTTGATCGTGCCTCCCGAGAGAGCCACGAGCCCAGGGCACCCGTTTTTGCGCGGATCGGACGACGGCACGCCCGGTCTTTCGGGACAGGCGTCCGTGTCGTCAGGCACTGTGTCTCCGTCGAAGTCGAGCGCCGGACATCCGGGCCGTTTCGGGTCGGGTGAGAGTCCTTGCGGTAGCTCTTTGCATTGATCGACCGCATCAAACACGCTGTCTCCGTCTGTGTCTTTGTCCGGGCAACCTTTTTGCGTAGGCGACGGATGCGCACCTTGTGCGATGTCTGGGCACTGGTCTTCCGCATCGTCGATTCCGTCCGCATCGCGATCGTTTTGCGGACAACCAAGTTTCCGAGGATCGGGTTTGTCCCCCATTGCCACCTCTGGACACACATCCTCGGAATCCGACACGCCATCCCCGTCTTTGTCCGCAAGCGGGCAACCGAGCCGATTTGGATCGGCGCGCCGTCCGGCTGGCACCGTCGGACATTGGTCTTCGCGATCCAGAACGCCGTCGTGATCTTGATCGAGCAATGGACACCCAAGTCGGTTTGCATCGGGGTGCGGCCCCGCAGGCTCGTCGGGGCAAAGGTCTTCCGCATCTTGTGTTCCGTCGTGATCGCGATCCTCTGCGAGTTTCACTTTTTTCTCGGGAAGAGGCGCATACGCAATCCGCAGCAACGCCCGCGCCGTCGGTGTTCCCGGCAACGAAAACAGTCCCAAACCGCCCGCCAAGCCGACTTGCAACGTGTTTGCAAGGTTGTATTGCGCGCCCAGCAGCACTTCCAAGGCGTTGTGGTTCTGCGCTCGATCGGTGTTCTGCGACAGGGCACCTGCATACAGAAGCTCTGGGCCAATCGAAAAACGCCGTTCTTTGTCTGCGTATTGCAAGAGTGCGCCGACCTGAGCCTCATATCCGGCAGTCGCACCGTCGGGAATGTCGGGTGTGCCAAGGGTTGCAGAAGGTCGAATCATGACACCCGCAGAAACAGCCCAGCGAATGCGCGACGCATAACCGGCCAGCACGAGTTTTGGCAAACCTCGCACGGTGGAATCGCCCGAGTGGGACGGCAGAAGATCGCTTTCCACAAAGCTCCGCAGTGGCACCCACACCGCTCCGCCCACGGTCAGCGAAACGGGGCTCTCGTCCGGCTGCCCGAACACGCGCACGAGCACACCGACCCGAGGATCGCCAAACGTCGGAAACGCAGGCGCAACCCCAAGACCCGCCTGGCCTTGCTCGTACACCGAAACGGGCCACGACAGAGACACGTTGACCCGATCCAGAAACGAACCGGCCAAATCCAAATGACCCACGAGTTGGTGGGCGATCACCGCGTCGTCTCGAAGCACCAAGCCATCCGCCGACACCTGGCGAATCTTCAGCGGCTGATACCCGTAGTTTCCCGTCAGACCCACCGCAAAATAACGTGTTTTGGAAAACCACGGATGATCGACGGCAAATCCCCACGAACCCGCCAGCGCCGGCTCGTAACGATTGAGCTGAAAACCCGTCCGGTTCGCATCCTGCGCCCGCGCTGAAACGCCGATCCCACAAGTCACCGCAGACCCGCACACGAACAACCCGGCCCGCACCGCGCGTGACCGAAGCACCTTGCTGAAAAAACCAAACATTCCCCCCTCCTGACGAACCTATCGCTGTGGTTGTTTTCGCCTGGTTCTCCACAGCAAACCTACCCACACGCACACAAGCCCATACCCCGCGACCGGCGTGGCACCGCTGCGCGTCGTTTGGCAGCCCAAGCCACCACCTTGAAGCTGTGTGTAGCCTCCCAAAGACCCGTGGGCATCCACATCGCCGTCTTCGACTTGCCCACCATCGGCCATTCCGCCGTCATCGTCTTGCCCGGACATGTCTCGCACGGGACACGGCAACGTCTGCGGCTGCGCAAACGCGCCCAAATCGCACAAACAATCGCGCGGTTGCCCTCTTTGGTCCAAGTTGGAAACTGGCGAGCCCGCACAAATCGACGGATTTCCGACCCCAGCGGCTGGGCTTCCGTTTTGAATCGCCATGGTCTGCGTCGGGCCTGTGTTGTCCGCCAGGCTTCCAAGTTGAGGGTCAACCGAAACCGGATTTCCGGTCAGCGTTGCGCCGCCTTTGGTTGCAGAAGCCATGATGAGGTTCGGGCTTGACGCATCGACCGTCGAAGTGCCCTGTACGGCATCCGCGTACATGTCAGGACCCCCCACACTCGTGGCCAAAATGCTGTTGTGCAGCGTCGCCACCGCTGTCGTGCCTGTTCCAAATCCCACGTTGTAAAGCGCGCCTCCAAACGCCGCCCCCTGCGTTTGTCCCGCACCACCCGTCACCGTGTTTGCGGCGAGCGTCGTATTCAATACCTGCACCGTTCCATTTAGGTTGAACAGCGCACCGCCCGCTCCCTGGCCGCCGTTTCCGCGATTTTGCGCAAGAACCGAGGCCGCTGCTGTGCCGCCTCGGGCCGTGTTGCCCGTCAGGGTCGCATTGACAACCGTCAGCATGCCACCGTGAACAAAAACAGCACCACCAGCCCCCATGCCGCCGCCGCCTGTTGCCCCAGGCGCGAGCACGGCCCCACCGCCTCCGTATCCGCCGGCACCCGCTGTTGCGGGCGCAAGACCCGCTGCTCCGCCGCCGCCTCCTCCGAAGCCGCCTGCACCGCCGGAAAGACACGCACCCCCGCCGCCGCCAAAACCGCCACCTCCTGCCGCACCAGGCGTCACGGATGTACCTGCGCCACCGCCGCCACCTACACCGCCCGCACCGCCACCACCTCCGCCTGCACTTGCACCACCACCACCACCAAACCCGCCGCCGCCGCCGCCGTTGTTGCCACCTGTTCCGGTCGCTCCGCGTCCGCCGTTTCCGCCAAATCCGGCCCCGCCCCCGCCCCC
>DAOLIT010000141.1:0-7495 GCA_035328405.1 Pseudomonadota bacterium | reverse complement strand
GTCAAATCGGCGCTGCCCTCGCTGCCGCCCACACAAAAGGAATCATCCACAGAGATGCAACTCAAAAACCCGCTTTCTGTTTGTGGGAGTCTGTCCGTGAACCGAAAGGACAGAGACATGCACCAAACAGACCCTAGGTGATGGCAACCACGCAGACAGGTCATGTTGCCATCGAAGTCCCCCCGAAAGATGAAAGCGGGTACAGAGAAAGGAATGGGGGCACCGGACTATGATTTTGTGGCAAGTGCAAAGAGTGTATTTGCATAGCGAGACAAGACTGCCTCTGGATGGAAAACCCGTCGAGCATAGGACGCGATAGCACCCCGTTCTGCACGCCACTTCTCGCGGTTTTGCACCACTTGTGACATCGCCCCAAAAAGCTCTGTTCCGTTCGGCTGAACAGCCTCTTTGCCTATCCTGAGCAAGGTTTTGAGATTGAGAGATTGGATGTCACCACCTGGATTGGGGATCACCACCCCACGTTCTCCGTGCTCCCCACATAGTTCCGAAACACCCCCACAGACTGTGTGAATCAGCGGGGTTCCGGTCAACAAAGACTCAGTTGCTGCCAAGCTAAATCCCTCAAAAAAGGAATTGATGACCAGCGCGTCGGCTGCCGACAATACCGTCGAAACCTCCGGGTGAAACGTATCCAGCCGGATGCGATTTCCGCACGGCAGTTTGCGCCGGAATGCCTCGAGTTTATCCAAGTACTTCTTTTCCAGAGATCGATCTCCCATGCAAAGCAGCATCACGTCAGGATGTTGCGCTGCAAGCTGCGCAAAGCTTTGCATGATTCCAAATTGGTTCTTTTGATAGCAATATCGTCCAAGACAGAGAAACAGAGTGACGTGCTCAGGTATCCCAAGTGCTGCTCGTGCGGCCCCCTGATCCACGGGTAGGATTCGATCTGGATCGATCGCGTTGCCCACCACCTCAATGTTGTCTTGAGGAAACCCAGAATTGTGCGCGTGGTAGTACCGTTTGACAAGCTGGCTCACCGACAGAGCTTTAGCGAAATACTTGCTGCGGTTTGCTTCGATTTGCCATTGGTTCTTGTCAAGCCAAACGTAGGTGTTGTGAATCGTCTCGACAATCGGTCGATGAAGCCGTGCAGCGGCCTGCAACGCAGAGAGATTCGCATAATGGGAATTGATGACGTGAGGGGAAAGGGAAACCAGTTGGGAACGAAGCCTCTGCGCATTCCCAGAGGCAACGATGACCTTGCGTCCCTCTCCCGAAAGTCTGTCAGCCACATATCCACCTCGATTCAGACAGAGAACGGACGTTTGGATACCGTGACTCGGAAGATTACGGACCAAAAATGCGACGACCTCTTCAAGTCCTCCCACATCCAGCGTATCCACCAAGAAGGCCGCATGAAGGGGCTCTGCGGAACGCACAGACAGAGATACAACAGAGGGGACAGAAACCGGCGGAGAGGATATCCCTGTCTCTGGAAGGGGTACTTCAAAGTCTTGCGCAAGTGCGTTCGCATGTCTCAAAAGGGTTGCAAGACATGCCTTCGGGGTCCACGCCTCCAGATAGGAATCGAGCACATCAACCTGCATCATATCGAGAGAAAGCCCCTTCGCAAACGCAAGAGAGGTCTCCTTTTTTCCAAGAGAGAATTGATATGGAGCAACGATGGGAGTTTGTCCGCTCGCGACAATCAGCGGCTTGCGCACAGAATAGGACAGCGCCAACTGATCAAGGTGTTCATCGAGTTCCAGTGCTGGTTCGCAGACGGGAACAAGCAACCAATCAATCGCAGAATACAGTGGATAAGGAGCCCCAAGAGGTTGTTTCCCAGCATACCCAGTGTTCGGAAATTCGCAGAAGAATTGGATGACATCCTGGTGTTCCAAATCGGATGTTTCAAGAAACAGAAAGAATGCCCAGGGGTTCTCTGTGATGAGGGACCGAAGTCGAGGAAGGGTCGGCAACAGTCGATCCGCATCCATGTGAATCAAGAAGACCGGACGATCGCCGCGTTCTTTGGGCAGCACGGGCCCCGGACGGGTCATTCCTCGCGCTTTGAGAGCCAACGGACTGACGCTGTGACCACGCGGAAGGGAAAGCCTGCGTTCATAAGGCCCTTCATGTCCCGGACTTGTACCCCCAATCAATTCAAACCGATGATCATGTACCCGCACAAGATATACAGAAGTCTGTCTGTCGGATGGTGTTTCATCTGCGAGAGTGAACAACAGAGACTTCTGCTTGGGGGAAGGACTCCTCTTGTTTGACGAAAGTCGAATCTGCACAGGCAATTCCGCCAGGATTTTTTCCAGGGAAAGCCGGGTCGCTTGAGGCAGCGACTTGCCGAGGACAATTTCCCAACGCTGCTTCGCAAAAGCCTGTCGCTGAGCGTCCAATTCCAACAGTTGCGCAATTCGCGCGGAATGCTCTGCGAGTTCCTGCGTGATTAGTTCGTGACTCATGGACCGTTCGTGTACACGATAGAAGTACAAGGGGTCCTCATTCCTCATGTGAAGGAGTCGCCCCACCGTGCGCAAACGCAGCCAAAAATCATAATCCTCAGCGCCCCGGAATCGGTCTGCATACACATCCCCGAGCATTCGGGAAGCGTCGCGCCGATACAGGAAACACGCATTGATGTAGTTGTCAGCTTCAGAACCCAGAGGCGCATCGCTTCTGCACAGTCGCGTGACATCCGGGCGCTGTGGATCAACATACGCAGCGCGATAGGAATCATCGGTCAGGGGTTTCCCGTTGTCATCGATGAGTGCCACGTCCGCGTATGCCAAAACCGCCTCTGGATGTTCCAGCAGAGCTTCACACAAACGAGCTACCGCATGTGGGTGCATGAGGTTGTCCGCAGAGGTCCAAGTCAGGAGTTCCCCTCGCGCAAACTGGAACGCATGGGTCAGCGCACGCGGCAACTTCTGGTTGGTTTGCCGGAAAAGCCGCACTGATGGCAAATCCAGCAAATTCCCAAGCACCGCTCGAACCTCTTCACGCGAACCATCATCCAGAATCACAAGCTCGATGTGCGGATAGGATTGGGACAGAACACTCTCAACCGATGAACGCAGAAGGTTCGTTTGGTTGTACACAGGCAAAATCACGCTGACCAACGGCAAACAGAGATGCTGTGACAGAGCGGGATGGGTCGAAAGAAGCCCTGTCTGCTGTGAAAAAGGGGGGACCTTTTGCACAGCATTTCCTCGGGTCCAGTTCAACACGGTCCCCAAAACCTTCGCTGTCTGTTTGCTGCCTCCGAACGCACTAAAAATAGCCTTGGGAATCGTCTCAAGAAGGCGGGAGCGGATGCTTTCCGCCGACTGTAAGACCCCCCGTTCCCGAACCTGGACAATTCCCTTGATCAAGGCCTTGCTGTAAGGAATTTGCTCTATCCTTTGAGAGATTTTGTTGCTCAAAGAACGGACGGCCCCCTCGCGAAGGGATGTCCAGTCGGGATGACCTAGGAAATTCATGCCCGCGCGTATATCCCACCAACAAGCGCAGTGTCAACGGGCTGGAACCAGGATAGCAACTCGTGCAACTCCCTCGAACGTGCGGAGCAAATCCCACTGCGATGGACCTTTCTAGAATGGCAGCTGCGAAAATGGATTGGAATACGCAAAACTGCATACTTGTCATCCATTTTTGTACGAGGACTCTACATACCCATGTAGGTTTTGCGGATCGTGGTCCGTGCATTTCCGATACAGAGTCCCATGTGAGCGGGGTTGGGGGTTGGTTTCCTGAAGTGAATTTTCGACGAGAAAGCGGGTTTGGGGTTGACAGATGCAACTCAAAAACCCGCTTTCTGTTTGTGGGAGTCTGTCCGTGAACCGAAAGGACAGAGACATGCACCAAACAGACCCTAGGTGATGGCAACCACGCAGACAGGTCATGTTGCCATCGAAGTCCCCCCGAAAGATGAAAGCGGGTACAGAGAAAGGAATGGGGGCACCGGACTATGATTTTGTGGCAAGTGCAAAGAGTGTATTTGCATAGCGAGACAAGACTGCCTCTGGATGGAAAACCCGTCGAGCATAGGACGCGATAGCACCCCGTTCTGCACGCCACTTCTCGCGGTTTTGCACCACTTGTGACATCGCCCCAAAAAGCTCTGTTCCGTTCGGCTGAACAGCCTCTTTGCCTATCCTGAGCAAGGTTTTGAGATTGAGAGATTGGATGTCACCACCTGGATTGGGGATCACCACCCCACGTTCTCCGTGCTCCCCACATAGTTCCGAAACACCCCCACAGACTGTGTGAATCAGCGGGGTTCCGGTCAACAAAGACTCAGTTGCTGCCAAGCTAAATCCCTCAAAAAAGGAATTGATGACCAGCGCGTCGGCTGCCGACAATACCGTCGAAACCTCCGGGTGAAACGTATCCAGCCGGATGCGATTTCCGCACGGCAGTTTGCGCCGGAATGCCTCGAGTTTATCCAAGTACTTCTTTTCCAGAGATCGATCTCCCATGCAAAGCAGCATCACGTCAGGATGTTGCGCTGCAAGCTGCGCAAAGCTTTGCATGATTCCAAATTGGTTCTTTTGATAGCAATATCGTCCAAGACAGAGAAACAGAGTGACGTGCTCAGGTATCCCAAGTGCTGCTCGTGCGGCCCCCTGATCCACGGGTAGGATTCGATCTGGATCGATCGCGTTGCCCACCACCTCAATGTTGTCTTGAGGAAACCCAGAATTGTGCGCGTGGTAGTACCGTTTGACAAGCTGGCTCACCGACAGAGCTTTAGCGAAATACTTGCTGCGGTTTGCTTCGATTTGCCATTGGTTCTTGTCAAGCCAAACGTAGGTGTTGTGAATCGTCTCGACAATCGGTCGATGAAGCCGTGCAGCGGCCTGCAACGCAGAGAGATTCGCATAATGGGAATTGATGACGTGAGGGGAAAGGGAAACCAGTTGGGAACGAAGCCTCTGCGCATTCCCAGAGGCAACGATGACCTTGCGTCCCTCTCCCGAAAGTCTGTCAGCCACATATCCACCTCGATTCAGACAGAGAACGGACGTTTGGATACCGTGACTCGGAAGATTACGGACCAAAAATGCGACGACCTCTTCAAGTCCTCCCACATCCAGCGTATCCACCAAGAAGGCCGCATGAAGGGGCTCTGCGGAACGCACAGACAGAGATACAACAGAGGGGACAGAAACCGGCGGAGAGGATATCCCTGTCTCTGGAAGGGGTACTTCAAAGTCTTGCGCAAGTGCGTTCGCATGTCTCAAAAGGGTTGCAAGACATGCCTTCGGGGTCCACGCCTCCAGATAGGAATCGAGCACATCAACCTGCATCATATCGAGAGAAAGCCCCTTCGCAAACGCAAGAGAGGTCTCCTTTTTTCCAAGAGAGAATTGATATGGAGCAACGATGGGAGTTTGTCCGCTCGCGACAATCAGCGGCTTGCGCACAGAATAGGACAGCGCCAACTGATCAAGGTGTTCATCGAGTTCCAGTGCTGGTTCGCAGACGGGAACAAGCAACCAATCAATCGCAGAATACAGTGGATAAGGAGCCCCAAGAGGTTGTTTCCCAGCATACCCAGTGTTCGGAAATTCGCAGAAGAATTGGATGACATCCTGGTGTTCCAAATCGGATGTTTCAAGAAACAGAAAGAATGCCCAGGGGTTCTCTGTGATGAGGGACCGAAGTCGAGGAAGGGTCGGCAACAGTCGATCCGCATCCATGTGAATCAAGAAGACCGGACGATCGCCGCGTTCTTTGGGCAGCACGGGCCCCGGACGGGTCATTCCTCGCGCTTTGAGAGCCAACGGACTGACGCTGTGACCACGCGGAAGGGAAAGCCTGCGTTCATAAGGCCCTTCATGTCCCGGACTTGTACCCCCAATCAATTCAAACCGATGATCATGTACCCGCACAAGATATACAGAAGTCTGTCTGTCGGATGGTGTTTCATCTGCGAGAGTGAACAACAGAGACTTCTGCTTGGGGGAAGGACTCCTCTTGTTTGACGAAAGTCGAATCTGCACAGGCAATTCCGCCAGGATTTTTTCCAGGGAAAGCCGGGTCGCTTGAGGCAGCGACTTGCCGAGGACAATTTCCCAACGCTGCTTCGCAAAAGCCTGTCGCTGAGCGTCCAATTCCAACAGTTGCGCAATTCGCGCGGAATGCTCTGCGAGTTCCTGCGTGATTAGTTCGTGACTCATGGACCGTTCGTGTACACGATAGAAGTACAAGGGGTCCTCATTCCTCATGTGAAGGAGTCGCCCCACCGTGCGCAAACGCAGCCAAAAATCATAATCCTCAGCGCCCCGGAATCGGTCTGCATACACATCCCCGAGCATTCGGGAAGCGTCGCGCCGATACAGGAAACACGCATTGATGTAGTTGTCAGCTTCAGAACCCAGAGGCGCATCGCTTCTGCACAGTCGCGTGACATCCGGGCGCTGTGGATCAACATACGCAGCGCGATAGGAATCATCGGTCAGGGGTTTCCCGTTGTCATCGATGAGTGCCACGTCCGCGTATGCCAAAACCGCCTCTGGATGTTCCAGCAGAGCTTCACACAAACGAGCTACCGCATGTGGGTGCATGAGGTTGTCCGCAGAGGTCCAAGTCAGGAGTTCCCCTCGCGCAAACTGGAACGCATGGGTCAGCGCACGCGGCAACTTCTGGTTGGTTTGCCGGAAAAGCCGCACTGATGGCAAATCCAGCAAATTCCCAAGCACCGCTCGAACCTCTTCACGCGAACCATCATCCAGAATCACAAGCTCGATGTGCGGATAGGATTGGGACAGAACACTCTCAACCGATGAACGCAGAAGGTTCGTTTGGTTGTACACAGGCAAAATCACGCTGACCAACGGCAAACAGAGATGCTGTGACAGAGCGGGATGGGTCGAAAGAAGCCCTGTCTGCTGTGAAAAAGGGGGGACCTTTTGCACAGCATTTCCTCGGGTCCAGTTCAACACGGTCCCCAAAACCTTCGCTGTCTGTTTGCTGCCTCCGAACGCACTAAAAATAGCCTTGGGAATCGTCTCAAGAAGGCGGGAGCGGATGCTTTCCGCCGACTGTAAGACCCCCCGTTCCCGAACCTGGACAATTCCCTTGATCAAGGCCTTGCTGTAAGGAATTTGCTCTATCCTTTGAGAGATTTTGTTGCTCAAAGAACGGACGGCCCCCTCGCGAAGGGATGTCCAGTCGGGATGACCTAGGAAATTCATGCCCGCGCGTATATCCCACCAACAAGCGCAGTGTCAACGGGCTGGAACCAGGATAGCAACTCGTGCAACTCCCTCGAACGTGCGGAGCAAATCCCACTGCGATGGACCTTTCTAGAATGGCAGCTGCGAAAATGGATTGGAATACGCAAAACTGCATACTTGTCATCCATTTTTGTACGAGGACTCTACATACCCATGTAGGTTTTGCGGATCGTGGTCCGTGCATTTCCGATACAGAGTCCCATGTGAGCGGGGTTGGGGGTTGGTTTCCTGAAGTGAATTTTCGACGAGAAAGCGGGTTTGGGGTTGACAGA
>DAOLIT010000140.1:0-7579 GCA_035328405.1 Pseudomonadota bacterium | reverse complement strand
GCCCGCCGGCCCGCCGCTTCCGCCCCCCACCGCACCGCCAGCGGGTCCGGGAGAAGCCATCCCGAGCACATCGACACTCGGGCGGTCATGCACCACGCCGGGCCGATTGGAAGGAAACATCGAGGGCGGAAATACCGATTCAGGCTTGGAGGAAGGTGTGGCCGACATCACGCGCAGTGTATCAACTCGCGATGCGTCGTTCCAAGTGACAAACACCCATGCGCGCCCGCTTGCCGGTAAAATGGCCTCGTGATTGGTTGCCCGCCTGGCTTCTACAAGTCCGTTCACCCCGGTTTCGTCTTTTTCGAGCCTCCCGACGAACTCGCGCTTCTGCCCATTCGCTACACCGAGAAAAGAGCGCCCGTTGTGCCGCTGCGGCAAATCGTCAGCGAATACTGCGCCGAGCACGACGAACTTGTGCCCCTTCAAGCCTCCGTTCCCGAGGATTTTGTGACGGCGGAAGGCGAATACGCTGCGCAGACCGCTGTATTGGTGAAAAAAGACGATCAAGTTGGGTACATCCACATTGCGGTGGTGTTCGGCGACGACTCTGCCGACGTGATCGAAGCCCCTGTTTTTGCCGAGGGTGCCTTCGAGAGCACCGCGATCTTGGTTCGGCAGCTTGCGTACACCGCGCGGCTCGGGCTCGGGTATCGAAAGCGGCGATATCTGTACACGCCTCCCGTCGGTTTTTTCCGCGTGACCCAGGACTTGGCCACCCGTTTTTATCCGCCGACCTTCCCCAGAGAGCGCGGCATGCTCGTCGTCTATCCCGCAGTGCCCAAAACGATGTCGCCCGCTGCGTTGTGTGCCTCACTCGTCGAACGGCACCGTCGAGCAGGCCGCGTGTTTGAACCCGACGCACCCGAAACGCCCCTCACGTCCGATTTCGGTTTGCACGGTTTGGCGTATGGCCTGTCTGCTCCGGCCCCCGATGTGGCGGGTCAGACGGGCCGACGGTGGTTACAGGATTTGCTGATTTTTGCCGACGCCCACTACCTGTATTTGCTGTCCTTCGAGAGCACCCAGGCCACCGACCGAGCCGCGTTTGCGACCCTCTTGTCCAAGGTGGCCCGTTCCGTCCGACCGTTGCCCGCCCCGCCCCAACACGAACAAGCCCAAGCCCCCTCCAAACCCCCAAAAGACGTATCGATGGATTGGTGAGTTGGGGATTGGTGAGTTGGGGATTGGTGAGTTGGGGATTGGTGAGTTGGGGATTGGTGAGTTGGGTGTGTCGTGATTTGGCTTTCCGCGTACAAACCAGTCCCAGGAGGGTCCGTGGGAAGTGCCTTTTCGCGAACCTCACGTCGCGATGGGCAGCGGTTCGTGCTCTAGGTGACTGCTGACGGACTGGCATCTTCGGAAGGATGCTTGAGGCGTTCCCATAGGGGACCGTGATCCTGATCGGGCTCCACAATGCGAATTCGCTTCACATGGGGAGCGAACTCTAATAGCCCACCGTCGTAGGAATACAATGTGTCTATGTCTTTGGTTAGCTCTGCGCTAGCCGCAATCATTGCATCGGCTATGCGTTGTTGTGGAGATATGAGCTTGCTGCATTGCACACATTTGTATGGCTCGGCTTTTGAGTTTAGACACTTCTTACAAACAGATTCCGGCTTATTTCTCTTGTCCAGCAGTTCAGCCGCTCGGCTTGCCATGGCACCGGTCAACGGGATAACTCGGATTTTTTCCGCCAGCTTTGCGACTGCGCGCTCTCCAGTTGGAGCTTTAAATCTGCAAATCTCTGTCCATGTAGGAGAACTCACGCGGACAACTCGCGATATTCTGATCAATTGCTTGCTGCAATCGATCATTGCGGCCAGCTTTGCGTCTTCTCTGCCGTTTGGCAGATATAGCGCATAGGACAGGATATGAGTATCGACCATGCTAGACATCGCGACCCTCGATTTGCGCGATCATATCCTCGATGGACGCCGAAAAGAGCGGTCCTGCGGCTGCTACTTCGTCGAGGAGTTGAGCTCCAGTTGTCTCTTCGCATGGTTCGATGCCAGTGACTCGACAGCGCGGTGCAAAAGGGCTGAGCAGGCCATGCTCGTCGCGGGCCCAGGCGACCTCTAGCTGAATGCGCGCAAGTGCTCGGGTCTTGGCGTACTCATAAAAGTCAGCGCGGACGTTCTCTGGCAGATCCTCGGGAAGGAGGACATCCTGAGGACGCCCATCAAGGACAATGCGCGCCTTGATGTGTCTTCCCTCATCGGTGCAGCCAACTCGAAAGATTCGCGAAATGATTTCGTCACTTCCTCGTAGTTCAATGGTTGGCGCGACCTTCGCCAGACTTCGCATGGAACGAGCAAACTCGTCGTCAAAAACGGCAAGTGGCTCACGCACCCTGGGGCGGACAATGGAAACTTTTTCTCCCGCAAAAGTGTCAGCACTGTCCGCCAGCACGGCTGCAAACCTGCGCGTTGCCGGCTTGGTTCGCGCAAGCCGCATAGGATTCTGTAGGAATTGAACAAATAGTTTTGTTGCGCGCCTTCCTTCGGGGGAGCGGGGATGCACCAGAGCCCTCAGATCCTTGTTGTAGATTTCAAGGGTAATGTTTGGGTCATGATCGTCTTCGGGAGTTCCTGCGGCGTTGAAGACATTGGCCACCATCCGAGCGGCTTGTGCCACGCGCTCAGGGGTCGCTGGTGCAGCGATGCGTACCTCAAAGGCTGTCGTGGTTCGTAGATCGGGCATGGCAACTCCTCGCGCGGTCAACCTAGCATGGCCAAATGGAGAAGTTAACTTTGTTTGGTGGGTTCTCGACGAGGCAACCCCCGCCCTTTCAGATGGTCACAACCCAAATATCGCACGGTGTGGGTCCCCCTTCCCTTCGACACTTTTTCTGTCGTGCCGTAGTCCCCCTTCTTGGAACCCTTCTAGGCATGGCCCGCCAAAAAAAGGTCTGTGGTCGGCCCACACCTATTTGTTCCTCGGGAAAGCTGTTTGTGATCATCTGAAAGCCCCCGCCTTCACACGAACAAGCCCAAGCCCCCTCCAAACCCCCAAAAGACGAATCGATGGATTGGTGGAATGGTGGATTGGTGGATTGGTGGATTGGTGAGTTGGGTGTGGGAAGGGGGGCAAGGTCTACCAGGGCAGGCGTTGCCCCATGTGCTGAAGCTGACCGTGCGGGAGATGATGCGCATCGTCCCCAGATCGGTCGTTTCATTTTGAAATGACCCTTGGGGCGCAGCCTTTCCGCCTCTTTTCAAGTTCACCAGGCGTCTTGGGCAGCCGGACCCGCCTGTTTCGGGTTTCACCAGGCGTTTTGCAAAGCCCGGCTCGCCTGTTTCAGCTTTCATGAGCCGTGTCGGCGGGGAAGACCCGGCTCTTTGGACTTGAAACACCCACGTCGGCCTGCTCCAAGCGGGTGGTGTACCTTCAAACAGCCGTTCCAGCCTGCTTTCCACGCCCTGTGCGCTTGCACCCGGCCCCTTTGGCCCAAAATCCACCCGCGTTTTTGCAAAATCGACCCCAAAAAAGCCCCACACAGGGTGGAAATTCAACTCTGGCGGGCGTATTTTTCGCTTTCCGATTCACGTCCACGTTTGCGTCCGCATTCGCGTTCAGGTTCATGTTCAACGGGGGGCGAAAAGGAGACCTTGATATGGCCAAAAGTTCCAAGCTCTCGAAGATGGCGGCAAACCGGCTGGCGGTTACGACGACCGTGGTCAGCTCTGCAACGGTGCATGGTGCCGAGGTCGCACAGACTCTGCACGCGCTGCTGTTTCCCACGGGCAACGCCAAGCCCGAGCTGACCCACAAGTTTATGGCCGCGCTCAGCCAGACCCTCGACCGGGCCGCGCTGGAAGTGCAGGAAGCGGACCTGTCCCATGCGACCGAGCTGCTCGACGACGAAGAGCCCCGTCAGCGCCGCGATGCCGCCCAGGCTGACCTGCTTGCGACGCTGCTTGGGCAGCGCGACACGCTGGCTGCGCTGTATGGACCCGAAACCGTGCGTTGCTATGGTCTGGCCGAAGCCATGCCGACGGCAGCGCCGCAGCTGCTGCAGCGGGCGCGCGTCGTGCGGTCTCTTTACGAGCAGCAGCCGACGTTGCCAAAGCCGCTCCGGGCCGGGGTCACGGTGCGCTGCCAGATGCTGGCCGACGAGCTGGGTGCGCTCATCCATCGGTTCGAGACCGCGCTCGGCGATGTGCAGCGCGAGTCTCGCGAGGCGCAGCTTACCCAAGAGCGCAAAACCCTGGCCGCCGAGCGGTGGCACGACACCTACCAGGGCGTCACCTATGCGTTCTATGGCCTGTACCTGCTCGCCGGTCGTCGCGACCTGGCCGAGCGCATCGAGCCCACCGCCCGCCGCCGCGCCGGCCTCACTGAAGAGCCCGACCAACCCCCCGCCGCCGCCGACCCAAGCCCCCCAGCCTCCCCATCAGAAAACCAGCCCGAAGAAACCTAACCCACACCCATCCGGCACCGTTGGCATCAAGCCTCTCGGCGCAAACTCGTCCAGTGCCGGACCCAACGCACCAAAACCCATCCCACCACCGCCACCCTCTCGGTCGTCTGGGGTTGCCAAGCCTTCCCCCAAGAAACCGCCGCCGCCACCCACGATCAACGACTCCTCAAAAGCTCGGCGAAACCGTCGTCGAGGTTGCACACATGCCAAACTCGGGTTGAGTGCGCGTCAACTGGACCTGTTCGCAAACAGGTCGCCTTGCACAAGGGGGCCATGGGTTGTGTGCGGCAACAGGTTGGCCAGGGCTTCCGCAGACACGTTCGCCAATTCCCGTGGTTCCATTTTGTAGAGGCCCCCACCATAGACGCGCCCCTCGCCAACGAGCGCCGCCTTGTCCATTCCTTGCAGAAACTCCCAAATCCGCTTCGCAAGCCCAGGATTCTGGGACATCGCACTGGCGAGCGGTGGTTTGGGATAAAGCAAAAGATAGACGTTGGTCGCGGTAGCCATGGATTGATTCAAGATGAAGCGAAACGGCTTGTCCCGCTTCGCGATGTTGCGTCCCATGTATGTGCAGACAAAAGGTGCTGGAGGACGATCTTCTTGCGCATACCAAGGATTCCGTCTGCTGCAAAGATACGTTCTCGATACGTCTGGCTTTCCAGCCTGGCAATAGGTCCAAAGTGTTGGACAGCGTTCTTTCAAAAGAGCCTCTGGTATCCGACAATCCAGCACAAAGAGCTGCCGGGATAGTTTTGGTGTGCCGTCCGCGTTTGCTTCGATGATATCCGACTCCAAGTGCCGAGGTCCCGGCAAAAGAGGTTTGAAGAACTCCATCGGCAGATTGAGAGACGAAATTTGATCACGCGACAGCACGAAAAACGCATTGCTTCCAGTGGCAAGGCCGCGCTTAATCACAAAATAGTCTGCCAAGCGTGGTCTGGCACGGTTTGCGCGTGTTCCAACCTGAGCGAGAGTTGTCCATTTTGAACAATCCTCGATATCCGTAAGCGAAATACGACGAGAAATACTGGGTTCTAGCAGCGTTCCGCCATATGAAAACTCTACTTTGTGGCCCGCACTTGGTTCGCGATTGCGAAACCAGACTACAGATGACGATACAAGTGCGTCTTCAAATTGTCGTTCGTTTGGATCAAAACGATGGACCCGCAGAAGCTCGACTTTGTTGAGGAGATAGTGCTTGATTTGAACTCCATAGTTTACATCCATGAACTCGCTTGGAATCAACCAACCAGCGATTCCATCCTGTGCCATCCATGCATGAGCAATGGCAAGAAAGTAGCAATAGAGCCCAGACAACCCAGCTAGGCGAATACCCGAGGCTCGATGTGCTGTGGAATACAAACGAGCTTTTTCCGTTTTGTCCAGATGATGATGTCGCACATAGGGTGGGTTGCAGATGATCAGATTGAATGCGCAATCCTCAGAGGGCGGTTTGCTGGTAGTGAAGTCCTGTGCCATGAGCTGAAGGATTTTATCATTCCAAAAGCTTCGTGTGGGCAATGCGTAGTGCGGATCAACTTCAAAACCGCACGCTGTTTCGATCCGTTCTGCCTGACCCTCTCGAAACTCACGCAAAAGTGCCGCATAAAATGCCCCTGTACCCATCGCAGGGTCGAGGAAGCGGATAGATGCGAACGGGGGCAATACATGGCGTGCAAAAGCCAACAAATCCGACGCCAGACCTGTCGGCGTAGCAAATTGGCCCATCTTGTTGCGTTCGGCTTGGGTCTTGGCTGCATCCAGTGCAGTTTGCAAGACCAATCGGCGATCTTCAATAGCCAAGATATCCTTCATGATTTAGATTCCAAACGCCGCTAGATCTTGGATTCGATGTTCCCATACCCAATCAATTCCTTCGGCAGCCTCATACCCGAGATAGCCGACGTCAAAGTACCCACACAAAAACAGGATAAAGCGGACGTGGTTTCCGTATGTGCGCCTGAGCTGGTTGACTTTCTGCGCCTCCTCCTTGCGCCGCTTGTTTGTATTGGTGAAATCGCCTGCGGACTTTGCTTCGATCAAGATAGGCAGATCCCCTATTTTTGCAGATTTTGGCATAATCGCTGTGTCTACGGGAATCTGGATGGCCGACTTTCCATCGGGCAATTTCACCGGAAAATTGACACGGAAACCATAAGTTCCAGCAGGAATAGCATCATATTTTGTGTTTTCAGAGAATTTCTCGTAACCCTGCTCTTCGAGCCACAGGCTAATAATAGAGAATTGGCGCTCCTCTTGAGCATTTCTGATGATCGGATTGGTATTTGCATTGGTAAGTCGATCTGCAACGATGCTTGCAGCGCGATGGATATCTTGCTCTGTCGGTGTAAGACGAGCCTCTAGCCAATGAAAGACATCTCGGTCGGCCAGGGAACGAATCAGGGAACTGATTTTGTGGAGATCATGGCGAAGAGATGCAAGCGGCGTTTTTGCAGGCAACCCCCCTTTCTCCATAGAGTGAACAAGATTCTTTGATACGCCAGCGAGGCCAATCAATCGGTCCACCGCGATGGGTGGACATGTTGACATGCGCAGTGAAGGCAAAACGGCGGGATGTTCTCGCAAGACGTCGGGCGTTATCTCGGCGAGATTTCTGGTAAGCGCAAGCGTATTTTCAACGTGTTTCGTCACTTTTCTCCGAGTTTCTCGAAACACTTCAGGCGCACTCTGCATAAACCATGTGTTGTACATATCGACAGAGTGGCAAATGTCTGACTTCCAAAGCTGGGGTTTGTCTAGATTGACCGGCATGTTTGCTCTTCCGCTTGCTTCATCGCAGCCTCTCGATCGGGTTATCCGACTGCGACTTCCGACCTCATACTCCGGTCATGTAGGGAGATCAACCTGCAAGAGACGTCCTGTGAACCAGTTCAATGGTTGCGCTGCATTCTCATCGAAGGGGTTTGAAACCGCCGTGGCGGCGCAGGCCAAAGCCGACGCGGTAGACATCGGGGATGTTGATGCGGTTGTCTGGGAGCTTCTGAAGGACGCGAATCTTGGCGAGCTGTTCGAGCGTCTCTTGCAAATCCTCGTGGGTTGTCCCCCGTGCGCCTTCCTTGGCCACTTGCGGTGTGAGCCCGCCCTTGTCCCAGCGGCAAAGAAGTTCCTCTTCGCTGCAAGGCACAATCAGAT
>DAOLIT010000139.1:6999-7877 GCA_035328405.1 Pseudomonadota bacterium | reverse complement strand
TCCGCAACATGGCCGAAAACCGTAGCCGCCCGATCCAGATCGCGCAACCCAACCCGGCGGGCCGGCGGAGGGTTAGGCGCTGGGCGGGGGTTCTTTTTTGGGTTTGGGCGTGCGGCGGGCGGGGGTTTTTTTGGTTTGCAGGTCTTGGGGGCTCGCAAACAGGCCGCGCAAGCCCGGTTTGTCTTCGTCGTAGGCCACCGCTGCCGCGCGCCGCAGACGCCCAAGCGCCTTGTTCCACCCGAGCAGCAGACTGTCCCGCGCCTGCATCGCCAATTCGTAGTCCGCCTGAGGCCCCGCCAGCGCCTTGAGCGCCGTCGTCACGACCTGTGCGGCATCTTCCACGCGCTTCACCGCTGCCGTCACGTCTGCGGGCGGTTTTTTCTTCCGCACCGCCGCCACAAGCGCATCTGCCTCCCGGGCTTCCTCGGCGTACCCGAGCTCGACCAGCCGCGCCGGGGAGTGCGACGAAAAGGCCGCAAACGGATTCTTGCGCGTCCCCAGGCCCGCCCCCGCCAGCCGGTCCGCCAAAACCAGCACCGCCTGGTCGAGCGCCTCGTCCGCCGTGGCGATGTCCGCTAGCACGGCATCCCGACTCGCCTGCGCCGCCGCCACTTGGTCGCACGCCTTGGCGTAGCCCGTGTGAACCGCCCGAAAGGCCTGCGTCTCTTTCTTGAGCGCCGCCTGATGCGCCGACCGACTCAGCCGCTCGAGCAGCACATCCCCAAAAACCTCTCGATTCAAAAAGCTTCTCTGCTGCATGCGTCCTCCAGCCCCGGAGCATATCCAAAAAACCGACAAGTCAACCCCGTTTTCGTTCGCAGAACGCCGCTTGCACTGCCCGCAAACGCCATTCTCGTTCGCAGAACGCCCTTTTCCCT
>DAOLIT010000139.1:0-6899 GCA_035328405.1 Pseudomonadota bacterium | reverse complement strand
GCCCCCAAACGCCATTCTCGTTCGCAGAACGCCCTTTTCCCTGCCCCCAAACGCCATTCTCGTTCGCAGAACGCCCTTTTCCCTGCCCCCAAACGCCGTTCTCGTTCGCAGAACGCCCTTTTCCCAATCCTGCGAGGCCGCTTTTGAGAAAAAGGTCTGCGGGACCGATGGACCCAACAGGCGTCTATTGCTGGCGGTGGGTTTGGTTGGTTTGGGGGGGGAGTTGGTGTTTCAGGGCGGGGGGGAGTTCGGCTTCGGTGTCCCAGTCTTGGCAGACGGTTTGGTCGGCTTCGGGCAGAAGCACGGTTTGGAGGTTCAGGGAATGCAGGACGCGCTGCAAGGTCCGCTCCCCTTCGGCGATCTTTTGCAAGACCGTCGGCAGCGCGGTGGCTCGGTAGCGCGCCAAAAAGGTTTCGAGCGGGGCGCCTGGGCCGGTTTGCGCGATGACGACATCGGCGTCGGGGCATTCCAAGGCCAAAAAGCGCTCGAGAAAGGCTTGGGAGACAAACGGCATGTCACACGCCAGGGCCAAGACCTCCCGTCCCTGCGCGTGCCGAAGCAGCGCGCACAAGCCCCCGAGCGGCCCAACGCCGGGCGGCTGGTCAGCGAGCATCGGAAGCCCAAGGGGACGATATGCCTCGTGCTGTCCGACGAGCACGACGGGCAGTTCCAAGGCTTGGACGATGCGCACGAGCCGACCGACGATCGTTTCCCCACCCGGCTCGCAGGGCAAAAGACCTTTGGGGTGGCCGTTCATGCGTCGGGACGCCCCGCCGACAAAAATCCCGCACAGCGGTCGGTTCATGCAGAACCCGCACCGAGCAAACTCGCACGGGCCTGGGCGACGCTGGCGACCGAGCGACCAGCGGCTTGGCAAATCGCAACGGCCTTTTCGACCAATTCGGCGGAACCCTTGGCGAGCACGCCTTTTTCGAGAAAAAGGTTGTCTTCGAGGCCCACGCGAATGTTGCCCCCGAGCCGAGCGGCGACCTCGGCCATCGGCAATTCGTGCCGACCGACGCCCGCGACGCCCCAGGTCGAGCCGGGAAAGTCTGCGGACAAGCGATCGACCAGAAGCTCCAGATTTCGCTCGCTGGCCGACAGCGCGCCCCGAACGCCCAAGACAAACTGGACATGCAGCGGCGGCTTGACGACGGCCTTGTCGCACAGCTCCCGCAGGATATCGAGGTGCCCCAGGTCGTAGATCTCGACCTCGGGCGTGATTCCGGCGCGCTGGATTTGCAGGCCGACGGCGAACGTGTCGAGCCGACGGTTCACGAAAATGTCATCGCCAAAGTTGATCGTGCCGACGTTGAGGGTCGCCATGTCGGGTCGCTCGTCGCCGGAAAGGGACAGCGGCCCGCACCGTTCGTCAATGGACATGCCCACGGCACCGCCGGTCGAGGCTTGGATGATCACGTCACACCGTTTGCGAATCGCCGCGATGGCGGCGCGGAAACGGTCGCGATCTTGGCTGGGTTGCCCGGTCTCGTCGCGAACGTGGAGGTGAATGACCGTCGCTCCCGCTTGGGCACAACGCGCGGCTTCCTCGCCGATTTCGTCGGGCGTGATCGGCAAGTAAGGCGTCTGCGCACGGGTCGTTTCGGCCCCGACGATCGCCGCCGTGAGGATGGCGGGCCCAGGCCGACCGATGCGCTCTTGGGAAAGCGGCTTGCGACGACAGTTTGCGGGCACGACGCACGTTCCGCTGGCTTTGCACACGACGACCGGCTCGGGCAGAAGCTGCGCGGCGCTTTCGGCCAGCCCAGGCGATCGCAGCGGAGACACAACTTTGCGGGCGCAAAACCGCATCTTGAGCGAGGTCTTGCCCCACCCGACGATCTCGCCTTCCGCCTCGATGAAATCGCCCGCGTAGACCGGTGCCAGAAATTCCACCGAATCATAGGCGCGGAACAAACCCTCGTCCCCATCGGCGCGGATGCACAGTTCGGTTGCAACATCGCCAAACAGCGCGAGCATCGCTGCCCCATCCACCAAGTTGCCGGCGTAATGCGGGGACGCCATACGAACCACGATTTTTGCTTTCATGGCCCCGCATGTTCGCACACCGCGATTGCCGATGAAACACGGCAAACCTGGCCGCGAAAATGGCCATCGGTCGGGCAGAATAGGTGCGCGCCGAAGCATCGAAACCCGACCGACCTTTTCCAATCACCAAGCGGAACAAACCCAAAAGGAGTCCTCATGCACCAGAACCAAGTCATCGTCATCACCGGAACCAGCAGCGGCTTCGGACGCTTGATCGCCCTGACCGCTGCCCAAAAAGGCCACCAAGTCTTTGCCACGATGCGTTCAACCACGGGCAAAAACGCCGCCGCGTGCGCCGAGCTCACGTCCCTGGGAAAAGGTCACATCCACGTCGTCGATTTGGATGTGTGCAGTGACGAATCCGTGGACAATGCCGTCTCGTCGATTCTGGCCCAGGCCGGGCACATCGACGTGCTGGTCAACAATGCGGGCTTTGCGATCATGGGCCTGGCCGAGACCGTGTCGGACGCCCAAGCAACCGCGCAATTTGACACCAACGTCATGGGTCCGCATCGCACCATGCGCGCCGTGCTTCCATCGATGCGCGCGCGGGGCCGAGGTCTCATCATCCAGATCACAAGCGGTTTGGGTCGAATGGTATTGCCGATGATGGGCGTCTACTGTGCGAGCAAGTTTGCGCTCGAAGCCCTGAGCGAAGCCTATCGCTACGAACTGAAACCGACCGGCGTCGAGGTGTCTATCGTCCAACCCGGTGCCTTTCCCACCGAACTTCCACAACACATGGTGGTCGGTACCAACCAAGAACGCGCGGCAGGATACGGTCCTCTGGCCGACGGGATGCAGCAAATGGGAAAGAGTTTTGAAACGATGTTTGCGCACAACCCGCCAAGCCCTCAACTGGTGGCCGACGGAGTCATGTCCCTCATCGACATGCAGCCCGGCCAGCGCCCGGCCCGCTTGGTCGTGGACCCCATGACCGGACAGATCGTCCGTGACATCAATGATGCGATCGCAGAAAAACAACGAGGTGCGTTGCAAGGCATGCACATGGGCATGCTGGCCGACTGACGGCTGACCGCCTGCTTTACGGTTCGAAATCGTCTTCGGGGGGAACGCCGGGAAGGGAAGGTTGCGCGTCTGTTCTTCCCGCAGACAGTTCTGCCGTCGTTTTTCGGAGCCGTTCCGTCAGCACCTGCACAAACGACCACAGCAGTTTCACCGCCAGCGGCGATTCCTTCCGCAAGATCTCGTAAAAATCCCGCCGACGCAGCGAAAGAAGCCGCGTGTCCTCTTCCGCTTCAGCCGTGGCGGACCGCATGGCCCGATCCACCAGCACCATTTCCCCAAAATGCGCGCCTTTGCCAAGACTCGCCAGCAAAAGACCTTCTTTGTGCAGACGCACGCGCCCGCTCAGAATCACGAACAGTTCCTCACCCGGCGTTCGCTCTTTGAAAATCGTTTCGCCCGCTGCAACTTGCATGACCTGCGTCAGGTTCAACACCCGGATGACTTCTTTGTACGTCAGGTGCTTGAACAGCGGCATGCCTTTGAGCACCGACACCTTGTTCGCCAGCTCGCTCACCAGCTCGGTCGATTGGCCCGGATCGGACGAATCGACGCGCACGACGACCGCAGTGATGTTGTCGTGCCCGCCTCCGTCGTTGGCCAAAGCCACCAGTTCTTTGGGCGCATCCGAAAGATCCGCCGGCCCGAGCAGGTCGCGGATGTCCTTGTCCTTCAAATATGCGTGCAGACCGTCGGAACAGAGCAGAAAACTGTCTCCGGGCAGCACCTCGAAATCGAACGTGTCTGCCTCGACCGTTTCATACGCGCCGATGGCCCGCGTCACCGCATTTTTGTACTTCGCATACGGCGAACCTTCGATCTCGTCCCGTTTGAGCTTGCCGCGCCGGACCAATTCATTCAGCAGCGAGTGATCTTCGGTGATTTGATGGACCTGACCCTGCCGCAAAAGATAAATGCGCGAATCACCGACGTGGGCGATAAAACCCCGATTCCCGACGAGCAACAAACAACTGCACGTCGTGCCCATGCCACGCTTGTCCGGGTCTTCTTGTGCGTGCCGAAAGACCTCGGCGCTCGCCGACTGCACAGCATGTTCCAGCACGCCCAAAATTTCTTGCCGCGCGACCGACGAATCCGAACGCCCGCGATGGCGCTCGATCACGTCCGCATTGTCCCGAACGGTTTTGCAGACTCCGTGAACCGCGATCTGCGAGGCCACCTCTCCGGCAGCATGACCTCCCATTCCATCGGCCACCACGAACAAGGACAATCTCGGATCGAGCAGATAGTTGTCCTCGTTGTGATCACGCTGCCGACCCACATCGGTCGCCGCGAAAAATTTGATTTCCAGCAGGCTCTTGGTTCGTTCAGCCACGGTTATGCTCGTCGGTGGTTTCTGCCCAGAACCTGGCCGCGCACAAAACAAAGGGAGATCAAACCCAGGACCTCTCTGCGCACGCAAACTCGAAGACCGGGCCAGTCAGTGGTATCACGCCCGAACATTTTTTCACAAGCGTTTGCTTGCTCGACTTCTCCACACGAACAACGCCTCACGTCCCCTCTCTTCACACGTCCCCTCTCTTCACACGTCCCCTCTCTTCACACGTCCTCTCTCTTCACACGTCCCCTCTCTTCACACGTCCCCTCTCTTCACACGTCCTCTTCACCCTTCCTCTCTTCACCCTTCCTCTCTTCACCCTTCCTCTCTTCACCCTTCCTCTGCTTCCTCTGCTTCCCTTGCCTCCCTTGCGGCTTCGCTTGATTGACTTTGCGGGAGAATCACGCGGAGAAACATGTTGTCGGGCCACTAGGCCCAAACCGGGCTAAGCTCTCGCCATGCTTGCAAAAGCGGGCCCGATCTTCCGTGATACACTGAAACCGAGGTTTTCCATGAATACACACTCGACCCTATTCACTACGTCTGTCGGCGACTCTGCCAAATGCCCCAGCCTCCAAACACGCAAACCCATCACAAAAAAAACAACATCGACTCTGCGCACAGCACTCCTTATCGCTGCGGGCTGTGTCGCCGCATGCGCCAAGCCCGTCATCGTCGATCAACCCGATGGCGCGGATTCCAACGCGGACGCCGGCGCAGATCTCAGCAACAGCACCGGCTTGTCTGTCTTTGGCTCGCGCGTCCCAGACACGTTTGAATTGAACAGCCAATACACCCCCATTGCGACCCAACGCCAATGGAAACGCGACCCACACTTTGTCTCCGCTGGTGGCTCGAACTACCTGTTCATGTCCGGCAGCATCGCGAATCCAAACCTCGAGCGGTGGTCCCTGTCTGTCTACACCGACACCGGATTGCCCACCAAAGATTCGCCCTGGTCGCTCATGTTCGAGGGCGCAACCAGCACGTCCTGGGACAAAACCGATGTCATGGCACCGTTTGCATCGTTCCGCGCCGTCGATGGATGGACCGTCTATTACGCCGCGAACGGAGACCCCAGCAAACCCAACTGGGTCTATCAAATTGGCCGCGCCACCGGCACTGACCTCACCAAACTGACACGAGCCCAGCAACCCATCATCGGCGTACCGAATTACACTGCCGGTCAACCGGACATCGTAAGGCCCGATGCTTGGGGTGCCACTGACCCCAGCGTCTTTGTCGATGGCAACGATGTGTACCTGTACTACGCGGGGCTCAACTGCGAAGGCGGCACTTGCAAGTTCCAGATTCTGCGCTCCAAGAGTCCCGATGGGGGCACCTCGTTCCCTCCGGGAGACGTGGTTTTGTCCGGTCGCGCCGGGAATCCCGAGGAAGCTGGCGGCGTCGCCGGTCCCAGCGTGATCAAGTTTGGCACCCAGTACCTTTTGGCCTACACCGCCTTGAAAGACATCCCCACAAAAGATCCGGTGTCGATTCGCAACGCGCTTTCCAAAGCCTCGGTCGGCCTGATGGTCAGCTCGGATGGCAAAACGTGGCAAACCGGTACCAAAACCGGCGGCGTGCTCGTCCCCAGACTCCCCGGATTTTCCTCGAATCGTTCAGAGGGGGTTTCCTCCCCCAGCCTCTACGTCGATGGCAACACGGTTCGAGGCTACGTTTCCGGTCGCAAGGACGACGCAAACGCGAACCTGTACCACATTGGAAGTTTGTACCTCATCGAAAATCCGTAGTCCCAAAACCTCGTCTCCATTTCGTCCCCCCTTTCGCCCCTACGTCGCCCCCTTTTCGTCCCCCATTCGCCCTTACATCATCCCCCTTTCGTCTCCATTTCGTTCCCGCTTCCTCCCCATTTCTTCAACGTCTCCGCCCTTTTTCAGCACACGCGGCCCCGTCACTTGCGAGGCCAAATCCAAAACGTCCGTTCCTTTTCCTGCGGACCCTAAGATAAGCTATTCGAGGCGCTTTCTGACCGTTTGCGCCATGAGACGGCATGGCCTCTACCGATCCGCGAATTGGCAGCGTATTTGGGAATTTCCGCTTGCTCAGGCAAGTCGGTGTGGGCGGCATGGGGATCGTCTATGAAGCCGAGCACCACACGATCGGAAGGCGCGCCGCCGTCAAAGTCATGCACGGCGAATTTGCCGCAAACGAGGAATACGCCAAGCGTTTTCTCAACGAAGCCCGCGCCGTCAACATCATCCGCCATCCCGGCCTCGTCGAGATTTTTGAGTTTGGCCAGGAACTCGACGGTTCGCTCTACATCGTCATGGAGTTTCTGGAAGGCGAGTCTATCTATGACCGCTACGTCAAACCCCACGTCCTCCCCAAACCCTTAGAAGCAGCCCGAATCGGCCAACAAACCGCCCAAGCCCTCGCCGCCGCCCACGAAAAAGGAATCATCCACAGAGACCTCAAGCCCGAGAATGTGATGTTGGTTTCGGACCCGGTTCGGGCTGGGGAG
>DAOLIT010000138.1:5045-7996 GCA_035328405.1 Pseudomonadota bacterium | reverse complement strand
GTACATGGCGGGGGAGCGTTGTGCAAGACAATAGCGAAGTCAAGGCAGCAGCCGCGTTCCGTGATGGGCTTCCGCAGGCGGGAGGGTGGTTTCTGGTTTTGGGGAACGGGCGGGGTGTTCCGGCGGTGGGCAGGGATTAGGCGGCGGTGAAGATTTCTTCGGCGGTGGTGGCGGAAACGGCGCGGAGGAGCCAGGTGTGCAGGGTGTGCAGGTCGGTACACAGGCGGATGCGGTCGCGCACGGAATCGCTCACCGGCAGGCCCCTGGCGATTGGAACTGGTCGCGGTGTTTGGGGCGGGGTTGTGATAGAACCAGGGCATGAGCAAGCACAAAGCACCAAAGGGACCTCGGGTGGCGACTCCTGCGGGACCGGGGTCAAGCCGGGGCGGGGCAGGTCAGGTCAGGGCGGAATCGTCGCAGGCACTTGCCCCGTTGCCGGTTGTGGAAACCGCGGGTTCGTCGGGACCGTCCAGCCTGGCGAAGCGGGACGAGGTTCGGGTGGCACCGACCCAAACGGGCCAGCCCTGGGAAAACAACCCGCTGTATGCGCGAACCATCCGGGACATCGGTCGGTCCTGCCAGAAAGATCAACCGCTGCAAGCGGGGGATGACCGATGGGAGGATTTTTCGCAGGCGCGGGGAGATCGGGCGACCAGGAAGCTTCTGGGGATGTTTTGCGGCAAACCGCAGGACCAGTTCCTTCAGGTTCTGTTCGCGAGCCACCGGGGCGCGGGCAAGACGACCGAGCTGTTTCGGATGCAAGACGCGCTCAAGACGCAGTATCGCTGCCTGTACCTGGAGGCGAACGTCCAAATGGACGCCAACCGAATCGAGGTGGAGGACCTGTTCGTGGTGCTCGTGCAAGGCATCGAACGCTTCCTTCGGGAAGCAGGAACGCCCCTGCCAGAAGACCGGCTCGAGCGGGTATTCAAGTTCTTCGAGCAGGTGACCTCCACGACGCTCAAGGGGACCGATGTGTCGGTCGAGGTCGAGACCACCGGGAAAGCAGAGGGGGGGCTTTTGTGGTTTGCCAAGTTCTTTGGGCGCGTGACCGGACTCTTCAAGGCCGAAAGCAAACACCGCGACGAAATCAAAAGCACCCTGAAGAAGTTTCCGGGGACGCTGCTCGACAGCGTGAACCTGCTGCTGGATGGGGCGGCGCAGATCCTGGCGGAAGACAAGAAAGAGCTGCTGATCGTCATCGACAACCTGGACCGGTACGCGCCGGAGGTGATCGACGGGCTTCTGGTCCGCAACGGCGATCGCATCCGGCAACTTCGTTGCAATCTTTTGTTGACGCCGCCGATTGGCCTGCTGTACCGGCCCCACACCCAACAGATCGACACGCATTTCCCGTGCGAAGTGATGAACACGGTTCGGCTGCGCGACCCGCGCCAGCCGTATGAGTCGTTCGAGGGTCCTGGGCGCAACGCGCTGCTTGCTGCGCTGGCCAAACGCATGGACCTTGACCGGCTTTTGCCCGATGAACGGGCGCGGGACCGGCTGGTCGCGGTGTCTGGGGGGGCGATCCGCGACCTGCTCGATCTGGTGGTGAACGCGGCGCTGGTGGCGGACGGCCAGGCGCTTTCCCTGGCCGACGTGGAGTATGCGGTGCAAGAGAAAAAGCAGCGGCTGCGGGACTTGTGCAACGCCAACGGCTTTTGGGACACCCTGGCCGCGTTTGCAAAGGAAAAGCAGATCCCCCCAGGCGACGCCAAAAGCCTGGACGTGCTGTACCACCGGCTGGTGCTCAAGTACAACGGCCAGGGGTGGTACGACGTGGTGCCGATGGTTGCCGAATTGCCGGAGTTTCAGCATGCCCAACAGAAGCACTCCGAGCCATCCTGACGAAACGCCGGGACCCGGCACCGAAAGGCCGCAGGGGCTTTTGGCCCCGCTGTCGCCGCTCGACCGAAAACGGCTGGGGCGCTTTGTCGAGCAAGCCGCCGGGAACGGCTTTCGCCTGGGAATTGTCGAGGCGGCCACAAGTGGGGATCGGGACGGCATCCTGGAGGAAGTCGCGCACGCCCTGGGGGAGGGGTTGCGTTCCGTCGATGTGTGCGCGCTGCCGGGGGCAGAGGGGAACCTGTGGGAGGCGCTCAAAGCCTGGTTTGATTCTTGTGCGGCGGCGAAAACGCCGGTGCGCGTCTTGGCGCTGTGGGGGATTGAAAGCCGGACGGCCCCGGATTGGATGCGGCAGCTCAACGTCCAGCGGGACCTGTTCGTGCGGGACCTGGCCGTGCCGTGGCTTCTGTTCATTCATCCGGCGACTCGCGTGCCTTTGCTCCAGACCGCCCCGGATTTTTGTGACTTTGCGATGCTGTGGATTTCGGCGGCAAGCCCTGCGCCTGCCTCGCCTGGGTCGCTTTCGACGGAGGCGGGAACGGGGACGGGGACGGGCGGCGGGATGCTTGTGAACACCGCGTTTTCGGGCGACCTTCTCCCGCTGTCGCCCCTGCTCCAGGAGGCCCTGGATGCGTCAGACCGGGCCGAATGGGAAAAGGCGTGGGATGCCCTGGGGCGCTATGACCTGCGACCGCCAGGGCCCCTCGCGGAACGCATCCGCCGGCAGGCGATAGAGGCCGCGTTGGAACTCAGACTGGGCCATCTCGCACGGGCGGAAGCCCTCCTGCGCTGGTGCCAAGACCAAGGCCACCTGATTCCCCAAGATCGGGCCCCAAACGAAGACCCTGATCGAGCAAGAAACCTGACGAGGTGCGAAACGGAGGTTCTTGTGGGGCAGGTCCTGGTCCAAGCGGGTCGCTACGGCGAAGCGGAAAAGCTGCTGCGCGCCACCCTGCCGCTCGTGGAACAGGTCTTCGGAACCGAGCATGCCTTCTATGCACAGTCCCTGCATGCCCTGGCGCGCGTGCTCCAATCACAAGGCAAGTACGCTGAGGCCGAGACGCTGCTGCGCCGCACCTTGACTCTCCAAGAGAAAGCACTGGGTG
>DAOLIT010000138.1:0-4945 GCA_035328405.1 Pseudomonadota bacterium | reverse complement strand
GAGGCCGAGACGCTGCTGCGCCGCACCTTGACTCTCCAAGAGAAAGCACTGGGTGTCGAGCATCCCTCCTACGGCACCTCGCTGAACAACTTGGCGAGCGTGCTCCAATCACAAGGCAAGTACGCTGAGGCCGAGACGCTGCTGCGCCGCACCTTGACTCTCCAAGAGAAAGCACTGGGTGTCGAGCATCCCTCCTACGGCACCTCGCTGAACAACTTGGCGAGCGTGCTCCAATCACAAGGCAAGTACGCCGAGGCCGAGACGCTGCTGCGCCGCACCTTGACTCTCAAAGAGAAAGCGTTGGGGAAAGACCATCCTTCGCTCTGTCCGACGCTGGCCAACTTGGCCGTGGTGCTGGCGGCTCAATCGACGACGGCCACGGCCACGGCAAGAGATGCGCTGCCGCTTTTGCATCGGGCCCAAGTGATCGCGACCCGAGTCCACGGTCCGGCCCATCCAGACGTAGGCCAGATCCTGTACCTGCTGGCTCAGGTGCAAGCCAGGTTGAACCTGCCCCAAGCGCGAAAGACGGCTGAAGAAGCGGTGTCGATCCTGGCCCGTGGTTTGGGGGAAGCCCACCCGACGACCCAAGCCGCCCGGCAATGGCTCAATTTCCTGCCCAAGATCGGGCCTGGCGCAGGCTTGCCCAAGCAGCCGACGAAGCCCCGGCGCTCCCGCTAAACGGTCAGGGCGTTTGGGGGAAGGGGGCGCGGGCCTTCGTCGAACGGTTGGGGCGTGTGGCGGGGCTTGGCTTTGGGCTTGGTGGAACTCCACGTCGGCATCCTGTTTGGCGAAGAAGAAGACGAGGACGAACAAAAAGAAGCGTGACGGGGGTCGTCCCGTGGGCTCCTGGGACAAGAAACGGCGTCACAGGAAATCCCGCTTGAAAATCCTCTTGAACTCCTCTTTCGGGGGAATGATGTAGAGGAAAGCGGCGGCAGTGTTGTTGCCCCAACCGCCTCCACCAACGAGGAACAGTCCGTGAGGCGTGAGCACGATCGCTGTGTCGTGACTGGCGACATGAGGTGGCGCGTCGGCTGTTTCTGCAAGCGATCCATCGTGGAGTGACAAGCGAAACACATGGGATTTGCAGGTGAGCAAGAGGGATTCAGAATCCATTGGGAATACCTCCATTTCTCGGATCTCCTGTGGTAGGTGGCCGCGTATTCGAAAGGAACCCCGTTTCTCTTCAAGTTCCTCGATCAAATCAATGCCTTTGCCCGATCTGTGATCATCAGGATCGAGAAATGTACTTCCCCCTACCACGTAGAGACCCCCGGATTGGGCTGTGGCCCCGAGCATATATCGACCGATGGCGAGTTTGTGAGGAAGGAGGGTCCATACCGCCTGCTCTGGGTCATACACCTCTGCACTATCAAGATATCCGTTCTTCGAGTCCTCTGTTCGTTGGCCAACCCCACCGATTGCATAGATGCGCCTGTTCAATACCGCCGCTCCAAACCAGGCGCGCCGACGATTCATGCGTGGTGCAGCCGACCAGCTATGCCGGGTCGAATCGAATACCTGCACGACGTTCGAGTTGACGCTCGTGTTGCTGTCAATGGGGACCCGACCGCCGAGGACATAAATCTTGTTGTCCAGGCTCACGCAGCGAGAGGCAAGCGTCGGGGTAGGCATTCCAGTCACATCCGTCCAGCGCTGCGTGGTGAAGTCGAACTTCTCGACGGACGCGATGGGGGGAATGAATCCGATCTTGGGGTCGGCTTCCATCGCTCCGCCAAAGACATACACCGCATCCGGTACATAGGCCGCACATGTGAAACCGCGTGGGACCTTCATGGGGGGCAGTTCTCGCCAACCAGGTTTCGCAGGAACGCACCTCCCCTGTTGCTGCTGACACACTTGATCGATTGGGCATTGGGCGGCATGGCATCCCCCCGCCATAGTTCAGGTGCCATGTATCGCGGCGTACCAACGAGTGCCCCGCTTTTGGTGAGTACCCCAATGTTGTTGCGACTTTGGTCGTGTGGGGGCCCCTGTTCATGTGAGACAAACATCTCTGCGGGCCGGCCCTCAGCGCCATCCAGCGCCGAGTCGTGGGTGTGCGCCAGTTTGGCCAACCCAAAGTCGAGAAGTTTGACGGACCCGTTGGGCGTCAGCATGGCGTTTGCGGGCTTGATATCTCGGTGCAGGATGCCCTGGTGGTGTGCCTCGCGCAGTCCCCGCGTGAGCGCCACTCCGATCGCATGTACCTGTGGCCAAGGCTGTGGTTTCGAGATTCGATCGAGGCTTAGCCCGCGTACAAACTCCGAGACAAGGTACAGTTGACCATTGTGTTCACCAACACGATAGATGACCACAACGTTGGAGTGTTGAATCCGAGCAATGGCACGAGCTTCAATCAAGAGTCGTCCGTCATGCTGCTGTTCCATGTTTGTGTTGAGGAATTTCATTGCGACCAGACGGTCCAGACGTGTGTCGCGCCCAAAAAAGACACGGCCCATGCTTCCCTGTCCCAACAAGCCGAGGATGCGATATTCATCGATCTGTTTGGGGGGCACATACACAGAGACATCTTGGTCAACACCGATGAACGAATCTCTCGCAACACCCGACTCTCCCATTGCATCGGTGGAGTCTGTGGTGGATTCCTCTGAGACGATCGACAGCGAAGTGCCCGACGCAAGTGCAACCAGCAATAAGCGGCAGCTTGAACAGCCCAGAACATGTTCCTGAAGAAGTGCTGATTCCTCGCGCGAAAGGCGGCCATCCAGGAATCCGGCCACAGTGTTTTCGCTGACACACGCTTCCATTCCGTGCGAACATTGTACTCCAAATGCGTGAACTCCCAGCATTTGCGAAGGTCTTTCGTGCTCACTGCTGCAGCGCCATTCAGATAGACGCCGTTGCGCTTGAGACCGCGCTAACAGGGTTCGTGGCCAGCGCACAGACAGCTTGGCCCCCGCTGGAACTGCCACCGTCTGTATTCATTGCTCATCTCGCTGAGCATGCACCCCTGCAAGACGGTGTTGTTACACTGACCAGTTTGCATACAGTGCATCACTGTGACCTCTATCTGGCCTGTGCATGTCAGCACCATATTCCGGGGGCCATCGATCTATTCGAGTTGCACTACTTGCGCAAAGTAGCGACCCTTTTGCGCCGTTCCGAGGGGTCGCCAGCAGTCATCGATGAACTGTGCCAACACCTGCGCGAAGACCTGTTTGTCGCGCAGCCAGATTCGACCCAAAAGACACCGAAAATTGCCCGCTACGATGGTCGCGGTTCGCTCAAGAGTTGGCTGCGCGTGGTTGCGGTACGTACTGCCCTCACGTTGCGGCGTAGTCGGCAACGTGAGTGCCATCAGCCGCTTGAGGAAGCCTCCCTCGCGGTACTCCCCCTGGTTGGGAGTCCTGAACAGACCCTTCTTCGGCAGCAACACAAATCGGACATCAAACAGGCGCTTGCGGATGCCATCGCGGGGTTGCCTCCCAACCGGGTGAACGTCCTGCGGATGCACCTCCTCGATGGACTAACGCTCGAAAAGATTGCAAGTCTCTATCGAGTAAATCGCTCTTCTGTGAAGCGATGGCTCGACGACGCGCGCACACAACTCCTGTCCGGACTGCGAAACAGACTGCAAGCACGATTGAGGCTCCCGCACAAAGACATTGACAGTCTGCTTGTAGGCCTGCGTAGTCAACTTGATCTCAGCATCAGCCGCATCCTCAGGCCAGCTTCGCCTTGAGGCTCCGAACGCTTCCTTGCGTTTTCTGCGCAACAACCATCCCTACCCTGCGTCTTCCTTTTGAGCGAGCGATTGGAGTATGCTGATCGCGTTTGCACATGTGCTCAAGGGCTGATCTCATTCGAGGAGGGGAACCATGCGCGGTTTGAAAGAAAGCCTGTTATCAGGTGTCGCTGGGATTGTTGGACTGTTGTTGGCGTTGCTCGCCAGTGCAATGTGGGGCGGTGTTGTTGGTTTGATCTGGTTTGCATTCCAATCGCCACGCCCCGGAAACGCGCTGACAGCGGATGGCGTAGCCCTGGGATTCGCGATTTTTGCTGCAATCGTCACCTTCATCTTTGAAACCCCCCTCGTTCGCTGGTTGTATCGATTCATGGATGGCTTGCAAGAAGCCGTCGGCTTGATGGCCCTCATCTTCATCCTTCCCGTGCATCTTCCATTGCTAATCGGTCGAATCTGTCTGTCTTGGATTCCTGTCAAAATATTGTGCCTCGTCCTTGGCCATATTGAGGAAAAATCTGCTGCTGTATGTCATTATGCAGGTTCTATTATTGCATCGAGAGAGATCAATCTGGATGGCGTTATTGTGCAACCAGGGAATGAAGTGATGCGCATTCGGAAAGATTGGAAAATGTATCGTGAGGATACATGTTTCGGTTGGGTGGATAGAAGTGGACGATTTTACAGAGATTCGACTATTCAGCATAAGATCGTAGACCCAGACCTCCAAATCAACAGTCATCCAACCGGAATCATTGATGGAATCAAGGTATACCTTGCAAACCAATTGGTGGGCACAATCGTGCCTGAATAGTGATTGCGATACACCGGCCAACTGGCCCCAAATCGACTTTGGGAAGGTGGGAAGGGACCGGTGCCGTGCGATGTGTTGGTGAAGACCAACTGAAAGATCGGGTCTCTGATTCTTTTTTCCTGCATTGAATGGGCATTGCCATCGGTGATTTGAACGTCGATGGCCGCTTGGATCTGGTGGTACCCAACGATGAAGAGGAGGAGGGGCTGACCATCCTGCCAAATTGCGGCAAGTAGCCTCGACCGGGCATGCCGTCGAAACAACCTTTGGGTGTCCTAGTACCGATTCATGCCTCCGTGCCAAGCGGCCCCCCAAAGGACCACGAGCCTCCAAAAAACGCATGCCCCCGTCGCTGTCAACCTTTGCCCGGCATCATGATGTCCATGATGATGACGTCGGGGCGGTGTTTGAGGGTTTGTTCG
>DAOLIT010000137.1:0-8002 GCA_035328405.1 Pseudomonadota bacterium | reverse complement strand
TGGTCGGCCCACGCCTATTTGTTCCTCGGGAACGCCGTTTGTGACCATCTGAAAGAGGAGGGCCGGATCAGCGATTGGCCTGCAGGCTTCTTTGACCAAGCAGAACAAGACTTGATGGAGCTTCTATGACGCCACGCGTGTTCATCAATGAACGCTCGTTTGTTGGCCAGGGAAAGACTCCCCATGATGCCGCTTGCTTGATGAATGAATTGGTTTCTACGATCAAGAGACTAAATACGCATTTGGGTCAAAGTGCTGTTTTTTACAAAGCTGCCCAATTCATGCAATTGCCTTTGACCAAGGATTTGTCCATGCAAGGATGGATCGAGCGTGGAGAAGCCAAAAATTGCGACGCACGGAATTTTTTACTGCGCTATTTGAACAGACAACCATACTTTGAGGGAAGAAACAAAGATATTCTTTCTATTGGGGTAAATACTACGAATTTCAACCTGACAACCAGGGTGCTTTTCATGGTTATCGGATAGAGCCAGACCGAATCCATGTTGAAATTCCATTGGACGTGCGGGACAAGTTGCGGCGCAACCTTACATCATAGGCAAGGGTCCCCGCCCTTGCCTGCCGCTGATTATCGCTGCAAAAAGCGTTGTAGGTTTTTTTTGAGGGTGGAGAGTTGGTTGGGCTTTTGGGGGGCGAGGTTTTTTTGTTGCGTGGGGTCTTGGGTGAGGTCAAATAGCTCGTTTAGGTTGTCGGTGTATTTGGCGTAGAGGGCGTATTCGACTCCATCGAGGGTATCGACATAGACGCGCTCGTTTTTGGGCCAGGCTGTGCAGGGGAGCATTTCGGCAAGGGCGGGGAGGTTGACTTTGGGGGCTTTGCCGAACATCCACGGAACCAGGGATTGACCCCGGAAGGTGGAAGGCGGCGCGATGCCAGACAGGGCGAGGACGGTGGGGGCCATGTCGATGAGGCGGACTCGCTCGGAAATGACTTGGGCGGGAAGGCCCTGTTTGGGAAGGTAGAAAAGGAGGGGAACCTTGAGGACCTCGTTATAAAGGGACTCTCCGTGAAAGTAGAGGGGTTCTCCGTTCAGTTTGTGCTCGCCGAAGGCTTCGCCGTGATCCGAGAAAACGACGATGGCGGTGTCATCGGCAAGACCGGTCTCGGCCAGTGCAGAAAGGATCTTGCCGATGTGGAGATCGGTGAATTGGACTTCGGCATCGTAGCGTTCGCGGAGGTACTTGAAGCCTTTGCCGACCGGAAATTCGGGGTGGTCCATATAGGTGCTGTGGGGACCAAACAGGTGCGTCCACAGAACAAAAGGACGGGTTTGTTTGCCGGCCTGTTTTTGGGCGGAAAGCGCGCGAAGGTGGGCAATCACGCGCTCGGTGATGCGGGGTTCGGGGATGTCGCTGTTGGAATCGTGGAGGGTTTGGGCCGCATCGTTTTCATAGACCTCGAAACCCAAGTGGAGGCCGGTTTTCTTGTCCAAATAGAAGTGGGAAAAAAGGCCGACGGTGTGAAGACCGGCATCGTGGAGAGCGGTAAACAGGGTCGGGTCTTTCCCGGTGAGGGGCGAAAAATTGTAGCTCTGCTTGACGAAGTGGACTTCAGACGGAAGACGCGAGGTCAAAAAAGAGGGAAAACTGCGCGGCGTGTTGGGGGCCTGGGCGTACACGTTGGAAAAAAGGACGCCCTTTTGGGCAAGCTCGGTCAGGTGGGGCGCGGTTTCTTTGCGAATGCGATCGGCGCGAAGCGTGTCCACGGTCACGATGAGCCAATTGCCTTTCCATAAGGAATCGGCGGTTTCTTTCTTTGCGGGCGGTTCCGTGGAAGTGGGGATGGCGGCTTTTTCGGGAGGCGCGGGTGCCGCGATTTTTTCGGTATCGGCACCGTCGCAATCTTCGTCGATACCATTGCCGGGCTCGTCATCGGCACCAGGGTGAAGGTTCGCGTTTTTGTCGTCGCAATCGCCTCCACCAAAGCGGCGGGAATATCCATCGCGATCGGCATCGAAGGCTCGGCGGGCCAGCAAGAGCAGGGGACGGCCAGCGGCGGTTTGTTCAGCCAAAAGGGCGACCGATTCAGGCTGGCGACCGAAATCAGCGACGGAGAAAGCCAAGCCGCCCAAAATCAAAGCCAAAGCGGCTGCACCAAAGAGAAGCGGTTTTTTTCTGCGCGCGAGCACATGCGAAAACCCAAAGAGCAGACAAAGCCACACCAAAGCGACTTTCCAGGGGCCAAAGTGCAGGATGCGCCAATCGATCGACAGAAGAATCGCCGTCGCACACATGGCTCCAAGCAGCGCGAGCAGACCGGAAAACCACAAGAGGCGCGGCCTGGGCAAGAGAAGACCGGCCAGACGATGACAGACGGGATAAAAAGGCACGGAAAACGGAAACGTGATCGCGATCGCAGCGAGGGCAACGAGCGCAGTCGAAAGTGCTCCGTTGCGTTTGTTCGCCATGTCGAATGCGACGAAGCGCACGTACCCGTACAGCACGGCGGCATATAAAAGGAGCGCGAGCAGACCGGCGCAAAACCAAGCGGTGGCTTTGCGATCGCTATTTTCGTTGCGAACCAAAGACACTGCTCGCGTCGGATAGTCGGGGCCAAACACGCGCGGAACGGCGGAAAACAACACGGCCAAACCCACCGCCGGACCAAGTGCGACCAAACCACCGAGGCTGGCTTCGCACAGAAGAGACGAAAGGAACGCCGCCACAGGGATCGATGTGCGCACAGATGCCAACAACACATCGGCTGCGCAAACCAAAAAACCTGCGCACAAAGCACCCGAAAAAAACGCAACCGGGGTTTTTTGGACCACAGGTGAAGGTGAAAAAGAAAAAGAAGCTGAGGTAGGTGAAGATGGGGAAGTTTGTTCGTTTGTCGCCGACATTGCCGCAAAACAAACTACGCGAAGCGACCCGGACTGTGCAATCGAGGCGTGGGCTTCTCAAGAAACACTTGCCAAAATGCGCGCGATGGCGATAGCTTTCGGTAGTGAGGCCAGCTTGGTTCGTTCGTTCGTGAAAAAGGTCCCGCAACAGTTGCCGATTGAGCTTCTCCTACATGTCTCGACTGCCTGTGCCGCCTTGTACACATCTTGACCGCCGCTCGGCTTTCAAATCAGAAGAAACACGTTACTAGGACAAGGAGAGACAGCATGGGCACAAAACTTTACGTCGGGAACCTTTCGTACAGCACCACCAGCGAGCAGCTTACGGAGATGTTCCACGCCTACGGAGCAGTCCGCAGCGCGCAAGTCATCGAAGATCGCATGACGGGCCGCAGCAAGGGCTTTGGCTTCGTGGAAATGGAGACGGACGCCGAGGCGCAAGCCGCCATCAGCGGACTCAACGGCCAGGTCAAAGGCGGACGGCCTCTGACGGTCAATGAGGCTCGTCCTCGCGAAGAGGGCGGTGGTGGACACCGGGGCGGTGGCGGTGGTGGTGGTCGGCACGGCGGCGGTGGCGATCGTCGAGGCGGCGGCGGACGCGGTTCGCGACCGTCGTACTAAAACCCACCTTCAGCAGGTCGTTACGGGCCGGCTTCCTTCAGCCGGTCGTTTCAGACCGGCTCACCTCTCAGACGCTCGCTTTCGCGGCATCTTCCCAAACAGTTTCTACAAGGGCCGACAAGGTAGCCGGCCTGGAAATCCGTTTTCTTTGGCAGAGACAGGCCCGGCTTCGCGCCGGGATGAACCGTTGTCTGTCAGCCGTACACGACCACGCCGACATTGAGACGGTTTTGCGACGCAACTTCCAACGTCACGCGCATTTCCGCCCAGGCCAAGAGCAGTCGTTCGATGTCTTTCTGGCTCTTCTCTTCCCAACTGGAACGCCAAGCGACGTAGGCGTCTTCGTTCACGTCGTCGCCCATCTTGGCGCTGTAAAAAGCGCGGCAAAACTTTTCGAGCCGCTGCGCCAGACGGTTTGCGTCGAACCCACGCGCAAGCTGCAACAGCCTGTCCGGCTTTAGCAAAAACACCGCTCCGTCATACGGCTGTCCGGGTTGTGCCCAAGGCACGAGCGCGCCTATCTCATCGGGGCCGATGTTCTCAAAAAGGGGTCCGTATCCACCGGGCGGTTTCGGGCACGGCAGAACTTCGATCATGGCATCGAGAATGCTCGGCAAGGACTCCAAGTCCTCGGCATCGTCTGAATCGACGATCGGAGTTGCATCGCCGATGCTCAAAATCGCCAACAGTTTTTGGTCCAAAAACTTCACGGTGTCTCCACCGGCAAAAACACCTGCGTGTGAGAGCGCCAGTAGCTCGAACGCATGCGTGTGCCAGGCCGGGTGATCCTTGGATTGCAGCGGCGGATTTTTGGCCTGTCCAAGTGCTTTCGCCGTCGGATCACGCAGTTCCATGAGCGGCCCAAGCACTTCTTCGGGAGCACTCCCAATCACCTGCGCAAGTTGGGTGCCGGGAACTTGACCAAACGCTTGGTGAATCAAGTTGCCATCGAATGCAAACAGCGCCGCTCGAGCCGTATCCGCTTCATCTTCGTCATCGCTGGTCACGATCAGGTTCGACGGAGCGTCAAAACCCCGATCGTGGAACGAAAACGATCCCAAACCTGTCGGCGTGCCCGGTGGAACGGTCAACAAACGGCCCCGCACGATCGCCGCCGAGTGCGTCGCCGCTTGACCGAAGCCGATGCGCGTTCCGTCATCTGCGGCTACCACCTCATCGACAAAGTGGCCGGCGAGTTTGTGAAATTCCTCGGCGAACTCGTCTGTGGGTTCGCCTGAATAACTCGCGACCTCGATGCCGTCCTCGAAAGCGTGGAGCAGGGCTTGTTTGCCTGGATGGTTCACGTGGACAAACATCGCCTTGCCGCCGTTTTGCGACAGCGACACCAGCAGCGCAGGAGAAACCGCTGGCAGACCGGTCTTTCCATCCATCACTTCCAGTTGTTGGATGTCCACTTTCTCGAGCGGTGTAATGCGCACCCACACTGGACTCTGTGAGTTCTGCGCGATGAGATTGATCAGGGTGTCTGGGCCGTGTCCGCGAGGGGGCAGCGGCAGAAGAATTGCTGTGAGGTCTTGTGCCATGGACCCCGTAGGTTAGTCCGCACGCGCTCATTTGCCAAGCATCACGGGCACCAAACCACAGCCGAGCAAAAACTTGAGGTGTCGTGGAAAGGTCTCGACGTTTCCCGCTGGAAAATTGCGTCGTGCTGAGCGGACTTGGGCTAGTTTCGGCGCATGAACACCGCCACGAGCAGCGCAACAGCCAGCGCCACGGTCACTGCCACTGCAATTGATCGAAACCGCGCCATCTACGAAGACCTGTGGGTTCACTACGAACTGTTTCCGTGTGAAGGCTGGACACACGCCTGGACCGAAATTGAGCCGCTGTACAAAGCCAGTCCCGATCGGACGCTCGAAATCGGGCCCGGCATGTTTCCGCATGTCCCTATTTTGGGAACGCACTTTGTCGATTTGTCGCAGGTGGCTCTCTCAGCACTCGCAAAAGAGGGCGGGCATTGTGTCAAGGCAACGTGCCCTTTGCCTTACGAAGACGGGCGGTTCGATCTCGTCTGCCTGTTCGAGGTGATCGAACACGTTGCCGATGACCAAACCCTTCTTGCGGAAGTGGCTCGCGTGCTGGCGAAAGGCGGCCACCTGTTCTTGTCGTGTCCCTTAAACCCCGCCTACTTCACGTACTACGACAAAGTGATGGGCCACGAACGCCGTTACACCGCAGAGCTGCTCGCGTCGCGCCTGCGCCAAGCTGGTTTTGCGATTGAAAAAGTCTGCCCAAGACACGACCGCATGGATCGCTGGTTTGGTGCGATGTTTGGTTTTGGCATGCGTTACCTGCCCGGCTTCACGTCTCGGATCGTCCGAGGGTATTTGCCCAAAGTGGCCGCGTTGCCTTGGACTTGGATCGAGGGCGACGACTTGGCGGAAGCAGAAACACGGGGCGGTGTGACCTTGCGGGCCCAAAAGGCCTGACCACAAGCCTGGCAATGGTCGGGGCACTTGGTCACACGGCAAAACAGCATCAACTCTGGTTTTTCGCACGCTATAATCCGCAGGGTCCGTCGGGCCGCGTTCTGTCGGTCCGTTCCTCTCAAGGAGACTTTCCAACATGAAGAAACTTACGCTTGCTCTTTTCGGTGTTGCGACGGCAGCGATCGCTTCGGTGGCGCTGCTCAATTGCGATGGCAGTGATCCAGGCACAGATCCCAACACCCAAGATTTGGCCGTTGAAAACGACCTCGCCAACAATCAAACCGGCGACATGGCGGTTGCGCAGCCCGATCTGGCCGGTGCGCTGCCGCCGACCAAATTGACGGGCTTTCAGCAGCCGTCCTCGGTGCATTGGGATTCGGTGAGCCAAGCGTGGTACGTCTCGAACGTCATCACGTCCAACTTGACCGACCCCAAAGGCTTCCGGGACACCAAAGCCTCCATCTCGAAGGTTCCAGCCAATCTGTCTAGTCCCAACCACTCCTGGTATCCCGAGACTGCCGCGCAAAAATTGTCCGCACCGTTTGGCATGCGAATCGCGGGCGGCAAATTGTACGTCGGAGACATCGACAAACTCTGGGCCATTGATGTCGCGAATCCGACAGGCGTGGCTCCCGTTCAGAGCGCGCAGGTCGTGGCCAAAGGAATGGCGGCGCTCTTGGGCTATCCAGCCTTCCTGATCGATGTGGCAGTGGATGGGAGTGGCAACATCTACGCCGCCGATGCAACGGGTCGCCGCGCGCTCAAATGGAATGCGCCCTTTGCCGCCGGTGCCAAAGAAACCGAGATCATCGCGCCCGACACGCTGCAAGGTCCCAGCGGCATTTACATCGACGGCAGCAAGGTCATTCTCGCCGAAGCGGGCATCAACCAAGTCATCACAAAAGTGGGCGGCATCAGCACCTGCAACCTGGATGGTTCCGGCCTCAAGCGAATCTACGACAGCACAAAAACGTCGCTCGCCTACCAGGGCATCGAGAAAGACACTTCCGGCCTCTACATGATCAGCTCTCCGGCGGACAAGGTCGTCTATGGAGTCAATCCCACAACCGGTGCCCATGCGATCGTGCGGAACGTCGGCCAAGACGGTGCCACCACCGCAGCCGACCTGGGCTGGGACCCCATCGGCAAAGTCCTCGCCGTCCCCGACTCCGGCGCAAACGCCGTCTACTTCTACAAGTTGTAACTCGTTCCCCTAAAGAAACGTAGCCCCAGATTTGTGTCGGGCGAGGACCCAGGCGGGCGAGCGCAGCAGCCTACTGGTTGTGAGCACGCTCGATTCCGTCCCGCGCCCACCGCAGTCGTTTCTGTGTGGGAACGGGCTAGAAGCGACCGGAGAGGGCGAGGCCGGTGGTTTCGGGGGTTCTTAGGGGGACGATTTGCAGCGAGCGGACGATTTGCGAGGCACCGGGGGGCAGGCGGTAGCGGGTGGTTTGCGCCCCGGCGATGAGCATCGTGATGCCTGCAAGCTGGGCCAACCCATCGGCGACGACCCAGGGCACGGTGTAATGGATGCCGACATAGGTCCTGTCGCTCGACACGAGTGGCAACCAAATGCCGCTGATGAAGGGGCCGACCACGGGAATCATGAGCGTGTAGTGGATCTTCTGGACGGTCTCCAGGTCGGCGCGCTCTCCGTACACCGGATTTTCCGCGTAGAGCGGCCCCATAACGACCGCCGGAACCAACGCAGACAGCCACAGCGTCAACCCTGCGGCCCAAAGCCCCGTGTTGCGTTTTTCAACGATGCGCTGTTGCGAAAACCAAGGCACCGCGACAGCGGGATTCGGATACCGGCGCAGCTGCGACGTGACGAGCGCAATGTCGTTTTCCTGCATGCCGCTGCTGCGGAGCGCGTTGGGCACGAGCTCGTCGTAACAACGCTGCGCGGCGTCTCCCATTCCTTCGCGTTGTTTTTGCAGGCAGTAGTCATAGACCATCGACAGGCTGGCACCCGCCGGAACCGCCGCCATGGACGCGGCCAGCGCAGCCGGAACGGGCGGCGCAGGAGGCGCGGCAACAACGGGCTCCGTCGAGAAGCTCCTGTTCC
>DAOLIT010000136.1:8015-8552 GCA_035328405.1 Pseudomonadota bacterium | reverse complement strand
TTCCCGCCAAGGGTGGCAGATCGAGTCGATCGCGGTGATGGGCAATCTCTAAGGGGGAAACCCCCGCCTTCGGCGAGGGCAAGTCTCCATCCCCGGCCCTTCCCCCCGCCTGACGGCGAGGGCAAGCTCGCAATGAGGAAGGGGGCCCGTTGGGCGGTCCTTTTGGAACAACTTGGGACTTTTGTGTTATGCGGACTTGGCGCGTGGAACGGGGTGGGCTTGCGGGGGCCAAGGGAGGGCTCTTGGGTGGCCAGAGGTTGACTTTGGCGGGGGCAAAGGTTTTCGGGCTCCGGGCTTTCGGGGGACCTGCCGAAAGCCAGGGTTTGGGGTGGGGGAGGCCAAGGGTTGGCCGATGCAGGCCAAAACAGTTGGCCTTGGAAGGCCAAGGGCTTCTGTGTCGAAAGCCAAGGGTCGGCTTGGGGCAGGCCCAAGGTCGGCCTTGCAGGGGCCAAACAGAGGCCGGTTTGTGCCAAAACAGTTGGCTTCGGAAGGCCAAAGGTTGGCTTCGTGTGGGCCAAGGGTCCTCTTTCGGGGTGC
>DAOLIT010000136.1:0-7915 GCA_035328405.1 Pseudomonadota bacterium | reverse complement strand
CAAGCGTTGGCTTTCGGGGTGCCAAGCGTTGGCTTTCGGGGTGCCAAGCGTTGGCTTTCGGGGTGCCAAGCGTTGGCGAAACCGGTTTCCATTTGCTATGTTCCGCGCGTCACAACGGCGGGACGAAGAGTCCCTGGGCAGAAACGCTCACAACCAGAAAGGAATGGCGATGGAAAACAAAGTCGGCGACAAGGTGCCTTCGAGTGCGGAGTTCGACAAACGGCTCAAGCAATTGCAAGACGTGCTGGGATGGATGAAGACGTTTTGCGTCAACCTGTCGGCAGAGGAGCGCGCGAAGCTGACGCGCGGGCGACGGGGGGCCGAGCCGTACCTGCTTCAGATTGCCGAGGTGGCCAAGAAATACAACTGGTCTGTTCCGGGGGTCTCGGCGGACGACGTACTGGCGGATTGCAAGTTGGTCTCGTCGATGCAGCCCTTGGCGGATGTGGCGCGGCAGATTTTGGAGCTTGCGGACGACACGTTGGCAGAAGGCAGCAGCGAGGCCAACGAAGGGGGGTACCTGTTTTACGGCATCGGGCAAAGCGTGGCGTCGCGCATACCCGAGGTGGAATCGGTGGTGCGCCCCTTTGCCGAGTTTCTGTCCGCGACCCGCAAAAAACGCAAACCCCCCACACCAACCCCCTAAAGCTCTCGCCGAAACGCCTGACATCTTCTGTCGCATCCCATTGCTGCAGGGAGGGGACGATGGACGAAACGCAAGTCAGGGTCGCCAGTAGTCCGATTGTATGTATAGTTCCGCAATGAGCCTTCGCCAATCACAGACCACGCAAGGAAATGTCCACGCCTTTGGCGGCGACTGGACATCCACCAAGCTAAAGATAATTGAACGTTATTTGGCTGCCTACACCAAGGCGTTGCAACATAAGCCGACGGCGGAAAGACCTTTTCGGAAAGTGTATATGGATGCCTTTGCGGGAACCGGATACCGCACGGCGCGACGAGACGACGAACTGAATCAGCCAGACCAAACCTTGCTACTACCGGACCTTGCGGGGGACGAACCGCAAGGTCTACGGGATGGGTCTGCTCGGCTTGCCCTGAAGTGTGATCCCCCATTCGAGCACTATGTTTTCATCGAGCGCAGCCCCGAACGATGCGAACAACTTGCAGCACTTCGGTCGGAGTTTCCGATGCTGTCAAATGCGATTGATGTGCGCCAGGGGGACGCAAATACCGAGATCCAAAAGCTGTGCGGCGACAAACAACGGTGGCGCGATGAGCGCGCAGTCCTGTTTCTTGATCCCTACGGCATGCAGGTCGAATGGGACACCATCGCCGCAGTTGCTGCGACCAAAGCCATCGACATGTGGCTGCTCTTTCCTCTCGGTATTGGCGTCGTGCGCTTGCTCAAAAACACCGGTGATATTCCAGCGGCATGGCGTCATCGGCTGGATCTGCTGCTCGGCAGAAAAGATTGGTATGACGAGTTCTATCGAGTTGAGACGAGCAGACAGAGTTCTCTGTTTGAACCACCCCAGCAGCAGATCGTAAAAGCAACGACGGAGACGATCGGGTGCTATTTCAATGATCGGTTGAGGTCGGTGTTTGCCGGTGTCGCTAGCAAGCCGAGGGTTCTGCACAATTCGTCGAACTGTCCTCTGTACCTTCTTTGTTTTGCGGCTGCAAACGAAACCGGCGCTCCCATTGCGCTTCGGATTGCAGATCATCTCCTTCGCAAGGTAGAGCAATAATGGCACTTGGATCTGGAATTGAGTGGACTCAATCGACGTGGAACCCAGTGACGGGTTGCACCAAGATAAGCCCAGGTTGCAAGCACTGCTACGCCGAGCGTATGGCGGAGCGCCTTCAAGCGATGGGACAGGACAATTATCGTGACGGGTTTCAACTCACCCTACAGCCTCATATGCTGGAGCTTCCGCTCCGATGGAAAAAGCCGCAAACCATCTTCGTCAATTCAATGAGCGACTTATTCCATCAGGATGTACCCGTCACATACATCCAGCGCGTGTTCGATGTGATGAGGCGCGCTTCTTGGCACACTTTCCAAGTGCTGACGAAACGGTCGGGACGACTGGCAGAAGTCGATGCCAAGCTGTCGTGGGCACCCAACATCTGGATGGGTGTCAGTGTAGAGAGTGACCTGTACCGAACACGCATCGACGACCTTCGTTTCACCGGCGCGAAAACCAAGTTTCTATCTCTGGAGCCGCTGCTTGGACCCTTGCCCGGCCTGGACTTGCTCAAGATAGATTGGGTCATCGTTGGTGGGGAGTCCGGTCCGAAGGCTCGCCCGATGGATGCAGCATGGGCGAAAGACCTACGCGATCAATGTCGTCGAGCAGGAGTGCCGTTCTTTTTCAAACAATGGGGCGGGACGAACAAGAAGCAAGCAGGTCGCCTTCTTGATGGACGAACGTGGGACCAAATGCCGCACAATCGGGTGCAACGACCCTTGGTACAGCCTCGAAGGCAGTTCTACTTGGAGGTGGTTTCTTAACTCATGTCCATCAAAAACGGAGCCAAGATGTTCGCAGCACAAAAGGTGGGTTTGGCGGAAGACAGGGGGACCCCCAGGGGTGATTCGGGGGTTTAGGGTTTTTGTTGGGGGGATAGGGTGATGAGGGTGATTTCGCTTTGGGAGCCGAGGCGCATGGGGGGGCCCCAATAGCCGGTTCCTGCGCTGACGTAGATTTGGGTGGAACGGAGGCGGTGAAGCCCGAAAACATAGGGCTGTTGCAGGCGGACCAAATACCCCCAGGGCCAAATCTGCCCGGCATGGGTGTGTCCAGAGAGCTGCAAATCAATCCCGCGTTCGGCGGCTTCGAGGACAGCAGCGGGTTGGTGCGCCAAAAGGACGGCGGGCCGGCGGTCATCGCGACCGGCGAGGGCTTTTGTCAAATCCGCGCCGTGGCCGGGGAACATGTGGGCGTGAAAATCGTCCACACCGACCAGGTCGAAGCCGGTGGGCTCGGGGCCTGGCTGGGTGCCGCTTGGTGCGGAGAGGGTAACGTGTTCGTTGCGCAGCACGCGAATGCCCAGACGCGTGACCTCGGCCAACCAGGCATCGACGCCGGAATAGTATTCGTGGTTGCCGGTGACGAAAAACACGCCGTGAGGGGCGCGCAAATCGGCCAGGGGAGCGACGTGGTGGCGAAGCTGTTGGACGCTGCCGTCCACCAGGTCTCCGGTGATCACGATGAGGTCAGGAGACAGGGCCAAGACCCGTTTCACGATGTCGGCGAGCCAGTCTTTTCTCAACATGGGTCCGATGTGAACGTCGGTAAGCTGGACGATGCGGAAGCCTAAGAGGGATTGGGGCCATTTGTCGAGCGTGACCTGGACGTTGCGGACGATGGGCTTGCGCACCCCCTGAAACAGCGAAAAACCAGAAAGGGAGGTGCCAACGCCAAGCGCCGCGACATCGGCAACGCGAAAGAGCCAGGTTCTCCGGTCGTTGTCCACGGGCAGGGCAGGGGACACGCCATGCAACAGCAACCGGAACAGGTCCGAGCCCACATACGCAGAAACCAGCAAAATCAGCGAGCCGAGCCACGAATAGCTGATCCACAAAAGCGGGGTGCTGACGGACGTTGGCACCAGCCGCTCGAGGGGAAAGCTCAGCCACAGCAGGGCAAACAAGCAGGAAAAGACAACCTTGAGGGTTTTGGGATCGGCGAAGGGCAAGGTTCGCGTCACGCGCAAGTACACATACAGGTGCAGCCCGGCGAGACCCAAGGTCATGACCGTGACAAACAAAATCGTGCGACCAATCGGCATGGGGAGTTTTTCTCGCCCACTACCGTAAACCAGAAACCGGGGAGTGCGTCTCTCGTGTTGTGCGCGGCGCGAAAATGCGCCACAAAAGCGTGCAGCCAAAACGTGCGGCCAACCAGGACGAAACCCAAACGTGTCAAACCCAAAGGCACCAGTCGGATGAAGGAGAACGGTGGATGATTTCCAAAGCGCGAGGTCTTTTGTTGTCGGGGCTGTCGCTCGTGTGGGGAGGCTCTTTGCTGGGCAGTTTTGCGGTCCTGCCGCTGCCCGGGCCGGGGGCGAGCCGAATCCCGTTTCCGTTGAAATTGCTGTCATCGGCGGCGCTCGCGGTGGCGGGGCTTTTGATCCGGGGCGGCAAACGCAAAGGTGCGGCGGCGCACTACAGCGATCAGATCGCGAAAGGAATGGCGTGGGGGTTTGTGGGGGACGTGTGCATGCGCTTTTCGGTGCCGCTCGGGATGCTGACGTTCGGGCTTGGGCACATCGCGTACTCGCGGGGGATGTGGAGGCTTGGGGGTTCGTTTGGGGCGCGGGGGCGGGCGATCCAACTGGCAGCGTGGGCGACGTGGCTTTCCGTGGGTGCCGCAAGTTTCTATTGGGTGGTTCACAAAGGCCCGAAAGGGGGGACACCGCTGGCGTGGGCGGCGCTGCCGTATACGTTGCTGCTTTCGACGACGGCGGGGCTGGCGACGGGTCTTGCGCTGCAAAAGGCGCGCTTTGTACCGCTGGCGGTTGGGGCGGCGGCGTTTTTGGCGTCGGATTTGCTGATCGCGATGCGGATGTTTCAGCCCGAATGGTTCGCGAAGATTCCGGATTCGGTGCGCGGTGACTTGGTATGGCTCTTGTACGGCCCAGGCCAAGCACTGATTGTTTCGAGCGCACTTTTTGTAGACGAGGAATAGGCATCCCTTGGGGGCCAGAAGATCGTGACAGAACACAAAAAAGGAGAAGGTTCATCCATGTACGACCTGCATTTTGGTGAGGAACAAGAGCAACTGAGGAAAGCGGCGCGGGACTTTGCACGGAGCAAAATCGCGCCGGTGGCGGGGCAACTCGACGAAGAGGGGCACTTTCCCACAGAGCTTCTGAAAGAGGCGTTTCACCTGGGGCTCATGAATTGCGAAATCCCAGAGGAGTTTGGGGGCCTGGGTCTGTCGTGTCTGTCTCAGTGCCTGATCATGGAAGAAGTCGCGTGGGCGTGCGCAGGGGTGAACACGTCGATGGCGGCGAATGCGCTGGCGTCTTTGCCGATTCTGATTGCGGGGAACGCGGAGCAGAAACAGAAGTACTTGGGGTGGCTGACGCGGGAGCCGATTTTTGCGGCGTATTGCTGTTCAGAGCCAGACGCGGGTTCGGACGTGGCGGGGATGCGGACGCAGTTTGTGAAGGATGGCGATGGTTATGTGCTGAACGGGCAAAAACGGTGGATCACAAACGGGGGCTACGCGAGCTTTTATACGGTGCTGGCGACGAGCGATCCGAAGCCGGAACGGGATTTGAAAGCGCGGAATCGCAAGATCGCGGCGTTCGTGGTGGACCGGGATTTGCCTGGGGTAAAGGTGGGCAAAAAAGAAAACAAGCTGGGCCAGCGGGCGAGCAACACGACCGACGTGATTTTCGATGAAGTGCGACTGCCGAAAGAGGCGCTGCTTGGGGCGGAAGGGGAGGGTTTCAAGATTGCGATGAAGACGTTTGACCGGTCGCGTCCGTGGATCGCAGCCGGGGCGGCAGGAATCATCGGGCGGGCGCTTCACGAGTCGCGGGCGTATTCGCTGGAACGCAAGACGTTCGGGGTGCCGATTGCGTCGCACCAAGCTGTGCAAATCATGCTGGCGGACATGGCGGTGGCGCTGGAAGCGACGCGGGCGCTGTGCCATCGGGCGGCGTGGATGGTGGACCAGGGGAAAATCGACTCGATTGTGTCGTCGATGGCCAAGCTGTACGGGGCGGATGCGGCGATGAAGGCGGCCACCGATGCGGTGCAGATTTTCGGGGGGTACGGCTATACGAAGGAGTATCCGGTCGAAAAACTCATGCGGGACGCGAAACTTCTGCAAATTTACGAAGGCACATCGCAGATTCAGCGGATGGTGATCGCGAAACACGTCCTCACTTCTTGACCTCGGAAATGTGCGCGCCCAGGGCCCGGAGCCGGGCGACGATTCGCTCGTAACCACGTTCAATCTGCCCGACATTCAAGATGGTGCTGCGGCCTTGAGCGCACAGGGCGGCGATGAGCATGGCCATGCCGGCGCGGATGTCGGGGGACTCGACGGTTCCGGCGCGCAGGACAGACGGTCCGTAGACGAGGGCGCGGTGGGGGTCGCACAAAATGATGCGGGCACCCATCGCGACGAGCTTGTCCACAAAGAACAGGCGGGACTCGAACATTTTTTCAAACATGAGGATGACGCCCTCGCACTGGGTGGCGGTGACGAGGGCGATGGACAGAAGGTCGGCGGGGAAAGCGGGCCAGGGTTGGTCCTCGAGTTTGGGAATGTGGCCGCCCAAGTCTGTGCGGATGCGCATGCTCTGGTCTGCGGGGACGATGAGGTCTTCGCCTTCGATGCGACAGGAAATGCCGAGGCGCTCGAATCCAAACAGAATCATGCGGAGGTGGCGGACGCCGGCCTGCGCGATCCGCAGCTCCGAGCGCGTGACGGCAGCGAGGCCAATGAAGGAACCGACTTCGATGTGATCGGGACCAATCGAGAACTCGCCGCCGTGGAGCGGTTTTCCGCCGTGGATGGTGAGCTGATTTGACCCGATGCCCTCCATTTCTGCGCCCAGCCCGACCAAAAAATGGCACAGGTCTTGGACGTGGGGCTCGCAGGCGGCGTTGCGCAAGACAGTGATGCCCTGGGCAGCGACGGCGGCGGTGATGGCGTTTTCGGTGCCGGTGACGCTGGGTTCGTCCAAAAACACGTCCGCGCCGCGCAGGCCGGTCGTGGTCAAATGAAACTGCTCGTCAAGACGGCAGGACGCACCGAGTTCACCCAGCGCGAGAAAGTGGGTGTCTACGCGACGGCGTCCGATGACATCGCCACCGGGCGGCGGCAAATGGACTTCGCCACAGCGGGCCAAAAGCGGTGCGGCGAGCAGGATCGAGGCGCGGATTTTCTTGCAAAGCTCGGGGTCCAGGGACGCAGCCTGTACGGTTTTGGCGCACAGGTGAAGCGTATGTGGGTCATGTTCGTCCCATGTGGTTTCTGCACCGACGGAACGAATCAAATCGACGAGCGTCTCGACATCGCGAATGCGCGGGACGTTGTGCAGCGTGACTTTGCCTGGACTCAACAGCGCCGCCGCCACGATGGGCAGGGCCGCGTTCTTGTTTCCTGCCGGCCTGACGGTGCCGTGCAGTTTGTGTCCTCCCTCGACGATGTACTGGGTCGTTGCCAAATGGGCCTCCAAAGGTTTGCCCGCATGAGCGTTTTGCGTTTTTGCGGCCCACCACCTTTTGTCCGACTCGGAAATGAAGTCAACCCACCGCAGAAAGAAAAAACGCGTGCGTCGGGCAAGGACGCTGTTGCGTGAAAAATCGCCAGTTTCTGCGCACTTGGACCACGCGAACCTACCCAGGACGGCGGGCCGATAATTCCTGGTAGCCACTTCAATGCAAAGCGCGTCTTGGCACCTTCGCGTATGGGCGCTGGGGCGCTTGGGGGGATTCGATGTTTGATTTTCTTCAGCCGAAAGCACAGCCTCAAAAAGCCGCACCGCCACCGCCTCCAAAACAAGCTGCGCCGCAACCCGCAGCAACGGCAGCACATGGCGTCGCGGCCAATCACCTGCTCAACAAATCCGCGACCATGGGCGATAGCGGCAGCCTCGAGGACCATGCCAAGCTGCAACAGGCCCCCAAGTCGGATGGGGGTGTGGTCAAACATGCGCTGGGGGATTTGTTTTCGGGCTTTGCTTCGACGGCGAAAAACATCGCGGGCAGCTTCAAACAAGCGGGCACATCCATCAAAAACGCTCTGTTCGGAGACAAAGAAAGCGCCGAAGCGGCAGGTGGGGCGAGCGGTTTTGATTCTGCAAAGACAAAGGAGGGCGTTGCGACCGCGCAAGCGACTGCACCTGGGGAAACAGGTGGAGGCGGTTTGTTTGGGAAGATTGGGGCGGGCCTAAAAGGGGCGTTTGGGGGGCTGCTTGGGGG
>DAOLIT010000135.1:0-8810 GCA_035328405.1 Pseudomonadota bacterium | reverse complement strand
CTGTTGGCGGCGGCGGACGTGTTGGCGCTGCCGTCGCTCCAGTTGCCCGATGGGAGAACAGAAGGTGCACCGGTGGTGTTGTGGGAGGCGCTGGCGGCGGGCGTGCCGGTGGTGGCCTCGTCGGTCGGAGGCATCGAGGCGATGCTCGGCGGCGCGGGTCTTGTGGTGAAAGGCGGTCAGCCGAAAGGCTTGGCGGAAGTGTTGCCGGAAGCGTTAGCCGACGCGCTTTTGCGGGTGCTGACCGATGACACGCTGGCGCATGCGCTGCGGCTCGCAGGTCGGCAGCGCGCCCAGGTGGCGGATTGGTCCCAAGTGGCCCCGCGCATCTTGTTTCCACAATGGGTTTCGCAGAAAACGCAACATCTGGGGTTGCCGCAACCATCGGCTCGAAATCCGGCGGTTTGCGCGTCGAAAATGCACGCGGCGATAAGAAAACCACACCTTCACAAGGCTTCCCGGCGGTATAAATAGACCTACTTTGTCAAAAACTCGGCGCTTGCGACCTGTGCGGCAGACCCGTTTTCGGGGCTCTGCTCGTCGAGCAGAGAAGGAATGGCAGACATGAACCTGGCAACTGTTTCTTTTGGCATCCACAAAGGATGTCTTTCTTCGTCGCACAAGCGCGGCTTGGCTGGTGCGGTGCGCTTTTTGTCTTTTGTGGGGCTTTTGCTGCTCGGCTTGCCGGGTTGTGACAAGGGTTTGGGGGGATTGTTCGATACGTCCGGGACGGGAGCGATGCTGCTTCCGGGCGTCAAGTTGAACCTGCCGCCTCCGCCGTCGTTTGCAGAGCCGAGCACGCCGCGCGAATACCCGGATGGCACGGTGTCGATTTATGGTCTGCGCAAAGAGTTCAAACGCTACAGCGACGTGAAAAACAAATACCTGGGCCAAAAGGTCAAGGTGAAAGCGTTTTTGCTCGAGGTGTACAAGTGCCCGGTGTGTCCGAAAGGGCAACAGTGCAAACAGTGCGAAGAGCCGCACATGTACGCTTCGGACGAGGCCAACGGTTCCAAAGAAAAAGGTCTGCTGATTGCCGAATACCGTGGGTTCAAAGGCCGCGAGCCGAAGGTCACGCCGGGCAAACAATATGTATTTGAAGGCACCTTCAACCAATCGAGCCCCAAAGGCTTCACGTCTAGCGATGGGCTTCTGGTCTACAACCGCATGATCGACGACACGAACAAGGAACACATCGGGCCTGCGGAAGAAAACGAACGGCAGGCCGCGCTGGCTGAAGCCGCCGCGCAAAAGGCCCTGGGTCAAAGGCCGCCGACACCCCCGCCCGCCGCGAACAAACCACCCGTTCCGCCCGCCAAATAGTTCGTTTCGCCGTGCTGCCTTCTCGTCTTCGTGCGCTGCTCAAGCGCGTTTCTCGGTCTTTTTACCTCAGCATTCGGGTGTTGCCGGACGTCATCGCGATGCCGATGGGTCTTTCGTATTTGCTCGCGCGAGCGGCGGACACGGTGGCGGACACCGATTGGTTGCCTCCCGAAACGCGCCTGCTGCTTTTGTCCGAGCTGTCCGCCGCAATGGTGGGGGACGCGGCGGCGCTGTGCCGACTGTGTTTTTTGCTGCGCGAGAAGTTGCCCGCGTCGTCTCGGCAAGGGCTTGCGGACAGCGAACGGACGCTGCTTTCGGTGCTGCCTGATTGCGTGGATTTGCACCTTGCATCGAAGGAAACCGACCGAGCACTCGTGTCCGCCGTGCTGTTGCAGCTTGTCACTGGCATGCAAACGGACTTGCGGCGTTTTCCAGCAGCGGGAAGCGTGGAACGGGCCGAGCAGGTGGTCGCGCTGAGGACCCGTGCGGACCTGTCCGAGTACACCTATTTTGCTGCCGGTTGCGTCGGGGAGTTTTGCGCGCGTTTGTTTGCGTCGCATGTGCCGGGCCTTTCCGGTTTGCGGTCTTCCGAGGCGTTGCAAAGGGGGTGCGCGCTGGGGGAGGTGTTGCAAATGACCAACGTCGTGCGCGACCTGGCGCAAGATTTGAAAATAGGCCGCTGTTACGTGCCCGAGGACATGCTGTCGGCGCGCGGTCTTTTGGCTTCGCAGCTTTTCGAGTGGACGAAAACGCCTCCGCAGCGCGAAACCGACCGAGCAGCCTTGCGCGGCCTGACGGCGGATCTGCTGACACACGCGCTGGCTTTGGTCGATGAGGCGTGGCCCTTTGTGCTCGCGCTTCCGGCCCGGCACTTGCGGCTGAGGCTGTGCTCCGCGTGGCCGCTGTTTTTGGCGCTCGATACGTTGACCCTTGTCGAACAGGCGGGGTCGCCGCTTTTTTGGCCGCATCCTGTGCGGGTGTCCCGTTCGTCGGTGTATTCGATGCTGTTTTCAACGACCGCCACGATGGGGCAAGCCCGTCTGGGCCAAGACGATGCACAGCTTGTGCGTTTGTTTCGTACGCGGCGAGATGGTTTGGAGCAGCGATTGGGCAAGCACCCATGACCTTTTGCCGACACAGGGTTTCTCTTTTGTTTCGTCTTTCGGTTCTGTTGTTTTGTGGCGTCGCGACAGGGGCGCAGGCCCAAACGCTTTCGTCTTTCCAGCCGTCGTCGGGTTCGGCGGTCGCGCCACTTGTCCTGGATGAAGCGCTGCACGTCGCGCTGTCCCAAAACCCCGCTGTTTTGTCCGCGAAACAGACTCGCTTGTCGATGGAAGCCAAGCAAGGCGTTGCGCGAAGTGCGTGGCTTCCGCAAGTCGGCCTGTCCGGCAGCGCACGCGGCGATTTCAGTTACCCGCTGGGCAAAGACAATGCGGTGTCCTTTCGGTCGAGCGGCTCGCTGTCCGTGAACCAACTGCTGTACGACTTTGGAAGGGTTTCCAATCGCATGTCCGCCGCCCATGCAGCAGCGCAAGCGGCCCAAAACGACGAGATGTATTCCCGAGCGCAGGTGGTTTTGGCGACGACGAGCGGTTTTTTTGCCGTGCTCCAGGCCGAGGCGCTGCTGGCGGTCGCAAGCGAGAATGTGGAACAGCAGAACCGCCGCCTGAAACAGGCCGAGAGTTTTTTCAAAATCGGAACCAAGCCGCAAATTGATGTCCTCATCGCGCAAACGGCGGTCGCGCAAGCCCGGTTGCAGGTCATTCAGGCAGTGGGAAATGTGCAAGTCGCGCGCACGCAGTTTTTGCAGTCGCTCGGTTTGCCTGAAAGCGAGTGGGCGGCGTGGCAAAAGCGGCCCTTTTCCCCGGAGCTGCCTGCGCCGCACGGGCTGGAAGGGTCTTCTCCGCAGACGCAACTCGATGTCGCGCCTTTGCCCGAGGAAGTCGTGGAACAAGTGCTGCGGGGCCGACCGGACTATCAGGCGCTGCTGTTTCGCGAAAAGCAGGCGGAGTATGTGCTGTCCGCGACGCGCGCCGATTATGGGCCGTCGTTGTCTGCGGGCGCTTCTGCCACGATGAACAGCGGCACGTACGGAGGCGTGACGGGTCTGGACGTAACGATGCAGGCCGTGCCAGGTCTTTTGCTGTCGGGCACGTTGAGTGTGTCGTGGCCTCTTTTCACCGGCTTGTCCACGGTGTATGCAGTTCGCGATGCGCGGGCGCAGCTTCAGGTCGCGCAGGCGAACTTGCTGCAGATGCGCCTCAACGTGCGCAGCCAACTGGCGCAAGCCCTCCAGCAGGTCCGCACGGCGCGGCTTTCGGTCGATGCCACGGCAGCGGTGTGGACCCAGGCGAAAAAGCAATTCGACATGGCCGATGGGCGGTACCGCGCGGGCGTCGGCAACGCCATCGAGCTCGGCGATGCACAACTGGCCGCCTTGCAGGCTCAAGCCCAGTTTGTCCAGGCGCAGTTTGCCCTGGCTTCCCAGCGCGCCAACCTCCGCTTCGCCCTGGGCGAGCTCACCCCCAAAGACACCCAAACCCCCTCACGCGCCAACCGGCCAGAGCCTCTCTAATCCGTTGAGATGAGGCCATGCCGCACCGCAAACCTTGTCAGGCTTTGCGCGTCGTGCAAATCGAGCTTTCTCATCAGATTCGTGCGATGCGTGTCCACAGTCTTTTGGGACAAACCCAGTTTGGCCGCGACCTGGCGGTTCGTGTGTCCCTCGGCAATCAGCTGCAAAATTTCCCGTTCGCGCGGTGTCAGGCGTTCCAGATCGTCCATCTTTTGCTTTGGCACCGGCTCGTGTTCCAGGCACAGCAAAAGCTCGCGGCTCACAAACCGCTGTCCGGTGGCAACCGTGCGGATGGCGTACAACAGCTCGGACAGCCCGCTGCCTTTCACCAAATAGCCGTGTGCCCCCGCTCGCAACGCCGACCGGGCCGATTCAGGAGCCGCGTGCATCGACAGGACCAAGATCCGACACGATGGTGCGACGGCGCGAAGTTCGGGAATCGCGGACAGGCCGCTCGCCCCCGGCAGCGACAGGTCGAGCAGCACCACATCCGGTTTTCCTGCCTGGACCACGCGGACGACCTCTTGCGCGGAACCCGCCTCCCCGACCACTTGGATGCCGCGTTCCTTTTCCAGCAGCGCCAAAAGGCCCGCCCGCACGATGGCATGGTCATCACAAAGCACAACTCGCGTCACAGCCAACACCCTATCACCCCGACCCCCAAAACTCGCCCCAACCGAAAAACCCCGCCGCACGACCCTGAAAATGAGCGTGCCCTCGCCGTTATGGGATTTGCATGCCGCCTGAGACGTTGATGGTTTGTCCGGTGATGTAATCGGACAAAGGAGACGCGAAAAACAGCACGGCGTTGGCGATGTCTTGCGGCAATCCGAAACGGCCCATGGGGATTCTTTGCAAGGTGGCTTGGCGCTGCTCTTCCGGGATGCCGAGCACGTCGCCGGCTTTTTTGGCCGCCGTCATGCGCGTTTCGGTAAAACCGGGCGCGACGGCGTTCACGTTGATGTGAAACCGGGCCCATTCCTGTGCGACAACGCGCGTGATGCCGACGTTTCCCATCTTCGCGGCGACGTAATTGATTTGTCCGGGATTGCCTCGAATCGCTGCGGTGGAGAAGAAATTGACGATTTTGCGGTGGTATCGCGGCTGTCCAAGTTCTTCGAGCTCGCGCTTGGCCACTTCGCGCATGTGCGGGGCCGCCGACCGAATGCAGTTGAACGTGCCCGTCAGGTTCACATCCAGAACCAAGTCCCACCACTCGTCCGGCAGAAGGTGGCACATCTTGTCGCGCGAAAGACCCGCGTTGTTCACCAAAATGTCGAGCGCGCCGAAAGCCTCGACCGCCGTTTTCATGAGCTGGTCGGTGTATTTCGGGTCCGTCACCGAGCCGACCGAAGCCTGCGCACTGCCGGGCCGAATCGCGCAGCACGCGGCGACCGTCTCTTGCGCCGGTTCCGCATCGACATCGTTGACGACCACAAAAGCCCCTTGCGTGACCAACGTGACCGCGCAGGTGTGCCCAATCCCGCGCCCAGCGCCCGTGACGACCGCCACGCGCCCGCTGACCAAGCCGCCCGTTTGCGTTTGCCCATCCATGTGTTGCGTTCCTTTTGTTTCGCGTTGTTTGCGTGCGTTTTGTGCGCGTTTTCGTATCACGGCACGGCGGGAAACGACAGTTCAGCGTGGCAGTTGTGCTTGAGCGTCCGCACGATGGCATCGAGCGCCGCTTGCGCTTTGGACATAAAGTCGGGCGCGTTCTCGATGAAAAACCGCCTGGGGTGGCCGTCCCACGCTTTCACGATGCGTTCATCGAGGGCTGCGGCTTCCTCGGCGGTCTCGATGCGCAGCGGGTTTTGGTGGTTGTAGCCCACGGTCGGCGTGCGCAAATGAATCACCGTTTGGTAGCGCGCAAATTCCTGTTCGCGCGTCGTGTGAAGCTGGCTGAAAAACTCCTCGGCGGGGCCCGGCCAGTACGCCAAACCGTCCAAGGTCCCGCGATCGCAAATCGCACAGCGGATGTGGTCTTCTTCTTGCGCGAGCGTTTCCAATTCGTGTTGGACATGAAAGATGGCGCGTTGTGCGGCACGCCGGGCTGCGTTCGAGCTGCGGCGCGGAAAGCCTCCCGAAAAGAGCAAACTGGCGGCCTCGGGCAACACGGCGATGTGGTGGTTCAGCATCCGGCTCACGATGTCGAGCACCGCAGTCTTGCCCGCGCCAGGGCCTCCGGTGATCACGATGAAGTGCGGGCTGCATTCGGGGGCCGGGGCCAAGGCAGCCAGCGATGAAGCGGCCGCTGAAGTGGTTTGGGTTTCGTCGAGCATCGAACAAGAAGCCCAACAAAGGTCCCTGTTTCTGTCAATCGTTCTGTCCATCGTTCTGTCCATCGTTCTGTCCATCGTTCTGTCCACCGGGCATTCCCGCGTTGACGCACAAAAGCCGCGACCGATAGCATCGGGCTTTCGGAGGTAACGACCTTGCTACACAAACCACACCGTCCTCGTTTCGTTCGCCTGAGTGCTGAGCACGCCCAAGCCCTTCTCGGCAGCACCGATTTGGAGGCGTGGATGCTCATCACGCAGGGCCGCTTCGTGGCCAAACAGCGCATCGCCATGATTGGGCCGCGCGGTCGCATCGACGGCGTTGCAGTCGTCGGCCCGCTTACCGAAACCACCCAGGTTTCGCTCGCTCCGCCCGACGAGGAAAGACTCGGTTTGTCTGCCGATCCGGCGCGCGGCGTGTTGCTGGTCGGCCCGTGCGGCGAAGCCAAAGTCGTGGCGAGCGAATAACCATGCCCATCCGAATCAACCGCGTATACACCCGCACTGGGGACGACGGCGGCACCCATTTGGTCGGCGGCCATCGCGTCTCCAAAGACGATCTGCGCATCGAGTGCTACGGCACAGTCGATGAGCTCAATTCCACCATCGGCCTTTCGCGCCTGCACACCGGTTCGGAAGCGACTGCGCACATCGCCGCATGCCTGGCCCGCATTCAAAACGAGCTGTTCAACCTGGGTTCGCAGCTTGCGACGCGCGCCGAGGACATTCGCCCCACCCAGCCCGTCATTTCACCCGCGCACGTCGAGCAGCTCGAGCGCGACATCGATCGGATGAACGCCGATTTGCCTGCGCTCACGAGTTTCGTGCTGCCGTCCGGTGGGCCCCTTACGTCCCATTTGCACCTGTGCCGCACCGTGTGCCGACGCGCCGAACGGTTGGCCGTGTCCCTGTCGCACCGCGAGCCGCTCGGCCCCGAGGTCATCACCTACCTCAACCGACTGAGCGACGCCCTGTTCGTCTTCGCCCGTCACGCCGCCCACGTCCTCCACGAACCCGAGGTCCTGTGGCAACCCGACAAACCCAAAACCTAAAACACGCTATGCCGAACGGGAAGCTTTGAAGGGTTTTCGGTCGTCGCCCAGCCATTGGCCCAGCGGCTGTAACGGCTCGATGTGGTCGCACACGATTTTCGCTGCCGCCACAATCGGGACCGCCAACAGCAGGCCGATTCCGCCCCACAGCACGCCCCACAGCAGCAAAGACAGCGTCGCCGCCAGCGGATTCACCTGGACGCGCTGCCCGATGAGCTTGGGCACCAGCAGATTGATCGCCAGAAGGTGCAACAGCAGCACGCCGATCATCAGCACCACCGCTTTGCCTGCCGTCAGGTCGCCCAGACCGATGAGCAGCGGCGGCACAAGCGCCAGCACAAAACCCAGGTACGGCACCATGCTCAACAGCCCGCTCACCATGCCCAGCAAATAGAAGTACGGCACCCCCAACACCCCGAACAGCCCGCTGCTCAACACCCCAATCAGCAGCCCCACCAGAACATTCCCCCACAACACACTCCGCATCATCTGCGCGATTTCCGATAGCGTCCGCTCAGCGTCTTCTTTTTGCGCCGGGTCAAACAGTTGCACCGTCGCGCGGTGCAAATGGTCCTGCCACGTCAACAAAAAGTACGTGATAAACGGCACAAACGAGCTTGTGAACAGAAACTCCCCGACCGAATTGGCGCTGCCCAGGAGCAGCTTGGGCCAGTCCACCGGCTGGCTGACGTGGACGACCGGCTGCGGAGGGGCTGCAAAGAAGCGCGTGCTCGCCACCACTTGGTCGATCCGTTCGCGCAACAGCAGAAACACCCGCTCGAACTTGGCTGCGTGGTGCGGCAGTTCCTCGAAAAAACGCGCAAGCAGCCCGTACAAAAGATGCGACGCCGCGTAGGCCAAAAACAGCGCCACAAACAGCAGAAAAAACGCGCTCAACCACCGGGGAATGCGAAAGCGCGCCAAAACATCCACTGCCGGTGCCAGCAAAAGTGCCGCCGCCACCCCCAGCAGCGCAGGCAGAATCACAAGCCGCCCGAAGTAACACAGCGCAACCGTCGCCGACGTGGCAACCACAAGGTGGTGATACGCGGAAAGACGCGATCCAGATTCCATGCGCACGCACGATAAACCGGACGCACACCCAATCGTCCGCTTTTATCAAAAAACCCCTGCGCAACCTCTCGGGTGGTTTACGCGACCGCGATCATCACGTCCGAGACAGACTTCCCGGTCACAGCAATCCAGCAAAAGCTGCCGAGCGGCGAAACGAGTGTTGTGAAACTTGCTGGAGGTGCTCAACACCGCGTCCCCGAAGGTCTCAAACTTGGGAGAAGCCCGCAGCACGGCGTTCCCAAGGATTCCAAACTCGCGAAAAGCCCGCAGCACGGCGTTCCCAAGGATTCCCAACTCGCGAAAAGCCCGCAGCACGGCGTTCCCAAGGATTCCCAACTCGCGAAAAGCCCGCAGCACGGCGTTCCCAAGGGTTTCAAACTCGCGAAAAGCCCGCAGCACGGCGTTCCCAAGGATTCCCAACTCGCGAAAAGCCCGCAGCACGGCGTTCCCAAGGGTTTCAAACTCGCGAAAAGCCCGCAGCACGGCGTTCCCAGGGGTTTGAACCTTGCGGGA
>DAOLIT010000134.1:0-9936 GCA_035328405.1 Pseudomonadota bacterium | reverse complement strand
GTCCCTATGGACGATTCCTTTTTCGTGGGCGGCGGAGAGGGCGTCGGCGAGTTGGCGGGCGATTTGTAGGACAAAGGGGGTTGGGAGCCCTTTTTGATTGGGGACACTTTCCAGACGCTTTCCCAAACTCTCACCACGCAAAAACTCCATGACGAGGTATGCGGTACCATCTGCCGTATACCCATAATCGGATACTTGCACGATGCTCGGGTGTTCAAGCGCAGACAGAATCTTCGCTTCATTGAAAAAGCGGCCTGTCACTTCATCGTCGTGGATGTGGGTCGCTAGGAGGGTCTTCAGAGCGACGCGCCGACCGATGGGCTCTTGCTTGGCTTCATAGACAGCACCCATTCCCCCCTCACCCAACAGACGGACGATTCGGTAGGGACCGATTTGATTGCCTGCTTCGAGTTTGTTCATGCCACAAAGAGCCCGCGTGGAAAGGGTACCAATCGCTGTGTGTTGGGCGCAAGGTTTGAACCCATCGAGACCACCGAAGCATTTTTCGTGTGGGTCAGTTTGTTCCGTATGAAAAAAAGGCTGAAAATGAGTTTATTATGCTCTGTATGATTCGGCTTGGTATCTTACGGTGTGGGATGCAGTCCCCTATGAAGAGGACTCGCACATGGGGGCCGACCACTGGTGGTCTTTGCGGACTCCTGTTGCTGTGTTTTTTGAGTGCGCTGGACGGGTCTGCCTGGGCAGAAACATCGACGGAAAACCTGTGTGATGCGCACCCTCCATGTTCTGCGTTGCACGAGCAGGCAAAAAAACAGTCAAAAGAGGGAAAACTCACCGAAGCAGTGCGGAGTTACAAGCTGGCATATGAAGTGCTGCCAGACCCACGTCTGCTCTACAACATCGCGCGCGTTTTGCACAAAGAGGGGAAGCTCACAGAGGCCAAAACATACTACGAACAATTCCTACAACGGAGTGGCAACCGCGAATTGGTTGAACAAGACGAAAAGGCCCAAAAATACTTGGAGGAACTCCGAGGGAAAATTCCGCAGGCGCAGACAACGGGCTTGTCGGAACGATCCGCAACTGGTGCGTCACAAGTAGATGGTTCAGTGGAAACGAAACACTCAAAGGAGGCCGCACCAGCCTCGGCGACGGTACCTGCCGAAAAGACGCCTGTGTACAAAAAGGCGTGGTTTTGGGGGGTCATAGGTGGAGCAGCCTTGGCCGTAGGTTTGGGAGTAGGTCTGGGAGTAGGTTTGCGGAATACCGATCGCATTCCAGAGGACGCGAGTTTGTACGAACCCAAATTTCTCATGTTGCGATGGTGAGCGGACAGCGAAAAGGCGTCCGAAAAGATCACAGGACATGCTCGAAAAACGACGGACAAAAGATCAAAGAGGCAATGAAGCAGCGAAAGGCTGGGTCATGTCGATGCAGTTGCGGTGTTTCCACTGGTTCTGGCGATGTGTTCTCCTGTGTTTTGGGTTGCAGGCCACCTGCGGAAACGATTCGGTGGTGGTGCTGGTACATGTAAGAAACGTGACCCCCGAACACACAGGGGTCGCTGTTCATGCGACGTTGAACGGCAATCCGGCATTGGAGCGCGCACTGTTTACAGACAAGCTGTCCAAGATCGCAATTCGGTTTGGCAGGGATGCGATCGGAGACGGACATCTCACTGTGTCGGTGAGGGGCGTCTTTGCGGAAGGCTGTCAAACACAGCACAGCGCGACAAACGTAGAGGTTCCTCCTGATGCTTCCCAGATCGAAACAGAAGTGACTTTGATAGAGCCATCCAAAAGACTGTGTACGGTCACGATTGAAAAAGCGGGGGAAGGGAACATCCTGTCAGAGCCTTCGGGAGTGGACTGTGGCACACAGTGCGAAATCGAGGTTCTGATCGGTTCTCAGATCACATTGATCGCGAACACAGCCAGGATGGACGCTACGATCGGTGCCGATTGGGGGACGGCTTGCAAAGGTGTCAGCACTCGGTGCCCGCTGACCGTCGCGAAACCCATGCGAGTCGGCGCAACCTTGCGCTACCTCCAGTGTCCGTATGGGTTGCCGGGCTTGTGCGTGGAAAACCCCTCTCCGCAAGGAAGTGACTTACACGGCATTTTTGGAAAAGACCCAAACAATCTGTGGGCAGTGGGAAAAGCGGGGACGATTCTCAGGTGGAATGGAACAGAGTGGTTTTCGCTGAAATCAGGGAGTTCGGTGAACTTGCTGGGAGTCCATGGTACCGACGAGAAAAATGTTTGGGCCGTAGGTGTAGGAGGAGCGATCTTGAAAGGGGACGGTGCCAATTGGGTGGTTCAGACCTCGGGCACAAACCAAGACCTGCGGAGTGTGTATGCACTGACACAAGACAAAGTCTGGGCGGCAGGAAACATAGGCACGGCTACGTATTGGGATGGCAAGACCTGGACGGCAATGAATGCAAGCACTATTGCGTCTCTCAGTGGAGTCTATGCGGCAGACGACAAGAACGTCTGGGCAGTGGGAGATGGTTCTACGCTCCGAAAGTGGAATGGTTCAAGCTGGAATACCGCACCAGGAGTTCCCCCATGGCAGAACCTCAATGCTGTGTGGGGAACAGATGCGAGCAACCTGTGGGCAGTCGGAAACAGCGGCACGATCCTGAAAGGGAATGGGTCCAGTTTTGCGTCGCAAGATTCGGGTATTTCGAAGGCACTTTGGGACATCCATGGAACCGACGAAAAGAATCAGTGGGTGGTGGGCGACAACGGAACCGTGCTGAAAGGAAACGGTACGGGGTGGTCGGCCCAAAATGCAGGAACTTCGCAAGACTTGTGGAGCGTGTATGCCGCAGGGGCAGATCAGATGTGGGCGGTGGGTCGAGGAGGTACCATTTTGCGCAGGTCCGATTCTGTGTGGACAATGCAAAATCAGGGTTCGGTGGTGACACTGTATGCCGTGTATGGCGCGGATGCTCAGAACCTCTGGGCTGTGGGGGCAGGGGGAACCATCTTGTTTGGGAATGGATCAAGTTGGACGGTTCAGCCGTCGGGGACCACGCAGACACTGCGCGGCATCCATGGGACGAATGCAAATCATGTTTATGCGGTGGGGGATGGAGGAACGATTCTTTTGTGGAATGGAACTGCGTGGACCCCAGAAACGTCGGGAGTGACTTCCTCCTTGCATGGCGTCTTTGCGTGGGATGCAAATGCCGCGTGGGCCGTGGGCGACGGTGGAACGATTGTGAAAGGAGGAGGGTCTGGATGGGCAAAGGAGGCTTCAAATACTACCCAACCATTGAAGGGAATTGCGGCAGTAGATGCCAATACTGCGTGGGCGGTAGGAGATTCGAGCACGGTCGTGTCCTGGAACGGCACGGGCTGGTCTGCGCAAACCTCTAGTGCGCCTCACTTGAAGGGGGTGTATGCAGTGGACAAGAGCCTGGCGATCGCGATCGGGGACAGCTCGATCGTACATGTGTGGAACGGGACAACGTGGACACAACAAAATATAGGTCCACCAGTGGGTTTCCAAAGTGTCCATGGCAGGGACAAAGAGAACGTCTGGATGGTTGGAAAAAATGGGTCTGTTTTCAGGTGGAACGGCAAAACCGGAGTGATGCAGCCGTTGAACATTCGGGAGGATCTGTTTGGGGTGTTTGCGCTCGACGCAAAACAGGCGTTTGCGGTGGGTGCTTCGGGAACCGTGTTGCACTATCGGTCGGAGTGAACAGAGGTCCCGTTTTTTGGGGGATTTCTGTAGTGAATCAGCTTGTGGGGGGAACGCGGTGCTTGTGGCGGGATTTGGAGGGGCTGCTTGGCGGTTTGGGAGGCGGTTTGCGAAAAACAGCGGTCGAGGTTTCATCGATGGACTCCGATCGCCGGTCGGTGCTCGGGTCAAAACTGCGCAAGTATTGGCAACGCGGTTCCTCAATGAACGGGGTGATGTGCGCATCAAACAACAATTGGTCTTCGAGCGTTTTGTAGGTGGCGTAGTTCTCGACGAAAAAATCCATCTCGCGGCGTTTGATTCCACCGCCTGTGTCGTCAGCCCTTACGCAGCCATCGTGGGTTGTTCCGTCCGGCAAACGCAAACCGCGCAGCTCGGGTACATACAATGGCGTTCCCAGAGGCACCCATCGTGGGTCCACGGCGACGGAACGAAACGGCACAAGTGCTCTCTGCTGGCCTCCTTTTCCAAACGGATGAGTTTCGGGGTCCAGGGTTTGGTAGCAGGTGCCGATGCCGAACGCACACCGTCCGTCATAGTTCAGGAGTCTGCCATCGCGCAGAACGCCGGACCCCTCAAGCCGCAGTTCAAAGACGAAACCGCGCGGAAAACGACCGATGGGAAAACCCTGGCGCGTATAAATGTCGATTTCGTAGGGCTCATTCGCGTACTCGGATTCATAGGCCAACCAGTAGTACGTGAGTTTGAAGGTGCGGGTTTCTCCGAGGGGATACCCACAACAGCCTTTCTCTTTGCCGCCAAGCTGGAGCTTTGGATAGACCGTGTGGGGTTGCTTGCTGTAGCCGTCGTCGTCGGAAAAAAGGTCTTGGAGTCGGCCCGAAAGCCGTTCAGAGGACAGGGCCAGCAACACGGCCTGGGGCAGCGCGGCCTGTGGAGCAAGCCCGCTCGTGGCCGACAACGCCAATCCCTCGGCGAACGCAGGCCCGGTCAGAAACAAGAGCGCGAGGGGAGCAAACATGCTCCCAGTGTATCGTTTACCGTGGACAACGGTGCCGTTTTTGCTGGAAAGCGTGGCCTCGGCAGTTTCCCGGAACCGAGCGGGTTTTTTCGCTGCTAGACTGGCCGGACAACACGCTCGGCAAAAGAAAAACCACAGAAGAGCGAAATACAGGAGTTCCCAACGTGAAAAGCAAAACGAAAAAACGAACAGGCACAGTTCACCATGTGGATTTGGAAGGTGGGTATTACACCTTCCGCCAGGACAATGGGGACGTGTTCAAGCTGGACGGGGGCGGAGCGGATTTGCGCAAAGCGGGTGTCCGGGCGGAAGTCGAAGGAACCGTGGACGACAAGGGCTTCGGAATCAGCTTTGGAACGCCCGTGCTGAACGTGAAAAGCTACAAGATTCTGTAACTGACACGACGGCTTCCTGACGGGAGACCCCCAGCGTCGGGAAAGTGGGCATTGCAAGATTCGAACCTGCGACCTTTGGCTTCGGAGGCCAACGCTCTATCCAGCTGAGCTAAATGCCCGCACGCAGAAAACGAAACGCATTCCTACACAGGCACCGGCCCACCTGCAAGCGAAAAACTCGAAAACACGAGCAGGAAACATTTGTCGGCGGCAAAGCCCTTCCCGTAAAGTGGAAGGACGCTGGCCACATGTCTCACGAGAAGGAGCACACCCCGATGAGCCGTTTTTGTTCCACGAAATGGAGAAATTTTTTCTGCGCCCTCGCGATGTTGTTCTCTTTGGTTGGTTCGGGTTCGCTGTTGTCGCCCAAAGACGCACAAGCGGACCTCATCATCGGGCGACCCTTTTCGGGAAAACGCTCGATCGAGCTCAACATCCACGGCAGTGCCTATTACGACAACGGGCTTGGGTATTTGCGCGGCGATCGGTGCGGCAATTGGAAGGGGTATTACAGCTGCGGTTTCTACGGGACGTACTCGGTTGGGCCGGGCATCTCGATGCTGTTTCCCATTCTGCACAACGGTTTCATTCCGTCGATCAACAACGCCGTCTACATCGGTTTCTTCGTCGATACGATGTTTCACCCGAGTTACTGGGGATGGAGCGACTACTGGTTCTTCTCGATGCCCATCGGGCCGATGATGCAGTGGAGGTTCTACCTGATCGAGATGATCAGCGTGTACGCGAACCTGGGTTTTGGGATTTGGCCCTGGTTTGTGAACGACTCGTACGGCGGCTTTTTTCTGTCGGGCTTCCCGCTGTTCCAACTGGGCGCGAACTTTCACTTCACCCAAAAAATCGGCATGAACGTCCAGTTCGGCTATCCCAGCTCGCAGCTCGGCCTCAACATTTCGTTCTAAAGAGCGCCCCCCGGACTCCGCAAGGGGAAGTGGGGGCTTGACTGCGAGGTCCGTGACCTGTCAATCGACAGGCTGTGTGTTCTCTGGGATGGATTTCCAGATGGAATAGAGGCTGGCGAGCAAAGCGAGCGCAGAGAACGTGGCAACCAAACCGCCCCAGAACCAATAGGGGCCACCAAGCGATTTGGCCATGCCGCCGACATCGGACTGCCGCATGGAACCGCCCGCCTCGCCCGCTGCGACAAACAAGTAGTCCATGCGCGCCACAAAATCCATCGCGAGCAGCAAACCAAGAAGCTGCACAAAAAAGAGCCTCAGACCGGGCTGTGCAAACCGCGCGACGACGAGCAGCAAAAGAAGAAGACCTCCGACCGACCCCCAACCCCACAGGGTGCGGACCCACAAGACCAGCGACACGAACATCATCCCGGCCAAGCCATACAGAAGGCCGCGCTCCCCCTTGCGCCCCAGAAAAAGCAACGTCGCTCCCAGCATGGGCGGTGCCAAAAGGCCACCTGCTGCGACCAGGCCCGCTCGAAAACCGGGCTTTATGGCCGAAAACGCAATCCCCGAGGCGTCCGAATAGATGTCCAGGTGATCGAACCGGCCTCCCAACACCAGCGCGGTCAGCCCGTGGCCCATTTCGTGGACCCACGTCGCAAAGAGCGTGAAGGGATACAGAATCAGCGGCCCAAACGGCACAAAACGCTGAAGGACCCCGATGAGGAGCACGCCAAACAACAAGGCCGCGAGCGGCGCAAACGCATTCGGTTTGGTGGGAGACTGCATGGGGCCAAGCATACCCAGAAGGCGCGTGCAAAACACCTGCCGTGACTGCGGAACCGTCCCCAAGCGTTCAGCGCAGGTCGGTGATGAGAATGGGCGGGTGATGGAGCATGGTGATCTGGGCGCTGCGGCCTTGTCGGGCGCGGCCCATCGCGATCGCCTCGGCCAGGGTGTCCGCGCGTTTCCAGCCAAACAAATCCGGCACCGTGCGGTTGTCTGCGCCGACGGAAATGACCTCGCCGCACCACTCACGCCCGCCTTGGCCCCAGTAATACATATAGAAGGGATGCGCCCCGTGGTAGGCGTTGCCTCGGCGGTACATCTCGACATACGTGGGGTTGTGCGCGAACTCGTCTTGGTAGGTTTTCTCCAGGTAATAGGCGTCGCGGGACTCGGGGAGCAGGCGGTTAAAAAACTCGATGTAGCTCGGGTGATGCACGGGGTCGAACGCATCGGTACAAGGGTGCGTAAAGATCAGCGTGCCGCCCTTTTTCAGCGGGCACTTCGACCGATACATGTTGAAAAAGTATCCGAGCGCCATCACCTGCACGAGCAGCGGATTGAGCGCCTTGGAATTTACGTTGTACGGCGAAATGTAGGGAATGCCCGTGATCAGGATGTCGGCCTGGCCATCGACGGGAATCGAATACTGTTCCCAGGATTTGGCGAGCGTTTTTTGGTGAACGGGGTCCGCTTTGCCGGCATGCACCGCGATGAGGTCGTACGCCGCAGGCACCCGCATGAAAATCTCTCGGCGCAACGCACGCGGGGTCTTTTTGAGCGCCCACTTGATGGCCTGGAATTTCAGCGTATCGGCCTCGGTAAACTCGTCCTCGTTCTTCATCAGAAAGTCGAGCGGCCCCGAAAACATCCGGTTGTTCAGCACGGTCTCGATGTGAAACACCTTCATGTGCTGTTCGCACACTTCCCCGATGCGATTCACCGAGTGATGCAGCGCCGAGTCTTTCGGGTCCATGTACGACTGCGAATCGACGATCGTCTTGGGCGTGTGGTGCGCCTTCAAACTTTCGTAGCCGCATAGACCGACGCCGACCGATTTGTGCCCGCCGTCCATCGGCACCAGGTTGATGTTCACGTAAATCACCAGGTCGCTTTCGATGGCCCGGCGGTTTGTCTCGACGACCTCGTGGTGCCGCGTTTTCCCAAGGACGACCATGTTGTCGGGGTCGCAAGCGTCGTGGTTGTACAGCCGTGCAGGCCAGTACGCATCGACGATTTTGTCGCCGAGCATGTAGCGGATTTCCCGCTCGGTCATGCGGCGATGCAGACTGGTCGCGACAATGATGTGGATGTCGTCCACGCCGTGGTCCGCGAGCATTTGCAGCACGATCGAGCAAATCCGCTCGCGCACATCCGGCCTTTGCATCGGCGGCAGCGGCAGCGAAATGTCGTCCACCGCGATGGTCACTTTCATGCCCGGCGACAAAAGCGCGTGCAGCGGCTCCATCTCCTCCGGGTGGTGCAGCGCGTACCGAATCGCGGCGGATGGATTGGGCAAACCTGCGATGGGGCGGCGCGGATAAATCACGCGAGTGCCGACCGGAAGGTCCTCGCACAAGAAATCCTCGCCATAAAAGAGGATGCGGGGCGCGCTGTCCGAGTCGATCGTGATGACGTTTTCGTCGGCGGTGTCGGAAGAAAACCTGAGCATAGCGGCGCATCCTATCGCAGTTTTCGGAAGTCGAAACAAGGGCTTTGGCATGTCCTGCAAGGTCCGATCGGTTCGGCGAGCCGCGTTTCTCGTTTGCAAACGGTCGCGCAAAAAAAGATGCTGGGCCCATGCACGAGGTGGCCCTTCCTCTCGTTTCTTGGCGAGACAAACTGTTTCGCAACATGGCTTTTCAAGACCATGTGCTCCTGTGGTTTCACGGGTATTTCTGCGTTCGTTTGTGGTGGGCCCCGCCGAGTCCGCAGGCCGAGGTCGCGCGGTTCTTTTGCTCCGCGCTGCTCGCCATCACCGCGCTGGGAATCGTTGTGTGTCGCGGAGAGCTGATCAAACCGGGGCCGGTGCGTTCACTGCTCTATCGGTTCTGCGCATTTGTGCCCGTGCCGTCGTCGTACCTGGGCCTTCAGTTTGCCCTGCCTGCGCTCAGGCCGACCCTGCTGGATGCGCAGCTTTGGGCCATCGACCGTGTGCTGTTTTTCGGAAAAACCCCGGCGGAATGGATGGCCCCCTTCGTCACGCACGCTTCCGTCGAGTGGTTTTCCTTTTTCTATTGGAGCTACCTGCCCATCTTGGCCCTACAGCTCATCCCGATCGTGCTGTTTGGCCGCGGCCGACCCATGCGCGAACTTCTGTTTGCGGCGATGCTTGTGACGGCGATCGGGCACACCCTGTATACGCTGGTCCCCGGTGCCGGTCCCATCGCAGCGATGCAGTTTGAAACCTCTTTGGAGGTCGGAGGTTTCTTCTTTGCGCTCGTCCACAAAATGGTCGGCAACATGGGCGCGCAGCTCGACATCTTCCCATCCCTTCACACCGCCCTGCCCCTTTCCTTTTGCCTGTCTTCCCTTCGGCATCGGCGCGCGTTTCCGTTCCGCTACACGGCTCCCCTTCTGTGCTTCTTTTGCGCCAACATCATCATCGCGACCCTGTTTTTGCGTTGGCACTACGGAATCGACGTGATCGCCGGCATCTTGGTTGCGTCTTTTTCCGTCTGGGCCGCCGCCCGAGTCAGCGAGCAGGAAGCCTCCCGCCAAAACCAAGGCAAACAACCCGTCTGGGAACCCTTGGGAAAGAGCGCGGGCTAGTTCCCAGCCAGAAAGGACTGCGGTGGGCGTGGGCTACCCCATCACACATCTTCCGGCTACGTTTCGTTCCGGGAACTCGTCAGCTACGGCCATGTTTGAAACCATGAGTGGAGGCTGGCGGAGTCTCGCCAGGGTCATGGGGATGTTCGTTGGAGACTAGCGGATACTCGCGGGGGTCATGGAAATGATGTTTGGAGGTCAGCGGGACCTCGGGGGGGTCATGGAAATGATGTTTGGAGGTCAGCGGGACCTCGCGGGGGTCATGGAAATGATGTTTGGAGGTCAGCGGGACCTCGCCAGGGTCATGGAAATGATGTTTGGAGGTCAGCGGGACCTCGCGGGGGTCATGGAAATGATGTTTGGAGGTCAGCGGGACCTCGGAAGGGTCTTGGAAATGTTCGTTGGAGGT
>DAOLIT010000133.1:0-10430 GCA_035328405.1 Pseudomonadota bacterium | reverse complement strand
TCGGAGGGTAGGGGGACCCGCGCCGGGAGATTGGAAGGTTGTGACCATCTGAAAGGCCCTCCTTGTCCATAAACAATGTCTGGACTTGGGCGGTCTGCTCAAATGGCGGGTGGAAGAAGTGTATGACCGCTTCCTCAGAAGAAAGCAGCCCACGCTTGACGGCCAGCCGAACACCGTTCAGCAAATGGTCACTGTGTGTTTCGACAATGATTTGCACACCTGCCGCCGCTGCCCGCGCGAGGAATTGCCCAAGTTTGGATTGACCAAACGGATGCAAATGCGCCTCAGGGTTTTCAATCAACACCATGCTGCCCTGTGTAGACAGAAGAACTGCCACAACAACCGAAAGAGCATAACAGATACCGAAGCCGATGTTCGGAGGCCGCAAAAACCGCGTTTCGTTCTTCTGATTGCGCAACCCCAAACTCACTCGATCCGCGCGAGGCAACAAGACGGCATCAATTTCCAATTCAGGGACGATTTCACGCATCCACAGGGATACTTGTCTTTCGAGAGAAATCTCACCTCTCTCGCGGGAATCTGGATATTCTAAACCTCGATTGGCCAACTCTTCCTGGCCATATGTGGCGAGACAAAACGCAGCAAATTCACCCTGAATTCCAACATTGCGAGATGCTGTCGCGCGCGTGTCCATGGGATACAGAAGCCTAGGACCCCATCGCTCGGCGCACAGATAGGCAAAGGGATCTAAAAAAAGTGCGTTAGCACAGCTTGGGTTCTCATTTTTCGATGAAAGAACATACGCGTCTTTGTTTCCTGGTTCGTAGCGAAACCGAAAGGCATTTCGTATACCCTGGCCGTCCTCGACTTCAAATAGCATATCAGGTTCTGCACGGTTCGCGCGAAACGCATCCTGCGCGCTACCCACACTGACCCATTCCCCGACAAGCACCAGCTGTCCTTTTGCCAAACGACCTGCATCAAAAGACTGGCGCAGAACAAGCAAGGATTGAAGCAAGGACGTTTTCCCAGACGCATTTGCACCCGCCAGAAGGGTCAGATTTCGCAGTGGAAAGCGTTGTCCCGAGAAGCACTTGAAATTCTTAAGGAAAAGCTCTCGTATCATTTGACATCTGGCTCCCCGCAGGCTTCCTTGAGCAATTGTTTTGTTGTTTCAAACCGAGTCAACACAGCACCCTTGTTTCCTGTAAAATTTGAAATGCTCTTATAATATTCCAAGTTCGATCCGAGAGATGACATAAAGTGCTCCTGAATCTTCGTCTTGTGTTTTTCGAGTGTTGAATCCTTATAATCAAGCAAGCAAATTCCAAATGTCTCGACAAGTGTCTTGTTGATCGGCCCTCGCTTCCCATTGGCACTGATTTTTCGAAAGGCATAGGTACCAAATACCAACCTTGACTTCGTCATCGCCTTGCGAAACACGCCATGCAAACGGTCCAATTCCGGTTTTTCCTTTTCTTCAATCATTTCCATGGTCCGGTTCAAAAATCCGTCCATCGGTTTGCTGTATTGTGTAAACGGTTTCAGATAGAATGCTAAGAAACGCAAGACGCACTCTCGATCATCCATGCGCTTTGAAGAGATACCATGAACGCTGTAGGCCATCGATCACGACCCATTTGTCATCGCGCGTGGCATCCAGAAAAAACGCAGGCAGGGGAATGCGAATCAGCATGGATTCGATGAGACGGCTCTGTCGAACAGCGTCCCATACAAAATTCCTTTGAAAATCAGGCTGTAGTTCGATCTGACCTCTCTCCAATCGTCGCCGAACTTGATACAAAGTCAGCGCCTTGATTTGGACGTTGATTTTCTGTGGGTCATAAGGTTTTGCGTCTGAATGAAAGTTGGTGCTTTTGATGTTTGGAAAATCCCAATTTCCATCGGGAATGCTCCCGTCTGGATTGTCTAAACACGCTTCCCCTTGGGACAGAATCTGCCAGGACTGACCGTCACTTCCCTCAAGAGGGGTCAAGAGATTGGGGTATCCGCACAAAAAGTCTGAAAGTCCTTCCGCTGAGGAGGACCGTAGTTGTGGATACCGGTCGCATGCCTCCACAAACAGTCGATCGAGCCCAGCAATACCCCCTTCCGCACGAAGGCTTTGCAGAATGAGGGCTAGGAGATCCTTCTTGGATATGGAACTGGCAGACGGATGGTTTGACATCAGCGGGCTCCGGAGAGGGGAAATCTGGGGGGACTTCAAATGAAGTGCAAAGCTTGCGTTTTGTTGAAAGGGGAGTCAATCGCTTTGTGTCGGGGGTCTATATCCGGTCTTTATCCCACCGACCGTTTCAGGAGTTCCATGGTTAGGTTGCAGGTGGCGTGGAAGAGGGTGCCGGGGAGGATGGTTTGGGAGAGGTGGCGGAGGAGGCCAAAAAGGAGTCCGGGGAAAAAGACGAGGAGGGAAGCGGGGTTCCAGGTGACAAGATAGTGTCCCAAGGCAAACAGGGCGGATTGCAAGAGGATGGATTGGGAAGGGGACAGGGTTTGGGCCAGGCGCTTTTGGACAAAGCCTCGGAAGAAGAACTCTTCGGGCAGAGCAACGACGAGAACTTGGGACAAGACGAGGAGCAGGAATTTGGGAGGGAGGCGCAAACTGCGCGCAAACGGAGTGGGACACTGAATCCATTTGAGGAGGAACTTGGGGCAGACGGTTTGGACAAAGGAGTCATACGCGAAACCGAAAGGAACCAGGACGACCACGGAAAACAGAACCCACAGGAGCAGACTTTTTCCGATGGGACGGAAGCGGAGACCGTAGTCCTCTAGTTCATGTCCGCGCTTCCACAGGAACCAGGCGGGAAGGTACAGAAAAAGAAGGGCAGCGACGACAGCAAGATATTCATCGACAACTGGGAAAGCACGAAAGCGGTACAGAATGGACAAAAGACCGGTCGTGAGGGCAAAGAGGGAGAGGACCTCGCGAAGCGTCGTTTTGAGAAGAGAAGAAGAAGGGGGCGGTCGGTCGGTCATTTCCCGGTTGGGTTTGAGCGTCCAAACAGGACCAGTTGGCGCATGGTGCCGACGACTTGGGGCTCGGCGAGCGGCCCGACGCTGTTGGTCTCTTCGTAGTGGTCGCCGGGAGGTTCGCTGAAGTAGGGCCGTTTGTCATCGAGCAAGAAGTTGTAACGGGGGACGATGTACCCAACGAAATCATGGGACAGACCAAAGGTCATGCGGAGCTTGGGATCTCCGTCCATGAGGTCGATGAGATAGGGGGGCTTGGGGGCCAAGCTGACATCGGGGCTGTTTGGCTTTTTGGTGTCGATGAAGGTGTATTTTCCGGCGTACTCACCCTGATAACCGCCGATGAAAAGTTCGGGCAGAAGCTCTCCGGGGTTTGTGATGATGGATGCGGGGCCAAGCTGAAGGTAGCTGACTTGGGAGTACACGGACGGGAAATTGCCGTCGTCGATGGAGCGGGTGGTGTCATAGCAACACACCTCGCGCTGATAGACCTTGAGCTGCAAGGCGAAGTGATACAGACGGTTTTGGACTTGCAACGGAAAGACGGTGGTCCGAAAAGACAGCTTGGCGGCTTTGCCCTCGACGGTGACGGCATCGGGCGCAGCCATGGAGGTCTTGGCAAACCGGGCAACCCCGTGGCCAATCCACTCGGATTTTTCAAAGCTGTTTTTGGGATACTCAGTGCCTTTTTCGTCGATGGGAACGACGCCGCCGGGCCCAATTTGTCCGCCGAGCGCGCCGCTGACATAGACGACTTTGCCGGAACCTGCGGCCTCCAAATCGGTGCGAAGCACATGCACAAAGTCAGACGTAATGAGCTGATTGGACGAGCCGACACCCTCGGGATGGTGCGCCCAGTTCACAAGGGTGGCGATGGGCTTGGGCGGGGTATTGCTGATATCGACAAATTGGAGTGTGTGGAGCCTTGGATTGATGACGACGGGATCGCGCGTGTCGCCGACATAGCGGCGCATGTCTCCGTTTGCGTCTTGGACCAGAACGGAATTCATGGTGACACGGGCGGGTCTGATCTGTTGCACGGCGTCGGCGACGGCCTCAGCAATCAAACGGCGAACGCGCTGCTGGTAGTACCGATTGATGCCGTTTGTAAACATGTCGGGCCCCCAACCACCCACCAAATCGGCGTTTTGATGAACGTGTGTGCCGTGCAAAATCAGCAAATCGACGCCGAGCCGAGGGTCGAGCAGTTTTTGCACAGCGAGGGTTTCGTCCCGAAAAAGCCCGAGGGTATCGACCGACACAATCACGACGAGCGTCTGGTTTTGCTTGAGCGCGATGGCGCGAGCCCAGGTCGGATCGTGAACGCCCAGGGCGAGCCGATCGTTTCCGTAACCGGCAATCCAGTACGCATCGAATTTGCCGTTTTTGTTCGTGTCGGTGAACGGCTCGCCTTCGTCCCATTTGTTGTTCTTGTTTTGATCGTCAAACGGTTCGATTTCGGGGGTGATGTCTCGCTCGCCATAGCCGGCATACAGCGTTTGGTCGCCCACGTCCTGGCAGTCTGGATCGCCGGGGCAACGCGCGCTGACTTTTAGGGGAATCTCATCGGGATCGAGCAGGCCGCTGGCCATGTCGGGTGGATCGTTGTCCGACGGAGGCTCGGACGGCCCAGGACACCCAAGCAGGAAGGCAAAAAGCCCGAGGAGCAACAAAGTTTGGCGTGGCAGCATCGCAAAACTCCAAGGCAACGAAAAACGGCACAAAAACCAGAACGGCGCGGACCCGAACGAAGGCCGGATCACGCAGAAGTCAGCGCGAAAAACACGCCGACATTCGACAACAAATAGACTTCAGTCCCAAACACGGCGGGCCGCGCCGTAACGCCCTGTCCCGGATTGAACGCCGAGACCAGCTCGCCGCTTGCCGCATCGACGATCAGCAAACCGCTGCCCACCGAATCGAACAACACATAACGCCCCATGGGAACCGGAGCAGAAATCTCACCTTGTTTGGTGGGACTCTGTTGCCACAACAAACGGCCTTTGAGGTCAAGCGCCACAAGGCCGTGCGTCGCCGAGGTCGCATAAATCCGTTCCGCGTCCGCATCAACGGCCAAGTGTCCCGCAGCGTCCAAGTCGTACCGCCAGCGCGTGGACCCATCCTTGACATCGAGCGCGAACACCCCGCTCGCAAAACACGACGTAAGCAGCGTGTCCCCGATGACGGTCGGCGTGCCGTCTACATCCATGAAGCGCGTGGCATTGCCCGAAAGTTGCCGCGTCCACAGAAGCTCGCCGTTTTCCGCGCGCAAACAACCCAAATACCCGTCGGGAAAACCGGCATACACGCGCCCACCCTGGACCAGCACACCCGAACTTCCCCGAATGGCAAAGCCGTCGGGAATTTCGCGTTCGTATTGCCACACCCACTTGCCGTCTTGCAGTTTGTGCGCATACACGCGGCCTGCGGTGGTGGTGGTGTAGACAAGCCCGCCCGACATCACGGGCTGTGAACGAATGGGCCCCGACAGTTGGCTGGCCCAGCGGACCTCCCCGGTCGCAGGCGAAAGCGCGGACAGCGTCCCGTCGTCATCTCCGACCAAAAGGAGCGGCTCGGCAGACGCTTCCCCCTTTGGAACATAGAGGGGCTCGGACGAAAGCCCACCGTGGAACGCCCGCTGCCACAGCACCTCTCCATCCCGTTTCCTGAGGGCGTACAGCGTTTTGTCAGACGACCCGATGAACACCGTGAGGCCATCGGGACTCACGCCCGCCGTCGCAAACTCCTGCGGGTTGTACCCGAAAAACGGCTGCCGGGGCACGAGCGTCTTGGCCCACCGGACGCGCAGCACGCCAACTGGAGCCGTAAACGTCTCTTTCGCGAGCGGCACCGCACCGATTTTCCCGGCTTGCGGTGTCAGCGACAGCCCGGAACAGCCGCACAGAACCACCAGCGGCACACCAAGCAACGGCAAACGAAGCAGCCCGCGCATCGGCTACTCCAACTGCGAAAGTCGGTTTTGAATCTCGTCCCGAAGTGGGCTTTTCGGGTCGCCCTTGGCGAGCATTTCTTTGTACGTCTCGATCGCTTTGGCTTTGTTGCCTTGCTTCTGATAGATGCGCGCCAAGTTCCACTGCGAACGCTCTTTGAACACGTCGCCGGCCCCTTGTGCGACAAAGGCTGCCGTCGCTGCGGCAAAGTCGTTCCGCGCTTCTGCGCAAAGCCCGATGCCCTCTTGCGCAACCAGAACCAGAGCCTGTTCCTTCGGCTTCGCATCGACAAAACGACGATAGAGCGCCTCGGCCTCGGCATACTGACCCTGGTCATACGCGACGCCAGCCCGAACCAGAGCCGCCCGCAAAGCCGCCGGACTGCTGCCGTATTCTTTGTCAAGTTCGGCCAGCACCTTCAGCGTCTCTGCCGACCGTTCCTGAGCGGTTTTGAAACGTGGCACCTCGTCGCTTTGGGGCGCGTCTTTGTCTTTGTCCGAAAGCAGCGGCGCTTCCGCAATCCGCATCGCGCGCGCGAGTTTTTCGGTCGCTTTCTCTTTGCGCGCCTCGAGGTAGTTGCTCATAAACCAGCCCGCGACGATGAGAATCACAACCCCGACCACCACGAACAGGCCCCGAGAAAAGTACAGCGTGACGGTCTCCCATCGCTTTTGCCAAAAACCCAAAAAACCGTCTGGGGCTGTCTGCGTCAAATGATGCTTTGCCACGAAGCTGCTCCTCTTATAAGAGGCTCGGGAACCTAACAAAGCGCCTCTTTTCCGTCAACAACTCGTAAGAAAGGGCGCCGGGTTTTGAGGTGTGCCGGGTTGCACGCGAGAGGCAGAAGAAGATCGAATGAGAGAAGAAGATCGAATGAGAGAAGAAGATCGAGCGGGAATGGAACGCAGTTTCAGTACGCGACGCCGACTTCAGCGGCTTGTTTTTTCATCGTCGCGCGGACTTTTCCATCGAAACCGTCTTTTGACGCTGGGGCTGCTGCTGCCGCGTTTTTCAAGTACGCATCCCGCCGGGCCGCGACCGAGTTGATCTGGTTCAACACTTCTTCGCGCGCCTTTCGTTTTTCGGCCAGGTAGTTCTTGCGTTCGCCCTCATCCATTTTCTGCATCGGTTCCGGCAACGCAGCGGGCTTGAGCGCGGCCACATCCACTTTCTTGTTCGTCACATCATCCAAAAGGTCGCCATCGCTCGTCGCCGCTGCGCGACCGCGCGTTTTGGCCAAACCAAAGTAGCCCGCCCGTTCCGCCTGCGCCTCGATCGGCGCAGCCATGTTCACTTCCGCCTTTTTGCGAAGCAGCGAGCGGCGTTCTTCGTCTCCCCAAGGAATGGCCGTTTCCGTCAGCGCGCGATTGAGGCGAGCCAGTTCCTCATCGAAGGGCGTCCGCACATCCGCCATGCCGCCGCTTTGATCGATCGAAGAAAAGTCGCCTCCGGCCAAAGACGCGATCTCGGTAAACGTCTGCCGCGTGCCGTCGTCCGATCCGCAACGCACGGCGTTGATCCGAATGCCTTTGCGAATCGCGTCCTTTGCGATGGCGCGATAGTCGTAGCCGTCGTCATAGTCGGTGTGCGGCGGCGCGTCCCCCACCAGATAGATCAACTTGAGGGTGTTCTTTCCGTCCGACCAATGGCTGTTGTACACGGCTTCGTGCAGCGCCTGAGCGACGTGTTCCGGTGTATCGCCGCCGCCGCCTGCCGCAAACGACGTGAGGTTTTGATACACGCCGTCGATGTCATCGGTCAGGTCAAAAAACTTGGTCACGTATTCGTCGCCTTTGTCTCGGTACGCGACCAGCCCGATCCGCAGTTCCGGTGCCGGTTGCCCCTGCGCAATGAAGCGAGCCATCTCCCAGATTTTTCGCTTCGCGCCGGACAGAAGCGAGGACATCGAGCCCGTCGTATCCAGCACGAACACCACATCCACTTTCGGGCGGTGCTGCGGCTGAACCTTCTGAATCACGACAGGCGGTTTGTCCTCGACGATCGGGGGTGCGGCCCGGCGCGAAAACAAAAACGCCCCCCACAAACCCAACGCAGCCGCAGACGAAAGAAGAACGTAACTCACAACCGGTCGAACGCGCTCCATGGGCAATCGCTCCTGTTTCCTGTTTCTTGGTGAGGGCCAACAACGCAACACCCGCCCGCTCGATCTGAGTTCCAACCCGATCGCTCGTTCCCCCAAACGGTCTCACAAGCTCGATTGTCACAGAAGGATGGCGCGTGATATTGCTGCTAGAAGGTGCCGTCGAGAAAAACGCGACCTTGAGGAGTCTCCATGTCCGCATCAAACCATTCGTCCGACCCAACGACCGCCGCTTCGGCCCTGTCCCAAAGCTGCGCCGTGATCGAAAAAGTCCTCGGCTTGTCTACCACCCACCGCGAATCCGATCGCGGCATTTTCATCGACAACGGGCTGTATGTGATCAAGCAGGGCAGCTCCTACGTCATGATTTCCGTCGTTCACAGCGGCGAGCATCGCGATCAGGTGCTCGTCCGCGTGACCGCCCAAGTCGTGGCCGGGGTGAAACCCGACGGGACGTTGTTCAAGCGCCTGCTGGTCTTGAACGGAAAGCTGCGCTTTGGGGCGTTTGCTTTTGAGCCCGAGGGAAATCTCGTCCTCTTTTCTCACACGCTCCTGGGCGGGGCGTCTCTCAATCCAAACGAGGTCATGGCCGCCGTTCACGACGTGGCCTTGGCCGCCGATCGCTATGACGACGCGATCGTGACCCACTGGGGAGGCCGCCGCATGCAGGACGTGATCGAGGAGTCCGCCTGGGCGCGCCTGCTCCACAATGTCAGCGGGGACGCCCATCCGCATTTGGACGAGGACGCCGCTCCAAAGACGCCGCCCTCGGGTGGGTCCAAGAAAGGAAACTAGCCCCATGGCCAAAAGCAACCCGCCGAAAGCCGACCCCGACCTGCCGCACGCCGAGCCAAGCCCCTCGCGCGATTCCCAACGCGGTGTACTCATGCGCGGTGCTGTCGGGGACATCACGCAGGCCATCGGGCACACGCCCATCGTGCGCCTGGGCAAAGTGGCTGCTCACGTTCGGTCGCACATTTATGTGAAGTGCGAGTACCTAAACCCCGGCGGGTCGATGAAGGACCGCATCGCGCTCAACATCATTCGCGATGCCGAAGAAAAAGGTCTCCTCAAACCCGGCGGCGTCATCATCGAGGCCACCTCGGGCAACACCGGGGCCGGGTTGGCCATGGTTGCTGCGCTGCGCGGCTATCAGTGCATCTTCGTCATGCCCGACAAGATGTCGTCCGAAAAGGTTGCAAACCTCCGCTCGCTCGGGGCCAAAGTCGTGCTGTGCCCTACCGCGGTCGATGCCGACGACCCCCGCAGTTACTACTCCGTCACCCGCCGCTTGGTCGCCGAAACCCCCAATTCCTTTCACGCAAACCAGTACCACAACCCCGCCAACCCCCAAGCGCACTATCTGTCCACGGCCCCCGAGCTGTGGGAACAGACCGGCGGCGAGATCGACGCATTCGTCGCAGGCATGGGCACCGGCGGCACCATTTCCGGCTGCGGCAAGTTCTTCAAGGAAAAGAAGCCCGGCCTCCGCATCATCGGGGTCGATCCGACCGGATCGATCTATTACGAGCTCAAGAAAACCGGACGCATCACCAAGCCCTTTGCGTACTCGGTCGAAGGCATCGGCGAAGACTTCGTTCCCACCACGATGAACCTCGACATCGTGGACGAAATCATCCGCGTCGATGACAAGGATTGCTTCCTCATGACGCGCGCCCTGGTTCAAAAAGAGGGCATTTTGTGTGGAGGCAGTGCCGGTGCCGCAGTGGTCGGTGCCATCCGATACGCCGAGCAGCTCGACGAGCAGGGCAAAGACCCCCAGCACATCGTCGTGCTCATTCCCGACAGTTCCCAAAAGTACCTGTCGAAGATTTTTGACGACCACTGGATGCGTGACAACGGCTTCCTCGACACCGAAGACCCGCTCGGCACCGTGTCCGACCTGTTCGCCGCGCGTCCTCCCAAAAAAGTCCTCACCTGCGAAAAAACCGCCACCCTTCGTCAGGTCATCGGACTCCTCAAAGAGCACAACATCTCTCAAGTGCCCGTCTTGGATCGCGGTCGGCTCTGCGGACTCGTGGCCGAGGTAGACCTCCTGAACCACATTCTGGTCAAGGGCGCATCCCTCGATTCCACCGTCGAACCGATCATCGAAGCCGACTACCAAACCGTGACCCCCAGAACCAAGGTCCGGCTGCTCAAGACCATCTTCAACGATGCCAAGATGGTGTGCGTTCTGTCCTCCGGTGGGGCCAAGCACCACAAACAGGGGGAGAGCCCCGAAGAAGCCGCCCCCGCCGACAGCCTCCTGGGCGTCATCACCAAAATCGACCTCATCGACTACCTCGCCACCACCACCCGCGCCTAGTACGACTTGCACACTTCGTACTAGCCCCCTTTCTACCAAACCCTCACGCCCGAATGACGGTGATGTTTCGGGTGGTGGGGGACTTGGTTTGGGTGAC
>DAOLIT010000132.1:0-10543 GCA_035328405.1 Pseudomonadota bacterium | reverse complement strand
ATTCTAGAACAGAATGGTTCAACCAATTTGGCATGTTCCAGCCAAGAAACGCAGCGAGGATCTCCTCACCGCCCCCAACGCCACCTGTGAGCGGCTGTGTTGCGCCCGTGGAACGTGGTAAGACCCCCGTCACATCGTCACCCACAGGGAGGTTCACCCTGTCCAGCCGCGAGTCGTCGAGTTTCGGTGAGTTTCGGGGACCTTCGGGGACGGCGGGCAGAGCCCCATGTCCCCACCTGCGAAAGCCCAGGTCATCCGTTTCAGAATGTTCCGAAGCCCCTCTCAAAGGGTAGGTCGAACATTTCAACCCCCAAAGGCGGACCCCGTTTTCGATGTGTTTGGCGTTCCCGCCTGACTCCGCCCAAATCCCGCCGACCAGGCCAGCGGGCCATCCCTTTTTACGCGGCACCACCAAGGCCAGACGCCGGGCCAGCCGCTGGGTCGAGCTCAGTGTCGGGGGCCGGGTTGGGGGGAAGGGCGAGGCTTTCGACCAGGCACAGGAGGCCCACCAAATAGAACAGCTCCTGGTGGAGCATTTTCGGTTGCGCCCCGGCCAGCCCGACCAGCAGCAGGCCCAAACCGCGCAAGCGCAGGCGGCCTTTGCGCAGCACGTGCGAGAACACCGCGAGCGACCACGCCGACAGGCTCAGGATGAACACCGCTTGCAGCCACGGCACCTGCGGAAGCTGCAAATCAAAACCCAAGTAAATCAGCCGAAGCGCCAACGTCGGCACCTTGACCAGAATGAACGTCAGGCCTCCGACCAGCACCGATGTCGCCAGCATCGCCGCGCTGTCTTTTTGCCAAAACCACTGCCTGTGCAGCAGCAGAAGCAGCGCATAGCCACCCAAACAACCCGCAGCCACCGTGGCCCCATACCCCGGAATCAGCAGCGCAAAACTCGCGCGCTGCAAAAACGAATGCTCGCGAAACAGATGCCACTGGCTTTCCAAAAACAGGACCGGCGGCACAAACAAAAGCAGCAGCGACAGTTTGTGCAACGTCTTCTCGGTGCGACGGGGGAACACCGAAAAAATCAGCAAAAACGACAGGCACACGCTCGACACCTGCAAAAGCCACTGCGCGCGGACCAGGCCGATGGTCTGAGCGATGAAACTCGGCAGAAACATCTCGGCGGTGGCGAGCAGCAGGAAAAACACTCCGAGCAAACCGAGCCCGACGCGCCCCATCGGATGCGTCACGATGCCGCGAGTCCCCATCCACACATACAAAAGCGCCGCGAACGAGCACAGCGAAAGCACCGCCGCAAAGTGTGCGGAAAACGTCCCCAGCGTCAGCACACCATGCACAAACAGCGCAGGCAGCGGCACTTTTTGGCCGCGCAGAAGCGGTTGCAACAGCCGATAGAACACAAACTCGAACAGCGCCGCCAGCGACACGAGTGCCGGCAGCGAAAAACCCCCAAACAGGGGCAGCAGGCGGCGGCGAACACGATCCGACGGCAGAGCACTCACAACACACACGGTATCCATCCGCCGACGGCAGAGCAAGCAAAACAGCGCCAACCCCCGAAACCCGCCCTCGGCCAAGCACACCACGGACCTTGTCCTCGGCCAAACAGGCCGGGGAATCGGGAATTTTAGGATGCCGGGAGTTCGCCGTTGGTTGGGACCGTGTTGGGCTTGGGCAGGGCCATCGGTGTTTTCCAACGCGGTTGGTTCTGGGGCGGTGGGGCTTGTCGCAGAAGGTCCATTCCATCGGCGAGTTTTTCGACTTCCACCGCGAGGCTGTAGTTTTTCACCTCGTGCGTGTCCGCAGCCTCCTCGCGCTCAAACAGAGACAGGTTCGTTGGCTTTCGCGGATCGGGGTTTGCTCTTTCCACGAAATCCCCCATCGGCGCGGTTCCCAAAGCGAATCGGTGCAAAATCGTTCGCAAAGATTCTTTGCTGTTGTCCATTCCAACAAAGCGTCTTCCGAGCATATCTGCCGCAACAAGCGTCGTTCCAGATCCAGCAAAACAATCCAGCACAAGATCGCCCGGATTGCTGGATGCCAAGATGATTCGCCTTACAAGGTCGATGTTTTTCTCGGTTGGGTAGCCGGTAACGTGAATGTTCTGGTTATGAGCATCCCGGAACTCCATCCAAATGTCTTGAACCGAGATCCCCGGATTTTCATCCAGATAGACCTTGCGGCGGGGATTGCCATGTTTGGACCAAAAAATCTCGCCTTTGCGATCCAATTCGTCCAACATCGAAGGCGTAAACTGCCAGTGCTTTCCGGGTGGAGGCAACATACCACGCCACGGTTTTCCGGTTTCCCCATTTCGTGTGCCGGGCGCGTGGACTGGAACCTTCATATAGCGCCGCCCGGTTTCCTGTTCAATGTATTGATACTCCTTGGCTCGTTCGTCCGTCCATGCCTCAACTTGGCGGTTCCAAACATATTCATCTGATTTGGTATAGAACAAAATGTAATCGGCGACGTTTCCGTAGGTTTTTCGGGTATAATTCTTGGGATTGCATTTCTTTCTGGTGATGCAGTTTCGGTAGTTTTCTGGGCCAAATATCTCGTCCAGGACAAGTTTCACATGAAACAACATCTTCTCATCGATGTGGACATAGATCGATCCGTCTTCGGATAGCAAGTGGTGCAAAAATGCCAACCGGGCGCGCAGAAATTCCAAGTATTCCGCCAAATCGAAAACATCTTCATAGGCGTGCGCCAGCTTGCGCGAATGAAATACGGTCTGGGTGCCATACGGCGGATCAATATAAACAAGCTTTACCTGCCCTAGAAAACGCTCCTGTGCCGCAAGCTGGGCCAGCGCGGGCAGATTGTCAGCGAAGTAGAGCTGATTTCTGGCCTCCGGCTCTGTGGAGATAACCTCAAAAACACCGGGTGGCGTTTTCAGGATCTCGTCGATGGATCTCTTTCCGGGATAGCTCAGCTCCACTTTGCGCGGTACAAGATTGCTTTTGCTTCGGAAACCACGCGGAACGCCTGTGGCCATGATCAATCCTTTGTTGCAACCGGGGCCTTTTCAGAACATAGCCAGTTGAGACTCAATCGCTCGGAGATCATCCTCAGCGTGAGAACTCGAATCCGATCAGCCGACAAGTCTTCAAGATCCGCATAATCTTTCCACATAGAACCCAACAACAACCCAGGACCATCGTTTATGAAAATCAGCTTTGTCTCCATCCCCTTGGACCGCGTGTATGCGAGAAACTCTTGCGCAAATTCTCGGTATTGTCCGAGGCGATCGTCTTCTTGTGCACCACCTCGATCCGAATCATATCTTGCCAAGCCGACCGCAAGAACCCGGTTGTTCTGGCAAATCAAGAAATCAACAGGTCGATCCGACTTGGGGTAATGCTCGAAAACCGAACCCAAGAGAATGTCCCTTCCCGCGCGCTCAGGCCCTTGCAGGACAAGCTGAGGAAAGTGCTTGCGAAGGATCGCAAACAACTGTTCTGTGAGATCGTAACCTTTTTTTCCTCTCTCCCGATATTCCCACAAAAGCGCGCAAAGAGCTTCGTCTGGCAGCGGTCGCTCTGCAAACCGCGCATGCACTGTAGTAATGTTGCGGAATTTATCTCCAAACCGCGCGCAAATCGCCGATGCTGCGGATTTCTTCTTTAACATTTCAACAGGGATCTCGGGACAGACGTACCTGCGAAATACGCGAGCAACTTGAATCCGCATAGCAGGTTCCCTGATCTCAGAAATCAATTCCAATAGTTTCGTCGAAGAGTGCGCGCGCTGGAGCAAACCTCCAAACATGACCAAGACGGGTTTATACAACTCACAGGCCGAAGGCAGGATATCGGGATAATACTCGCCAGTTGACAGCGTGACCCACAAATGGGCCTGGGCCTCGGTTTTATACGTTCTAAAGGTCTTGGGTTTGCCGTTTTTCATGTGAACGCAGACGAGGCGGCCTGTGTACTTCACCCAAAGAAGGCAGTCAAGCCGAACAGCCATGGTGCCCCTGTCCTCGGCCCAACGGGCCGGGGGGCGGGGCGCGGAGGCATCGTGTCTGTGATCGGCCTACAGGGGCGGGGAAGGTTTTGGCTGGGGGCGGGGCGGGGACGATTTACAATGTGCCATGCTCGAAGCGTTGGGTCCGCCGCCGCTGTCTCCTGTGACGCTCCGTTTTCGTCGTTTGGTGCTCGCCTTGATGTCGCCCGCCTCGCCTGCCCGGCTCGACAACCAAAGCGAGAACGAGGTGCAGCTTCGCATTGAACGACCGGGAAAAGCGCCCGCGTATTTCGTCTTGCTGGACGCAGCCAAAGATGATGAACGGTCGCTGAAACTGCGGCTCGGGCGGCTGACCTCCGAGGCGGTGAACGACCAGCACGTCGTCATCCTGTCGAATCAATCGGCGTGGCCGGCGATGTTGAAAGAGGCGAAGGCGACGTATGGCGCGCGGCTGTCGCTGTATCAATTGGATGCGGAGGGCACTTGTTTGCTTGGACACCCGCCGCCGCTGCTCAAACAGGCGCTGCGGGATGACGCGCCGGCCCCCGATCCCAGCGAAACGGCAGAGGCGTTTTCGGCGCGGCTTGCAGAGGCGGACGCGGAAAAACAGCGCCGCCTGGATTCGTTCGACGAACGGCTGACCGGGCAAACCCCCGTGGCGACGTTTGCGCTGGGCGCGATCGCGGCGGTGCTGTACGGGCTGTTTCGGCTGTGGACGCCAGCGGACGGAGTGCTGTGCGCGCAACTGAGTCTGGGGGCGCTGGTTCCGCGCCTCATCAAAGACGGCGAGGTGTTTCGCCTGCTGTCGGGCGGCCTTCTGCACGATCAACTCTTGCTCGTCGGGCTGAACCTGGCGGTGCTTCTGTCCCTTGGGTATCAAACGGAACGCTTGCTGGGCACGGGCCGGTTTTTGCTGCTGTTCGTGTTGTGTCTGCTCGGGGCTGGGCTGTTTCCGGTGCTGTTTGCGGCGCAGGATGTGTTGCCTCGCAAAACGGGCCTGTCGCCGGCTCTGTTCGGTCTGTGCGGCGCGCTGTGGGGCCTGTCGGTGTTTCCCAAAGGTCTGCCGCCGGACACCGTGCAGCGGGTGCGAAAAACCGCCGTGGCGGGCTTGGTTCCGGGGGCGATTTTGATGGTGCTGCATGGCGATCGGGCGGTGTTGGGTTTGGGGCTTTTGCTGGGCTTTGGGCTGACGGCTTCCGGCGCTTTGCCGTCGTTGCGGCTCTCGGACCCCGACCCGCCGAGTCGGATGTCCGCGCTGTTGCAACGGGCGTTCGGGGCCGTTTCCGCGCTGCTCCTTTGCCTGAGCCTGGCGGCGGCTCTCGTTGTCGGAAAGCCGTGGTCGCCAGATCCCGCCGTCTGCAACGGCTTCAAAACGAGGCTTGCGCCCCGCGCCATCGCCGGAGACCGCCCAGCGCTGCCTTTTTTGGACAAGGACACGCCAAAACCTGCGGATGGTGAAGCGGCAGACCTTGCAGACCGTTCGGTGTCGCTGCCCGGCGTGGGCGTGAGCCTCAAGCTCCCCGCCCGACTACAGCCGCCGACGCGCCCCGAAGGTTCCCAAGACACGTTCCGGTTTGGAGACCTGGAAAAAACGTACGCGCAGCTCGATGTCGTCGTGCGCAGACACGCCGCACCATTCAAGAAAGCCGCCGCCATTGCCGTCGCGTTCGACCAAGCGGTCGCGCTCGTCCGAGCCGACCGCCAACACGAAGTGACCGCCGGAAGGCTGACCGTTGCCGGTGAACCCAAACGGTTCCAAGTCAACGGCATGCCCGCCATCGAACTTTCCTTTTCGGGCGCAGAGGGCCAAAAAGCCCGCACTGCTGTGCTCGTGAACCGCGCATTCCTCGTCGTTTTGTCGTATGCCCATTCCGAGCTTCTGCCCCCGAAACTCGACCTCGACCTGGCCCACATCCTCGGCACGCTCGAAGACGAATTCGCCGGCTCCGCCCTCGACCCCAGCAAAACCAAAAAGAAAAAACGCCGGCGCTAAGGGGCTAGGCGTTCAAAGTGTTCGAGGTCGGTGAGCCGCATGGGCCGACCCGGATGGAGCACGCCAACCACCCGAACGTAGGCCCCATCGGTCATGTGTGCGCGGTCCGCCTCTGTGTATTGCGCAGCATCCAAACGAACGCGAGCCCGGACGCTCTCACCATCGCGCAGCAGCAGCGCGAGCCACACGTCGCCCGAACGCTTGCCGCAAGGTTCCATCTCTCCATCCAGACGTTCAACCGTCCCGACAAACGTGTCTTTTTTCGGTCCCCACGCAGGACGGAGGGCGCGACGCACCTCGTCAATCCGGGGGAACGCTTCGTGCCTGATGCGAACCGGTCGCAAACACTTGGGATCTGTCGCAAGCAGCGGCGACCAATCGACCGACAGTTCGACTGCGTTCCTGAGCCCCGCGTCTTGAAACCGCAAGACCGCCTCGCACAGATTCGACGAAAGGGTCGCTCCGGTTTCTGTCACAGACGCCCAAGCCCGCTCGACCAGCGCGTCCTGTTCCCCCCGTTCGATGGCTTCGACCAGGTCCTGCACCCCTTGAAACAGAGACAATGTGGTCCTTCGCGCAAAGGGAATCGCCGGGTTTGGCAAGGGATGTGGATCGAACAGCGAGCCTTGCGAGCGTTCTGGAACCGGATCGAGTTCGCCTGCCTGAAGAGGACACGATACTTTCACCACGAAGCTGCCCTGCTCGGTGTGCCGAAACTGCGCGGCCTCGACCAGTCGCACCGCCTCCGCACGCGAAAGCCGCGGATGATGCGGCTTGGCCTCCAAGACGTTGTGCGCCGCCGAAAGCAACAGCTGCTGCGCCCCCTGCAGCATCGACGACGCAAACGCAAGCGGGATCGATTGCCCCGCTCGACCGTCTGAAAGCACCCGAACCCGAACCGTGTCTTCCCGCAGTCCCCAAAGCCGGTTCACCACGACTCGCTGGGACACCCCCGAAAGCTCGGCCAGGCGTTCAATGGCCACCTCGATCGCCTCTGCACAATCGGGTGCGGTCGCGTCCATCGGAAAGGCGAGCTGCCGACGCTCATGCGCAGGATGCTTAAGAACATACAGCCGGCGTTCATACGCCTCTTTGACCGGAACCCACCCCAGTGCTTCGGCGTAATCCCGAACGTCCATCGGGTCCATCGGGTCCATTGGGTCCATCTTGTGCGTGCTGTCGGTCACCATCAGGCCACCTCATACTTGGGAAAGTGGCCCTGCGCCACCTGTTCGACCAAGTTGGTGAGTTCCGCAGGATGAAACATCTGTCGCTTGGGCAACCGGACAGTCCACCCCGTCTTCGATTCTGGCGGCGTCGCACCCCGCAAACTCACCCAATATGCACAACGTCGCAGCACCAGCTCAGCCGGCGAATGAAGCAGCCAGTCGCGTGCATCCTGTGGAAGGAACAGCACCACCAGAAACCGCGGAATCGCGACCGACTCTGACCGCAAGTGGTTTGCGCGCTCGGCCCCGTGCAGAAAATAAGACAGGCTGGTTCCATCGTCCGCAGGCTGTTTTTGGGTCGCTTTGAGCTGGACGTTCAGCGTGACCTCCTCAATACACGTCAACGGCCACTTCCCCCACGCGGTGATCTGCGCATCGACCCCATGGTTGTCCTCGTGGCGACCCGTCATGCGGCAACCCATGCCGGCCTTTGCCGCCACGGCGTGCAGATACGCATAGCTGAGTTCGGATTCGATGTCGTTATCGGACAAGGGACGCATAAACCACCTCAACGCTCGTGGCTGGGACCCTACCACATGGGTTCATAGGGTCGGCTCGAAAATGTTGCCGTGCGTCACAGGAGGTTGCCCCATCCTGTGCCGTGTGCCGTGCCTCTGGTTTTCAGATAGAACTTCGCCATGCCCACATCCAACCCGGCTGCTTTGGTCTATCCTTCTCGCGTTCCTGCGCACTATCGGTCTCGGATCGATGGTGCGGACCCCCAAGACCCTCTTCATTTGCAAACGATCCCCCAAACGGCTGAACTTTGCTTTGACCCGCGCGAGATGAGCGATCCCATCGGCGACGATCGACATTCTCCCTGTCCGCACCTGGTCCACAGGTATCCCGATCGTGTCCTCCTCATTCCCACGCATGCGTGCGCCATTCACTGCCGCTACTGTTTCCGAAAAGAGAAGCTTGCATCGTCCCCCAAAGCCTTCCCCTTTTCGGATTTGTTGCCCGCGTTCGACTACATCCGCAAACACACCGAAATCACAGAGGTGATCCTGACCGGAGGCGATCCGCTGCTGCTGCCCGACAAGACCCTCGGTCTGCTGCGTTCCACCGTTGAGGACATTCCTCACCTTCGCGCGCTGCGCATTCACACCCGGATGCCGATAGTGTCCCCCAAACGCATCACCCCGCGTCTTGTCCGCGCCCTGTCTGGGAAACTCCTGGTCACGTTTGTCACCCACGCAAACCATGTTCGCGAACTTTGTGCCGAAACAAAGACCGCCGCTGAGCTGTTGCGCCGCGCAGCGTTTGTGCTGCTCAATCAAACCGTGCTGCTCAAAGGAGTGAATGACGATGCGGACACACTCGCGACCCTGTTTCAGGAACTGTTCTATTCCCACGGCATCAAGCCCTATTACCTGCACCACTGCGATTTGACTCGTGGGCTTCTCCATTTCCGCACCTCGATTGACTGCGGTCTGCGCATCATGGAAACCCTGCGGGGTCGCCTTTCGGGAGTCTGTCTGCCGCAGTACGTTTTGGACCTCCCTGGAGGCCATGGGAAGATTCCCTTGTGTCCCCCTTACATCCATGCTCGCAAGGGCTTTGCGTGGACGTTTCGGAGTCCCACGGGCGTTCTGTGCGATTACGAAGAAGTCATCCCCGAAAATCCCCCATAATCGATCAAAAAAAAGAGTCCGCCTGTGAAGTACGTATCGCCCTGCTCCGGGATTCCTTTTTTTGCGCAGTGCATACATACTCAAGGCGGCAAACGAAGTCGCGCTATGGCAAACGATTCAACCGGCAAACCCGCCGTTCGACATTTCGTTGGAGATGGCATTGAACTCCTGATCGATGGCGATCTGGTCGGATACCGCACGGTCGGCAACATGACGCTCGCGGATGCCAAACTAACTTTTGAGGTCAGCCGTGCCGTGGCCGAAGAGTACGGCTATGTCCTTGTGCTCGTGGACTCAACGCGCAAAAACGCATCCATATCGGCAGAAGCGCGCAAGTTCCAAACCGACACCTTTCTGAAAAAAGGCATCCTGACAAGCCACACGGCGGTATACGGCGTGAACGCGATGGGCCGCGCGATCGTGACCCTCATGGTACGCGCCGCTCGCCTTGTGGTCGGGAAAGAACTGTCGATCGAAATCGTCGCAGACGAAGCTGCGGCTCTGCGCGCACTCGACGCCGCACGCGAACGATTCCGAAAAGCCGGGTTGGCCAAAAAGTAGCACGACCCCCACAGTCGTTCGGGTGTTGTGCGCGTTGGATGCCGGGGTAGGTGTGGTGGGCTTTTGTGGGATTGTTTATCTTCATAGAAATACCATGATAGAGCGGGCTGTTGATAGCGTGATAAAATCGTCAGGATGTGCGGTGGCGATGATTGATGGAAGGAGGCCTCATCATGCGTAAGTTTTTGCAGAAGGGGTTGGGAATGGGAGTAGCGGGAAAGGTTCGGGCGGTGGGGTATGTTCGGGTTAGTACGGATCAGCAGGCTCAGGAGGGGGTTAGTTTGGAGGCGCAGAAGGTGCGGATTCGGGCGCATTGTACGAGTCAGGATATCGAACTAGTCGAGATTGTCTGCGACGACGGATATTCGGCGAAGTCGCTCGATCGGCCTGGGATGAAGCGGGCGCTTGGGATGCTTACAGAGAAGGTTGTGAATGCGATTGTGGTGGTGAAACTCGACCGGTTGACGCGGAGTGTGAAGGATCTGGGGTTTCTCTGTGATACTTACTTTCGGGAAGGAATGCCGCATTCCCTGTTGTCTGTGAGTGACTCGATTGATACGCGGTCGGCGAGTGGGAAACTCATGCTGAATGTGCTGATGTCCGTCGCACAGTGGGAACGGGAGGCGATCAGCGAACGGACGCAGGAGGCGATGGATGAACTCAAGCGGCGCGGTGTGCGGATGGGAACGCCTCCGTATGGTTTTCAATACACGAAGGAAGCGGACGAGTTTGGGAGGCGCAACATGATTCCCCATCCGGGGGAACAGGCGAACATCGCGCGGATCTGTGAATGGCACAAACAGGGGTTCTCTGTTTTGGGCATCACGAAGCGTCTTGTTGCGGAAGGAATCGCCCCCCGGAATGAAAGATGGGAGCGTCCCACAGTGTACCGAATTTTGGAGCGAGCGGGACTCCTGAAACTGCCGATGCGACCGCAGTCAGCGACGGAGCACGGAAGCCGAGATACACGACGCGGAAAGTCTGAACCAACGCGAGACAAAGCCCGCGCCACCGAACGCGCAGCCGAACTCCGCGACCGTGGAAAGAGTCTGCGCCAAATCGCCGAACGCCTACAAAAGGAACGAATCCTCCCCGCCCGTTCCGACCACTGGCACGCCGCCAGCATTCTCGACCTACTGAGACAGGTTGGGAAGACGGAGAGGGGGATGTAGAGGGGTTGC
>DAOLIT010000131.1:0-10970 GCA_035328405.1 Pseudomonadota bacterium | reverse complement strand
AAGCCTACAAAGCCCAACTCGTCGCAACCGGCGAAGCCCGTGGCGAAGCCCGTGGAAAAACTCTCGGTGAGGCCCTTGGGAAGGCCAAGTCCCTGTTGGCGGTGATGGCGGCGCGGGGGTTGTTTGTGAACGACCTCGTGCGCGCCCAAATCCTACAGTGCGAGGATCTGACTCAACTGGACCGCTGGATCACCCGCGCCGCGACCGCAAGGTCTGTTTCCGACGTGATGATCGCCGTCGCCTAACGCGCTCGAACCTTTCAGATCGCCACGGCGATTGAACGGACGACGGCTATTTGATTTGGACGAGGCCGGCGGGGCGGCGGGGGCCGGACAGGACGATTTTCATCACGCCTTCGGCGGCGCGCTGGCTGATTTCCTGGAAGATCTTGCCGTGTTCTCCGTCTGGGGCGCTGAGGACGATGGGCTTTCCTTCGTCGCCTCCGTACCGAACCCGCCGATCGAGCGGAACTTCCCCAAGCAGCGGTACGCCCAGGTGCTCGGCCAGTTTGGCACCGCCTCCGAGCGCGAAAATGTCGTCGTGATGCCCGCAGGCCGGACAAAGGTAATAGGACATGTTCTCAACGACGCCGAGGATCGGGACCTCGAGCTTTTTGAACATGTTGACCGCCTTTTCCACGTCGATGAGGGCGACTTCCTGCGGCGTCGTCACGATGACCGCGCCGGTGATGGGCAGCAGTTGCACAAGCGAAAGCTGCGCGTCACCAGTCCCGGGCGGCAAATCGACGATCAAATAGTCGAGTTCGCCCCAATCGACATCGCCCACGAATTGTTGCAGCAGCTTGTGAACCATGGGTCCGCGCCAGACGACGGCCCCGTCTCGTTCGGTGAAGAAACCGACCGAGATGACGTGCATTCCGTAATAAATCGCGGGGCCGATTTTGCTTTCGGCGCGCGTGGACGCGGGCACTTCGGGTTCGCCGAGCATCGTCGGCAGGGACGGCCCGTACACGTCCGCATCGAGAAGACCGACGCGAGCGCCGTGCAGGCGCAGCGCCGCCGCCAGGTTCGTGGCCACGGTGGATTTGCCCACGCCGCCTTTGCCCGCCGCCACGGCGATCACGTTTTTCACTGCGGGGAGTCTTGTGGCCAGACCTCGCGCGCCGGACGGGACGTTGACGCCCAGGATGCAGCGCGCCTCTTTGATCCCGTCGGCTTGGCAGGCGGCTTGTTGCACCTGTTTTTCCAGGTCGGCGCGATCGCGATAGACAGGCGTCGGCAAATCGACTTGCACAAACGCGAAGTCCTTTTCGACCTCGATCTTCTTCACCATGCCGAGGGAAACGATGTCTTTCCCCAGCGTTTTTTCCTTCACCGTTTTGAGCGCGTTGCGAACGCGATCCACAGAAGCTTGCGTCGTCATTGTTTTTGGGGGTCCCGGATGTTGTGTCCCGGCTTGTTTTAGCTTTGATGCCCGAGCTTGTTTTTCTTGACGGCCAAGTACTCGCTGTTCCACTCGTGCTGCGAAACCCAGTGGGGAATGCGTTCGACCACGGAAATTCCCGCCGCAGAAAGTTCGCGCAGTTTGTCGGGATTGTTCGTGTAGACCGACACGGACGACACGGCCAAGTCCTTCAGGATTTGCGCCGCGTATTCGTACTTTCGCAAGTCGGGGGAAAAACCAAGTTCGGTGTTCGCCTCGACCGTGTCTTTTCCGTGGGCTTGCAGCGCGTAGGCGCGAATTTTGTTGCCAAGACCGATGCCTCGGCCTTCTTGGCGCAGATAGACAAGAACGCCACGGCCCACGCGAAACATGTTTTCGAGCGCCGCGTTGAATTGTGCGCGGCAGTCACATTTCAGCGACCCGAGCGTTTCGCCCGTCCAACATTCCGAATGGATGCGGCAGGGAACGCGCTCGCCGCCGGCCACCTCGCCGACGACGATGGCCATGTGTTCCTCTTCCTGCGACACCATCGTGTTCGTTGCGTCGGACACCGCATCGGCCTTCCGATACACCAGCAGCCGAACCGTGCCAAAGAGGGTCGGGATGTTCGTGTCTGCGTACCGGCAAAGCTTCTCTGTGGGTGCGATGTTGTCTGTCGCCTCAGCCGTCATGGTGAAACCAACTGCCGTCACACATCCAGGTTGCGCACATGCAGTGCGTGCTGTTCGATAAATTCCCGCCTGGGTTCGACGGCTTCGCCCATGAGCATGCTGAAGAGGCGTTCGGCTTCGTTCAGGTCATCGACGTGGACTTCGAGCAGCGTGCGCCGTGCCGGGTCCATCGTCGTCTCCCACAGTTGTTCCGCCGTCATTTCGCCTAGGCCTTTGTACCGCTGAATCTGGAGACCTTTGCGACCGATGCTGTCGAGGAGCGGGGCCAGCTCGCTCATGTAGCTTACGGCGTGTCTTTGGCTGCCATCCACGAGGACGAACGGCCCAGGGCCGAACTTTTGCAGTCGGTCAAAGATGCGGGAAAGCTCTGCGTATTCCGGCGAGGTCACCAAAGCAAAGTCCACGGTCGTCGCGCGTCGCGCGCCGCCATACCGGGCCGGAATCGTCGCCGTGACCATGCCGTGTTCGGGATCGGCGGAAAAGACCGCTTGCAAGCTGGTCACGTCCGAAAAGCGCGTTTTCAGTTGCGCCTCGACCCGCGAAAGCCCTGCTTTCACCGTTTCCGCATCGCGCAACGAATCCGCTTGAAGGTTTCCGACCTGGAGCAGGGACTCGACGATCCGGCTGTCCCATTTTTTGTCGCACGCCGCAAGGGCCCGCCCATATCGAGTCGCAAGCCGCCACAATTCGCGCAAGGACTCGCCGGACAAATGCAGTTTCCCGTCACAGGATTCAAACACCAAGTCTTCAGCCGTCGAACGAAGCAAGTACTCCTCCAGAGCGTGTTCGTTCTTTAGATACTCCTCGCGGCTTCCCTTCTTCACTTTGTACAGCGGAGGCTGCGCAATATAGATGAAGTGCTTTCGACCCAGCGATCCATCCAAAAGCTCTTTGTACTGCCGGTAAAAGAACGTCAAAAGCAGCGTGCGGATGTGGCTACCGTCTACGTCGGCGTCGGTCATGATGACGATGCGGTGATACCGCAGTTTGCCCACGTCCTTCGTATCGCCCACCCCGCATCCGAGCGCCGTGATCAGCGTGACGATTTCCTGCGACGACAGCATCTTGTCGAGCCGCGCTTTTTCGACGTTCAGAATTTTCCCTTTGAGCGGCAAAATGGCCTGTGTGCGTCGGTCGCGCCCTTGTTTGGCTGAACCGCCTGCGGAATCGCCCTCGACCAGAAACAATTCGCAGTGCGCCGGGTCGCGTTCCTGGCAATCCGCCAATTTTCCGGGCAGCGACAGCGATTCGAGCGCTCCTTTTCGCTGCACCATCTCGCGGGCTTTGCGCGCCGCCTCGCGGGCCCGTGCCGCCAGCACGCTTTTTCCGATGATTGCCCGCGCTTCTTTCGGATGTTCTTCCAGCCATTCGGCCAACCGGTCGCCCAGCACCGAATTGACGATGCCCGTGACTTCCGAAGAAACCAGTCGGTCCTTCGTTTGGTTCGAGAACTTCGGATCAGGATGCTTGATCGAAACAACCGCCACCAAACCCTCGGCCAGGTCCGCGCCCGAAAGACCCTGTTTCATGTCTTTCAGCAGGTTTCCGGCTGTCGCATACGCATTGATCGTCCGCGTGAGCGCCTGACGAAAGCCCGTCAAATGCGACCCGCCGTCCCGATTCCGAATGTTGTTCGTAAAACAGAACACGTTTTCCGAAAAACCGTCGTTCCACTGGAGCGCCGCTTCCACCACGACCTCGGTGTCTTCCATTTCGGGATGCGGCTGACTTCCTGAGACAAAAACCGGCTCGGGCAGCACCAGTTCCTTGGCCACATTCAGGTCTTTGACAAAGCTCGAAATCCCACCCTCTGCAAACATTTCAGAGCGTTTGTCGTTGCGTTCGTCCGAAAGAACGATCCGCAAACCCGGATTCAGGAACGACAGCTCGCGCAGTCGCTGGTGCAGAATTTCGTAGGAATACGACACATCCGAAAAAATCTCTGCGTCCGCCTTGAAAGTGACGTGCGTCCCGTTTTTCGTCGAAACACCCATCTCTTGAAGCGGCGTGTACGGCACCCCACGCCGGTATTCCTGATGGAACACTTTTCCATCGCGGAAAATCTGAAGCTTCAGCCATTCCGACAGCGCATTCACCGCCGAAACGCCGACCCCATGCAGACCGCCCGACACCTTGTAACTTTTCTTGTCGAACTTTCCGCCTGCGTGCAGCACCGTCATGATGACTTCGGGCGTCGGTCGGTTTTCCGTCGGGTGCATGTCGGTTGGCATCCCGCGCCCGTCGTCTGTCACTGTGACCGAGTTGTCGAAGTGAATCGTCACCTCAATGTTCTTGCAATGCCCGGCCAGTGCTTCATCGACGGAGTTGTCCACCACTTCGTACACCATGTGGTGCAAGCCCGTGCCGTCGTCCGTGTCCCCGATGTACATACCGGGCCGTTTCCGCACAGCGTCGAGCCCTTTTAGGACCTGGATGTTCTCGCCGGTATACGTCTCTTTTGCCGAGGCAAAAGCGTCATCCTCATTCCCCACGGGAATGTCGGCTTTCTCACTCATTTCCGCCAATGAAAGCTCCTCGTATTGCGATGGCAGCCAAACCGCCGCCAAAAGAGGTTGCACGGTAGCACACATTGTGGCTCACAGCGTCGTCTTTATTCCTTCCCGCGCACCCGTGGACCGCTTCCGTTTTCTGGTTCTGTTTTCTGGCATGCTAGTGCTCGCTGACGGCCCCAGCCTGAACGCAGAACAGAACTGAGAAAAGCACGCAGCATGAACCGATCGCAGAACGGAACGGTCCCTCGACAGCACGTTCGTTTGCCCGCGTTTCGGTGCAACCGCTGCACTTTCGTGGTTGGCGTTCGCCAGCCATTGAGGTATGAAGCGCGGCGGTTTTCCGCAGGTCATGGCAAGGATGTGAATTTGCGTTTCGGGGAAGTGGAGTTACGACCGTGAGCGGGCGAGCGCCCGAAATATGGATTGGCGAGGACGGCGAAGCGTTGGCTCGGGAGGGGGCACGACGCATCGTCGAAGCCGCTCGGCGCGCGATTGCAGCGCGTGGTCGTTTCGTCCTCGCGCTCGCAGGAGGCAACACGCCCAGACGGCTTTATCAGGTGTTGGCGCACGTTGAGTCCCTGGATTGGTCCCGCATTCACGTCTGTTTTTCCGACGAGAGAATGGTTTCCTACGACAACCCTGACAGCAATTTCCACATGGCCCAGGAATCGTTGCTTCAGCTTGTGCCCATTCCTCCCGATCAAATCCACGCTGTACCGATCGGCATGTCCGTCGAGGAAGCCGCGCAACGCTACGACGCCATCTTGCGCGCACTGCTCAAGTCCGAAGAACCCCGCCTGGATTTGGCTTTGCTCGGGATGGGGGCCGACGGACACACCGCTTCGATCTTCCCCGGATCGCGTTTGCTTGCGGGCGTCGATGACGATTTTCTCCTCGACGATTCCGAAACCGGGCCGCTGCGTGTCGATGTTCCGACGCCGTCTTTGGATGCATATCCCACCGAGCGTTTGTGCGCGCCGGTGTGGGATGCTCCAAAGGCCCCCAAACAGCGCGTCACGCTGACTCCGTATGTCCTCAATCTGGCTCGGCAGATCATCGTGCTCGTCGCTGGAGATGACAAAGTGGCCGCTGTGTCAGCCGCTCTTGAAAGCGATGCCAAAGTCGCCGAGATACCCATCCGCGCCATTGCTCCCGTGACCGGCGAGCTCGCTTGGCTTCTGGATCGCAAAGCAGGCCGAGCCCTTCGGTAGTCTGCGCCCGGATTTTGTCGTTCTGCGCAAGGGAGGCTTTGCGATACAATCAAGCCGCATGTCTTCATCGTCTCAGCGCCGCAGTCAACTCGAAGAGGTTTTCCGGGCCGAGCGTGGCCTCGAAGTGCTCAACAGCCTCGTTGCCCTGCGTCCCACCGAACTCGACGAACTCCCGTTTGGGGCCATCCAGCTTGATCGCACTGGGCGCATTTTGGCCTTCAACCGCAGAGAGTCCCAGCTTTCCGGCCTCATCCCCGAGCAAGTCATCGGCAAGGATTTCTTCCACGACATCGCCCCCTGCACCAACGTAAAGGAGTTCGCTGGCCAATTTCACGCTGGCGTCGCCCAAAAGAAACTGCACGCGGTTTTTCCTTTCCACTTCAAGTTCAAGACCACGCCTCGCGATGTGACCGTGACCCTCTACTATCACAATGTCACCGACACCATCTGGGTTCTGGTCCGAGGCTGATTCCCCGAGTAAATCTACTTACAGCTTCTTATCAGCATAGGTGTCCATCGCTTAGTCTTAATAAGGTCAAAAAATGCCGCCGGTTCTCATGGGCACAGAACAGCCCACGTCCACGTCTACATCAACCAAAACATTCCCCAGCGAGATTCTGTACTATCTGCTGTTTCTGTCAGGATCTACGATTCTTGCACAGGTCGGATCGGCATATCGAATCGATCGCATTTTATGTTCCAATTTTCCTGGCGGATTGAATGGCGTTTTGTATTCCTTTCAATATGCGATTTCATTGGCATTGATTTCGTTTGCCTGGCTTGGTCTCTCCCGATTATGCGTCAGAAACACACGAAACGCACCATCCAATTTTCGCTTATACTGTGCTGGGATTTTAGGTCATTTGATTGTTTTGGCTGCACCGCCCTTTCTATCCTATGATCCATTGGCTTATGTGGCAGTCGGTCGTGCCGGTGCGCTTTATGGTTTGGATGCCTATACGCCACTCGGCGTCGCTCTTCCCCTCAGCGATTCCGTCCACCGCGCAATTGCCGACGTAAGCCCGAGCTGGCTCGACGTTGGCAGCGCCTACTGGCCCGGTTTCAACGCAATCGCCGTCGGTATCGTTCGGCTCACAGGTCACGATCTCACCGCGTCGCTCAGGCTGTTTCAGTTTCTTGGTCTCATCTCCGTTGTGCTGTTGGCTTGGCTTGCGGGTCTGGCCACAGGCGGGTCTGCTGCACGTCTGGCCGACTCGACGGGAAAAGGACCGTCGAAACATCCAAAGCAGCATGCCAAGCAGGCCGTAACTTGGGTGTTGTTTTGTCCGCTCTCTCTGATCGAAGCCTCGAACAATGCTCACAACGACGTGCTCTTGGCGCTCTCGATTGCAGGTTTTGCCGTCGCCATTACGCGAAAGAAGCCTTTTTGGGCGCTGGTTTCTCTCGGATTCGGTGCGACCATCAAGGCCTCGGGGCTTTTGCTGTTGGGTTTCTATCTTGCATTCCTATTGTCTAAATTTGTGCGAACCAAACTGAGTTTCTTGGACAAGAAGACAGGACAGCGTTTGTTGTTTCTGGCCGCTGTTTGTGGAGCAGTCGTGTTGTGGTCACTTGGCCCATGGTTTTCAACATATGCGAGCACTGTGACGAAGCTGCTTGGAAACCCAAGTGAACAACTTCCATATTGCACACGATCGATCGAATGCCTACCTAGAATGTTCTTTCATGTGATATTGAAGATGCCTTTATTTGCATGGATTGTTGGCATTTTATTTCGTTTTTCTGGATGCATTGTATTGCTTTATATGGCATCTCGATCCACGGAAAATGGTACGCTGTTGCGCATGTCAGGCCACTTTTTGTTTGTTTATTATTTGTATTTACATGGAGCAGTGCATGGGTGGTATGCCCTCGCGCTTTTGCCGCTCTTGCCCTTTGCGGATCGCGCGTTCAGGCCGGCCATGATTGCGTGGCTTTTGGCCAGTGTGGCCCACTACTTTCCCGACTTTGCTTGGAACTGTAGTTTCTCCCTCCCAAGGATCGTGATCAGCGAGATCGTGCAAGCCCTGGTTGTCATCGTTCCGCCGACGCTGCTTTTGATCCCGGTGTTTCGGAGCGGAAAGTTGTTTGGAGCAGGGGTGACACATTTTGAGCATCACGAGCATCCATAACCCGCATGACACAACACACAATGACTCGTCGTTCTTCTTGCTTTCCTGCGTTGGCTCTTTTTTCCTGGGTCTCCTGCGCCGTTTCGGCCTGGCCCCTTTCGGAGGCGATCGCCTCCCCATCCGATCAGGGTGGGGCTGCTCAGGCGACTTCCTCGTCGCCCACAGCAAAACTTCAACTCGCGGCACCTGCGGCTCCACAACTCCCCCCTGAAGCTCCCCCATCGCATACCTTTGCTGTTCCCCCTACGCCTCCCTTGGCGGCTCCGCAGCCGATTACTGTGACTCCTTTGTTTCCCCAGGATGACGTGGCGCTGCTGAAAACCCACCTTCGGCTCAACAATCCCAAGCGCAACGTGGCGGTGTATGCGCTGGCGGAAATTGGCGCGCTCACGTTCTTGCAGCATTCCTTTCAAAGCGGAAAGAACGGCAGTCTGTTTGATCTGCGCAACGAAGGGAATCAGAGCACCATGTTCTTCTTCGCGCGCCTGTCCGCCGAACTGGAACTTGCGAAGCGACACTCCTTTGTTTTTGTCTATCAACCGATCGACGTTCGCACGGAAGCCGTCGCCCGCCGGGATTTGGCGTTCGACAACGTGGTGTTTCCCACCGGCACCCCCATGGACCTCCGGTATGGTTTTGACTTCTATCGGTTGACGTACCAATTCGACTTCTTTCGCAGCCCCCGATATGAACTCGCGCTCGGTTTGGGGGGACAGGTTCGCAACGCCAAGATCATCTTTACCTCTGTGGACGGAAAATTGCGAAGTGTCAGCGACGATCTCGGCTTTGTCCCCCTGTTGCGCGCTCGTGGTCGATACACGTTCCAAAACGGCGTCTTTGCAGGCTTTGAAATCGACGGCTTTTACGCCAACATCCGGGGCCTAAACGGCGGCAAAAGTGACGTAGAAGGTGCCATCGTCGATGCCTCCGTCCGGGTCGGCCTCTCCCTGACTTCCTTTGCCGATACCTTCCTCAACGTCCGCTACTTGGGAGGCGGCGGCAACGGCACCTCCAGCGTCGGCTCGGACAACCTGCAAGGAGACGGCTACACCTACAACTGGCTCCACTCCCTCGTCATCTCCCTAGGCTTCGCCGCCCGATAGCCCAGTCGGAAAAGCGGCGCTGCGGTGAGGTGGATTTTGTGGGGTTGTTTGGGTGGGAGTTGTTGAAGTCGTGTGATCGGGTGGGGGCAAACGGTTTAGGATGGGGAATCATGAAACTCACGCCGTTTGCAAAATTGTTTGTGGCTGCGGTCGTTGTTGCAGCGACTGTCTATGTGGTGAAAGTGAACGTGCTGGATCGGGCACCCACACGGTCTTTCACGGGCACCCCATACACCAAAGGTGGGTCGGTCGATCCGGCCACGCTGGAATCCAAGCCCACGTCAGGGGCGGCTGGGCAGCCGAGTGACGCGGCGAAGAAACCTTGGGTGGTGGGTATCAATGACTTTGGGGGTGGGTATCCGCTCCTTTTGGCGAATGGGGGAGCGAAACAGGGGGCCGATTCGCTGTTTCAGAAGGCAGGCCTTTCGGTGGAAGTTCGTCTGATTCGGGGGTCGAAAGAACGACTCAAAGCGTTCGATGAGGGGGAAGTGGATGTGATGCTCCTGACGCTGGATTACTTGGCGAATCTGGCCCCGGCGTACAAGCAGAAAGGGGTTGAGCTCAAGAGCTTCCTGCTTGTGGGCTGGAGTCGGGGAAATTTGGGCATTGCGGCCAAGCCTGCGTTTCAAAGCATTGAGGCGCTGAAAACAGCACGAATTGCGACGACGCGGAACACCCCTACACACTACTTTTTGTTGTCTCTTTTGGGCAAAAGCAACTTGAAACCTGCGGAGATCGACACGATCAAAAGCAGTCTGGTGTTTGCGCAAAAAACACCAGACGCAGCGACGCTGTTTTCGCGCGGTGAAGTGGATGCGGTGGCGTTGTGGGAACCGCATTTGTCCGAGGCGATTGCGGATGGGAAGGGGCAAACGTTGGTGTCTACAGAGACGGCCACAAACTTGGTCGCGGATGTGCTTTTTGCGAAGAAGGAATTTCTGGAAAAAAACCGTGAGCAAGTGACCGCTTTTGCGGATGCGTACTTTGCTGCGGTCGAGGAATTGCAGAAGGACCCGAAAGCGACCATTGCGCTTTCAGCAGCGGCGTTTTCGCAGAAGCCGGAACAGATCGAGAAGAACCTCAAGAAAGTGAAAGCGGCGCAGTTTGCGGACAACCGCGTGTTTTTTGGGCTCGAAACAGAGGAGTGTGCGTACGACCAGCTTTTTGTGGATGCAAGCGAATTTTGGCAGCGGGAAGGAATCGTAAAGGAGCCGTTGCCACCGTCGGATACGAAGTGGCTCAAGGCGCTTTCTGGATTGAATCCCAAGTACAAGGATCAGAAGGTCACAGAGCACTTCCAGTTCGCGCATCCTCCGCAGAAACAGACAACCTCTCTGCTCACCAAGAGTGTGAGCATCTATTTTGCGTCCGGTCAGGCAACGGTCGATCCGAATGCGCGGAAAGTGCTGGATGGCTTTGCGCATACGCTGTCTCTGTTCCAAAACGCCTACGTGCAAGTGGAGGGGAACACAGACAACGTAGGGGTGCGGGCCGCGAACCAGGCTCTGTCCAAAAAACGAGCGGAAGCGGTGGTCTCCTATTTGGTCGAGCGGCATCGACTGGACAGAGCGCGTTTCGTCGCAGTTGGGAATGGTCCAGACCAACCGGTTGCAGACAACAAAACCGAACAGGGCCGCGAGCTCAACCGCCGCACCGACTTCAAAATCATCAAGAATACGCCGTGATGAGAAGCGGTCGCATCGTGGAATCCTACATTTCACAGATGCAGGCGTTGCTGGGAACAACACCCCAAGTTGCGACTCCTTTGATCGAGGTCGAGCCGCCTCCTGCCCCGTTGCGGAACATGTCGCCGGAAACGAACCTCGCGGAAAACACCCAGGGTACAAGACCGCTTGAATGATGGGATTGTGGGGGGATGGAGCGTGAGCGGGGCGGAAAAAAGGGGGGGACTGTTTAGGGGGTTGCGGGGTCGGGT
>DAOLIT010000130.1:0-11118 GCA_035328405.1 Pseudomonadota bacterium | reverse complement strand
ATGCACTGCGGCACATGAAAGCGCAGGGAGTGCGGCTCGGTCCGGCCCCTTACGGATACTCTCTCAGCGATGAAGTGGACGCGAACGGACGAAGGCTCTTAGTGCCGATTCCTGATGAACAGGAGGTCATCCAGAAGATCAAGCGTCTGCGGGCAGAGGGACTTTCCTTCGCCAAGATTGCGCAGAGACTGAATGCAGTACAGACACCGGCGCGACGGAACGGAACGTGGAGAGTGAATCGGATCTGCATCATCCTTCATCGCGAAGGAATGCACACGATGCGGAAGAACAGACAGCACATTCCGTCTCGTTTCGATCCTGAAGCAGCGACGGCGCTGGCAACCAATCTTCGGGAGGAAGGACTCAGTCTGAGTCAGATAGGAGTGCGGCTGCGGAAGGCGAAGCTGACACCGCAGCGTGGCGGAAAGTGGCATCCGGCGCAGGTGGCGAAGCTGCTGGAATCGCCTGCGGATCGGAAGTCCGCTGCTCGTCGGGCGTGTGAGCTTCGTGAGCAGGGAATGACGCTCAAGGAGATCGGGGTGCGATTGGCGATGGAGGGATTTCAACGCGACGGCGGTGGCGCTTGGTATCCATCGCTGGTCTGTGTGTTGATTCGGTCTGGAATTCAGGAGGAAGAGGCGGGGCCGCAGATGGAGTCGTGAGCGTTCCAGTCAGTGCTTGGCTTTGACGCCTGCCCGCTTGGCGGCGATTTTTCGTAGCTGGTCTAGGGTCTCTTTTTCGCGGTCGACCAGCTCGCTGGCGGCGCGGACCAGGATGGTGTTGAACGAGACACCGGGCTCTATGGCCGCGAGCATCTTCAGGTCTTCGTAGAGGCGGACGGGTAGATTGATGGTCGTCTTGTGGACGTCATCTGTCGAGGCCGCTTCGTCTTTGTGCTGCTTAGAAGGCATGGCGGCAACAAAGCACAGCGCCATCGTGCGGTCAAAACCTTCTCCGACGGCACAAATGAATTGCGTCGAAATACTATTTGCCTTCAAATGCTTCTGCGTTGCTTGGGAATGCGTCAAGTCGACGGAGTCATCCATGAAGCGGTGGAGTGGCTGCGACGGCCATCGCCGCACTTTGCCGTCTTGCGCTGGCGGCCCGATGGGTTTGGGCTGTCGTGGCGTGATGCCCCATCGGCTCGTGCGGCACGGCTCGCACTGTCCGCGATGGAACCAAGCCAGACAGTTTAGCCTGCGCCACCGATTCGCTCGGCTTGACTCATCGGGACTCCGGTTGGCAGGGGGTCGACCGGCAGAACACCGACCCGCTTGCAAACGTCAGCGACATCTTGGAACGGCTGGCGGTGTCTGCGCAGTAGCTCGCAGGCGCGCTTTACGTAGAAATCGAGCTTCACGGAATAGATGTAGCCAACTCCAGCCTCTCCAACTGCGACCATCTGTTCCCCGGCAGGTGAGAACGAGGCCGCGTTCATCCCTGACTGATGGCTTGCGAATGTCATGAGCAAGAGCCCTGTCCCCGTATCCCAAATCCGAACGGTTCCATCGTCGCTTGCTGTCACGAGCTGCTTGGCGTTGGCAGAAAAGTTGACCATCCGCACTGCTTTCATATGCCCTGAGAAGTTGTAGAGGAACCCCCCTGTTTGTACATCCCAGAGAAGTACCGACCCATCACCCCCTGCCGTTACCAGACGATGCCCATCGTGAGAAATGCTGGCTGACAGCAGCCCTTTCATGTTCCCCTTCATAGTCAGCAGATGCGCGCCCGCTTTGGAGTCCCACAGCCGTACAGACCCATCTTCGCTGGCTGTGACTATATGTTCTCCGAAGGGAACAAGCATCGCAGAGCGCAGGGTTGAGGAGTACGCCGAGAAGCGCAGAAGGAACGCTCCTGTGTTGGCGTCCCAGAGACGCATGGAACCATTGTCAAGCGCAGTCATTATTTGCTGACCATCGGGCGAGAATCGCGCGGCGAGAAGCCCCTTCATCTGCCCCTTCAATGCGAGCACTTGATGGCCAGTGTTGGTATCCCAGATGCGCACAAGTCCATCAGCACCGGCTGTCACAACATGACGCTCATCCGGAGAAAAGCTCGCAGAGTAAATCCCACTCAAGTGACCAGTCAGTATCACCTGATTAGCGCCCGTTGCTGCATCCCAGATCCGAGCAGTTCCGTCATCGCTTGCTGTGACGATCCGCGTTCCGTTCGGAGAATAACTTACCATTCGAATTCCTCCGGTATGACCAACAAGTGGAATCTGCGCATGCCGGACACTCGTATCCCACAGTCTGGCTGTACCATCGCTGCTGGCAGTTACCACCTGGTTTGCATCTGGAGAGAAACTCGCAGAAAGTACCCAGTCCGTGTGCCCGGTCAGCACGAACAGAAATGCTCCAGTCCGGGCATCCCAAACTCGAGCCGAGCCATCTTCGCTGGTCGTCACAAGAATGCCGCCGTCTGGAGAGAATCGGACCGCGCGAACGGCTTTGGTGTGGCCGCCCAGTGAAAAAACCAAAGCCCCTGTGTTGGCCTCCCAAACACGAGCAATCCCATCCTCGCTGGCCGTCGCAACACGATTGTCATCAGGAGAAAAGCTCGCAGCAAATACCCAGCCATTGTGGCCCTTGAAAGACTGCAGCGCAGATCCAGTCTTGGCATCCCACAACCGTGCGGTTCCATCGCTGCTGACCGTGAGCACTCGGCTACCCGCGTGGGAAAAGCTCGCAGAGAGAACTCGCCGTGTATGCCTTGTTAGGCTAAACCTCTCCATTCCAGTCTGTACATCCCAGACTCGTGCTGTACCATCGTAGCTCGCTGTCAGAATCGACTTTCCATCTGGAGCGAAGCAAACAGAACGCACGGAGTTGGTGTGTCCGGTTAAGGTCGAAAGCGACTGGCCAGTCTGTGCGTTCCAGATTCTGGCGGTGCCATCGTCGCTTGCGGTTGCAACGCGGCGCCCATCTGGGGAAACGCTCGTGGAGCGCACCGCATTGGTGTGCCCTGTGAGAGTACCTACCGGTACTCCTGTCTTCACGTCCCAGATCCGGGCCGTTCGGTCATCGCTACCTGTGATAACGCGGCGACCATCAGGAGAGAAACTGACTGAATTCACTCCCTTCGTGTGCCCGGCCAATGTGAACCGCTCCGAACCACTCATGACATCCCAAAGTTTCGCGTTCCCATCTTCACTCGCGGTTACCACGTATCGACCGTCCTCGGAGAAGGTCGCGCTAGTGACGCTGAGTGTATGTTTCCATGGCGGGCACAATGGTAAACCCGGTGCCATGGCGGCGGAAGTGAGGCCGTCTACAGCTTGTGCGGGAGGGGCTTTCTGCTCGATCGTAGAGGAGCCGACGGCAGCAAGCCCGACTTGCAATGCTGCTACGTCTCCGGAACGCTGAGTGAGCAATTTGGCACGCGCGCCCTGCTCCGACCGTGCAAACTGCTCCGCTCTAACGCGTTCGCTCTCTGCATCTTGTTGGGATGTTTCGGCGACAGTACGCGCAAATTCTGCTTGGGAAGCTAGATTTTCCGCCCTGGCCCGTTGGACCCTTTCTAGCTCGGCGAGTCCTTCCGCTGTCGAGAGAGCAATTCTGATTTTTTCTGCTAACTGCTCTGCTCGGATTCTTTCCGCCTCTTTTTCCTTGGCAAGTGCTTCGGCTCGCGAGCGGGCGCTTTTCTCGCGTTCGGCGAGGTGCTGCGCATTTCTTCGTCCATCACGCTCCTTTCCTGCGTACTCTTCGGCTCTGGCGCGCTCTGTCTTCTCGCGGGTAAGCGCCTCTGTTTTGGCCTGTTCTAGCTGTAAGGCCCTTCGGTATTGAGAGTAGACCCCAGCCAGCGCCATGGCGAGGATAAGAATGAGCAGGCCCAGCACTCGGTTCGTTCGGGAACGCTGTCGGGACTGAGTTGTTGCAAATACTCGCTCGCGCTCTGTCATGATCGCATCTGCCTTGGCCTGTGCAGCCTCAGCTTCCGCTCGGGCTACGCGCGCCGACTGGACTGCTCCTTCTGCCCGCACGCTTGCTTCCTCAGAGTGGACTCGCCAGCAGGCACGCAGGAAGTCCTGTTCATCGCTAGTGATGTCTGCTCGCTGATCGGTCCATTGCTCGGCTTCGCGCAGGGCCTCGCCGCGCAGGACAAAGTCGTCATGGCGACCCGACTCGATCCAGCGATGAATCGGCTCGGAGAGCATGCGCTCGGCCTGCTTGGCCTTGACCCAAGAGGCGTCGAACACCGTCGCAAAGACACGATTCCGGACTTGCAGCGTGCGCTTTGTCCCAGCATTCCGTGGTGCAACCATTCCGGTGAGCTGAAGCGCCCCTTGGATAGCATCCCGACCGTCGGCGGCGATGGAATCTCCGCGAATGATCCGACCATGGAGAGCGAGCATTCTGGCAACGCGCGGATCGGCATCGCTGCGTTGGAAGCACTTTTCGGCATAGTCCAGGTTGGGATTGCGACCACTGCTGCGCTGAAGAAACAAGCGATCGACCAGCCGTTCAACGTGGGCGGACTCGGTTCCTGGTTCAATCCGCAGGGGGCGATCCGGCGCTGGTACGAGCGCAGCACACAGGCTCTGCACCATGTATGGATGTCCGCACGTCCAGTCAAACACTGCGTCGAGCAGTTGCTCCGGGGTTGCTCCGGTTGTCGCCAGACCGCTTTCCAGCGAGGCAAGCTGCGGTCTTTCAAAGTCGGTCAGGTCGATGCGTGTCAGGATATTGAACGGAGTGATCTGTTCATTGCGAATCAAGTCACCGGGCTGCGCGACGCCGAGTAGACAGATGCTCAGCCGCTCGTATTCCGGGTCATCGGGTCGGGCGTTGTAGACTGCGCGTATTGCAGCAAAAAAGTCGTCACTGCCAAACGGAAGCGCGCGCACTGCGTCGATCTCATCGATGAACACCACCACCGGACCTTGCGTCTGGGTCAGGAGAATCTCGCGCAGAAAGCCGGCGAAGCGCTGCACAATCGGATGCCTGACGTTCGCAGTCCAAAACTCCTCTGTGGCCGCGCGCAGCGACTCATCCCTAAACTGCCGGGCGATGTCATCGACGACGCCGAAGTACCAGTCTTCCGCCGTCGTCGTGCCTGTTCCCAGTCCCGTCAGATCAACGGTTGCACAGGAGACGCCATGCTGATCGTGAAGCCGTCTAGACACGCGATAGCGAAGGCTCGACTTGCCCATCTGACGCGGCGCGAGTACATAGCAAAACTCACCGCGCAGCAGCGCTGCTGGTAGCTCATCGTCGGCAGTGCGCTCGATGTAGAAGTGGGCTTCCTTAAGTGTGCCGCCCGCTTTGAACGAAAGGGAAGGAGTGCGCATCACAAGCTCTTTTTCCTAGCGGCACAGGGCCCGAAAGTAGTCTTCAAACAGAGGACAGCGTAGCCGATATTCACCAGGGTTTGACTCGACAACGAGTCCTTTCCGATACAGCTTCAGGTACTGAATCGAAGGAAGGTTGCAGCGCGGAGACGCCAGGATCTCACATAGCGCAGACTTCAATCCTTCCCGTTCGACGTACATTCGCAAGCGCTGCACGCTGCTCGCAAAGAGTCCTCCACGCGCATCGGTTGAGGACAAGACCGCAGCGAGCGATTTTTCGCCGCAGACGGCTTCGTGCATCGCCAGTCGCGCAAAGAAAGGATGACCACCCGTCAGATGGTGTAGCTCGCGCAGACCGGAATCATCCGGATGCAGACCGTAGAGTGACGCCTCTGCGCGAAGCTGCGCCAGAGTGAACCCATCCAGCACGATCGGAAGAGACAAACCGAAGAACGCAGAGTGATTGGTTGTCTCTAGAAACCCGGCCTCCGCCGCAATGGTGACGAGCAGTCGCAGTCGCTGATACGGCGCTGTCGTGTCTTCGGCCATGGCGCGCAGCACCGCAAAAAAATCGGTCTCATCAGCAGAGCCGTGCAAGTGGTCTGCTTCTTCGAGGATCAGAAGGACACGATCTGCATCGCGAGACAGGACGTGCTGTTCAATCGCGCGACGGAACTTGCGTTTGGCATCACCTGGAACTTTGCTGGCACGCGCCAGTATCGTATCCGCTTTGTCGACTTTAAGCTGCTCCAGCACCGCTCGCAGCAGCGAAGTCAGAAGCTCGTCCAGCGATGATGGCGCGCTCGAGGTGGCTTTGCGCAGATTGAAGCGCACCACCTCTGTTGTTTGATCTGCCGCCAAGTCCTGCTGGGTCATTCGCGAGAGAAGGTGGCGTACCATCCAGCTCTTACCAAAGCCCTCTGGTGCTTGCAGCGTCACAGGAATCCCCGCGTCGCGTAGCTTGTTCATCGCCAGCAGTTCCGCATCGCGCCGAGGAATGTACCAGAGAGGATCGTAGTCTGCCTGCGGACTGCGGGCGCGAAAGGTCGTGGTCGCACTGTGGCTTGGCAAGACCGTCTCATACGCGACGCCAGGACATGCAAACACAAGCCCAAGCTGGGCACGGTCTGTTTCATCGGGCGGTACAGGCCGCAGGTGTCCAATAAGCTGCCCGCCACAGAACACCGGGGCCCCCGAGGCTCCACCAAGGAGCGCCCCCTTTGCTGCCGCCGCCTCATCACAAAATAGCTGAACGACAGGATTACCGCGCCCGTCCTTCGCACTCGGATCACGGACTGTTCCACCGATTGCAATCCCATGGTTACCCGCGAGCGACGGATAGCCGAACGCCACCCAACGGGCTTCAGGTTGGGCATGCGCGATTCGCGACAAGATCGGAACATTGATGAGCGGTCTTGGCAAGCGGAGCAGCGCAAAGTCCTCGTCGTCATGAATGCGCTCGATGGTGGCAAGGATGGACTCCGGCTGTCCGTCAAAGCGAGCCTGAACGCTTCCTCCCACACCAACGGAGCGAACGACATGAGCGCAAGTGACCACGAGGTCGGGCCGAATCAAGTAGCCGGTGCCTTGGGAATCAGCGGTTGTCAGTCGGGCACAGGCCGCTTTGACATGCTCGATGGTCAGCTCGACGCCGCTGGCGGATGGGGGCCGGGAAGACGGAAGACCCGCCGGAATCACATGTGTCGTCGTCGCTTGTGACGAAGCAGGTGCATTCGGCTGCGAGCTGCCGCCCTTCCTCGCGAGCAGTTCCAGACAGCGAACCACCTCCGCTTCATCAGCAAGCGTCAGAAGCAGATTCATCTTTCCGACGCGATCCATCCCTCCGGTGAAGCGCTCGAAGACGCTGCGGAAGTGATCCAAACAGAACGCATCAAAGTCCTGGTCAGTACGAAGCTTGTCCGAAAGCCGCTGGCGAAGCATGTGCGACATAACCCACATCTACCACGCCAATTACGTTTCAATCGAGCCGGATGTGACGAACTTTCGCTCGAACACCATCCTGCGCGACGGTGGCTCGCCCAAGTCTGCACGGTGTGACAGTCGCCGCATCTCTGTCGATCGGAGCATGGTGCCAACACACCTACACGTTCGTCGCGCTACTGTGACGAAATGGAGAAACTGTGTCCGGTCTGCAAGAAGAATCCACTGACGGGGAAGCAGCGCTTGTGTAGCTCGGCGTGTCGTTCGGCGAAATATCGGGAGGCGCAGAAACAGCGTGCAGAGCGCATCACATCACAGCAGCCGGAGCCGCAACAGAACGCTCCGGCCAAGCCTGTGCGCAAGCGAGCTGCGATCGTGAAGCGCCGAAAACCGCTACGAACGGAATCGCAGGGTTTGCAAAAGCAGATGCCTTCGGGAGATGAAATGCTGCGAGCCACAGTCGCCGAGCTACGAGGGCTCCAAAATCGGTCTGCGGCTCCTCTGCGCATCGACATGAGGGAACAGCTTGTGGCACAAGCGCCAAAGGGGGCGGTCGGCTACAGGCTCGTGCTGCCGAATCGCGATGGAACCCTGCCGCCCAAGCTCATCCCGCGCCGGACTCGTTCCTGTCCTCACGCCGCGTATTCGCTCACTCCGTTTGAGTATCCCGACGATCTGAGACTCTATGATGGATGCTGGTATCGCATCGTGTGGATCGACTCCCAAGGAAACAGAATCCGCGCAGAACGTGGCGCACCAATCCCCGGTCTGTGCGTTGTCCTCAGTCCAGGTGGTCAGACTCAGAATCTATCGACCGTGCAATCCGAAACAGAGAGAGCTGTTGCGGCTACTCTTCCAAAGGAGCCAAGCACGGAGGTGCCGACCCTAGTGGAAAGTCCATCTGTGATGCAACTCCCAAGTGTCGCAGAGGTGCGGTATTCCGAGCCTGCGGCCCTTGCTGAAACGTCCAGTATAGAAATCACGGAACCAGTCACAGCAGAGCCAGTCACAGCGAAACCAGCACCGACAGAATGCCCGTCCGTCACGCCACTCCCAAGCGACACAGTTGGTCCTCCTGATGCGACTGCACTTCCTGCTATCTCAGCATCGAGTGACGCAGTCGCATCCGTCTCGATTGAGTCGGCCTCTGTGACAGAGACAGCGGTAACACCATCTGTGAACGTCACGGGAAGTCCGTTTACGCCGTCGCTGTGGCCCGGAAGTCTTGTGACGAACACAGATGGAACCTTGCCGCCATCAGTAAAGCCAAAGCCGCTTCCGAAGTCGCAGCTTGATCCGTTCTGGGATGGTCCGGGGAAGTTCGCCAAGCAACTTGAGAGTCTGGCGCAGGTGCTCTACGAGCAGCGCTTGTCTGCGGCGCAGGAGGCGGGTCTGCCGTTACCCGAGGAACCCCTTACGCAGCTCTCCCGCGAGGAAAGAAACAAGATCAAGCGCGATGCAGACCATCCATTCTGGAAGGCGCTTGGACGCTGTTTAATTCCACGTCTTGCGCAAGCCAAGCGCAAAGGAATCGGTGCGTTTTCGTCGCTGCCCATCGTTCCTACTCCGCTCGATGAAAAGGACAAGCGACTGATGGATGAGGTTCTTGCTAGTCCAGACATGCGTGTCTATTTGGATTATCTGTATGCACGCAGAGATGCACTGCTCGTCGGAGATCCTCTGCCGAAAGAGCTACCAAGCACGCTCCCACCTGCGGTTCGCAAGCGGCTAGTAAAGATCGTTGCGGATGTGCGACCGATTGCGGAGCTGCTGTCCAAAGAGGCAGCAGAAGAGGTCTAGGCCGAAGGCGTTCCTCCTCCACGTCGCATCGTTTCTTCGATGTCGGCTATCCGATCCCGAGAATATCCGATCAGGGTGCTCTCGCTCTCTGTGTCAAGACAGAATCCGATCGAGACCCAGCGCGGCGGCTGCGGCCTGTTGCGCACTCTGCGCCTTGGTCGCGCAATGAGTCGCCACCGTGCCGCGAGGGCAGCCTCTAGCGCTTGCTCGTCGAGAGTCTTGCTTGGATCGAGCGTCCGCCCGGTGACTCGGCACCCTTGCTGCATCTGCCACAATGCGTAGGCGTGGAGTCGCACCAGCTCGTGCCGCATCTGTGGGATGAGGGGATCGCTCCCAACATCGTAGTTCATACTCGACGCATGCGCCCCCGCTCGGTCGGGTAACAGAATGGACAGAATCCGCGTTCCCAGCTGTTCCCGTTCTGCTGTCACCTGCGCCACTTCTCGTCGGAGTTGCTCGTTCTCTGTCTGGAGGATGGTCGCTCTCCGCACAAGCTCTGCAACGCTCTGGGCGGACCACTCTCCAGAGAGGGGCGGCTCTCCCTCAATCGCAAGGGAGAGCGCTTCCGCAAGGAGCTGTTCGCGCTCTCTTGCCCGTCTCACCTCGGCCTCGTGCATCGCACGCAGGTTCTCTGTCACTGCCGATAGCTCGCGATACCGTATCTGGCAGTGAAGGAGTCGCGTCTCCAAATCTTGAATCGGACCCGAGCCATCCCTGTCCGGATCGCGAGGTAGACGAGGGCGCCGTGTTCGCGGCGTCCTGATGCGCGGTTCTCTGCGGATCGGAGTCCTCCGCCGACGCTGCCGCAGAGCCTCAATCTGTCTCCGTAGCTCCGAGTTGGCGTCGTGCAGGGTCGCAATCTCTTGCGCTTGCACAAGCTGTTGACGTTGCAATTCCTGGTTCGTCTGCTCGGCCCGCTCTGCTCGCTGCTGGTGTCGCGCAGCCAAGCGAAGGAGCGAAGGACTTCGCCGAGACCGTCGCCTCCGTCGAGCCCCCTGCGGCGGTTCCTCTTCGTCCTCATACGCATTCATTCGCCATGCCTGCATCCGGCAAGTGCCGTTGCAGTGCCTCATGTGACTTCTTCCCGAACGCGGGAGTCGCTCTCTACAGCCAGCGCAGCGTCCAACGGCCATCGATCATCCCCCCAAAACCGAAGCCCGATTTGATAGGATGATAACCGGCTTCCCGCGCAAGATCCACGTCGACAAAGCGTCACCGCATGTGACGCTTTGTTTGCGCTGGTTTGACACAGGAAACAGCACAGTTGTCATCACAGTTGCCGGGCCGTGACGCGACAGTTGCGCGGCTGTGATGGCACTACGATTGGGAATTATGCGACGCAAGACGAGGCGCCATGTGTCTGCGATCACTTCACCTGCACGGTTCCGTGACGTTCACTGCATCGAAAGAAACGCAGCGAGGACCGACTTGCGACTGGCTGCGGGTCGAGACTGAATGCTCACTTCATCGGCGTTCCAGCGAATCAGCGTCCACTTGGCTCGGGCTCCGAGTCGGCCTACCCCCGCATCCCGCTCGACGTGAAACCGGAGATCGCCGTCGAGATCGATCGCGCCATCGCCAAGCTCACCCTCAAAACAGGCGAGCGGCAGAGCCGCACCGCCTTCATCGTTCAGGCCGTCCGCGAGAAGCTCGCCCACCTCGAAGCCGATGAAGCGGACACGATCGGATTGCCCGCCAACACCGCCCGCCCCCATTAGTCCGACCTGCTTTTCCGGCGCGCTCGCCGTCCTTCGTGTTCCGTGGATTCCGTGGTCCTTCTTCCATCGCCATCGGACATCAACAAATCCCCACCACCGATGTGCTCCAATCCGCACAGCGGCAAGGCGTGGTTATCGACATAGCGACAAGCTTCAGGGACGAGCCGGCCCAGCGAAGGTAGGCAACGACCGCCAAGGTAGTCATCGCCCGACGGGCCAGCATCAAGAAAACCGGCAAGTGACCGGACCACTACCCAACCGACCGCCACGCCAGGCAATCCTGTGCGCCCCCAAACCTAAAAAACGGCCTTTTTATGACCCAACGGATTAATGGTGCTCGACGGAACGAAAAAAATGCTTGATTCGTCC
>DAOLIT010000129.1:4878-11250 GCA_035328405.1 Pseudomonadota bacterium | reverse complement strand
GCGGTTTGGTCAGCGGCTGGGTCCATTGTGCCCGAACTATAGCACGTTCGACGAAGTTGGCTGATAGGTCCGTTCGAGACTGCAAAACTTGCATCATTTGCCTCCGTAAAATGTTGTCACAAGGTTGCGCACGTCCTCAAAGCTCCGCGCTACGTGCCGCCCGGCGATGTTTCTATTCCCCGGCGTGCGCCACAGGATCGCCAGCTTGCCGGGATGCACACTTTCCCATCCACCGACGTTGGTTGCGCGATCGTTGACCCGATAGAGGTCTTTGCCGACATGCACAGACCTATAGTCATACATGAACTGATTGATGAACTCAGCCATCGCAATCTCTGCCAAGTCGCCGTGCGTTTTGTTCCCAATCAGCCGCAGGCACCACACGGAAATTAGGGTCATTCAGGTATTTTTTGGCGTAGGCGTCAGCCTCTACCGCGCTGACATTACATCCGCATACAAACCACTTACCGTTCGGGGTGCGAGCTTCAAACCTGAATGTTTTGTTTTGTGCTGTTTTGAGAGGTGGCTTGTTCGCCTTTCGAGGAATTGCTGTTTTGAGAGCTGATTTCATTCGTCACCTGCTTTCATGGAAGGGTCGGGCTGAAGCGGAGTAGTTCGCTTTTAAGCAGCGCCACGTAGGATTTCCCCACAGTCACAGCAACAAACACACAAGACACGCTCGCCGTTTACACCCATGAGCGCCTCCAACAATCCGATCATAGCCCAGCAGACAGCCGATCGCAAGGAAAATCAGCAGACAGATAAACGCCCCGTCGCTCACTCGTCGCTGTTCGTCGGTGGCCCGAGAGAGGAAAATGCCACTATTCAGACACCCGTCGCTGTTCTGACGGGGGACGTGAGACGAGGTGAAAAATTTTTGGATTTGGCTCCTGTGTGTTATGATGTACCCCCATCGGTGGTCGGACCAATTTGCTCGGCAGACGGAAGGAATTGGTCCGACCATTGCAGCGTCTCCGACGGGAAAAAGTGAATTTTCGGCATTTTCAAATTCAGGTGCAAAAACTGAGGGTTCCTCGGGTAAAGTATAGATCTAAAGAATAAGACCTAACCCCCCCTCCGTAGGTTCCCCCCCTTCCCGTCGCTGAGACAAAATTGGTCCGACCAATTTTCGCGTCACAGCCCCCACCATTCCCCACACCCCGATGTATCCTACATGCCCTCGTTGTGAATCTGTCTTCCCATCGAGAGTCGTCGCTGTCCCGAGGGTGCCTCGTCGCTCACCCATCGCTGTTCCGTCGGTGGCTCGTCGGTGTTCCGAGGCTGTCCCGTCGGCCCAGCGCCACTGGCCTGCGGGCCGATGCCGTCCAACAAAAATTCCTTGCTTCCGTTTTGTGTGTGCTAGACTTTGAGCCAGAGGTCGAACAATGCTTCTTGAATCCCGCCCCAAAGGACTTCACTATGTGTTCACAGCCGCAGCCGGACACTCGTTTGCCTTCTACGTGCTCGTGAATCACCTCATACTCTGGCTACTCTCCGAGGGGGTGCCCCGTGAGAACGCCTCAAAGACGTTCGGATACTACATTGCAGCCGCCTATGTTTGTGCCGTACTGGGTGGTGGATTGGCCTCTTTTCTCGGCGCGCATTCCGTCATTTTGCTTGGTGTAGCGCTCTACCTTTGCGGCTTGTTTGCCCTGGTCTTGAACGCAGGCCATGGGGTTTTAGTTCTCGGCATTCTCGCACTAGGCAGTGGCTTGATAAAGCCAAACATAGTCACCCTTGTCTCGCGCATGTTTCCCGCAAAGTCGCCACTCGTTGACGGCGCTCTTGCGCGTTTCTATTCCGCGATAAACGTCGGCGCAATTGCTGCCGCTGGTTTGGGCGGGTATATCTCAACACGGTATTCCTTCCGCGCTGCGTTCATCACTGCGTTGATTGGTGAGCTGATTGTCCTCCTTTCTCTCTTTTTGGGAAGAAAAGCGTTCAGTGTCACCGCTTCGGAGTCAAGTCTTGCACCCCTAATCGCTCCGATTAAGTCCGGCACGCTTCCGCCCGATCAACCGTCGGTGAATTGGCGATCGTTGGGAAGTCTTCTACTCTTCCTGGTCTTCGCGTCTCTCGCCTTCTGGCCTGCGTACCATCAGAACAACGCGGGCTTGAACGTTTGGGCAGAACAGTTCACAAACCGTGTAGTGTTCGGTTTCAACATACCGCCCACTTGGTTTGCGATGATCAATTCGCTGATTTGCATTTTCTGCGCTGTTCCTGTGATCACTTGGTTCGCCATAGGCGCACGTAGAAAGTGGAGTTCGATTGCAGGCTACGCTCTGATGTCTTTGTCCTTCGTCCTTCTGTGTGCCGTAAGTTATAGCGGAGCGAGCGCCGCAGAAGCGAAGTACTCCGCTTTGTGGCTAGTCCTAAGCATCACCTTCTCCTCGTTTTCGGAAGTTATGATCTCGACCATCGGCCTTGCTCGTGTCTCGGAACAGGCACCTCGAAAGTGGGATTCGCTGTTCATGTCAATCTGGTACTGTACCGTCGCACTCGGTGGGTGGATTGCTGGGCAGATAGGTTCCTCATTCTCCCTCATCGAAGGCTTCTGGGTTTTCGCAAGTCTGTGTTGTATTGCCGGTGCGGGCCAGTGGGTTGAGCTTCGCTGTGCAGGACGTGCGCCCACTGCGGCGACGGCGTGGTTGCGCACGGAGGAAATCGCATGAGTCCGTTTATGCTCGAATACACGGGCGCATTTGTTCGCGAAGTTCAAATCGCGAAGATTGTACTTGCTGCGCCAGAACTCCGAAACGGACCGGAGAAAATCGCATGAGCATCTTGGAACACTCGGCACGGGCTGCTTTCGATGCAGCTCGACAAGCTCTCCCACGCCTTCGTGAACCGCAGAAAGACGGCACCGTCTACCTCAACCGTTTTGCTGAAGTCGGAGAGATTCGCTATGCGACTGGCGTTGGCGTAACCGACGTAAACCCAAAGCCCCGAGCTGCAACATGGACCTCACTCTGTGAGGGCATCGCCGGATATGCTGAGACTGTGATCGGCCCGGAACAGGACGACAAGAAGCACAAATCGCGATACCTTATCGCTGGAGAAATCTCGCGTACTGTGCGAGGTCTATCGAGTGGCGATCTTGCTCTCGAATCACGTCGCGCTGATGTCGAAGTCGTTTCGCAGACGCTTCTTGTGCTCGACTGTGACAGCCCTGTCGCCTCAGCGCCGCTTTGCTTCGCCCTCGATTCGCTACATCTGGCCTACGTCATCAGCCCTACGTGGTCAAGCACGATTGACTCCCCGAGATGGCGCTGCTTTCTTCCAATCGCTCCAATTCCTGTGGATAACTCGCCGATTGGGCGAGCACATGCCCAATGTCGCTATGCCTGGCTTGCTGGCCTCATCGCTGCGCTTGCTGATCTGCCGACGATTTGCCCGGCTTGCGAGGGTGCGGGTGAAACCGGGATCTGCCCGTCCTGTCTATCAAGCGGAGTGTTCCGCTTTGATTTGACGTGCTGGAATTACAGCCGCCTGCACTTTCTTGGTGGTAGGCCAACGGCTGACATCCCAATGACATCACGACAGGTACGCTGGGCCAAGGGCTACGCGCTCGACACCGCCGCATGGCTTGAGGGTTCCGGCTTTTCAACTTGGTGGGAGGGAGTTCGCGAGAGCCTGACGGTACGTGCATCTGGCGTCGCGCCCACCGAACTCGGAATCGCGCCCGCTGATTCTGACATCGCGACGGCTGCGGAAGAGTGCCAGGTCACGCTTCTTGAACGTGTTCGTCGCGCTGCGCTCTACGTCGGAAGCCCACAGTTTCCGGCTTCCGTGAGCGGTGCGCGTGGTCATGACGCGCTCATGCGCGCAGCAAGTGCCGTCGTGAGTGGCTTCCTCGTTCCACTTCTGCACGACGGCGAAGAATGGGCGCTTCGTGTGTTGGAGGTCGCCTATAATCCGCGTTGCACCGATTTAGACGGCAACCCGTTCCCATGGTCAAGCCGTGACCTTCGCAAGAAGTTGCGCGATGTCCGAGTTACTTCCGGCACAACGCCCAGCAGCATGCTTGATCGTCGTTCCGATGAAGGTGCGCTGTTCTACGTCGTTCGTTCCGATGGCAAGCAGGGACACCCACCTTCTGACGCTGGCGTTTACAACGAACGCGGAGAGCAAAAGAGCGTTTCAAACTGGAATGGTGCGCTGCTTGAGCTGTCAGTCGATGCCGCTCGCGCCTGTCCGATTCGTCCATTTGACCCGGAAGCTCTGCCGCCCGGCTTTCGCGCTCGCAAGACGGTGATCTCGATTGCCGGTGCGCTTGCCGTGGGCTCAGTCAGTGCCGCAAATGGTGCGATCATGGGTGCGGTTTCTATGGCGTCCGGTGGTCTGTCTGCGTCACCGACCGGAAAAAGCGGAGTACTTCGCTCGCTACCCGGCGCGATGAGCGGCTTGCCTTCGCTCGGCAAACGAGGTGGCATTCAGATCCCTGACGATGCCGACTGGACCGAACCGGTGGTCATCGGCGATGACGACATGGCTGCCCGGCGAATCATCGCCGAACGAATGAACGCCCGTTTCGCCGTGGTCGCCCAGTCGCGAGATTGTGTAATTGTTGACACAATGGCGAACATGGGAAGGCGTGGCGAACGTGCCTACATGACAGTGAGAGGTTTTCAGCTCAATCAGCAGCGATTTCCCCTCAAGACACGCATTTTTAGCAGCAAGGGTGCCGAGCGTCTGAAAGACCTAAACCGCGCCGATCTGTGGCTCTCGTCGCCCTTCCGTCGAGAATACGACGAGTGGGGTTTTGCTCCCGAATTGTCACCAGCAGAATGTGAAGCAATCAACCCAGAAACAGGACGGCGGCGACTTCTCAACACGTTTCAGGGTTTTCCTGTTGCGCCAAACGAACGCGGCTTGCTTGCATGTCCTCGCTTCGCCGAGCTTGTGGACGAAGTGATCGCCGACGGTTCCGAAGCGTCAAGTCGATATATCTGGACCTTCTTTGCAGATCTGTTTCAACGTCCGGCGGACAAAAGCGGAGTAGCCCTCTATCTCTACAGCCCCGAGAAAGGCACGGGCAAGGGCACGCTGTTCAAGGTGATCGGTGCGCTTTTGGGCAGGTACTACCAGCTTGTGCAAAGCGCCGATCAGGTCGCAGGCCAGTGGAATCTGCACCTTGCGGACAAACTGCTCATCTTTTTCGATGAGGCTCGTGGCTTGGAAGGTCGTGATCGTGCCGACAAACTAAACTCACTTATCACAGAGACGGAGTTCGCCGGAAGTGAGAAGTTTGCACCCCTTCAAACTTGCCGAGCCTATGCGCGCTATGCCTTCGCCTCAAATCGTGAAGATGGCGTCTCAATTCAAGTCCAAGATCGTCGGTATGCGGCTTTTCGTGTCTCAGCCAGGAGGCGAAAGGATGCGCGCTTCTTTGAGGCTCTTTGGAAAGAACTCTATGCACCGTGTGAAGTTCCGCCTGTGTCTGCCGCGCTAGACCGTGAGCGTGCCGCGCGTGGCGACTTCCACGGACTCAGCGGACTCATGCACCATCTGGCGAATGTCGTTCGCCCCGCTGTTCGTTCCGACTCGCCAGCACTTCCGCCTGTTGAGGGTCAGCCTTATCTCGGTGGAGGCGTCGAGCTGCGCGAGATTCCAAACACCGATCTTCGCATGAAGATGATGCTCAGCTCACTCGAAGGTGTTGAGGCGTTCGTCTTCAGCGCCGCATGTCAGACGCAGCACCTCGGCTTCGTTGATCGTTCGCACGGCGGCGCACGTACCGAAAAGACGCCCGTGCAATGGCGACAGGACGCACCCTTCAAAGTCATGGCTTCTGAGTTCACCGTGCTCTATAACGCTTGGGCGAAGGTTCACGGTCAGCGATCTGTTGCTTCCATGCGCAAGCCACTTGAAGCCGTGTTTACGCTTGTCGAGCCGGTCGTTCAACCCGATGGTCAGCGCATCGAACAGCGCGTGAGACACCCTGATTTCGGTGTCGGCAAATGCGAGGTTGGCGATCTGGTTGGCCTGACCGAATACCGCCTTCCCGCTGGTCCAAGTGTCTACGCCTGGCTTGCTCGAAAATACGGGTGGTAAGCGGAGCACACCGCGCTAGACTTTGATCATGTCGCAACAAACACCCGGTTTCGGATTCTCGGTTGACGGTCTGCGAGTCGCGTTTCGCGTTTCTTGGGGCACATTCCCGCATTACCTTCAGCGCGTCGTCAAGCTGACCGTCGGCAAACTGACGTTGATCGATGCACCGCTGACTGTCGAGTCTCACGCCAAGGTCCTGAGCACGGTCGATGCGATTCTCGCCGACCATCCAGAGATGCTGGCCGAGTTCAAAGCCGCTTTTCGTCAGGTGACGCTGTGACTCGAAACGACGGGAGAATACGATGCTGAGAACGC
>DAOLIT010000129.1:0-4778 GCA_035328405.1 Pseudomonadota bacterium | reverse complement strand
ACGCCCCGCGAACGCTTCGATGCAAATATTGCAGCTCTCGACGTGCTCGCCAACGCACACGAGCGCGATCTGACCCCTACCGATTTGGCCTCTCTTTCGCTCTACGAGGGCTGGGCTGATGCACGGGTCCGCATGTTCGGCTTCGATGTCACAGGCCACGTAAAGCCAGCTCTGCGCACGATTCTGGACAAACTGGACGTTGACCCAAACTCCCTCGTTTCAGCCGGTGGGCTCACGCAGTATTTCACGCCGCCGACTCTCGTGAGTACTGCGATCACAGTGGCTACACATGCGCTAGATCGCACACCTACGCGCATTCTTGAGCCGAGTGCTGGCACTGGTCGGTTTCTTGCCGAGCTGCCGCCAGGGTTGGCTATCGAACCAGATCCGATCCTGAGCGAAATACTCCGCTTGCGTTTTCCGGCTTGGCAAGTTCGTCGCACAACACTCGAAAATGCTGGGCTGACTGCGCAGAGTTTCGACCTTGTGATCGGCAACGCGCCCTTTGGTGATTGGGGCGTGTCCGACAGCTTCGCCCCGCCCGATCTGCGACGGCGACACCTTCAAGCGAAGGTTCACGACTATTTTCTTTGCAAGGCCGTCTCGCTCCTGATTCCAGGTGGCATCGTCGCGATGATCACGCATCATTCGACCATGGACCGAAAAGAGACAGGCGTGCGCGAGTGGCTCTCAGAGCGTGCCGAGCTGGTTGCAATGTGGCGACTTCCCGCTGAGCTGTGGGACGCGCAAGGCGCTAGCCCGATGGCCGATCTGGTTGTGATGAGGAGACGTTGATGCCGTCGTATATCCACACCGCTGAAATCACGATCACCGTCACGGACTCGATGGGCTACGAGTCGGAAGGCACCTACGACGTAAACCGCTATTACGTCGAGAATCCCAGCTGCGTGCTCGGCAAATGGTCGGAACGCATGGGGCGTCATGGCTACGAGCTGACCGTCACGGCCACAGGCGAAGTGAGCGACGAAATTCTCTCCGCGCTGCCGAAGCTCACCCCACTCACCCCACCACTGGCCCGCGTCGAACTCGACCCTCCCACGTATGACACGCCGTTCACCGCATCAGACACACCGCCAACAGAAGCGGAGTGCTCCGCTTTGACGGTTCACAAAGCAGCGAAGGCGCTGCTTTCGGGTGAACTCGCTGTTGATGCTGCGTTGGCGATCTATAGCGGCTTCACAACACGATTTGGCTCGTTTCGTCAGGCTTTCGGCAAGCATGGCGCGCTACACGACACGGCACTCGCGCAAAAACGCGAAGCCGCATTTCTTCTTTCACTTGAAAATCAGCACGGCAAACCGTCGGCGCTGTTTTCTGCTCCCGTCGCACGTACACGCAAGCGGAGCACTTCGCTCTCCGATGCACTGCTTTGTGTGCTTGACGAGTGTGGACAAATAGACCTAGAGGCGATCGCAACCAGGCTCGACGCGACACCTGAAGCCGTGCGCGATGGACTTCTTAGCCAGGGACTCGCCTTCGATATTCCTCCAGGGACTCCAGGCGCACCGGGCGCTACCATGCTCTCAGCCGTCGAGTATCTCACCGGAGATGTGGGAAGTAAACTACGCATAGCACAGGCTGCCGCAATGCATGATCCACGCTTTCAACGCAACGTGGAAGCTCTGACGCGGGCCATGCCTGAGCCACTCCCACCCGAAGATATCACGGTCGGCTTGGGTGCTGATTGGGTTCCCGCCGAAGTGTTCCGCGATTGGCTCTACAGTTTGTTCCCCGGCGAAACGTGGGGTCTGACTGTTGAGAAAACACAAAACAAATGGGCGATCAACTGCTCAAATCCATCGCTCGCAAGATCTCTTGATCTGCTCCGGTCGGCGATCAACAACGTCATACCCGTCGTGAACGACACAATTGGCAGCGCCGACGGAGTAAGAGAGGTTCGCAACGAAGCAGCGACGCTCGAAGCACAAGCTCGTGTGTTGGAGTTGCGTCAGCGTTTTGAGAGCTGGGTTTTTTCTGACGTGCGCGGAAAGTCTGGCGAGACGGGAAAGCAGCGAGCTGATCGGCTGTGCGCAATTTACAACGAACGATTCAACACGATTGCACCTCGTGACCTGTCCGGTGATCATCTCACGTTCAATGGACTTGCAACGGTGATCGGAGCGAAGCACTACGCTTTGAAACCGCGTCAGCTTCGCGGAGTGGCGAAGATTCTCGCAGGGGGAACCTATGACAAATCTTCGTACCTCGTTTACCCGCCGGGCTTCGGCAAAACCGATCCGGCGATTGCTGGCGCTGTCAAGTTGAATCAGCTCGGACTCGTCGGGCGTACGCTCTTTGCCGTGCCAAAGTCGAGCCTTGACCAGTGGCACCATCGTTTCCTTGCGATGTTTCCGCGCTTGGCCGATCAAGTCCTTTGTGCTTCTGATCACCTGTTTGGCGTTCGTGGCGACGGTCGAGAGGTGTTTCTTGCGCGAATTGCGACAGGTGGCTGGCCGTTCATTCTGATCACACATGAGATGCTCCGTGACATTCTGCTCTCGGAAGCTGCTTTCGATTCGATTCTCGCTGAGGAGATCGCAGAGCTTCGCGATTGCATGCGTGAAGCCGAGTCCTCAGTTTCCAAAGACGCGACGAAGCAAGCACGCCGATCTTTGCGTTCACGTGAAACAGCCCTTGAGCGTATTTCCGTCGCACACAAAAAGCGATGGGCAACACTTCGCGAAGCCTCTCGCGCTCCCGTCACCTGGGAAGATTGCAAGGTTGATCACCTCGTGCTCGATGAAGCGCACGCTTTCAAAAATCTCGGCATCGCGACGCGCATGGAGCGCGTTGCAGGGCTTCCGACAGGTGAGGGCAGCAGTCGTGCATATGACTGTTTCATCAAGTGCAAAACGATGTTTCGAGCTGGCGGACGGGTGACAGCACTCTCAGGAACACCACTCACGAACACAATAGCGGAGTGCTTCGTTTGGTTGCGCATTTTGCAGCCCAAGCTGCTTGCTCACGTCGGCCTGACAACGTTCGATGCTTTCGCCTCAGTGTTTGCCGAAGCGTATCCATCGGTAGAAATGGACTGCGTTGGAAAGTACCGAACACAGACGCGATTGCGCTTCCGAAACGTCCCCGAGCTGCTATCTTTGCTAAGTGAGGCTTGGGATTTTGTGAGGGAGGAGTGATATGCTCTACAGCCGGGCGCATGCCCGCCGAAAGGATGAGGAAGCGTGAGCCTACCGGAGCTGCATACGGGAAACATTCAGGTCGTGAGCTGCAAGGCCACGCCTGAGTTGAAAGCGTACACCGTAGCGCTTGCTGAGCGTGCCGATCTGGTTCGCCGTCGGCTCGTCCTACCGGAAGATGACAACCTTCTGAAAATCACTTCAGACGGTCGCAAAGCGAGCTTGTTCAACGGTCCACCCGGTACATGGCCCGAAGCGCCAACGAAGCTCAACCATTGCGCTGAGCGTGTTTGGCGGCATTATTGCCAGGGAGATGCCGATCTGGGTACGCAGCTCATCTTTTGTGATCTCTACACCCCAAAAGAGGCGGACACTGGAGACGATGAATATCTCCATGCAACGCTCACGAACGATGAGAAGTTTGAAGCTCACGGCATCTATGGTCGGCTGAAAACCCTACTTGTCGCGCGCGGCATCCTTCCAAGTGAGATTGTCTTTGCTCACGACTTCGATTCTGCGAAAGATCGGGCCAAGCTCCATGCGATGATCCGATCAGGCGCTGTGCGTGTCTGTATCGGCTCGACAGCGTTGATTGGTCTGGCTGTCAACGTCCAAGATCGCTTGCTCGCGCTTCACAACCTAGACTGCCCGTGGCGTCCCGATGAGCTGGAACAAAGAATCAAACGCATGGTCCGGCAAGGCAACCGATACGACGTGGTTCACGGTTACGTCTACGTGACGGAGGGAAGTTATGATCCCGTCGTGTGGCAAATCGTCGAGCAAAAAGCCCGATGGATTTCTCAGCTTCTCTCAGGTCGGGTTGGGCGCAAGGTTGTGGAAGATATCGGCTCGGTCGTGCTCACGGCTTCACTTGCGAAAGCCGTCGCGCTCGGCGATACGCGAGTGCTCGACAAGACACGCCTGGAAACTGAGCTAGGTGGTTTTGAGCGGCGCTGGCTATCTTGGGCACAGGGGCGAGCGGCACTCCGTCGAGATGTGGAGCGTATCCCCGGCGAAATTGCCAACCTCCGAAGGCAAGCGGAGCACTTCGCTTTGTTCGCGAAGGTGGGCCAGTGGGGTGAGGGTTTGCGCCTGGTTGACCTGACGCTGAGCGGTACTGAGTTGCGCGATGTTTCGACGGTGCAGGACGGCAACGCCCTCGTGCGCGCTCTGTGGCTTCGCTACGTCGCAAGACAGCAAAGCGTAGTGATTGGCTTCTGGCGCGGCTTTCGACTGTGGTTAGAGCCTCACCACGGCACTCTTGAGCTTGCCGCATATCCCCCGGCGATGTCTGCCGACGGTAACGGGCTGACAGTCTCAGGCTTGGGCTTTCAAGCGTCACGTCCGGTGACAGAGCTTGCGCAGCGACTCACTGAGGAACAGCTTGGTTTTGAGGTGCGACAGATTGAGAAGCGAATCGCAAGCCTTGAGGCGCGGCATTCGGCGATCACAACCGAGCTTACCGAGTGTTGGCCGCTTCGTAGCAATGTTGAGAAGCTACTGAAACAATACGATGCGCTCTGTGCTGACTCTGGCGACGGTGCGCTTCCCGACAAAATAACCTTCAAATTTAGGTGGGAATGAGAACCATGAAAGACGCTGAGCGAAGTAGGTGTGAAA
>DAOLIT010000128.1:0-11331 GCA_035328405.1 Pseudomonadota bacterium | reverse complement strand
TTGGATCACCGCCGGTCGAACGGCGGGTAGCAATTTAAACTCCACGCGCCGGTTTGCGGCTCGGCGTGCGGGCAGATTGTTGTCGGCCACAGGTTGCGTTGAACCATACCCAACGGCTTGCATCCGGGCCGGATCAATTCCTCGACTGACCAGATATGCTTTCACTGCGTCCGCTCGTTGTTGTGACAGAAGCAGGTTGTCATTCGGGAGACCGACGTTGTCCGTATGTCCTTGAATCTCGACTCGCGCTGACGGCACCTCATTGAGAGCCGGCACCACCTGATCGAGCACCGGAAGCGAAGCGGGCGTCAGAGTTGCTTTGTTGGGAAGAAACTGCACGCCCTCGAGTTTTTTGTCGATGAAGCGAGCCAAACTGGCTGGCAGCTCATCGGGACAACCATCTTGATCCTGATAGTTGTTCACGGTCTCTGGCTGAGCAGGACACTTGTCGAGCCGGTCTACAATCCCGTCGCTGTCAACGTCCTTGTCGGGGCAACCGAAATTGACTTGGGGCCCGATTTCATTTGGACATTTGTCGAGCCGGTCAACTACACCGTCGCTGTCCGTGTCAACATCAGGACAACCTCCGTTTTCACTCGGGCCCGCCTGCGCAGGGCATTTGTCGAGGCGATCCACGGAACCGTCGCTGTCCCCATCACGATCAGGGCAACCACCATTTTCCACGGGGCCCTTTTCCGTCGGACAACGGTCTTCCTTGTCAGGAACCGTGTCTTGGTCAATGTCCAGAGGCTTCGGCGGTTCCGCTGGTTTGTCCGACGCATATCCAAAGCGACCATAGAGACTTCCCAGAACTTCGTAATCCTGCGTGAAAGTGGGTGTTTTCGCTTCGGGGAGAAGAACCACGCGACCGTCGAAGCGGAGACCAACCCAGCGATTCAAATCGAACCGCATGCCAGCACCGGCGTGGAACGATCCGAGCACCTCGCTGCGCAGCGCCAAACCGGGGTCCGGTCGGACGCCGATCGCACCTCCGCCAGCGAGGATAAAGGGTTGGAATCTGTCGCCTTTACCGAATGGCCATCGAAACAGCACATGGCCCCGGCCCGTATACACCAGGACTTGAGCCGACTTTTCGACGAGTTGCGTTGGCATCGCAAGAAATTCGGCTTCGAGCAAGAAATGCCGACTCAGTGCGTATCCAAGACGCGCTCCGAGCGCCGCACTGTGCTTCAGATCGCTGCCGGGGACTGCGTAATCGCTTCGACCAAGCCCGACAGTGGACGAGAAGAAGTGACCACCGACGATCACAGACACTTCGAGCGGGCGTTTGTCCAAACTCGGAAGCGAATTTTCGTCGGGGGAACTGGGCGCAGTTTGTTGGCTGGAAACAGCCGCAACCGCAGCGCTCGAGGGTACGGGCTGCGCAGATGGGACCGGTGCAGTCGGCGCGGCTGGTGCAGTCGGTGCGGCTGGTGCAGTCGGCGCGGCTGGTGCAGTCGGTGCGGTTGGTGCGGCTGGCACAGCAGGTGAGATCGCTGGTTGGCTGGTCAATCCGCCGTTCGGAACCGCTGCTGTTTCTCGTGAAGCGGGCTGAGCGGTGGGTTCTTCGGCAAATACCGAAGCTGACCAACCTGAGCCCAGCATGGCAAGTGTCAGCACCGCAAAGAACTGTCGTTCCCGGGGCCATCCCTTGCCTCTTCGAGAGGCCAAAACACACTGCTTCGCTCGTCGCCGCATGCACGTAAACTCCCAACCGGACAATGGAAAGTGTGGGCATCCTATCAACCGAGTGCAGGCATGTAAACCATTGCCTGACATCCAACTGAGCAACGCGCACCCCCGCTTGCGCTTCCATGCTCACCCGCAACCCCCCAAAAAAGACGAGTGCCGAAGGAGGGAGTCGAACCCTCATGTCCCGGAGGACGAGGGATTTTGAGTCCCCTGCGTCTGCCATTCCGCCACTTCGGCCCAAAACCGAGAACGAGCGCACGCTATCACATGTCGTTGGAAACGCGAGTGTTTTTCTTGCTGAGCTCATTTTTTCGTGCGCTGCCATGGATTTTCCAAAAACGAGGAGCTGGAACTGCCGCTTGCTTCTGTTTTCGATTCTTGGGTGCGACATAGGAAATTCCGTCGGCAAGTCTTTCGATCGGAAGGGACCAAGACTCGCTTATATAATCGAGCCACCCCGCAGATTGTGAAGCGGGGGTTGGGAAAGCCACCGTGGGGGAACAGGGCAAAAAACGCTTGGACAAAGGCGCGCAGCGATCAACGCATCTCTCTACTCGCCTTGCGCGCGGCCAGGGAAGTTGCCTGCGATGGATAGGTTTGTTGGCGGCGTGTCTTGTGGCTCAATCGAGGATTGCGAAAGCCGAACTTGTGGCCACAGACGAAGCGATCGAAATGCGTTCGTCGCTGGTCGAGTCGATGAAGGTGCAACTGCGACTGCGCGTCGCCGTGAGAAGTGCGTCGGAACCGCAGAGCGTTTCCCCTCCCACCATGGTTTTGCCTCTTACGGAATGGAAGCGGAATGGAGACGATTGGACCAGCGAGCCCAGAACGCGACTGCAAGGTCTTTCGGTCGTCGTGCATGCGCACAGCCGCCCGGATGGAGCGACTGAGTTTCATTTTGTCGCAAAAATAACGGCGAAAATCGCGGTTCGGCTGCTGTCGTTGGAATTTGAAACGGAATCAACGGCACCGGACATCGCAGGTCGCGATCTGAAACTTCGACGGGCCGGAAAGAAAGTAGCGCTTCTGGGTTTGGACCCCAAATGGGTGATTTTGAGGGCGGAGAAACAGCCGTGGACGTTTGTTTCCGACGACACAGTCGATGGAATGAAAGTCCAGGTTTTGCCCAAGAGCTTGCTCGTACAGGCCGATGTTCTGAACAGCGAAACGCGCCCCTTTTTCTACTTTCAGCAGTGTACGGAACACTGGCGTGCGCCAAATCGGAAGGCTCACCTCGATACGAGGGAGTTGCAACCTGGCGACATGTTGACGGCCAACATCATGGCCTATCCAGGGATGACGGTTCCTTTGCTCAAAGCTCGGTTTCCCGAGAATCGTCGAGCCGCTCTGGTTGTCACGGACCACGCAGACCAGACGACGACACGGACGTTTTTGGCGCTCATGGGAGGCACATCCGACGCCAACTCGCCTCGGTTTGGGAAGGGCGGCTTCTTGGGACACGGGCTGCTCTTTACGAAGGCTCTGTGGTGGAACAGCGAGGAACCTGCGCCTGTGCCGTCGTGGATTCACGGACTGAAACCGCAACTTTCGCCGTTTCAGAAAAAGCTGCACACCCTCGTCGTGTATCACAATCGATACGATCGGTCTGCTGTGGACTCGTCGGGGGCGGGAAGACCGCAGCTCGACGATCCAAAGATGGTGCAGTGGGCGGACAAACTGCATGCGGGCGGAGTCGAATTGGGGCCCCATTCCGCAACTCCGCAAAGCGACGATCGGGAGAGTACCGAGGCTGCCCTCCGTTTTTTCGATCGCTATGAATCGCGCACTTGGATTGACCACCAGCCGTACACGAACTGCGAGGCGCTGACCAATCGAGGTTTTCAAAGCGGCACGGATGGAATTGCGGACTTGCTGGAGCGGCACGGATACCGGTATGCGTGGTCGGGTATCGATGTTCCTCCGTCTCCGTCGCTGAACCTGCTCAAACCTCAAAGGTCTGGGGAGTATGTTCCGGTGCTGTATCCAAGTGGCCGCCTGACCACAGGGGGCCCAGACAATTTGTGGTTTTTCTCGACGATGATGACCTATGTCGAGAACAATCGTTTTTTTGCGCTCTACAAGAAAAAATCGATGGATCTGCTCGAAGAAGAGCGTGGACTTCACATCGCACACACGTACCTCGAGACGTTTCATCCGCCAGGAAGCAAGTTTTACCGTCGAAATTTGATGGTTCCTGGAAAAAACCCAGGCGAGATCGTTCCTGACCCAAGGTTGGAGCGGCTGTTTGCGCAGTGGGCGAGCCGCGTGAAGCAAAAAACGCTTTGGATGCCGACGCTGCTGCAACTGGGTGACCACACTCGGGCGATGTCGCAGGTTGTGGTTCGTCTGAATCCTGATGGTGCTGCGACACTGACCGCACAAGCTGCGATCAAGGCCGCCAGTTTCGTTCTTCCGAGAGCCGATCTGTCCGTCTTCGTGGACGGGATTCAACTCAAATCTGCTGAACATGGAAAAAAAGAGACGATGTTTCATCTCGATCTCGAGGCCGGAAAGACGGTCAGAGTCGAATTCAAAGACGCGCAAGGCAAGCCCTTTAGCCTGCTCAGAGCAGTGGTTTCGCCGACGCTGATCGCCCAAGCCAGACGAGGTACCAACGTGATACGATGACCGCATGACCCTACAAGAAAAATATCCTCACAAAAGTTCGCTTTCTTCGTCGCAGACAACCAACACGACAATTTCGGCTTCTTCTTCAAAAAGCGACTTGTTCAGAAAACGCTCTCGGGGATCGCTGTCGGTCGGCGCAGTTTGCGCTGCTTTGCTGGTCTCCGCGTGTGGAATCATCTCGACGAACATCCTGGACAAGACGTTCTCGTTAACTGCACAAAAATTCTCGATGGACTTCGGTGCGACGACAGGAAAAGTTCCGACGGTGACATGTGCTTCGGCTGGTGATTCGGCGTGTGCGACGCTCGGGTCGCAAGTCTCGGCAGCCGGTGGCTCGGCGACTGGGATGTGCGATACCAGCACAAAAGCTTGTTACGCGAACATTTCGGTCACAAAAAGCTATCCCGTCAGCCTCAGCAACGATGCGTCCTTTGCGCAGACGGTTGGAAGTAGGGCTATCTCCATCGTGAAGGCTATCGAATTGAACTATTCGGCAAACAACGGCTCGACGGTGAATTTGCCGGACATGAATCTTTACATTGGGCCCGAGACGGCGAAAAACGTGACGGACAAAGACGTGGTGCTGATCGACAAGATCCCTGGGATTCCCAAGGGAACTTCGGTTCCAAGTGGAACGCGCAAGATCGTAGTCCCGTCGGGCACTCCGGCGTTTGAACGGTTTAGCTACTACCTGCAAAATCCCAAAGTTTCTTTTTTGCTTCTGATGACTGCCACACCGACGGTACGAGCGGGCGAAGATTTGCCCAAAGGGCAAGTTGAAATCTCGGTGACGCCTGCTTTCACGGTCGGTTTGCCACTCTAGGGAGTGGAGACTCTGGGCCTTCGCGTTTGGATTGCGTTCGTCCTGCTTTCTTGGCTGCCCGCGTCGGGTCTTTCCGCGTCATTTCCATCGGACGATCGGCTTGAGCAGGGCGATTGCGCCGTCGGAGCCGGTCAAGCCCGTCTTTTGGCGAGGCGACTTCTGGAAGAGGCGGTTCATACCAAAAAGCCTCGCGTCGCTCGGTTTTACATCGAGACTGCCTACCAGCTTTCACCTGCCCCACAGCTTCTGTACAACCTTGGTCTATTGGCGCTCCGGGAGGGAGAGATCCTTGCGGCGAGAGATTTGCTTTTGCGATATGCAGCCGAAGTTGGCAAGTCGATTCCCGACGAACACAAACGGGTGATTTCGCAGGCAGAGCAAAACCCAGCGGCACCGCACCGTGTTCTCGACGTGAAAACTGCGCCGGGCTCATTTGTTTTTGTCGATGACCATTTGACCGGACAAGCGCCGCTGAAAACGCCGTTGCTTCTTGCCGAACGCGCGCATGAACTCCGGGTCGTAGACGGCTATCGCCATTTGGAAACTCGCGTGTCCGAGGCGTTTTCCGATCGGGAACGGGTGATTTCCAAAAAGCTGCTTCTGCCTCAGACCTTGCTTGTGCTTTCTCCCGAGCTTTCTTCCGAGCAGCAGAATTTGTTGCAGTCGCTTCTTACAGAGGAGGGATTTGCGTTGGTTTCTGCGGAAGATCGCGATTTGCTTCTGCGCAAGCTCGACAACCGCACGGGATGTTTGACGCAGGCGCGCTGTCAGGTTTGGCTCGGCGAGCAGCTCGCGGCGCAGCGCATTTTGGTGGTGCGCAGTTTGGATTTGCACAGCGTGCCATCGGCACAGCGCACGCGGCTGTCTTTTGAAGCACTCGCGGTTCCGCACGGGGCTGTTCTGTTTTCCGCGCAAACGCTGTGTACGAATTGCAGTTCGGTGCGCAGCGAGACCTACTTGCGCGCATTGGCCCGTGCGCTCAAACGCGAATTGCCGGAGCTGACAGGTTCACCTTCGATCAAAGAGGAGCCTCCGCCAGCAGGTTTTTCCGATGGGTACGGACACGACACAAGTCCCTGCGCACTCCGCTTTGGCACGGCGAGGCAGCTTGCGCGAAAGCTGCTCAGCGAAACGCCTTCACCTGTGGATGACCACGATCTGTTGGTACGGCTAGAAACTGCGCAAGCACTTTCTCCGTCGCCACTGTTGCTCTACAACCTGGGACTTTTGGCCCACCGCGAGGGCGATGCCGTCGCTGCTGTGGATCTGTTGGGTCGTTTTCTGGCACAAGCGGGCAGCGAACGGACTGCGGAACGAGCCGCAAAGGCCGAGAGTCTGACCAAACCCCTTCCTGTTCCGTTTGGGCAGGTCACAGTGACAGGCCTAGCATCGGCGCAAGTGTTCGTCGGTGGACGGCTGCGCGGGGCTTTGCCGCTGGTGTCTCCGCTGCTGTTGTCGCCGGGACCGCACACGTTGTTGGTCCAGCACGGCTATCGATCGGTTCAAAAAGAAATCCTGGTTCGTCCACAAGAAACGCTTGCCGTGCAGGTTGATTTGCCCGAGGCCACGCTGCTTTTGTCGGATGACCAGTGGGTTGCAGAAAATCCGGCGCTGTTTTCGGTCATGAAACATGCAGCAGAGGCTTTGGGGCAAACGGTGGTTTCTGAGCGCGACTACGATCTTTTGTCGCAACGAAGCATCGAATATGCAGCGTGCGGAGAGAGTCTTTTGTGCATGCGCCGCGTCGGAAAAATGTTGGGCACGCAAAGCGTGATTTCCGTTGGACGAACAAACGGCGTGTGGCTCGGACGCTTGCTTGCGGTACGGGACGGCGCGTGGACCTCGTCAAGCAGCGCCAAATGCACAACGTGCCCAGGTGACGACCTGGCGATTCGTTTCGTCGTGCAGGAGTTGCTCGGGAAAGCAACAAAGCCTCGCGGGGAACCGATTTTGTCCGCACAACCCGAAGCGAAGTTGTTTCTCGATGGTTGGGAACTGGGCAACGCGCCTCAGCGACAGAGATTGATCGCAGGTCGGTATCAAATCGATGCAGTTTTCTCGCCGACCGATCGCGTGTCGATGCTGCTGCGGGTTCCCCAAGACAAAAGCCTGACACTGCGATTGCCTACGTTGCCGCACAGAAACCCAAAACTTCAGACGATGATTGGCGCGTCGTTTTTTGTCACGAGCGCGGTCTTTTTGGGGGTCGGTTTGGGGCTATTTGGCCACGCGGTCTCGAATGGCAACCCGACCGAACGCGAGAGTCGTTCGGCTGCGGAATGGATTGCATCGCCGATTTTCGTGTTGGGCAGCGCGGCGACTGCGACAGCGGGAGGACTTTGGTTTGGCCTGCGCAAACATTGAAAGCCTGCGCCGGTTTTGTGTAGCTTTGCGTCGAAAAATTCAAAAACGCCCCTGAGAAAAACACCTAGAAAACAACTGGAAAACAACTGAAAAACGGGAGGAAAACATGTCGTATGCGCGTCGAGGTTTTATGCAATTTGTGGCTGCTGCGTGTGTGCTTTTGCTGTCTCAGACAGCGTGGGCACGGGCCGCGCCAGAGGATCTGCTCAAAGGGCAGCTTCTGGTCAGCGATTCCTCGTTCCCACTCAAGTGGACTTCGCCTGCGGAGTATGCAAGTCGGCTGAAAAAGTTGCACAAGTCGTCGCTCTTTTACGATAAAAAGACCGGCAAATTGACCCTCTACTACGCGGCTTTCTTCGCTCAGCCGGTCAATGACGTGCAGGTCAACTTTGTCATCTACGACATCACAAGCGGCGTCAACGCCAAGGTCAAAAAGGGTGCCTGGGAGGCCTTCCTGGGCAAAAAGGGCGAGCGTGCGCTGTTCAACTCGGTCGAACTCGACAAAGAGGACATCGAGATGAACAAGAAGTACCTGTTCGCTATCGAGTTCCGTCGAGTGATCATCGCCAAAGGCGAAATCACGCTGCGCGGCGAAGCGCCCAAGTATTCGGGCAAGGTCGAATTTTCCGAAGAAGAAACCAAGAAAAGAGAATGAAAGGCTGGCCTATGAAGAGGTCCTCTGCGACGTTGGCAACCGTGTTTTTGTGTGGCGTGTTTGCTTGGCCGGTCTTGGGTTTCTCCGAGGAAACTTCCGCCAGCACCAAACCGCCTGCGGCTGAAGCGGCTTTGCCACCGCTTGGGAAACCTGTTTCGCCCGCGCCGAATGTCCCGCCGGTTTTGGATGAGACGGCTCTTCTGGCAAAGCTGCGTTCCGGCGTCGAGGCGGATTCCATGGTGGCAGCACGCAAGTTGGCCGAGGTGAAGACGCCCGCAGCGTTTTCGGCCCTTTTTGATGCGCTGTCCGTGGGGGTCTCTCCCAAAGTTGCGGCGGTCGCGATTGCGTCGTTGTCAGCGCATCTTCGGCCTGAATCGCTTCCTGTGTTGGAACTGTATGCGCATCACCGAAATCCCGAGCTTCGCAAGCGCGCTCTGCAAGGTCTGTCTGCCTTTGTGTTGGTCCCCGAAACGGCAGAACCGGCCTCAGCGGCTGCTGTGAAACCGGACAAAAAGGGACAGAAGGTGCAGAAAACGCAAAAAACCGGTGCGGTTCCGCATGAGGAATTGGCACCCCGGATTGTTCCGCACCTGATTGCTGCGCTTGGCGATGCGAGTTCCGATGTTCGGGGGACAGCGGCAGAGTCGCTTGGGAAACGCCGCGAAAAAACGGCAGAGGGCGCGCTCATCAAGTTGCTGTTGCGCAAGGATTCGGCGGCACCTCCAGCGCTCGGTTTGATAGGCGGCCCGGAAACGGCTCGCGCGCTCGGCGAGATGATCGGAACGGTTCCCAACTACCTTCTGACGCAGACGTTGGGAGGGCTGCTTTCTCGGTCTGATTTTGGGCCCGAACCGGCGCGCACCGAAGTCGTCAAGATGCTCGGGAAAATGCCGGGCGACCAACCGGTCGAGTTTCTGACCGACTACGTGAAAGCGACAGACAACGACAAGGAACTGAAAGCGCGTCCGTCTCGCGCGGAAGCCCAAAAAATCATCGAGCAGAGGACCGCCAAATGAAAAGCCTCTTTCCGAACATCCATCTCGCCAGGCCGTTTTCTCTGTTTCTGTGTGTGCCGCTGCTGGGCTGTGCAGAGGCGGCGTTTTCGGTCCACACGCAGGACAACGATCTTGTGCGCCTGAAGCCCACCGTCGATCGCATGGGAAAAACGCAGGCGACGGCGCAACCCTTGTCGGGGACCGGCCATTCCATGGTGTTTGTGGCGCTGGGGCCCGAGCGAACCTTTGGGAAGGCAAAGGCCCCTGGAAAGGAGGGCGCGGCGGTCGAAACGACGCTGGTCGGCTATGACCTGACCGAGCAAAAAGAACGGTTCGCCGTGCCTTCGGAGGTCCGGTCGCGCTTCGTGGTGAGTCAGGGCGTCGTGATGTACCGCGAAGGCGAAAGCAGTTTGGTGTTGCGCGATGTAGCCAGCGGGTCTGTCCGGGCGCGCGTCGATCTTCAGCCCGGTGAAACGCTCGCGGGTCTGTCTTCCGACGACAAACAGCTCTACTACGTCACTTGGTCGAAAGTCGGCAAAGCCAGCCAGAGTTTCCTGACCGCGCTGTCTCCGCAAGGTGCGCAAGTGTGGCGTTTGCCCGCGCAAGGTTCCATGGGCGTGCCCGCGACGTTTGGCGGCATGCTGGCGGTGCCGTATCGCTACCAAAACGTGGTCGTGCTGGACGCGCAAAACGGGAAGGAATTGGCCCGCATTCGGCAAAAAGACGAACAAATCGGTTTTGCTCGGGCGGGTGCGCACGGTTTTCTGTATGGCGTTGGAGCGAGCGGCGCTGCGTTGCTCGATGAGAAAAGCGCCAACGGAGAGCGCAAAACCGTGTCCTTTGTGACGCCCAAACTTGGCGAGCGCGTGCGCGTGTTCCTGCATTGGGACGGCTATCGCCCCGAGCAGTCCGACTTTTCTGCGTTCGACCGAAACCGCCTGCTGTGGGATGCAGAGGAAAAAAACGGCGCGGTGCGTTTTGCTGGCGACCAGACCGTGCTTCACTCGTACCGCTTTCTGTTTGGGATGGATGCGCAAAACGGCCAGGTGCGGTGGGCGTATCCCCATTCTCGCGTAACCCTCATGGCGTCTGAAGTTGCCGGGGACACGCTTTTGTATGTCGCGCAAGACGGGGAAATCGGCGGTCTGCGCAAACAAACCGGCGCAAAAGTCGCCAGCCAGAAGTTGTCTCTGAAACCCGGTCAGGTGGTGATTGGGGCCAGTTTTGATGCGGCGGGCTTTCAAGCCCCCGGACAAGACTTGGCGAAGCCGCAACCGGTTCTCGAGGTCCTGCGCGGCATCGTGTTCGATCGCGATTCGTCGTTTTTGTCCGTCAAGAACTTTGCGGTGCAAGCGATGGGCGCGTTGCCTGAGAAAGACGCGGCTGCGGAGCTCGTCAAAGTCATCACGGCGGAAGGTCTGCCGACCGAGATTTCCAAGACGGCGGGAGAAGTCCTGGCCAAGCGGAAGGACGACCGAAAGGAACTTGCGGCGCTTGTGGTCGCGGCCCTTTCGCAAAGTTACAACCACCTGGAAGACAAGCGACCCCGAGGGCTCGACGTGCTGGCCCGCGCGGCCAAGGACCTCAAGCTGACCGAAACCGTGCCGCTTCTGGCCGAGCGGCTGCACGATCCCAGCACCCCGCAACCGGCGCTCAAAGACATCGTGCTTGCACTTACGTCGTTGGGTGGAAAGGACGCGATCCCGCCGCTGCGCAAGCTTCTGTTTCTGTATCGGGCTGACCCGACACTTGCAAACGATCCAGAGCTTTTGCGCCGCACGGGCGAAGGATTGCTCGCGCTCGGTGGTGAAACCGAGCGTCGCCTGCTCGAATACGTGGCCCGCGAGCCGCTCACCGTGCCCGCCCTGGCGACCCACTTCCGCAAAGTCCTCGACGACCGCGCAAAACCCCCCGCCAAAACCCAAAAGAAGCTGTAGGTTCCAAGCCTCGCTCCGTCGGTCCTTCGCACAATTTCCCGTACAGAACACCCTCTCGATTCCCGCGCTCGGAAAGCAAGACCGAGCGAACATGGCTATCCGGCCTGTTTCAGAAAATCCCAGAAGGGTTTTTCAAGCAGATCAAAACAGAAGGGGGCAAAAGGGGGACGAAGGAGTGTGAAAAAGCGGGTGTAAAAGGGGGACGAAGGGGGGGTGGGCTATAGGTCTGCGGCGGGG
>DAOLIT010000127.1:0-11474 GCA_035328405.1 Pseudomonadota bacterium | reverse complement strand
GGACATAAAGCCGGAGAACATTTTGGTTACTTCGGTGGGGGGGCAGAGTGATTTTGTGAAGGTGTTGGATTTTGGGGTGGCTCGGGTGATTGGGCAGCCGCCGCTCACGCGAGTTGGGGAGGAATTGATTGGGACGCCGGAATTCTTGGCCCCCGAGATGATGTCTGCGTCGAGCGACCTGACTCCGGCGGTGGATTTGTACGCGCTTGGAATCATGCTTCACGACACCATCGTAGGGGAGCCCCCGTTTCGCGGGGATTTGAAGGAAATCCTTCGCGGGCACATGAATGTTGTTCCTCAAAAGCTGTCGAGCAGGCGGAAAGACACGCTGATTCCGCGCGAACTCGATGAACTGGCGTCTCGGCTGTTGGAGAAAAATCCGGCGCATCGGCCCACAGCGATAGAAACGGCGGAAACGCTGTCCCGGATTCGCGTGCTGCTTCCCTCGCGAGCCGTCAAGATGCGCATTGATGATTCGTCGGCGCGTTCGGCCACAGCAGTGCCGGTGGACCACGAGAAGCAAACGGAGATCCTGCCCCATCCGGGGACTGCGGTGGACCCGCGCGAGCCGACGGTGGGCTTGGGGGCTTCACCGCCCAGTCAGATCCAGCGGCAAGCCGAAATCGATGCAATCGACATCGAAATCACAGACATCTTTTCGCGGTTGTCTGCGCTGCTGGTTCAAGCGGGAGAAAAAATGTGGCTCGACGGGTGGCCGGAAAAAGCGCAAATGCTCCGTGAGCTGCTTTCAAACAACCAACTGGCGTGCGAAAAAAAGCGGCAGCGCGTGCAGATTCTGACGGAGCAAGTGCAGCGGCAACAAGCACGGCTGCAGGAGCAAAAGAGCGACCTGAAACAACAAATCCTGTCGCTGAGCCAACGGTTGCAGCTTGAACCGAACTTGTCTGAGCCTGCTCGGCAGCAAATCAAGCAGTTCATCGAACAAAAAGAGCGGTTGCTGGCGCAGGTGTTGTATTCGGCCCCCACCTCGCCCGAGCCCGAACTGTATCGGCTGCGTCGGGATTTGCAGGATTTGTCAGAGCAGGCCCAGGTCGGATGGCCTCAGCTTGCGCGTTTGATCGTGGACGACCGCAAAGCCGCCAAGCTGCCGGAACGGAGCACCATCGAGCTGCTTTTGGAAAAGCTCTCCGCAGCGCGGGCGATGCAGCTTTTGCTCAAGCGGCAACCCGTTCCAGTGTGAGCCCAAACCCCCATTGGGCGCCGATCGTCCATCCCCTCCTCACCCGCGAAACGAAGGCCACAAAAGGACCAGCCACCTAGCACTTCCAAAAAGGGCGGTTGCACCGGCTTAAAACGACCCCCGACCCCAGTTTGAAAGCAGCGCGCGGTCTTTTTTTGACCCTCGACCCCTCTTTGAAGGCGGTTGCACCGGCTTAAAACGACCCCCGACCCCATTTTGAAAGCAGCGCGCGGTCTTTTTTCGACCCCCGACCCCAGGTTCGGGTCGGTTTGTGATGTGTGGGGCAAACCCGGTGCGTTCGGGTTGTCTATTCGATGGTGGAATTGGTGACTTGGGGGGTTCCGGAACCCAAGAAGAAGATTCCTTTGTATCCCTTGGTTTCAAAACCGGCGCTGGGATTGCCGCTCAACACCGAGTCTTTGATCACCAGGGTGCCTGTGCGGTCGTTGCTTACGAAGAAAATCGCCCCGCCCCCTTCCTTGGCAGTATTCCCGGTCATTTTGACGCCGCACAGGGTCAGGGTAAACAGATTCCCATCGCAATAGATGGCACCTCCTGAGCCTCCTCCTGGAGTCCCACTGCGAGCCGGGTTTGCACCATACCCGATCGCACTGTTTTGCAGAAACAGACTGTTCAGAACGGTATAGGAAACACCGATGCTCGATAGGCCACCACCATTGGCGCCGCTGTTTTGCAGACCTGTCTCTCCGCCAAAGGTGCTGTTTACGACATAGGCAGGCCGACCCTCGGATTGTTGCAGGACACGGATCGCCGCCCCGCCAACATCGGGTCCGGTGTCATCGACCACGTTGCGAAAGAACCGCGTGTTGATGGCTTTGAAGCGCCCGCCGCTGGCAAAGATGGCACCACCGCCGTAAGGAGTCTGTCCCTTGGCATTCCCATCCACAAACGTGAGATTCTGTACGGTCAGTTGAGGGTGGTCCTGGTTCTGGCAGTGCGTGGTGGTCCATTTCTGCTTTTGATCACAGGTATTTTGATACAGGATTCGGACCTTCCCGTTTCCAGACAACGTGACCTTTCCGCCCCCATCGATCACAATTTTCGGCCCCCGATCGTTAAAAATCTTCGCTGTTTCGGTCAGGTTGATCTGTATGGGATCGGGGCCACACGAAAACGTGATGATGCCTCCTTTGGCCACAGCAGAGACCACGGCAGCAGACGTGCAACTTTGCGGAGTCCCATCTCCAACCACAGAGGTGGGCGTGGAGACATCCTCAAGGTTCGCTTCAGTAGGAATTGCACACTTGCCATCCGGGTTGCCAGGTCCCGGAGTATTCGTGGGAATGGGTGGAGGGTCGTCGATGAGCTCGGAAGATGGAGGGTTGCCATCCCCACACCCCGAAAGTAGGAAGCCGCAACTTGCGGCAGTTCCAAGCGCGGCGCGAAACAACCCTGTACGCAAAAACTCTATGTTCATGAAGTCCCCCTTTGTCCCATGAAATGTACCCTGTCTAGGTCGGCCAGAAAACGGTGGCGATCCGACGGCCCCTGCGAAGCTGCGCCAACTCCTCCCAAACCCTGACGTATTCGTTCTGGCAACCTCCCAAAGACACGTTTGCTGCACTGCGTTGTACGCCTTGCGTCATTGTTACGGTTTCTGGCATGCAGGATTGAAAAAGAGGAAAAACCGGTTGACGAAACGATTCCTTTTTCGGTACGAACGACCCTTCCGGGTGTTCCGGCTGTTTCCTTAACCTCCCAAAAAACAAAAAAAGGAGTGTTCCCATGATGAAACGGTTTTCCCTGAAAGTGCTTCCGCTGTTTGCCGGTCTGCTGGTTCCTGGCACGTTCTCTGGATGTGGTGGCGAGCTGGACGTTGCTGAACTGCAACAACAGCTTACCGAGACCAAAGCCGCCAAGATCGTTCAAGCAGACTTTGACAAGTACACGACGTTGGCGAACGTCAAGGGATGCAAGTTCGTGGTGGCGGGCGGCACGGCGACGTTCACTCCATCGAACGAACTGTCGATGTACCTGTACAAAGATCCAAACGGAGCGGCGCACAAATCGACGTTTGCGGTTCCCCCGATCACTTCCCCCGCTGCCAGTGTGGACATCACGAGCCTTGAAGCAGAGATGGCGAACACAGGAATCACGATGTCTGGTGCGACGGTCAGTGTGAAACTCGCTTTCCACGGTCAGCTCCACATCGAAGCCACACTGCCGCTCTTTGGGAAATTGCCGGCAGACCTGGTGATCAAGTCGTCGAGCCTGACGGCGAACATGGGTTATGACAAAGCGACGGCGCGAGCCAATGCCCAGTCTGTGAAAGCCAACTTCAGCATCTCGACCAAGAATTGCGGTCGCACGGGTTGGTGCAACGGAATCATGGATGCGTTCATCAAGTCGAGCATTCCGTCGTTGGTGGAAGCGCCTCTCAAGGACCTGCTGAACAAGACGCTCAACGATCCAGACGTGACGGATGGATTGAATGAGGGTCTGACGATCATGTACAACTTGAAAGATCCGAAGCCCACCCAGTGGTCGATGGTGAACGGCAGCTTGTCGCTCGCTTCGTCTGCGTTCAACTTCAACGTTTCACGCACCACTCCGTAGCATCTCTGCATCCCCTCTGTACCCCCTCTGTACCCTCTTCCAGATCGCCTCTGTTTTGCTAGGTGGTGTCTTCTTGTAGGCGCAGTTCTTCCGCGACTTGGGATGAGGTCAAACGCTTTGCGGGGTCTAGTTGCAAACAACTTGCAACCAAGATTTCGAGCGCCGGATTCACATTCGGCAGTTTGGTGTGCAGTTTGGGGGCTTCCATCGAATCTGGAGAGGCAGAGATATCGACGGGCGGGCGTGAAAATGGCAGTTCTCCGGTCAGCAATTCCCAGGCAATGACCCCCAAGCTGAAAACATCGGCAGGCGGGCCAACTGCCGAACTCCCCTGGCTGCTTTCAGGCGCAATGTACATCGGGGAACCAATCACGATCCCATGGGAAGATACGTCGAGTCGGTCAGAAGAAATGGTCCCGGAACTGCTCACTTTTTGTTTTGGGTATGTTCCAGACTCCGCGCCTTCTTTCACACGCAACGCCGCAACCCCAAAATCAAAGAGCTTGATTTTCGGTGTGTCACTGTCCTCTGTCACCAAGATATTGCTTGGGCGCAAGTCGCGGTGAACGACCCCGCACGCATGGATTTCTGCCAGCGCCTCCGCAATCTGTCTGAGCACACCGAGTGCAAACCTGAGTTCTTTGTACCGACTGCGATGTTGACGGAGTGTCTGTCCTTCCACCAGTTCCATGACCAGGAAGGGAACGCCGTTGTCTGTCACATCGACATCTTTGATGGAGACCAAATTGGGGTGATCAAGTCGTGACAAAATTTGCGCTTCGCGCAGGAAACGAATCACACCGGTCTTGTCCGTGGCCTTTGTTAGGACCTTCGCCGCCAAGTGTTTTCCGTCTGTGGTCCGTTCAACTTCGACAACGACTCCTGTAGCGCCTGTGCCGAGCAAACAGATGATTTTGTAGTGCTCCCCAAGCATGGATTGAACCTTGAGGTGTGTTTCCCCCTGCGCGGAAAGAGGTCTCTGCAAAATCAGGTCGAGGAGTCTTCGTGAGCGTTGTTCGATCTGTCTGCGCAGTTCATCGTTGAGCTGTTTGGTCGCTGCATTTCGGGAAGACAGTTGCTTGATTTTTGACCGAACATCCGACCGCAAATGATTCAGTGCATCGGCCAGGGATTTGAGGGGATTGTCTTGAGGGACCTCAATTGGAGCATCCAGGTCTCCCTCTGCAATTCGCTTGGCAGCTTGGAGCAACGCCGCTTGTTCGCCAAGACGAATCTGGGCTTGCGCGGCCTCTGTTTGCAGTTGCAGTTGGGCTTCGCGTGCCTTGATGAAACGTCGCGCGACAATCACTCCTACCGACAGGACAAACAGCGCGACAGAGTACTGTGTAAGCACTACGTATCGTTGAAATACGTTGATGGTGGCCAGCAAGTCATACAGCGTGGGCATGACGGAAATGGCCATTCCCACGCTCATGATCCGTGCTTCCAGGGTTCCCATCATGTTGATCCGTATGGCATTGACAAACAGAACAAAAAACATGACGAGCAGAAAGAGCTGAAGGGGCAACAGAAACCACTCAAAGGGGAAGACATCGAGTGCGGTTAAGAGCAAGGAAGACAGATAGAAAACGACGAAGAATCTGGCCAAGTGCCTGAGCAATTGCAAAGGGCCACTTCCAAACAGAGCATCCACAAACGCGCACAAGGAGGCCGCCATCAGCGCAAGCGTTGAAAGCTCCACGACACGCGCAAGTTCTTGGTCACCGAACAGAAAAATACGAAGGGGGGAGCGGGCGAGAAGATAGGCACCAGAGGTCAGGGCAAAGGTCCCATAATATGCAAAGTCCCGTCGGTGTTCGATGGCGGCAAGTGCGAGGCCAATGAGAGCCAAAACCATCAACATAGAGCCGACCATCACAGTGGAGAGACCCCCACGGATGGTCATTCCGATGATGGCGGAGTGTTCTCCGATGAGTTGATCTCGATGGACTCCGATATGCCAATAACGGGACTGAACTCGCATCACCATGCGCTTGCCTGCGTAGTCGCGCCCGAGCGGTAGATAGAGTCGATACACACCCGAAAACCTCGCGTGGGACAGCAAGTTTCCCGGAGACTTATCGACGAGAATGCCGTCCAAATAGGCCTCGTAATGCTGATCGACAAAACGAAAGAAAATCACGGGGTCTGTGTATCCAGAAAGGGGGAGGGTAGTGCGAAGCCAAAGTTCGTTGTGTCCACCCCGTCCAGGAGGAGACTCTGTTGGACCGACGACAAAAGAACCGTCGTTCCAGTTTTTTTGAAGACATAGGGGTTTCTGTGCAGAGTCCAACGGACAAGCCCCGTAACGGTATTCCCAAACTCCTTGAAACGAGGAGACGGAACCATGTATCGGAAGTTCCCGATCCCCAGATGAGCACGCACAGAAGCATGCGATCACGGCCAAAAGCAGCATGGCAAACATGCGTCTGGCGCATCGCCCGTTTAGATGTTGTGAAGTGCAACTCCCATGCGTGCAAACAGAAGGAAGTTCCATGCTCCTAATTCCCCACAAGTAACAGCGTGATGAGGACCCCCAGGCAAATGGCAATGAGAACAAACAACACTGCGACAAGTTGGGCTCGACGCTGTGGTGTTAGGAAGCGGTTTGCGTGGGGGGACTTTTGCAAACTGTCTCCAGATTTCCTTGTAATGGCCACAGGAATGGGCTTGATCGCGCTGGCGCTGGCGGCCCCCCGACCTGGAAGGAAACTCATTTGCTGCCAACTCGAGTCCTGTGCTTGAGGCAGGAGTTCGGTTGGATCTTCCGCCTTGGGAGGATGTTGCGAGTTCAGGGGAGACATGGGCCCAGACGTTCGTTCGAGCGCGCCTCTCCCAAATTGATCGCTCTGCAAATTCCCAAGCACTTTCAGACGCTGTGCAACGTCTTGCATCGGGGGTCTGTGTTTGGGATCTTTGGTCAACATGGACAGGACAAGTTGGTCTAGGCGGTCATCGACCATGGAAGCGAAGTCGCGCAACCGGGGAGGCGGCTGGAAGATGTGCAGCGCGATGTACTCTCCTGGCATTTCGGTGAGGAATGGGGGGCGTCCCGAGAGCATCTCAAACAACATCACGCCAAGGGCATACACATCACTTCGATCACCAACATTCTTGGCACCGCGACATTGTTCCGGGGACATGTAGATCGGTGTACCGAGCAACATGTTGGTGCCGGTGTGAAAGGACCCCTTGTTCGCGTCTGCGAGCTTGGCAATCCCAAAATCGAGTATTTTGACCCGCTCTCCTGATGGGGCTTCGGAGTCAGGAACCAGGAAAATATTTTCGGGTTTCAAGTCTCTGTGAATCACCTGACTTGCGTGTGCGGTGGCCAGGCCCGAGGCGATTTGGCGACCAACGGCGATGGCCATGGACTCTGTGAGTTTTTCCTCCCGATGCAAACGACTGCGAAGAGACTCTCCCTGGAGAAATTCCATTGCCAAATAGACAGTGCCATCGGGAGTCGTGCCGTAATCGAATACGCGCACAATGGCTGGGTGGTGCACGATGTTGGTGGCTCTGGCTTCGTTGAAGAAGCGGGTCGCCATCTCGGGATTGAGCGCCAATTCGCGGTGCAAAATTTTGATGGCAGCTCGACTCCCGATGTCCTCACGGACGGCCTCGTAGACGGTTCCCATGCCACCTTCGCCCACCATCTGCATCAAGCGATAGTGTCCGACAACTTGGCCAATCCGATGATCTGGCGTGCTGTCCGCCGCCCTCTGCATGCAGACGAAATCCCCGATGGCAGTGTCCCACGCCGGATGTAACAAGCAAAGGCATTTTCGGCATTCGCTTGCACAAGGAATTGTGGGCCAGGAATTGTGAGCCGGACGTGTGTTTTTTGGTCCCCAAATCGGTTTGCCCGCGACAAGATAGGCCCCGACACACGACATTGTTCGGGAAGGCGTTTTTCGTGAGAGTGTCTATCGTGATTCCGGTCTACAACGAGGCAAAAACCGTCGGCACAGTCATCGATTTGGTGTCCAAACTCGACTTTGAAAAAGAGATCATCGTCGTGAACGACGGTTCGACGGATGGCACTCACGAGGCGCTCATTCCCTACGAGGGGCGCGAAGGTGTGCGCATTTATCACTGCCCGGTCAATTTGGGAAAGGGTTCGGCGGTGCGCATCGGGTTTCGACTTGCGCAGGGCGACATTGTGACGGTGCAGGACGCGGATTTGGAACTAGACCCGAATGATTATCACAGGCTCCTCGGGCCGATCGTTGCGGGGGAAGCAGACGTGGTGTACGGCTCGCGCTTTTTGCAAAGCGACAACCGCTCACCAAGGCGCGGACTGCGCTTGTTTTTGTGGGCGAACCGGGCACTGACGGGGTTTGCGAATGTGCTGTACGGCAGTCAGCTCACGGACATTGAAACTTGTTACAAACTGTTCCGTCGAGAAGTGCTGGAAAAACTGACGCTGCGGGCTTCGCGTTTCGAGATTGAACCGGAACTGACGGCGCAAGTGCTGAAGAACGGTTATCGCATCGTCGAGCTGCCTATCTCGTATTCCCCTCGCACACATGCCGAGGGAAAGAAAATTGCATGGATAGATGGGTTTGTTGCGGTGTACACGCTGGTAAAACAGCGCTTTTAGCCCCTCCCCAACCAGAAACTACTGCTTGAGACCCAGAACGTTGCGTGTTTGGACCCAGAACGTTGCGTGTTTTGGGGGGAACGTGGGGGCAGGGGCTTGGGGGCCTTATTTGCAGGTGGCGGTCTGGATGGGGGAGGGGACCAGAGTTTGGCCGTCCAGGCGGTAAGGCATGTGGCAGCGGAGCCACTTTGAGACCTCTGCCGCCGTTCTTTGTTCGCTGCGGATGTCCCACACGATGTGGCGGCCCGCGTCGTCGCTGGAAAAGAGCTTTTTTCCGTCCGGGCTGAGCACGATTTTCGCCCCCGCCAACCCTTTTAGCTCTGCGACGAGTTTCCCCGTTTCGATGTGCCACTGCCGAATCGTGTCGTCTTCGTGCGTCGTGAACAGCCGTTTCCCGTCCGGGCTTAACACCACGTCGCGCAGCGGGCTTTGCGGCTTCGCCAGCGACATCACCAGCCGCCCAGTCGCCGTTTCCCACACCCGCACCGAGTCGTCGAGGTGTACGGACAAAAGATGCGCGCCTTTGGCACCAAAGAGCACCTTTTGAAAGTCCTGCATCGTCTGCGGCAGCTCCCACATCTTTTTTCCCGTGGTGGAATCCAGCACCACGGCGGGCAGGTCCGGCTGGGCGCTGAAGACGCGCTGGCTTTCGTCGCTCCACGCGAACACGCCGCCAAACTGTTCGACCCACGCATCGCCTTGCGGGAAAGGCCGCAACCAGCGGCTTTTGCCTTGCGCCTCGATGAAAAGCTGTTTTCCGTCTCGGCCAAACTCAAACACGAGTGGCGGCGTCGAGGTTTTTCCCTGCTGCACAAGCGTCGGCGCGCTGCCATCGAACGGAAACAATTTGATCGAACCCGGCGCTTTCGGCGTCGCTGGCATGGCCGCAACCGCGTACTTGAGGTCCGGCGAAACACCCACTTCCAGCACGTTCGGGGGCAGCCGACGGTGTTCTGCCAGCGTGCGCCCGTTCGTCGTGTCGATGACCCGAATCAGCGGCAGGTCGCTCACGATCATCAGCCGCTTTCCGTCTGGAAACCACTTCACTTGGACCAGCTCTCCGCCCAGGTTGGTGTGTTGGTGCAGCATCTTGCCCTTGCCCACATCCCAGACGGTCACGCGCCCGCGTTTTTCCCCAATCGCGACTTTCGCTCCCGTCGTCCCGCCCGTCGGGCCCGTCCCGCCCATCGGAGCGAAGTGAAGGGTTCCGTGGGGCACCTCTGCCAGGGATTTGCCGGTTTGGGCGTCGTGCAGCCGCGTCTTGCCATCGGGATGCAGCACAAAAAACGCCCGGCCATCGGGCGAAAACGAGTGTTCCAAGCCCTCTTGCGCCCCTTGCAGATGCACCAGCGGTTTGCCCGTTTTCAAATCCCAAGCGGAATACATCCGTCCCTCGTCGCGCACCAGCAGCCGCTGACCATCGCTCGAGAACTGCACCTCGACCGGTTTTTGGATCGGGATCGGGAACACCGTGTGGCCGCTTGCGACCTCGCTTTGCGCCCGCGCCGGTTCGGACTTCTGTTCGGGCTTCTGTCCGGGTTCGACTTTGCGAAGGGAAATCCGCTCGCCCGCGTTTTTGAAATACAGATAACGAACGTCGCTGCCGAACGAAAACGCCGATGTGTCGTGCGGCGTCGTCGTCGTGTACCTCGGCTTCGATTCCGCGACATCCCAGACGGTGAGCTTCGATTGCGCATCAAGGACGCCAAAGTACGCGCTCTCAGGGCTCCAATGCGCTTCGACGACCGCAAGTTTGCTCGGCCCCACCTGCTGATTGATCACGCCCACTTGCTGCCCCGTCGCCGCGACCCAGAACCGCACCGTTCCATCCATCGCCACCGTCGCCAAGTACAAACCGCTCGGGCTAAACGAGGCATCTTTGAGCGCCCCGACCGGTGCCCCGAGCGACACCTGCCGCCCCGTTTGTGCGTCGTACACGCCCAGACTCGACGGATTGCGCACCAAAATGTGCCGTCCGGTTTGGCTGAACGTGATGTGTGTCTTGTCCTCTTCGTTTTCGTCGTCGTCGTCCAGCGTCGCCCGCTTCCGGCCCGTCTCTGCATCCCACAAAGAGACCGTCCCCGCGTCGCTCAGCGTCACAACCTGTTTCCCATCCGGGCTTGGCAGGAATGTCCGAACGCTGCTGCTCTTTTCCGCCAAAAGCGCCACAAACGAACCCTCGTTTACGTTCCACAGACAGGCGACTTGGCTGGGTCCGTCCGTTTGCGCGTCCCGGCTTTTGTGCAGCGTCAGCGCCCGCCGTCCGTCCCCCAAAAACAGCGTGTCCGTCACAAACGAATTCTGGTACCGCAGCTCCGCGTAGTTTTTCCCCGTCGTCAAATCGAACAGTTGTGGCCGCGTCTGCTTGCCAAACACCGCCGCCCGCCGCCCGTCCGTTGAGAACTGCGCCTTCTGGCCGTCCTCAACCAACTTCACGCGATTTTCCACCGTGTCCCAAATGCGGATTTTCTGCTGTGCTTCCGTTTTCGAGATCAGCACATACCGCCCGCCAGGCGAGAACTGCACGTCCGTCGTGCTTTCCGTGGCTTCGCTGCGCAGTTCTGCCAGCAGTTTTCCCGTCGCCATGTCCCACAGATGCAACGTGTCGTTCGGACTTGTGCCACGGCTGACCGTGAGGAGCCTTCGTCCATCGTTGCTCAGCCTGTGTACGCTCACGTCCACCGCAGACAGGCTCGCCAGCGTCACGCCCCGCTCTGCGTCCCAAACTTGCACTTGTTTCCGGTTGTCGATCGAATAGAACCGCGTTCCGTCCGGGGGCACCACCACATCGACAATCGGCAGATTCGGCACCGTCGGTTGAGGAATCCGCCGTCCCGTCGAACCATCCCACAGCGAAAGCGAACCAAAAAAACTCAGCGTCAGAATCCGCTGGCTCGACGGCAAAAAGTGGATTTGTTTTACGTCTGCTTGCTGCTCGACCACCGTGCTTTCCAGCGAAGCCACCCGGCGCATCGCGTCTCCCAGCCATTCCAGCGCCAGAGGTTCCCCCACCCCCTGTTCGTACGCTTTGCCCAGAAACAGCGCCGCCTCGTAATTTCGACCCGCCAAAAGCGCCCGCCGCCCTTGCTCCAA
>DAOLIT010000126.1:0-11550 GCA_035328405.1 Pseudomonadota bacterium | reverse complement strand
TGGGGCTTCGGGCAATCGTGGTGGGGCTTCGGGCAATCGTGGTGGGGCTTCGGGCAATCGTGGTGGGGCTTCGGGCAATCGTGGTGGGGCTTCGGGCGCCTGCGGTGGTCGGGGGCTATGTCGGCGACAGTCGGGTGTTTGGGCATGAAAGTTGGACCGGCGTGGTGGACCCCCTGGAAACTGCACCTTTTGATAGGATGGGGAACCATGGCGGATGACACGACACTCCTTCTTTCCCGGATGATGAAATGGGAACGCGAGCGCAAAGACCGCGTGTTCCTGACGCAGCCCATCGCCAAAGGCCAGGTCAAGACCTACACCTTTGGGGAAGCGATGAGCGAGGCGCGCAAGATGGCTTCCTATCTTGTGTCGCTGAACCTGCCGTCCGGATCGAGCATCGCGATGCTGTCCAAAAACTGCGCGCACATGTTCCTGGCGGACCTGGCGATTTGGCTGGCGGGGCATGTGTCGGTGGCGCTGTATGCGACCCTGCCGAAAGACTCGGTGGAGTACATCCTTTCGCACTGCGATGCGAAGGCGCTCTTTGTCGGCAAACCGGAACAATGGGAAGTCCAAAAGGAGGGCGTTCCCAAGGGACTTCCGTGCATCTCGTTCCCGGATTCTTCTGCGCCGGGTCTTTTGCGCTGGGCCGATGTGGTCGGCAGTCACTCCCCGATCGCGCAGGAGGTGCCGTACGACCCAAGTGGACCGGCGGCCATCTTGTATACGTCGGGCAGCACGGGCAAACCCAAAGGGGTCGTCCACAGTTTCAAGGCCATCAGTGCTGCATGTGAGGGTTTGGCGGGGGTGCTCAAACTGGGTGACGAGCAGCGCTTCATCTCGTACTTGCCCTTGGCGCACGCTTTTGAACGAGCCGCGGTCGAAAGCATGGCGATGTGGCTTGGTGCGCAGGTGTTCTTCGTCGATTCGCTCGAAACCTTTATGGAGGACTTGCAGCGCGCCCAGCCGACGCTGTTCCATTCGGTGCCGCGCCTGTGGCTCAAGTTTCAGCAGGGCGTGCTCGAAAAAATCCCCCAGGACAAGCTGACGTTGCTTTTGAAAGTGCCGCTCCTGAATCGCATGATTCGGAAGAAGGTGCTCGGCGGGCTCGGCTTTTCGCAGACGCGGCTTGCCGTGAGTGGGTCCGCGCCCATCCCACCCGAAATCATCGCCTGGTATTGCAACTTGGGGTTGGAGCTGCTCGAGGGCTACGCGATGACCGAGAATTTCGCGTACTCGCACCTGGCCCTGCCCAACCGAACGCGACCGGGCTATGTGGGCGAACCCCTGCCGGGCGTGGAATGCAGGCTGTCGGCGCAAGGCGAAGTGCTCGTGAAGAGCCCGGCGACGATGCTCGGCTATCACAAAGACCCGGAATTGACCAAGGAGAGTTTCACAGACGATGGCTTCCTGAAAACGGGCGATCGCGGAGAAATCGACGAAGCCAACCGCCTGCGACTCACGGGCCGCGTCAAAGAGCTGTTCAAGACGAGCAAGGGCAAATACGTCGCTCCGGCCCCGATTGAAAACCTGCTCAACGCCGACAATCACGTCGAGCTGTCTTGTGTGACGGGGCTTGGACAGCCGCAGCCGTTTGCGCTCGTGCTTCTGGCCGAAGTCCTGCGATCACGCGTGAAGACGCAAAATGTGCGAGAAGCGGTGGATCGATCGCTGCGTTTCATGCTCGACCGGGTGAACCAGCAGCTTGATGACCACGAGAAACTCGAATGTTTGGTGGTGGTGGATGAACCGTGGAGCATCAAGAACGGGCTTCTGACGCCGACCCTGAAAATCCGCCGCGACCTCATCGAGGCGCGATACGCCGCCGCCATTCCCACCTGGTACGAAAAGCGCACTCCGGTCATCTGGATCTAGCCGCCCACGCCATCTCAAAGCCACCCTGCGTCGTTGGCTCGGTCGGCTTGACCTTCCCTCGAAGAAATGTGCAATGTTCGGGTAGGGAGTTAGTCGGATAGGAGGATGTGGCGTTTTCGGACTTGGGAGTCGCCGGCTCGCCCGGCCCATTCAAATTGGGCGGCTTGGTCGCAGTGAAACGTCCGGACAGGACGCCACGGTGAGCCGGGACAGAGGCGTTCCTTGAGGACAAGCTCGCACGAGGCTGTGCCCGCGAAGTGGTTGAACGCGGGGCTGCCATCGGGATCGACGTATTCGGTGCGCAGCATGTCTTCGGTGGTGCAGCTTAGGCGCACATCGACGCCGTGTCGGGGGCCAGCGCACGATAGGACATAGGTTCCGGTTCGGTATTCGGCTTTGGAAAAGGGCATGTACGCCCATTCTTTCCAGGCTCGCTCGTCGCCCAAGAGGCCATCGGGATAGACGGAGACGACGGTCAGGGGAATGACCAACGGGCCGCGCCGCATTTTGACGGTCAGGGCCTCGAACACGGCGGGAGAAAGCGCGTTTTTGCCTGCGCCTTCTTCGGAAAAAGCGTTGCAGCGGGCCCACGCCCAACCATAGGCGTGTTTTTTGCCCCACAAATGGCTTTGTCCGCCGGGGGCCTGGGTCACTTCATAGCGCTGTCCGTCCACTTCGATGGTGCCGGACAGAAAGATGCTGTGATTGGGGGACAAAAGGACGGTTTCCGCGAGGCCGAGGGGGTTTTGATAAATGAGGTCGGGAAGGAGCCGATGAACGGTCGTGCAGCCTTCCCAATGCAGGTCCCACCTGACGGTATGGCCGTCGCCCAAAAGCGCACCGCTTGCATGGCCGTGGCCCAGGTCGGCGTCGCCAATGCGCACGACAAACGGACGGTGTTGGCTGTGCAGCTTGGCGATGTCGAAGCGACGGTGGATGCCGAAGTTGCTTTCGGGCGCTTTGGCCGACGAACGGCAAAACCACAGCTCAGCGTAAGGCTGGCCGTGGCCAGGTTCGGGCGATTCGAGGGTGTATCGAATCCAAAAACCGGTCTGGCTCTCTTTGTGGGTCAGCGTCAAAAACCACACTTCGTAGTGGCCAGTCTGGCCGCGCCAAGCCATGCGGTTGCAGTCGTGTGCCACGAGGTTTTGCAAAGGAGCGGGCCGGTGATTGTCCATGTTGTGTCCCAAGAAAAAGCCGATGAGTCAGCCAAGTCAGCCAAGTCAGCCAGGTCAGTAGAGCAAAGACTTGCGCCATGCAGCGAAAAATTTGCCAAAGACACTGGGTTGTGCGCATTTGTCCTACATGTGCAACCTCGCTTGGCTTGGCTTCCTGGCTTCGATGTGGAAAAAGTCGAAGATGCGCAGCCCCCTCGGACGAGGGGAGTTTTGTATACTGGCGACGGTGTTGCCGCGCTCGACGTGCTTTTGCACCGGGCGGCAGAGAGGTGTGCATCCGTGGCAAGCGTTCTTGTAGTGCTTGAATTTTTGGATGGAGAGCCGCTGTGCGCGTCGCTGGAGGCGCTGGGACAAGCGCGGCGTTTGGGAAGCGCGCTGGGTCTTTCGGTGTGCGCGCTGGCCGCGATGGAGTCGGTGGGACAGGAGCATCGCGAACGGCTTGGGCCGCTGCTGGGGTATTACGGGGCGGACACGGTGACTTTGCTGACGGCAGATGAACCCAAACCCTGCGAGGAATTGCGTTTTGCGCCGTATGCGCGGGCGCTGCTTCAGGCGACGGATGAACTGCCTCCCCGGTTGTTTTTGATGGCGGACACGCCGGCAGGCCGAGAGATTGCCCCCAGGATGGCCGCGCGAACGAACGGCGTATTTTTGGCTCGGGGCGACGCGGTGTGCGAACAAGCCGAGCTGCGTTTTTATGACGGAGACGGACGACGGGTCGAGCTCGAGGAACCGGACGAGATCGACCTGACGATGCCTCCGCCGGTCACGTCTGTGATGATCACGGTGCCTGCGGGTCGATATGCGCTGTCCCGAGGCAGCGAACCGGCGTCTGTCCGTTTTGCTGCGGCGTTGGCCGATGAAAACCCGTCCGAACGGACTCCGGTGCCAGGCACAGGTTTTGTCGAAGATTCCGTGCGTCGCTATCGTCCAGGCGAGGTCTTTTTTTGGCGCGAAAAAGAAACGGTGACGGAACAGACCGTTCCTCCTGTGTTTGCGGTCCTGTGTGACGAGTGTTTTGCGGACAGGCGGTCGGCATGTGTGCGGGTCGGAATCGGCGCAAACCCGGCGGGTCAAGACGACGTGCAACTTTTGCTTCCGCTGGTTGATCCGAAGACACAAAACACCGCTGGCTTGCTTGCGGCGGTGGAAGCGGCGCTGAAAAAACCGTGGGAAAGGCGTTGGACACCGCCTTTGTCCGCGCTTCCGCAACCGGTCAATGACGACAAAGAACCTGCGCTGACAATTGCACGACCGTGGGAAGGGGTGGACATGTCCACCGGCGACACCGAACCGCACACGGCAGCGACGACGGCATCCGAGGACGACGCAATCACACCGTCGCCGACTCCCGAAACGACGGCGAAGGCCTTTCCTCTGGTGGAAGGTGCCGATGAAAACATGTGGGACGACGATCTCGGCCTCGCGAAAACCCAAGAAGCCGCGCCGATTGTCGAAGAAAGCGCACCGATGGTCGAACAGGAAGAAGTCGTGACCGCGCCCATCGACGATTCATCGGAGGACGAAAACTCGTTGGAAACAAAAGACGCCGTCGTTGCGCGCGATGAACCCGGCAAGGAGCGGTCATGAAGGTCCTCGTGCTTGTTTCTCCGCTGTGTGGCAGAGCCGTCAAGCTGGCCGCGTCTCTTGGCGACGTATACGCGCTTGCACTGGCGGAAACCGATGCGGTGTTTTCGGGCGTGCCGTTGCCCGATTCGGCTAGGCGAGTGCGTGTGTGGGACAAGATGTTCCAAGACGACGCGCTGCATCCTTTCGATGGGGAAGCTCGCGCAGCAGTGGTGGTGGCGCAAGTGGCCCGACACGTTGGAGCGAGCACGGTTCTTTTGACCGAAAGCACGGCGGGTTATCTGGGGGCTGCCGTCGCTGAACAACTGAATTTGGCGCTCGTTTCCGATGTGATTTCCGCACAGCTTGAAGGTCGCAGCGACCCCGAATTGGTGGTTTCGCGGCGGGGTCTGCGGCATGTGCAAACGCTGCGCGGAGGCGTGCAAGCCGTGCTGTCTGTGTTGCCTCCTTTGACTGAATCCACACAGACGATCGAAGTAGAGAACGGGGCACCATCGACCGTGTTGTCCCTTGAGGATTTGTCGCTGTCCGCTGCGGATTTGCCTGCACCGACTTTGCGAACACAAAACGCTCCCCAACGTCACCATCAACCTCGGCTCTTTTTGGGGGCCGAGCTTTTGGTCGAACGGTTGCGGCGGGACGGTTTGGAGTAATTCCACATGGCCTCTCCGCGTGCAAAAACTCCGTCTCCAAAGGACACAGCGGCGGCACCGTCTGCGATTTCAAAACAGGGGCCTGCGCACACGCGGCAGTTTTCCGAATTGAGTCGTTTGCTTCGGGCGCGCAGTTTTTGGGTCGAAGGAAACACGCTTTCCGCAGAACGAGTCCGCACCAATCTGCAAACGGGACCTGCGCGTCTGTCCCCCGATGCGTTTGCCGTGCTGTCGAGCGAGAAGATTCCCAGCGATCGTTTGGGAGTCGCTTTGTCCGATCAGGCCGGACTCCTGGGGCCGCACAGTTTTGGCTTTTTGAACAACGTAGAAGGCATCGCGCCCCTGTCTGCGCCGCTTTTGGAAAGACCGAAAGTGGGACAGGTTGCGCTGGTTGTTCCCAGACGAGATGCACTGCCCGAACTCGCACCCCTTTTGTGTGCGCGTCTTTTGGGCGTCTCGTGGGTGATTTCGGTCGGGGACGGAGATCCCGCTGATGTTTTGCAGTTTTTGCAGCAAGACCCAGCGACACAAACGGTGCTGATCGCCCTTGGGAAAGGTGTACGCCCGGCGAGTCTGCTTGCGAGTTTGCCCGGAAAGCCATCGGTTGTTCTTTTGCCCCCCGAACATCGCGATTTGCCTCTGTTGCGTGCCGTGGCCCGCAGGTGTCAGGCGAAACTGACTTCCGACTTGGAGGAGTGGCTCGCGCTGGCCGCACTTTTCGACACGGGCGCATCGGCGTTTGTGCTTCCTGCGGCCCGCGCGGCCAAACACCCCGAACCGAAAGTCGTCGTCGTTGGTGCCGGTGCAGATTGGGTCAAAAAGGAATTGGCTGCGCTCGGGTTGCCTCCGCCGGTTCGGGTGGATGCGGACGAACCTGCGCAGCTTGAACGAGCACTCAAACAGGCCGCGTCTTTGGTGGATTGGCTGATTGTGTGCGGGGCGCAGGAACCGCTGTCGCTGCTGTCTTTGCCGCGCGGCGCGATCGTCCTTGAACCCACCGAACGCGACCGCCTGCGAGCCCTGCTCGTCATGGCTCGGGCGTTGCTTGAACCCCGGCCTCCGCACGTTTCGTTTCCGGGAAAGCCCGTCCGGGAGCGCCTCGCGCAGGTGCTGTCTGAACTTCCGCCTCCGCTGTATGTCTCGGGTGCGATGGTCCAAAAGGAAACGCTCGGGGATCACGATGTAAAACGACTGCTTGCGGCGTATGGAGCACCCGTTTCACGGCAAGCCCCTGTTGGGAGCACCACCGCTGCACTGCGTGTCGCCCAAAAACTCGGAATGCCGGTGTGGGTGGTGCCCGGCTTGCCTCCCCATTCGGACGTGCTCGCTCTGCGCGAAGAGGAAATCCGCCTGGGCGCGCTGTGTGAAACGCAGGCAGATTTGAAACGGAAAACAGCCTTTCTGCTCGATCGATTCGAGTACGTACTTCTTCGCGAAAGTGCAGAAAGGGGTCCGCTTCTGCGCGTGCGTTTGACGACGGAAAGGGGCCTTCCTGACGTACTCCGCATCGAACCTGAGACGTTGACCCAAACCCAGGAATCCGAGGCCTGTCTTTTGCCTCTGTTTGTCGATGAAGCCCACGAGGTTGCGGCATTCCAAACCGGCGCGAACAGAGAAGCCTCACTCGCCTCCCTCCTTTTGCAAATCAGTGCATGTTTTGTGTCGCAAAAAGTTGCAGGCGACCTGCTTGTACGCACAACCCCCACACCCACTGTCGAGCACGCCGCCGCGATCCTTTCGAGAACTTGATCGCTGCCGTGACAAGTTTCTGGACGCGGCCCAAGGCGTGTAATATCCGCCCCCATGTCCACACATTCTGAATCCCCCCAAAATCCCCCAGCCGATCCGATCGAACGGCTGCATGCTGCGACGCAGCGCGCACAAAAAGGGGGCGCGCACAAGTACCACGAAAAAAACGCCCAGGAGGGCAAGTTCTTTTGCCGCGAACGGCTGCGCCTGTTGCTTGATGAAGGGGCCGAGTTTGTCGAAGACGGCCTGCTCGCGAACAACCAGGCGCACGATTTGGCCGCCGATGGTGTCGTCACGGGCTTGTCTCGAATCCATGGACGCACCGTCGCCATCATGGCCAACGACTCGACCATCAAGGCTGGATCTTGGGGTGAGCGCACCGTCGAAAAAATCATCCGCATCCAGGAAACCGCCGGTCGGTTGCGCGTCCCGCTCATCTATCTGGTGGACAGCGCGGGTGCCCGCATTACTGATCAGCTCGACATGTTTCCGGGCCGTCGTCACGCCGGGCGCATTTTCAACAACCAAGCCCAACTGTCCGGCTTTGTTCCACAGATTTGTCTGCTGTTCGGACCGTCGGCGGCGGGCGGGGCCTACATCCCCGCGTTCTGCGATGTCGTCTTTATGGTTGCGGGCAACGCGAGCATGTATTTGGGCTCGCCGCGCATGGCCGAAATGGTCATCGGCGAAAAAACCACCCTCGAAGAAATGGGCGGGGCCAAAATGCACTGCGAGGTCTCGGGCTGCGGCGACCTTCTGGCCAAAACCGAGGCCGAGGTCATCGCCAAATGCCGCGATTACCTGACGTATCTCCCCTCCTACGCGGGCGCACCTTTGCCAACTCCCCCCCAGCAGGCACCCAAAACCCCGCGAAAGGAGGCCCGCCGCATCGACGACATCCTGCCCAAAAACCACAACCAGTCCTGCGACATCTTGCAAGTCATCGATGCCCTGGTAGACGAAGGCAGCTTCTTTGAAATCAAAAAGCTCTTTGCCAAGGAAATCTGCACCGGTTTTGCACGCATGGGCGGCCAACCCGTCGGCATCATCGCCTCGCAGCCCAAACACAAAGGCGGCGTGTTGTTCGTTGATTCCGCCGACAAAGCCGCCCGGTTTGTCTGGCTGTGCGATGCGTTTGGTCTGCCCTTGCTGTTTTTGGCCGACGTGCCCGGTTTCATGATTGGCACAGCCGTCGAACGGCAAGGCATCATCCGCCACGGGGCCAAAATGATTTCCGCAGTGTCCGACGCGACCGTTCCCAAATTCTGCGTCGTGTTGCGCAAAGCCTACGGCGCGGGGCTTTATGCGATGTGTGGTCCCGGTTTCCATCCCGACGCGACGCTGGCCCTCCCCCAGGCCTCCATCGCTGTCATGGGCCCCGAGGCTGCCGTCAACGCGGTCTACTTCAACAAAATCCAAGAAAAACCCGAGGCGGAACGCCCCGCTTTTATCGAACAGCTCCGCACCGAGTACAGAAAAGACATCGACATCTACAAAGTCGCCTCCGACCTGCACATCGATGCCATCGTCGAGGGCGACAAACTCCGAGACGAACTTGTGACCCGACTGCGCTACGCCCAGGCCAAAAACGTCTCTCCCTATCCCCGCAAACACCCCGTCACCCCCATCTAGTTCCCATCCAGAAACGACTGCGGTGGGGGCTGGCTATGTCGGACGTGCTCACAGCCCCCAGGCTGCTCCGCTCGCCCGCCTACGCCTTCCCCCATCCTCGCTACGTTTCTCGACGGGAACTATCTTAGTTCCCATCCAGAAACGACTGCGGTGGGGGCTGGCTATGTCGGCGACAGTCCCGGCACCAAGTGCGACGTGGGGCAGGCGGGACTTTCGGCCTCACAAACGAAAAAAGCCCGCCCCAAACGTGTGGGACAGGCTCTTTTCTGCGCGAAGAGGCGGGTCGCCCCGCTCGACGAGCCGAAGTCAGAGAAAGACTACTTCTTCTCTTCCTTCTTCTCTTCTTTCTTCTCTTCCTTCTTCTCTTCCTTTTCCTTCTTCTTGCTCACAACTTTCTTCTCGCCCTTCTTCTCGTCCTTCTTCTTCTCGGCGGGAGCGGCCTTGTCGCCAGCAGCGGCCTCTTCGGCCATGGCGGGGGCGGCGATCGAAAGAGCGAAAGCGAAAGCAAACAGGCTGGCAAGAGTCTTCATGGTGTTCTCCTTGTGATCTCGTTTGAAGATGTGGCGAGCAAAAGGCCCGCACACTCTGCCAAGTGCCCATTGCGGAAACTGTGCCAAGTCCTTTGACTGCCTCTCCCACGCTTGACCGATTGGCGATTTCACGTCGGAAAACAACAGACCGCTGTCCACGCTCGACTCCTTTCGGTAGACCCCAAACCCCTTCCCGGCAGCGCAAAAACGACTCACTCGGTTGTTGCGCTGTGCAAGGACGCCTCATCCCCAAACACGAATGGATCTTGGCGCACATTTTTTCGCACCACCCCAACGAACCAACCGAGGGCACCGAGGGCGCCGAGGGCGGCGAGAACGGATGATTGTTTTGCAACCACCCACATTGTCGATTTGCTGTTTCTGGATGAGGCAAAGAAAGAGAAAGAGAAAGAGAAGGAAGAAGGGATTTGCGAAGCAAAGGACCCGAGCGACTCAGGCCCCGAGCGGGGCGTCAGAAACTACTTCGCAGGCTTGGCGGCGTCTTTGGCATCGCGGCGCGCGTCTTTGGCATCGCGGCGCGCTTCTTTCACGTCGTGTTTGAGTTCTTTCTTGTCGCGCGCAAGCTCTTTCATGTCGTGCTTGAGTTCTTTTTTGTCGCGCGCAAGCTCTTTGGCGTCCGTTTTGAGTTCCGCCTTCGCTGCCTTGATGGCTTCTTTGTCCCCCGCTGCCCGCGCATCCTTGAGTGCTGCACGGTCCGCCTTGAGCTCGGCCTTGTCCGCCTTGACTTCGGCGCGGTCCTTTTTGATCTCGGCCTTGTCCGCTTTGATCGCCGCTTTGTCCGCCTTGATTTGAGCGTTGCCGGCCTTGACTTCGCCTGCGCTCGCTTTCACGTCCGCTCCCGGCGCAGAAGCGGTTTGAGCAAACACTGCCGGTGAAACAAGCATCATTCCCATGGCAACGGTCAGAGCGGTTTTCGTGTTGGTACGCATGTTTTTTGTCCTCCTGTTTTGTCCGTGGTGGAATCGCGGTGCCTTTGGCCCGTTTCGTGAGCTGAATGACGAGCGTTGCGTTCGTTTTGTTCCATTCAACTCATTTATTTTGAAATGTATTAGAAAGTACACTTGTTTCCGTTTTTCCGGGCAGACATTCCGCCACGCCCGCTCGCCTTACCCGATCGAAAAGCCTGCCCGGACTGCCCCGGACTCCCCCGGACTGCCCCGGACTCCCCCGGACTCCCCCGGACTCGATGAGGGCCTTGCGCCGGACGCCCTAGACGGCCTAGGTTCTTGCGCGCATGAAACGTCTGCGCATCGGTCCCCTCGTCATGCGGCTTCGGGACGAACCCGAGCCGCCGCCCTCCCCCTCCAAATCGGGTCCTCCCGTGGTGTTTTTGCACGGCGCGGGCATGTCGAGCGTCGTGTGGATGGACATCCTCCAAAAGCTTTCTCCGTTGCGTCGGGTGATCGCGCCGGATTTGCCGGGGCACGGCCAATCGGACCCTTGGCATACGCCGAGCCTGGCCCTGTACCGCGACGCCGTGGGCACGATGTGTGCGCATTTGCAGGTGCCCAAGGTGGTGCTGGTCGGTCATTCGCTCGGCGGAGCGATCGCGCTGTCGTGCGCCCTGGAGCACCCCGATCGGGTGGCGGGCCTTGTGCTGGTTGCCTCGAGCACGGCGCTGTCCCTGCCCAAAGAAGTGCTGATCGCCCTGGAACGGGAGCTGCCGCCCGGCGATGACACGCCCGTCGAACACATGCCGGACAGCCTCCGCTCGCTGTGTTTTTCCCCGAGCACGCACAAAGAGACCGTGCGCAGATGGCAGGCGGTGCTGATGCAAGCGACGCGCGGCGTGGTTTTGTCGGATTTTGCGCTGTGTGAACACCTGAACCTGCGCGACGACCCGCGCCGCTTGGCGTTGAACCTGCCGATGTTGGTGGTCGGGGGCGCAGACGATTTGCTCGTCCAGAAAACGCAACTTCTGCAAACCCAAGCGGACCTGCCCCACGCGCAGCTCGCGATGATTCCGAACGCCGGACACCTGCCGATGCTCGAACAGCCAGGCCCGTTTGTCGAAGCCCTCAGGTCGTTTCTCCGATCGAACACGCCGCACTCTGCCACGCCGCCAAGCACTCAACCAACACTCCTCAAAAGCGCCCCCCAGACCTGACCTTCCCTCAAAAAAGTGAACCGCTATGAGGGTTCATCGGGATGGATTGGGTTGTGTTGTTTCGAGAAGGGAATGTGTGGAAGGGGGTGCATCCGGTCCGGCTCGATGGGGCGTGTGATTTGCGCGATTGGGAAGGAAAACAGTGCTTCCAAGAAGTGGCGGGGGGGGGCGGGCCCTCCGCACGACAACCCGCCTTTTCGAGACGGGAGGTGTTTCAT
>DAOLIT010000125.1:0-11620 GCA_035328405.1 Pseudomonadota bacterium | reverse complement strand
AACAAATGCTTGCAATACACATCCAACAGCTTCCGCATGGCCCGCGAACAGTACCTCAAGGCGCGCAAACCTCAAGGCCGCACGCGCGTGGGAGGCTTCATGGGGAAGGGTTGAGTTTCGAGGCCAAATGGTCTAGAGGGTCTGTGTGCGGTGAGAAAATGGGCGGGCGAAGCGGAAGAACGAAAGGCCCCTGGGGCGAGAAGGAAACGACAAACATGGAATGCGGGAAAGTGGAAAAAGGGCACGGCGGAATGGGGTCTGGGTCTGCGAAGGAACGGATGGAGGCGCGGGCGCTTTCGCTGCTTGCGCCGAAGGAGATCGTGCGGGCGCTTTCGCCGCTTGTGGGGGACAAGCGGGCGGCGCGGCTCAAAGAAGTGGCGGGGTCTCGGTTGGGTGGCTTGGGGGTGGTGTTGGAAAACTTGCACGATCCACACAACGGGGCGGCGGTGTTGCGAAGCTGCGAGGCATTCGGAATCAAGGACATCCACGTGATCGCGAAACAGGAACGGTTCCGTTTTTCGGACAAGGTGACGCAGGGCTGCGACAAATGGCTGGACGTTTTGGAGCACACGGACACGGACACGGCGCTCGCGGGACTTTCGGCGCGTGGGTTTCGTTTGGCGGCGGCGGTTCCGGGCGCGAAAACGTCGATCTTCGACTTGGACCCCAGGCAAAAGACGGCGCTGCTTTTGGGAAACGAACACGCGGGCCTGTCAGGGGAAGCGCGGGCGCTGTGCGATGTGGAGTTTGGAATCCCGCTGTTTGGTTTTTCGGAAAGTCTGAACTTGTCGGTGGCAGCAGCGGTGTGCGTGTTTACGCTGGCATCGGCGAAAAGGACGGCGCTTGGTGCAAACACAGACCTTTCGGACGAGGAACAGGAAACGCTGCTGGCTCGGTACTTGGTGCGGGATGTGCGGGGGGCTCTGTCGGTCCTGAAACGGCATGCTGAAGGAGGCTGCATCAGTCTGAGCGGCGCGCAAGAAGACGGCGCGCGGCGGCAGACTGAACGATGAGCAGGGCGAAAATGAGGACGGCGTAGGCGGCGGCAAAACCGTAGCGGTGGCCGCGTGTGAACGCCCAGCGATAGGCTTGGGACACCAAGATGTCGGTGGCACCGTCGGGTTCTCCGCCCGACACGAGGAATACGACGTTGAACATGTTGAAGGTCCAAACGGCACCCAAAATGACAGAAGGGAGCATGGCGGGGACAAGCAGCGGGAGCACGATGTGGCGCAGCCTTTGGAACAGGCCGGCACCGTCGAGCATGGCGGCTTCCTCGAGTTCTGCAGGAATCTGCGCGAGCTGGCCCAGAGCGACGACCATCATGAAGGGAAAACCGAGCCAGACGTTGGTGGCGATGTTGGCGGCGAGCGCGGTGGAAAAGTGGCTAAACCAAGACACGGGGGGGAAGCCCAGAAGGGCGAGCATGCCGTTTACGGCCCCGAATTGGCGGTTGAACATGCCCTTCCAAATGAGGGCGGTGATGTAGTTGGGAACGGCCCAGGGGACGATGAGGAGCATGCGGTACACGCCGCGCAGGGCAAGCCACGGACTGCGCAAAAGCAGGGCCAAGCCCAGACCAAGGGCCAGGTGGAGGGCGACGTTCATCGCGGTCCAGAGCACGGTGACAAGGAGGGTGAAGTAGAAGCTGAGGGGCTCGAAACAACCGCCGGTTTTGCACAGCAAGAGGTCGGAAAAATTCGTGAGACCGACATAGCGCCAACCACCGTCGAGGTCTCGGTGAAACAAAGACATGCCGGCACCGACCGCAAAGGGCACAAGAGACAAAAGGAGCAAGGCCGCAAGCGCCGGAAACACATAGCCGTAGGAACCGCGCTCCTTCCAGGCCTCGGCAAAGGTTGCAGAAAAGACGTTTCGTTTGCGCAGCCGGGCGTATTGCACGCCGCACAGGGCAAGACCGAGCACAGAGAGGGCGAAAAACAGGGGGCGCTCGCTTTGGGTTTGGGGCGGGGGACGCAAGTATTGATCGAGGAGTTTTTGGGCACCGTGGAGCGCGTCTTTGGGCTCGAGGCCGCGCAGGACCTGGCGCAAGGCCTGTTCGCCGGGTTCCCAAAAGGAGCGCATGGCGGGATGGGTCGGGCTGGGCCGCATGTGCTGGCGCTGGGCGAAAAAAGCGCGGAGAACGGGGTCTGCGGCGACCTCTAACTTGTCCCAGGTGGTTTTTTCGGACACGGACTGCCGACCGATGGTGGCACGGAGGTAGGCGGACTCGGGGCCAGCGAGGAAACGCAAAAAGTCTGCGGCGAGGGCTTTGTGCGAAGAGCGCGCGGATACGAAACCGGCCTCGATCGAAGTCAGGGGTGCGGCGACTTGTCCGGTGGCGGAAACGACGGGCATGGGGGCGACGCCATAGGGCACGTCTTTTGCGATTTCGCTGACAAACCAGGGACCGTTGATCGTCAGGGCGGCGCGACCCTCGTTGAAAAACTGCGTGGTCAGGACGGCGGACATTTCCTCGGGAAGGTCGCCGCTGGCGGCCATCTTTTTGACAAACGAAAGGGCGGCGAGCTGTTCGGGATTGTCAAGCTGCGGAACGGAACTGCCGGGCGGCACAATCTGACCGCCAAAACCGTGGAGCCAAGCGGCGTGTTTGAAGTAGTTGCCGGCCTCGTAGACCAAACCATAACGACGTGCGCCGGGGGGGCTTTCGGCTTTGAGGCGGTCACCGATCTGCTGGATTTCATCGGTGGTTTTGGGGGGAACGGCTACGAGGTCCTTGCGATAGAAGAGGACGAGGGTTTTCCACGACAGAGGAAGGCCCAGGAGGCGACCGTCGTCTCGAAGAGGAGGGACGAGCTCGGGCCACAAGGTCGGCAAGACCTGCTCGAGCGGCAGATGCCCATCGAGCGGTTCGAGCAAGCCGAGTTTGGCCCACTGGCCCACCACGTCGTGCGCCAGAATGAACACGTCGGGACCGTGGCCTCGGGGAATGGCGGCTTGGAGCTTGTCGGTGAAACTGCCGTAAGGGACGTTGACGGCTTCCCAGACGGCCCCGTCGGGCTTCTGTGCGTGGTATCGCTCGATGACGTGCGCGAGGGCTTTTTCCTCGCCGCCGGAATAGGCGTGCCAAACGACGAGCTTGGTGGCGAGCACCAAAGCAGCTGCTGAAATCACAGGGGTGCCTCGGTTTGTGCGTATGGCCCCAGGCGGTCGCCGTCCGCACCGGTTTCGCCGTGTTGGGCAAAGACGTGGCAGCGTTCGGGGGAAACGACCAAGTGGACGACTGTTCCGGGCGGCCACGTTTTGTTCGCGGGCGAACGGACGGACAGCACCTTGTCGCCGCAGCGGATGTGCAAAAGATCCTCGTGACCGTGGTGCTCGATGACTTCGATGCGACCTTGGGGCAGCTCTTCGCGGGCGGTTTGTTGAACTTGGACGTCTTCGGCGCGGATTCCCAGGCACACGGGGCGATCGGGAAAACCGGGCAAACACACACGAAACGGGATGCCGTCGGCGGTGAACCAGCCTGCCTCGATTCGTCCGGGCAACAGATTCATTTCTGGCGTGCCGAAAAACCGCGCGACAAAAGTGTTGGCGGGCTGGCCGTAGAGTGTGGCGGGCGTGCCGATCTGCTCGACTTTGCCCTGCTTGAGCACGGCGATGCGATCGGCCAAGGTCATGGCCTCGATTTGGTCGTGCGTGACGTAAATCATGGTCGCGCCGAGCCGCTTGTGAAGCCGCAAAAGCTCGAGCCGGGTCTGCTGCCGCAGCGCAGCGTCCAAATTCGACAGCGGTTCATCAAACAGAAAAACCTTGGGACGACGCACCATGGCGCGGCCCATCGCGACGCGCTGGCGTTGGCCGCCGGACAGCTCGCGGGGATACCGCGAAAACAGGTGGCCGATGTCGAGCATGTGGGCGGCTTCGTCCACGCGGCTGGTGATTTCGGAAGGGTCAGTGCGGCGCATTTTGAGGCCGAACGACAAATTCTCGCGGACGGTCATGTGGGGATACAGCGCGTAGCTTTGAAACACCATCGCGATGTCGCGATCTTGGGGCGGCATATCGGACACGGGTTGGCCGTCGATGGAAATTTGCCCGGACGTCAGCGTTTCAAGACCGGCGACACAACGCAAAAGGGTCGTTTTTCCACAACCGGACGGACCCACGAGAACGAGAAACTCGCCGTCGGCGATGTCCATCGAAATGTCGTGCAGGATGCGGTGGGGTCCACCCTTGCCGTGGACAGAGGGTTTGTCTTTGCAAAGACGCGCAATACCGACGTTTGCCATAGAAAAAAGGAAGACCAGTGTAGCAAGCTCTGCGCGCACCAAAACGCAGCAAAAACGCGCCAACGCGCACAGAAACGCCCGAAACGCCCAAAACACAGGGGGAGGCTCACCAAAGCTCTTGACAGCGACGTCGCGTCAAATAGACTCCGCAGCTACGTCCCTGTCCGCACAGGGTTTTTTGTTTCCGAAAGAAGCCTTTTCTACTAGAAAAGCCAAAAGTCAGTTTGCCGCTTGGCAAGGAGCTGGTTAGCAACATGTACGCAGTGATTCAAACCGGGGGAAAACAGTATCGAGTGCAAAAGGGCGACTGCATTCGAGTCGAGCGACTCGCCGCTGGAGCGGGCGACAAGGTTGCCTTCCCGGTGTTGCTCATCGGAGAGGGCGCCGACATCAAAGTCGGTCAACCCACGGTGGCCTCGGCTGAAGTGACCGCGACCGTGCAGGGTCACGAACGGGGCGAAAAACTGATCGTCTTCAAATACCGTCGGCGCAAGGGATACCGGCGAAAAAATGGCCACCGCCAGGAATACACGGCGGTGCGCATCGAGGACATCAGCGTCAAAAGCTGACCCTCCTTTGTGGACGGGCTTTTCGGCACTTTTCACGAACAGCAGGTAAGACAGGACACTTCGATGGCTCATAAAAAAGGTCAAGGCAGCAGCCGAAATGGTCGCGACTCGAATCCAAAGATGCGCGGCGTCAAACGCTTCGACGGCGAGCTCGTTTCCGCAGGGAACATCCTCGTTCGTCAGGTCGGCACGGTGTTTCATGCCGGCACAAACGTCGGCCAGGGCAGGGATTACACCCTGTTTGCGTTGGTAGACGGCAAAGTGAAATTTCAAACGTGGCAGGGGAACAAGTCCCGCGTGTCCGTGCAACCGGTCGCTTCTGACAGCAGCGGCACCGCGTAGCGTTCCTTCCATCCAGCAATCAACTCCATCCAACTGGCGCAGTCTGTCGCGGCATGTGCTGCGGTGGGGTTTTTGCGCGGTTTTCTTCTGCCATTTCGTTGTCCTTTTGAGCGGCGGGGCTTTTCCTCATGCAATTTGTGGATGAATGTACGGTTTTCGTGCGCGGTGGAGACGGCGGCGATGGCTGCATGGCCTTTTGTCGCGAGCCCGGCAGGCCGCGCGGTGGACCCGCAGGCGGGGACGGCGGGCACGGTGGTTCCGTCGTGCTTCGAGCCGACCCGAAACGGAGCACGTTGCTCGATCTGGTGTTCCGTCGCGAATACCGGGCCGAACGCGGTGAATCGGGGCAGGGTCGAGATCGGTGTGGCCGATCGGGAAACGATGTGCTTTTGGACGTGCCTGTAGGCGCGGTGGTCAAAGACGAAGAGGGCCATGTGCTCTGCGATCTGTCTCAGCCTGGGCAACGATTCGTCGCCGCACAAGGTGGGCAAGGAGGTCGGGGCAACATCCACTTTGCGACCTCGACCTGGCAAGCCCCGGAGTTTGCAGAACCAGGAACGCCGGGCCAGGAACGAACGCTCGTTTTGGAGCTAAAACTCCTTGCGGACGTGGGTCTGCTCGGTTTTCCGAATGTGGGCAAGTCGTCCCTCATTGCGCGGGTTTCTCGTGTGCGCCCCAAAATCGCGAACTATCCCTTTACGACGCTGATCCCAAACTTGGGGGTTGTTTCGTTGCCGCTTGGGAGCCGCGTGAGCGACCGATCGTTCGTGCTGGCCGATGTGCCAGGTCTCATCGAAGGTGCGCATCGCGGTTTGGGTCTGGGGCACCGGTTTTTGCGGCATTTGCAACGAACGCGCGTGCTCATTCATCTGTTGGAAGTCACGGACCAGCCCGACCGTCAGCCACTGCGAGACTTTTTTGTGCTGAATGAAGAACTGCGTCGGTTTGACCCGGCTCTTGCAGCCAGGCCGCAGCTTGTCGCGCTGACGAAAATGGATCTGCCGGACACAAGGGCGGCTTTTCCTGCGGCAAAGGAGGCCTTGTCTGCTTTGGGCCAGACGCTCTGGCCGATTTCGGCTGCGACAGGGGAAGGTGTCGCTGATTTGATGACCGAAGCTTATCGTCTGGCGAAAGCTGTTCCGGCGGAAGACCCCCATCCGATGATGGCCGAAGCGATGTCTGGTCAAAAATGACCATGGCTTGGCCGATTTCGGACGGTGAAGGCAGAGAAATGTAAACGTTCTCTCACGACGCGGATGGTCAAGAGGACTTGGCGCATGGCTTGCTCCGTTTCACGCTGCGTTCGTCCCACATCACGGAGTCCTCTATGAACCAGCGCGTGGCCTCTTTCGGATACCCCCGAGCCAACCATTCGATGCCGTTCTTGTGCGATGTGTCTCAGCTTCGCAAATCCAGCGTGTTTGCGGCGCTCGACGACAAGGAACTGGGAAGGCTTTTGTCCGTGGCTCAACCGGAACAGGTGCTGGCAGGCGCGGTCATCGTTCCGCAAAGCATGCCCGTCGAAAACCTGCTGGTCGTCTTGAGCGGCACGGCCAAGGCGGTCATGACCCATTCCGAAGGCCGGGAAGTGACCCTACAAATGCTGCGACCGGGCGATTTGATCGCCGAAACGTCGCTTTTGGATGGTTCGCCGACGACCGCTTCGGTGATCGCGCTGTCCGATGTGCAGCTTCTCTCGGTGCCACGCGGGGCTTTCGTGCAACTGCTCGCCGCGCATCCCGAGCTTTCGATTCGGCTCCTTTCGGACCTGGCCAGCCGCATGCGACGCGCCGAAGAAACGATTTTCGCCCTCGCGCTGCAAGACATCGAGGAACGCCTGTGTCGGATGCTTCTGCGCCTGGCGCGCGATGAACGCAGCCCCGATCAACAGGGCGGCTTGCTTTTGCGCCGCCGTCCCACGCAGCAAGAACTCGCGAACATGGTCGGTGCGACACGAGAGTCTGTTTCCCGCTGCCTGACCGCGCTCGCCAAGCAGGGTCTCGCGGTCTGCCAAGGTCGAAGCATGTTGCTGACCCAGCGCCTGCTGCGACGAATGACCACCAAAGCGACCGGCTAATCGTTCGATTCGCCTGGTTCGCCAACAGACATCCTCCTGGACTGGCGTTGAGGGGTGTGGTAGCGGTGCAATGGGGGGTTTTCATGAAGCGGTCCATCCTTGTGGCCTTCTGTTGTGGGTTTGTTGTGGCCTTGGTGATCGCGTGCTCGAGCGAAACGGAGACTCCGCCGGGAACGGAGATCCCCGAAGATGCGGGCGACGGAAGCGGAAGCAAGTCTGTCGTGATCAACGAGGTCGTACACGCCGCGTCCGAAAGGCAATTGCGCTGGCCGACTGCGACGACGCCGAAGTTGGGCACGGGCCCGGCGTTTTACGAGGTGGATTTCGACGACAGCGCGACCAAAGGTTGGCAAAGCGGCAAAGGACCGTTCGGCTTTGGGACGACGAGCCCGGCGGCACCGGCGTTTGGCACGAACACACAGACGCAGATGCAGAACCTGACGCCGACACTGTATCTGCGCAAGACGTTTGTGGTCAGCGCGGCGGATGCGGCAAAGACGGACCCGCTCTTGCTTGCGACAAGCTACAACGACGGCTTCATCGTCTATCTGAACGGTGTGGAACTGGCGCGACGGTGGGCGGGACCGGCGGGGCAATTCCAGTACCACGACCAGCACGCCTATGACCCGGATTTGAGCTCGGCGGCGCTGGATGCGACGCTTTCGACCGAGACGGTGAATCTGGGCGCAGCGAATGCGCGGCTGCGAGAAGGAAAAAACGTGCTCGCGATTCACGCGCAAAACCTCTCGTACACCCAGGCCAACTTTGTGTGGAGCGGAAACCTGAGCATCGGGGGGGCGTCTCCGGTGTCGCTCGTGAAAGCGGCGGACACCTGGCAATACTTTCCGGGCGTCGTGGAACCGGCGGGAGGTCTGTACGATCCGGCGCTTCTGTTCAGCGGTCGGCTGTCGGTGCCGTGGGGCAAAGCGGCCTACGACGACTCGGCTTGGACAGCGGGGCCGGGACCGCACGGTCAGGGGATTGCGGGCATGGGCACAAGCGTCTCGGGGGTCGTCGGGAGCACGCCGTCTTTGTACACGCGAATTGTGTTCAACGCCTCGGCCACGGACGCGGCGGACGCGACGCCGTTGCAATTGCTGGTCGATTATGACGACTCGTTTGTTGCGTATCTGAATGGTGTCGAGGTCGCGCGGGCCAACCTTCAACAGGCCAACACCTTCGTTCCCCGCACGGCGGTGGCGACAACGACGCGCAACTACGCGGGCGGCCAAACGACGGTGGTGCTGGATCAGGCCAAAAACGTGCTTTTGCCGGGCGCGAACGTGCTGGCGATTCAGACCCACAACGTGTCGATTGGGGATGCGGACGTGGCGATCAAGGCCGATCTTCGGATCGGCACGACGGGAACACTCTTGGTGACGAACAACTCGCCGTCGTGGCGGTACATGGTGGGAAACACGGAACCGATCGCAGAACTCGACGGTGCGATCGAAGACAACCCAGATGCACCGACATCGGTGAATGACTGGGTGGAGCTTCACAACCCAGGCACCGCTGCGGTTTCGCTGTCGGGTTGGTCGCTTTCTGACCGTTCGGGCGGTTCGGAAAAGTGGCTGTTCCCGAATGTGAGCATTCCGGCGGGCGGGTACTTGGTCGTGATTCTGGATGGCCAAGACATCAAGTCGCCCGGCACGAATGGATATCTGCACGCGGATTTCTCGCTGGATGCAGACGGCGAGTATTTGGGACTGGCCGATGCAAACGGCGCAGTGGTGCAGGAGTTCCTCAAGGTGCCTCCGGGGTCGCCTTTTCACTCCTATGGTCGAAACGCGGTCGGGAACTACGTGTATTTCGACCAAGCGACACCAGGGGCTGCGAACGCTGGAAACGAGTTTTCGGGGATCGCACAAGCGCCTGCGGTTTCCAATCCGGGTGGTTTTCTGAGCGGGCCATCTTCGATCACGTTTGTCAGCACGACGCCGGGTTCGACGGTGCGTTACACCGACACGGCCAACGCAGCCGGGCCTACCGACGGCTCGGAACCGACCGAGACGACGGGGATTGTCTACGGGGGCAGCATCAGCGTAGGAAGCACGCGCGTGATTCGAGCGGCGGCGTTTGCTCCGGGGATGATTCGGTCGCGCGTCGTTTCGTTCACCTATTTGATCGGAGAACCGGACCCAAGGCCAAACCTGCCGGCGGTGTCGCTCATCGGCCATGGGCCGCGCTCGCTGTACCGACCGTATGGAACGATGGCGATCGTCAACAACACGGGCAGCAACTATCCCACGGGACCGTGGTCGGCGCTCGGCGACAAACAGCAGTACAACAACGCCAACTTCCGTGGAATCTGGGGCGAGCGACCGGTGACGTGGCAACACATTGCGGCAAATGGCGGGCCTCTGTTCAACCTGGACATCGGTTTGCGCATGGCGGGCAGTCCCTATACCAGGCCGCGCTACATTCTGGCCGGGCCGAACGGACCGACCCCGAACACGACGCCTTGGAGCACGACCAACGCGCTCGACAAGCCTTCGATGAATTTCTATATGCGCGACGATTTGGGGGGTGATCCGCTGAAGTACGCAGTGATTCCCAAGTCCTCTGTTGCGTCTCATAGCGATTTCCGTTTCCGAGGCGGCCACAATGACCTGAACCCCTTTTTGATTGATGAATTGGCGCGGCGGCTGTTTGTGGACATGGGCAACAAGGGAAGCCTCGGCGTGAACACCACGCTGTACGTGAACGGAGCGTTTAAGGGGCTCTTCAATCTGGTCCAACATGTGCGTCAGGAATGGCTCCGGGAAGCCTTCAAGAGCGATCTGGATTGGGATGTTTTGCAAGTGGGCGCACCGTCGGATGGCGATGGCATTGCGTATCAAGAGATGTTCACCTTCCTGCGCAACAATCCACAAGGCGTGCTGGCGAACTATCAGGGGATGCAGGCGCGGCTCGATATGACTGCGTTCATCGATTATCTGCTTCAGAACATTTACACCTGCACGGGCGACTGGCCGCACAACAATTGGATCGCCGCGCGCGAGCGTTCCACGACCGGCAAGTTCAGGTTTTTCACTTGGGATGCGGAAGGGTCGTTCGGCTCGTTTGGCCTGACGGTGACGAGCAACAACTTCGTGACGCAGCCGCAGAACAACGGCGCGCCGGGCTCACAAAGCTCGCTTGTGACGAATACGCCGCAGACAGACTCGATCAATGCGGGGGCGCGGATTCTGTATACGCTGCTACGGGACAGTCCTGAGTTTCGGTTGCTCTTCGCGGACCGGATTCAGAAGCATTTCTTCAACGGCGGCGCGCTGACCGATGCCGCGATCACGGCGCGCTACAACGAGCTGGCCAATGAATGCGCTCCCTTCATCGCAGGTTTCAATGCCACGCGCGTGCCGAGTTGGATAAATGGGGTCGGCAATTCGGACCGGTGGACGGTTACGCTCAGCGGAACCTCGATTGTGGCCACGACCAATGCGCCGAGCCGTCGGAAAGTTCTGCTCGAGGGTTTCACAAACGATCAGGCCGTCGCGTATCTGCCCGCTGGACCGGTTGCGGGGTACTTGAAAGCCCAGGGCCTCTTTCCCGCAACGCTGGCACCGGTGTTGGGTCAGTTCGGCGGGATGGTCGCACCCGGATACAACCTGGTCCTCACCAATCCCAATGCCGGTGGGGGCACGATCTATTACACAACCAACGGACTCGATCCGCGTCTTCCGGGAGGCGCAGTGCAAGGCACGACGTACACCGGTCCGATACCGATTTTTTCGGTCACGACCGTGAAAGCCCGCGTTAGGAGTCCGCTTGGGGAATGGAGTCCTGTGGTGGAAGCCACGTTCCGCACGGGAGTTCCACCGACTCTGTTGATCACTGAAATCATGTACAACCCACCCCCTTTCACGCCCTCGGGTTCCACAGAGCCCGTGGATGGAGATGAGTTTGAGTTTCTTGAAATCAAGAACACCGGCACGGCTCCGGTCAATCTGTACAACGTGCGATTCGCTGCCGGAATCGATTTCACCTTCCCCCCAGGCGCAACGATTCCCGCAGGAGGGTTCCTTGTGCTCGCAAAGAATCCGGCGCGTTTTTCGCAAAAATATCCACCCGTCACTGTGGCCGGACAATATGGCCCCGGATCGAGCCTGTCGAATGGCGGAGAGGCACTCACGCTGGTCGATGCGGTCGGCGACACCATCATGAGTTTCACCTACAACGATGCCTCTCCGTGGCCAGCCTCGGCGGATGGAGGTGGACATTCGCTTGTACCGGTACAAACGAACAGCAACCCCTCACCCAACCTCGCCACGTCTTGGCGCGCCAGCACAAACGCCGGCGGCTCGCCCGGAACAGACGACCCCTAGGTGACTGGTGTCAAACGACCCGCTACTGCGCAGACAGCCCGACGGCGCCTC
>DAOLIT010000124.1:7765-11881 GCA_035328405.1 Pseudomonadota bacterium | reverse complement strand
AGCCCAAACCCGCCGAGCCCAAACCCGCCGAGCCCAAACCCGCCGAGCCCAAACCGAAACACGAAGCGCCTTCTGCGCCTGAGCCTTTGCGCAGAGACGACCTCCTCGACATGGTGGAACTGCCAGGCGGCGAGTTCTTTATGGGGAGTCCCGAAGAGGAACAGGGGCGATCACCCGACGAGGAGCGGCATCGGGTGGAGGTGAGCGCATTTGCAATGGCGAAGTACCCGGTGACGCAAAAGCAGTACCAAGAGGTGATGGGATGGAATCCGAGCGACTTCCGAGAGGCGCCAGCGGACGGAACGCGCGCGGAGGATCGTCCGGTGGAGCGGGTGACATGGTTTTTTGCGGTGCGGTTCTGCAACAAGCTGTCTGAACGAGCAGGAAGGAAGCCGTGTTATCGAATCATCGGGAGCCAAGAAAGCTCGGGCGGGGCACGGCAGGTGGAGTGGGACCGGGAAGCGGACGGATACCGTCTGCCGACGGAAGCGGAATGGGAATACGCCTGCCGGGCGGGAACCGAGACCGCGTATTCCTTCGGGGATGACGAAGCACAGCTTGACGACCACGCATGGTGTGCAAGCAACAGCGGCAATATGACGCATGCGGTGGGACAGAAGAAGCCGAACCGATGGGGGTTCCATGATCTGCACGGAAACGTGTGGGAGTGGTGTTGGGATTGGTGTGAGGGCAACAAAGTGACAAGTGACACAAGTGTCACAAGTGTCACTTTGACAAATCCAATGGGCCCTCCGACGGGAAGCTGGCGCGTTTTGCGCGGCGGCTCTTATGTCTACGGGCCCGGGATCCTGCGCTCCGCGTTCCGGTTCTGGTCCGAGCCCGGGGGCGGGCTCAGGAACATCGGGTTTCGGTGTGTGCGTGGTTCCGGTCGCCAGCGTTGATCGTTGACGGTTGGTTGTTGTGGTCTTTTCCCCCCTGCGGAGCGGTCGAAATTGTTTGTCATGGACCGTCTGCGCGTCCCCAAGTTTGCGAAAAAAACCCGCTGTCACCGGTCCATTCAAATCCCCCGCCCCCTAAAAAGCCCGACCCGAATTGGATGTGGGATGTGCGTCAAAGATCAACGCTGGCGACCGGAACCACGCACACACCGAAACCCGATGAACCTGATCCTGACCTCGGGCACGTTCCCGTTCCGGAATGCGGAGCGCAGGAACCCGGGCCCGCTGTCAAAAGAGCCGCCGCGCAAAACGCGCCAGCTTCCCGTCGCTGGGCCGATGGGATTGACCTGTTTGACAAAGGTCCATGGTTTGTCAGGTCCCGTTTTGTCTCTTGTCACTTTGTAAGAATCGCTGTACCAGTCTGCGCACCACTCCCACACATTTCCAGCCTGATTCCACGTTCCAAACGGTCCCACCCCTTTGGGGTTGGCAGTGATCAGGTCTGGCTGCCCTCCTGAGCCCTGCTCGAACGTCGCTCGTCCTTTTTCTGGCGCTGCACTTCCCCACGGATACTTCCGTCCTTCCGGTCCTCGCGCTGCGTATTCCCACTCTGCTTCTGTGGGCAGTTCCCCACCCAGCCATTGGCAGTACTCCTTTGCTGAAAACCAGCTCACGTCATTCACAGGCTGCGCGGGTTCGTCGAAGTAATCCTTGTGGTCCGCTTTCCACTCTCGATACTGCGCATTCGACACTTCGTACTTCCCGATCCAGAACGTATCGACGTGCACCGGATGAACAGGTTGTTCATCGATTACTCCATCATTCGATCCCATCATAAAGTCCCCGCCGCACACCTTCACAAACACCACACCCTTCAGCGTGGTTTCAGAGCGGGTGCATGACGGCTGATCTTCGAGCATGGTTTCGGTCCGTCTCAGTGTTGAAACAACCTTCCCTCCTGCGATGATCTCGGGCATCGCCGGGGATTGTGGTCGCGAGCGCGTTGGAGACTTGCCGGCGCTGGATACAGTCATGTCCTGGGTCGGCGGCCTTGGTCTCGCTGTTTCCGTTTTGGGTTTCGCAAGATCTAGAGGGGGTGCCGGGTTCGCCGGGTCCTCCGAGCCGAATAGATCACACGCATCGGACAGGTCGGCTCCCAGATCTGGCGGCGGCTCTGCTGCCCCATCGGCGTTTGGGGGTTCGCGTTCTTCTTCTGTCCAGGTCACAAGGACCTCTGATCCGGCGGGTACTTGTTGGCTGGTTTGCTCGGTCCGGTGTTGGGCCGTGAGCAGGTATTCCGTTTCGCTCTGTTGGCTGACTTGGACGTGGGCTTCTTTCGGCGCGTGTTCTTGACGGATGCGTGGTTCGCCGTGGGGATGGCGGAATCGCGAAAGTGCTTGCGCGCTTGTCACGGCACCGGAAAGGACCAGACCGACGCAACCGGCCCAGGCAAAAACCAGTCGGGCGGGTCTTTCGGCGGCCAGGGACTTGGGAGGCCGCCTGCCGCCAAACTCGAGCGCGTGCAAAAGTGCTTGGGTCACGGGCGAAAGCTGCCGGAAAGACCAAGGCAGGATGATGAGCCGAGGATCTGCCGCCTGCTCGAGCGGTCCAAACGCAGAGACTTTGCGAAGCAGCTCGTCTCGCAGCTCGCCACAGGACAGGGAATACAAGGTCTGGGCCGCGTGCTCGGGACGGTCCCACAGGTCGAGGAGCGCGACTTGCAGGCGCAGGTGCTGCCGGGCGGGGGTGCCGAGCCAGGGCACGCGAGCGTCTTCGGTTTGGCGCGTGGCATCTTCTGTGGCCAGCCGTCGTCGCCACAAGGCCAAGCTGCGCCCGAGAACCGTCGGGGACAGGCGCTTCTGCAACGACTCGAGAGGTCCCGCCGGGGGGTCCGAAACGAGGCGCATCCAGCGGAGCAGCTCGACGCGCAGGGGGCCTGCAACGTGGATGCGGTCGCCGATAGACTGGGCCAGGGCCTTGAGCCGGAGGCTGGCTGCGGGTTCGACGGCGAGGCTGAGCTGGTCGCGGACCAAGAACAGCGTCTCTTCGTCCAGGGGGTAGGGCGACAGGGCACACGCGGCAGCCCACAGACGCAAATCCCCGACAAGCTGGGTTTGCACGGGCTGCGGAGGCCGCAGGGGATCGAGGGGCACGCCGCCCAGAAACTTCGCGACCTGTTCGGGCAGCAGGACTTCGAGCTCAAACTCGCGCAGGTGCTGGGCCAGGCCAAACGTCCCGCGCGACACGTCGCAGAATGCAAGCTTGGGAAAGTGGGCAAGCTGGCGCAGAAGCGCGCGGGTCTCGCCGATGAAACGGTCTTGGGTCAGCGCGTCCACAAGGATTCGGCCATCGGTCAGAAGCACGATGAGGGCGGCGTCGCGCCGTTCATCCACTTCGCTTGGCGCAAACTCGCCTTCGAGGTGCCCGGACTCGAGCAGACGGCTGAGTCGGTCGGGCAACCCCCAGTACAGCGCCTGTTCGACGGGAAGTCCTCCCCGCCGCAAGGACACACCCAGTTCCAACACAAGCTGGCGGAGGAGGGGACCATATTCTCGGTCGGTCCCGGCGGCGGACTCGTCCATCCACAACCAGACCTCGCGCTGGTGCCGGGCGCGCAAAAACCGGAGGGTGGGAATGCCAGCGGCGGCCACGGTGGCGTTGATGCTGGCGGGCACATCGAGCCGTCGGGTCCGTTCCTCGGACACAAAGCGACCAATGCCCCACACGAGTGCTTCTTCGGACCTCACATCGAGCAGTCGCAGACGCCCAGGTTGGGCCGGAACGCTGGGGAGGATTTCGGCGGGGCCGGGGCGTGTGGGGGCAGCAGCAGGGGGCGGCAGATCGCGGCGTGTCCGAAGCCGCAGAAACAGAAACAGGCCGAGCCCGAGCCCGGTGAGCAAGGTCCCGGTGCCTTGCCAAAGCTCCCGTGGCAGGGGCAGCGGCTCGACAGTGATGCTGGGGGCAAACACGCGCAGGGTTTTGCGACGGATCACCTGCCCCAGGTCTTCCTGGACCGGCGGCGGACTTGCGGCACCGTGGTCCGCTGGCGATGGCACGGGTGGATTCGGCCTGTTTCCGAAGACGCCGAGCAACCCAAGCAGCCCAAGCAACAACAGCGACAACAACGTGGCACCAAGTGTGCGCTTGTGCGCGGCCAATCCCTGCCGAACCGTGCGTTGTTGAGCGGGAATCCCCGAAGGTGTTCTGGGCCCGAAAG
>DAOLIT010000124.1:0-7665 GCA_035328405.1 Pseudomonadota bacterium | reverse complement strand
GCTGAGGCTGAGGCTGAGGCTGAGGCTGAGGCTGAGGCTGAGGCTGAGGCTGAGGCTGAGGTGCGGTCTGCTCACGTTCGGCCAGGGCAGCGGCCCAGCTTGCAAACACCTCGTCAAACTGCGTGGTTTGATGAAGCGACTTGACGAGCAGGGCGCGCAGCGACTCGTACAGCCAGTCGTCGTGGGCCGACTCGTGAAGGCGCAAGACCAAATCGGACGCGCGGAGCACCTCATCAGGGCCTATGCGCAGACCCTGGCTGCGAAGGCGTTCGAGCAGGGCGTCTACATCGGCTGTGCGAATCATGGGGTCCGGCTACAGCGCGTTGAGGTCGTCGCGGTCCTTGATGAGGACGGACAGGTGGGGAAGTTCAGACAGGGCGCAGTCGGACAGCTTGGCGGCATCGGCACCGCCCGACGCAGCCAGGACGGTCAGCCAAGCGAAAAGCTCTGCGGTCGCGGGTCGCTTGCGCAGGGTCTTCTCCCTCAGATGCAGAAAACGCAAGATGGCGGCGTCCACAACCTGGTCGTCAAGCGGGGCAAGCTGGGTTTGGCGCGCACGGACCGCGATGCGCACAAGTTCAGGGGTGAACTCGATGTGGTGAAAGATGCAGCGACGAAGGAATGCCTCGGGCAGGCGGCGCTCGCTGTTCGACGTGATGACCAGCATGGGCGGCGGAGCGTCGGGCTTGCGTTCGATTTTCTTGCCAAGCTCGCGCACCGTGAAATGCCCTTGATCGAGCACGCCCAAAAGGTCGTTTGGAAAATCGCGCGGGGCTTTGTCGATCTCATCAATCAGGACGATCGCCGGGCCGTCGGCTTCCATCGCCCGCCACAGGGGACCTTTGCGGATGAACTCGGCACGGTCGATGCGCTGACCCGCGCGGGCCGGATCGTGGGCGGCGTGAAAATACGCCACGCTGTCAAAGTGGTAGAGCAGATCCTCGGCGGTGGTGTTGGACCGGACATCCAGATCAAAGAGCGACTGCTGTATGCCGAAGTACTCTGCCAAGTAGTACGCGACCTGGGTCTTGCCGGTGCCGGGATCTCCGGTCAAAAGGAGCGGCATGCACAAAGACAGGCTGACGTTGATGGCACCGAGCAGCTCGCGGCTCGGCTGAAAATACTTGGCGGAACTCTTCAGGCTGCCCAGCACCGCTTTGGGCCGTCGGCTGGCCAATAGAGGCCGTCGCGTTTCCGGATCGCGCTGACTTGGGTCCAAAAGCAAAAAAGGCGTTGGCACTAGAGATCCTCCTCTTCGTCGGTCGGGTCGGGAAGCCCGTGTTTGCCTCTCAGCCGGTCTATCAGGTTTTGCCAGCCGTGCTCTTCGGCCCAGCGGATGTGCTCCACGACTTCTTCGTAGTGTCCGTCGGTGTCCTTGTGAATCAGCGCTTTTGCGGCCAGGACGGTGGTCGGGTTGGCGGCGCAGTCGCTCAGATCCGGGTCGCTGAGGTAGTCCTTGAGGTCGCCCAGCTCGACCTTGGGAAGTGGAGCCAACAGGAAGGCGCGAAACCGCTCGCTGCCAAGCTCGTCCTTAAACACCTCCATCTTCTGGCGGAGGAGTTGGTGCTTGCTCGGCTCTAGGTTGAGCGCCAAAAACGAAACGATGCGGAGGTCTTCGGGGCAATGGCGCTCCTGTCCCAAAAACTCGCTCGACCACTTGAGCCAGCAGCGAAGCTGGGAAAGATCGAGCTTCTTTTGCGGGGCACTGTCTCCGCAGACGCCAAAGTCCAGCCACAACACGGGCTTTCCTGCGGTTCGCACCTGCGGCGCATTCCGACGCAGCGCATGGCCGATGGGCTCGCCCGGCTTGGCCACGAACCGCTGGAGGTCAGAAGAAAGCCGGTCATACAAGTTCGACCGGTCGTGCGGAAAGGGAATGTGCAGCGTAAAAACCGGAGCGGTTCGGCGTCGCTCCAAATGGTCCGTCGCTTGCCACGAAAACCGATCGAGCAGACTCCGGTCATGGGCGTACGCGACCAGGCACTCGACCCGCCGCGTTCGACCTTCAAGGAGCGCGCTGACCTGCTCGACCACCTGCGCCCGCTGCGTGGTCCGATCCAGCCGCAGGGCGTTTCGCGGATCGTGGCGGCGAACCAGAATCGTCATCGGCTCCCAGGTGGAGTAGCTTGCGAAACCTGCATGGAGCGCCCACTCGAAGTTGTGCTGCGTCTGCGCGGGGTCCGCGGGGTTGCGCCGGTGAAGCAGCTCGATCGGATCGCGGCGGTCGAGCAGGACCCCCTTGAGCCAACGCACCGCGAACGAGCAAGCCTGGTGCGTGACCGAGGTTATCCCGCAGCAGACCACCACCGGCACCTGCGGACCCAGCACGTGGCCGGCGCTCTGCCAGCCCTGCGCATCCCCAAAGCCACAGGAAAGGAGGGCGACCTTGGGTGGCGCTTCCCCAAGCAGGGCCTTGAGGTCGGAAAACGTCAGAAAAGCCTGCCTGTCGCTGCCTTCCGCAATGTGCAGCGCAACCTGTCCGCCGACCGTGCAGCCATGACCGTAGTAGTACAGCACGTCAAACGGCATGGTCCGCAGCGCGCGATTCAGATCGGCCCGCGTATGGACGACCAGAAACCAGTCGTTGTGCCCCTGCTCTGGAAAACCCGCAGACAGCTGCGTTCTCAGATCCTCTACATGTGCCTTGGTATTGAGGTCTTTTAGGCTGTTCACAAGCGGCGCAAACACCAAGATGCGGCTGAGGGTGGACAAGCGAACCGGCCGTTGGACAGCCAGCTCTGATGTCACCGCCAACGTCCAGCCATGATCCGCCAGCAAGTATTCTTTCCAGCAAGCCAGTCGCCAGGGCAGACCGATGAGCTCGGGTTCGTGGGTCCAGATCCGCACTTGAACGCCATGTCGGATGGGACTCGTTGTCAAGCCAAGCTGCGGCTCATCAAACAAGTACTAGAGCACCCGTTGCTCGATCGCCGGGTCTGGAAACAGCCTCCGGTAGAGGATCTGCCCGACTCCCTTTTCCCCAAAAGCCTGCGCGCGGGCCAAGAGCAAAGAAAGCTCAGCGTTCCTTCCCCGCTCAAGCTCTTTTTGCCCTGCCAGCCCTGCCACATCTGCCAGCCCTGCCACATCTGCCAGATTTGCCAGATCTACAGGTGCAGTCGTGGCCAACAGACCATGAACCGGCACATGATATTCCGCCTGTAGCCACCGCCGGTCTTGCAGCGTCAGCCGAATCGTCAGCAAACGTGGTTCCTGGGCAGACCGCCGGGGCACGGAGGGCGCGAGAGCGGAATCCTTGTTTCCTGCACCGATTTTCGGCGCATCGCTTTGCACACGTTTTGCTCTTTGAAGTGCGTCGTCTGTCTTCGTCGGCTGCCGCTCCCGCAGCTTCTTCAGCACGTCCTGTGCATCTTCTTTCTGAAGGAGCAGGTTGAGTTTCTCGGTGAGACTCATTCCGCGAGAAAACTGGTTTGCCACGCCGAGTTCGGCATTCAAGCAGAACGCAACCAAGTCCTCGTCCGTCCGCAGCACATCCTCGAGAACCCTTCGCAGCTCAGCGGGCTCGATGCTCATCGGGAAACAAGCTCCACGTTGTCTCTCTGTGAGCCGGGACTGTATCGTGAACGGGTACCCCCAGTCTAAAAAACAAACCCCTGGCCGTCTTCTGCCGGGCGTTTTGAAAAAACGCTAGGGGGTTACGGGGTGATGTCGGTGAGTTCGGTGAAGCGGAGGGAGGCGAGCACGTCGGCGTTCCGGTCGTATACCACGTCCGAAATCCACCACTTGCCGCTGAACTGGAAGACCTGCGGGTAGTAGCCCCGGCTTTGCGTCGCCTCACCACCCAGCGTTTGGTGCGTCCACGACGCGCTTTTCTGCGCCACTTCCAGCGTCCCCGCCGTCGAATCCTGGTACGCAATGAGCGGCCCGTTTGCCCCAAGCACCAGCGTCGCCCCCGCGCCCACCGCGTGAACATCCGGCGAAGGCTGCGTCCGCACCCCGTCATCCACGACTTCCGCCGGACTCACGGTAGTCCCGTTCACCGTTTGGTAGAACAGCCGTCCCTCGACATCGGAATAGGCGAGGTGCAGCGTCCCGTCTTCCCCAAACTGCGCCCCGATGTGCCGCCCCGTGTCCGTCTTGCCGTCCCCGCCAGAAAGCGTCGTCACTTTCCAGTCGTCCCCCGTGGCCATCCTGAGCGCCCCCGCCTTTTTGCTGTAAAACAGCAGCGCCCGATTCGCGCCGCTTTGCAAAAGCCGAGCATACAGACCCGTTCCCGCCGGCATATCGGCAGGGCCCGCCCCGACCGCATCCTCACACTTGGCCGCAATGCAGGCCATCGTGCTTTTGCAGCTTGGGGTACACGTCGTTTCGACCGCCTTGCAGATGGTTTTGTCCCGGTCTTTTTTCGCAGGGTCCACGTACACGCAGGCTTCCCCGCTGCCGCACAGGCCCCCGCACGACACGGGCGTTTCCTCGACCACGGTTTTCACAAAATCGGTCGGTCCTTGCGGGTTCGCGTTCTGTCCCACCGCCACGACCATCTGCGCCGCCACCGTTCCGTCTGCCTTTTTGGCCCCCCCGACCCGGTACGCCACGGTCGGAACGCCGTTTTCCGACACCACAAGCTGTGCAAACGCCCCGACGCCTTTGCCTTCCTGCGGGTCAGTGACCTTCACAAACGACCACTTGTCTCCCGTGCGCACCGCCAGCTTGACCGCATCCCCCGTCAGATCCTGATACGCCACCATCGGCTCGCCCGCAGGAGACAACTTGAGCGACGCAAACCGCCCCACGTCATCCCCCGGCTCCACATACCCGCCTCGATACGCTTCCGGGTCCGTCTGTTCCGGCTCTCCCTGTGGCAGGCCATCCACGGGCGTCCACGTCGGCTGGTTGCTCGGCGTCGCCATGTCCGTAAACGCCAGGTCCCCAAACGTGGCGTCATACGCGCACAGCATCACTTTGCCCGAGCCGATGGCCACGCTCTGGTAGCGGCCAATCTCATCGGTCGGCGCAAACTCTTTCTTCGGTTTTTTGACCTCGACCGGCGGTTTGTCCCCCGGATCGTTCCCCGAGGAATCGCCGCAGCCGCCAAAAAGTCCGCCCGCCAGCAAAAGCGCCGCCGCGCCGCCGCGCCTCGCCAGCCTCCGCCGCGAAAAAAGAGCGAGGACGGCCAGGCCCAAAAGCCCCATCCCCGCTCCGCTTGCCCCCGTGTGTCCCATCGAACAACCCATTGCTTGTCCCTCCGCCGTGTTTTCTGTGCCTTTGCTTGTCCCGTTGGTGTTCTGACCGGGCGCTCCGCTGGTCGTTTCGTTCGCCGGGGCGTTCACAGGCGAGACCACAAACTCCACCTGGGCCGGCGTAACATCCAGCGTGCCCGGCTGCCCGGCCACCCGTGCTCGAACCTCGACGACGTGCTTGCCTACAAGCCGCAATTCCGGTTCTTCCAAAACCAGCCGCGCCTGCGTATCAAACGGTCGCCACAGCGCGCCGTCGATTCGGTATTGCCATTCCAGTTCCCGCGCCTGCACATGCCGCGCGCTGACCCGCAGCGTCGCCCTGGGCGTCTTTTGCACCGGTGCCGTCACCTGCATCGCCAAAAGACTCGGCACCTCGAGTGCTTCGAGCGTCGCGAACGTCTCGGCAGGCACGTCCACGGCCTCTGCCGAAAGCGACATGCCGTCCGCCACGACCGGCAGAAGCGGCGACGGGGCCATCTTGACGCCCAAGAACAGCCCCAGGTGCGACAGCCGGCCCGTCCCATCCGCCGTGGAAACAATCTGCACGGGCGCAAGCTGGATTCCCATCACGTCCGGCAGCTTGATCGGACTCAGCGCGCCGCTGATGGCCCCCGCCAGCATGGGCAGAAGGCTCGGCAAAATCCGCCCAAGCTGCGCCGGAGTCTCTTTCAGCAGCGCGCTGTCCGTCACCCGCACGTTCGCGACCGCCTGCGACAGGTCCCCCACATACGGCACAAGCTGGTTTGCCGCATCCACATCCAGTCCGATCGGCAGATCCAGGTCCACCGTCTGGCGCATGAACCGCACGTACCGCTCGTCCAGGTACACATAAAAGTCGAGCGCCATGTCCTGCACCACCACATGCAGCAGCGGGTCGTCGATGATCCTCTTGCCCGTGTCGTCCGTCTTGAACGTGCCTTTCCCCAGCACGAACTTTGGCGGATTCTGCGGGCGTCCCACGATCCGAATCGCCGAATCGGTGTCATGTGTCAGGTCATTGATCGACGGAATCAGCGCCGAAAGCAGCCCCGACGACAGCATCGCCACCTGCGCCGTCCCCACGTCCAAGCACAGCCCGCCCGTGTCATACAGCGTGTACCCCGCCGAATCGAGTTCCAGCGTCGAAATCCCTGCGCCAACATGGTACGGCTTGCCGTTTGGGGCCGTTCCGCCTGAAAACGCCAGGCTTTTCGCCGGGGCCGGACCTGTCGGGGCCGGGCGACTCGGCACGCACGCAGCGCGCGTTTGGCTGGTCGTCCCCCCCATCATCCCCAGCGACATTCCGCCGTTGGGCAGCGCCTCGACCGTTGCGTAGTTGCCTGCGGCCACGTACAGGTCCAGCATCGCCGCTTTCGCCGCCGGGGAATACGCCCCAAGCAGGCTCCCCAGGTCGATGCGGCCCTCTGTGCCCAGAAGCTGCAAGCACACCCCGTCTCGCATGCAGAAGTTGTTCGAGCAGCCCTGGTTTGCGAGCGACGAACAATCCGTCTTGCTGTTGCATTTTTGGCACGCGAGCGTATCCAGCGGTTGCGCAAGCTGCCGTTTGAGCTGGTCCTTGAGCGTCCCCAGCAGCAGACCCTTGAGCAAATTCGCCGTCCAGCACAGCGCCCCGCCCTTGATGTCCAGGTCGTCGCTGTCCAGGTCCAGGATGTCCACGCTCTTGTCATCGAAATCCAGGCTCGTCAGCTTTGTCGCCGCGTTGACGTTCGCCGCCACCGCCATCGTCACACCCACGTCCGGCTTCCCCTTGCGCGCCGTGTCGAGCGAGAGGTCGCACTTGATCGTGATGAAGCCGACCTTCGTTTTGATGTTCATGTCGGTCAGCGTCTTGAGCTTCGCCCGCAGCGTCAGGCCCGTGGTCGAAGGCGGCCTCGGCTCAAATTTCAGCGATTGGTAGTCGAGCTTGACCTTGCACGCCCGCCCGCAGCAGATTTCCGTGTCTCCGCCGCACGACGACGGCACTGGAATTTCGCCCCCGCCCGGCAGGAATTTGTCCACCAGCGCCTTGCCGTTCGCCTCCAGGAAGTCGAAAAAGCCCTTCGTGATGCGAACCTGGACCGCATTGTCGATGCGCTTGTCCACCGGATAGCCGTTCGGGATTTTGGCGAACGTGCCGCAGCCGCCCCCTCCCGAGCCGCCGCACGCGACGATGAGCGTAAGCCCCAGCACCGTCGCCACGTTTCGCAGCAACCGGACCGGAATCGAAAACAAAACAGCCTTTGCGGAAGAACGGAACATCACAACCTCCCTACATTTTTCGAGAGAAACACCCACAAGCTGCGCGAACGTACCCCACCCCGATTCGCCGACTCAAGGAGTTTCTTCCAAAGCGCCCACCCCGTTTTTCCGTGCCCCACATACCCAAAAACGCCGCAAATCCGGCTCGGATCAATCACGCGTGTTTGAAAACGGCGCAAATCCGGCTCGGATCAATCACGCGTGTTTGAAAACGGCGCAAATCCGGCTC
>DAOLIT010000123.1:0-11991 GCA_035328405.1 Pseudomonadota bacterium | reverse complement strand
GTCTCTGTGGATGATGCCTTGATCGTGGACGGCTTGGAGGCCGTGGGCGATTTGGGCGGCGATCTTACAGGCGCGAAGGGGGTCCATGGGCCCCTCGGCAATTTCGGACGCCAGGGTGGGACCGCGCAGGAGTTCCATCACGATGTAGGAGCGCCCGTCCGGGAGGACTCCGTAATCGGACAAAAAGACGGTGTTTGGGTGGTTGATTTGCGATGCGAGTTGGGCTTCTTGCAAAAAGCGCCGTTGGTATTCCTCGTTCTGCGCGATGAGGAGCAGTTTCACCGCCAGCAGTTTTTCAAGCGAAATATGACGGGCCTGATACACGACCCCCATTCCGCCTTGTCCGAGAACGCACTGGATTTCGTACCGTTCACCGATGATCTTGCCGATCAGCTCATGGGCCGGATCGGGGGGCTCCTGTTCGGAAATCTCGCCCGGAATGGTTGGATGATCGCCGGGCCCGAGCGTGCTGTCGAACGCGGCTCGTTTGACCGAACCTTGGCAGATATGTGGCATGTCCTCTTCGAGAACCTGACCGCAGTCCGCACAAGCCGCTGCATCCCGAGGGCGTGCATGGTTCGACATAGAAAACCCTATTCCATCTTACTAAATTTCAGACGGATTAATAAGCAGTGTTAGGCAGTGAAAATGTCGATTCCGTCACACATGCGACCCAAAACCGCGTGTTTGCAAACCAATTTGTCGTCTGTAATCATAGTGAACACAAGTTGTCAATGGTTTTATCGCTCATTTGATGGATATTTTTCTCTATAAGTACAGTGTATTTTGCGTTACATATTGATGGTTTGTGTTGGTTCGGGGGAAGTTTGCGCGTGCATGGGTCATTCTCTGTTGGGGGTTCGCGATGCTTGGGCGCGCCAGGGGACCACGAAGGAGGCGATGGATGAGGTTCTGTGATCGGCTTGGACGTGGCTTGTGGGCCAGGCAGACCGTTTTTCTTGTGTGTGTGTGGCTTCTGTGGCTGTGTACGAAAGAAGCGCACGCAAACCCAAGGCTCCGTTTTCAAATTGACCAACGCGGGGACATGGTTTTGCTTGGCAATTCCTTCGGGTTTGATTGCCGTCCTGGGATTCCCAAGCCGGTGGTCGGCACGGTGGATACAGCGAACTGTGGCTCGAACATCGCGGATTCCTCGGCGGATGTGTGGTGGCGTGACGATTTGCCAGAAGGGGGAGGTACCACCGCGAGTCCGATGACTGGGGTGGTGGATGCACGTACTGTCGCAATGTTGAAATTGCCCAACGGTGCCAAAGTGTCCTATGCACGCCTCTATTTTTCGGGAACGTATGAAGAGAGCAGTCCTCCCGATGGAAAAGTCACGGTAGAACGGGTCGGCCAGGCCCCCTATTTTTTGATCGCGGAACAGGCGGACATCGAACGGAACTACACGGGAGGCAAGAGCTACCAAGCGTCGGTCGATGTAACCCCCATCGTGCAAAAGTTCGGCGCGGGCGCATATCGGGTGAGTGGTGTGCCCCGGATGCCTGCCACAAACAGCAATGCGGACGTGTTGTACGCGGCCTGGGCGATGGTGGTGTTTTATCAAAAGGATGACGAGCCGATTCGCAATCTGAGTCTGTTTGAGGGCCTTTCAGGGGTGATTTGGGGGGGCAAGACACCGGTCACTGTATCGGGGTTTCGGGTTCCGGTGGGGTCGAAGATAGATGCCAAACTCGGGGTGATTGCATACGAAGGAGATCACGACTACGACGGCGACAGTCTTTCCTTTAATGGGGTCAAAGTGACGGATGGGACTCCAGCGGCAGAGGACAATTTTTTCAACGGATCGAGGACCCATTTGGGGGCTCCGGTTTCGACGGTGGGAGACCTGCCGCAGCCAACGGGGGCACCAGGCAGCATGGTCGGTCTGGATTTGGATGTGATCGATGTGTCGCCCTATGTGAAGCCGAATGACACACAGGCGGACCTTGTACTGGAATCGACAAAGGAAGACGTGGTGCTTTTGGGGGTGTTGGTCACGTCGATTGCGAGTACGAAACCGATTCTCGAGACGACGCTGACGTATCCGCAAGGCGTCAGTACGAGGCCGGGCGATGTCATCGAATTTACGTCGAGCACGCGGAACATCGGAGACGCGCCAGGCGGAGAGATTGTCCTTACACAGGCGTTGCCACTGGGTCTTTCGTATGTACCGGATTCCGTACGTATGACCGTCGCTGTCGAGCCGCTTCAAAATGGACCGAAAACAGACAAATTGGGGGACGATCAAGTCGATTGGGAGCCGCTGACCGGAACACTGCGGATTCGGCTTGGAAAAGGGGCAGGACCGACCCAAGGGGGCACGTTGGAACCGGGCGAGCCGCCGGTTGTTGTGAAATACCAAATCCGCATCGATGACAAGGCCTTTGGGAATCTGCCGGTACAGAGCTTGACGACGGCAGTCCCTGTGGGCGGCGTAAACTCGGGGCCGATCGCTTTTCCGTCGGGAGATGGAACAACGCCCGGCGCGCCGACCCTGGTTTCGGTGCCACCGTGCGTCGCGAACGACGATTGTTCGCCGGGTGCTCCGGTGTGCGACACGAAGCCGTCTCCCGCAAGGTGTACGGACGTGTGTGTGCAGAACGCAGACTGTCAAGGCGCGCCAGGGGGAACGGAAGTGTGCTCTGCAGTAGGCAAGTGCGTGCAGTGTACGCCAGGGTCCAGCAGCGCGTGTTTGGCCGATGGACCGGGGAACCAATGCCTCGACAGCGGAAAGTGCGGTTGCAAGACCAACGCGGATTGCGGGGGGCGGACGTGCGACGTTTCGACGAATACGTGCCCCAAAACCGAGGCGGATTTGACCGTTTCCGTCGGGCATGAACCGCAGACTGCTCGGATCGACACGGCGGTTTCGTATGGTCTGTCGGTGAAAAACCAAAGCGGCCTCGCAGACCCTGGTCCGCAGCGCGTCACGTTTGTGGTGCAACGGGGCGGGGCGGTGGAACGGCTCGATGCCCAGCCGGGGTGGCGTTGTTCCAGGTCCGAACAAAAAGTGAGCTGTTTTCGATATCGGGCGCTTTTGCCCAACGAAACGGCGCAAGTGGCCACGTTTGTGGTGGTTCCCGACCCGTCTTCTCTGGTCGATCCTCCGTCGATGACCATCATTGCAACGGTGTCGTCGGACGGTTCTTTTGACCCGAATCCCAGCGACAACACGGTTGTGCGGACCATCGAGCTGGGTGTGCTGCGGGTCGCGGGCGGGGGTTTGGCCTGCTCGCAAACGCAAACGGGCTCGGCGAGCGGCGGCATCGGTTTGCTTTCGACAGTGTTGCTGTGGGGGCTGTGGCGATTCAGACGGCGGAAATCGAACACATAACCGGCTCTGCGGGGAAGACCGCGTGAAAGAGCTGACAAGCCTGCGTCGCTGCGAGAAACGCGGTGCTTGCACAAAACAGGTTTGGGAGAGCTATGACAAAACCCTATTTTCGACAATCGCTGTTGGTCGTACTTGCGCTTTGTTTGTCAATTGGATTTTCTGATTATGCGAAAGCGCAAACTGCATCGCCTAATCTTGGATATCAGCTAAATCGCTATGAGCCAACTGCTGCTGGAGAATGGTCATTTGCGGTTTCGCATCCATGGTACTCATCAACGAGGCTGTTCTCCGTTGGTCTTTCGCTTGATTATGCACATAAGTCTTTGGTTTTAGGATATAAAGATAGTTTTGGTTATACTGAAACGCAATCACTGATCGCACATCAATTTATCGGTCATTTGGACCTTGCAGCGTCGTTTTTGGATCGCGTGTTGGTCACAGGATCGCTGCCGGTGGTGATGTTCAGCCGAGGAACGCTTGTCGATAGAAATCCGGCAGAAGGCAGTTTTTCCGTCGGAGATCCTCGTTTTGGGGTACTCGCTCGGATGTACGGTCAGCCGCAAAGAGAGGCGTGGTCCATCAGCGCGGGTGTGGATGTGTGGATACCGCTTCGGGGAATGACGGATGCGTTGCCGTCGGTGGTAAGCGATCAGTCTGTGCGCGTGTTGCCGAAAATTGTCCTCGCGGGTGTGGCGCGGCAGATCATGTGGTCGGGCAGTGTCGGATTTTTGTTTCGTCCCGAGGCGCAAACCCAACTTCCGCAAGAATGGGCGAGCATTGAAGCGGGGCGAGCAGCCTCGGAACTTCAACTGGGCCTTCGCGCGGCCTATTTCAATCCAACATGGCGGTTTGCCGTCGGTCCCGAACTGCTGGTCGCGACGGCGATGGCCGGCAAAGACAGTTTTTCGCGATATGGCACAAGCCTCGAGGCGTTGCTGGGTGGGCATTACAACTTGCTCGACACGGTGCAATTGGGCGCGGCGGTGGGTTTGGGTTTTGTGCGACAGCCGGGGACGCCGGATGTCCGGTTCTTGCTGCGGGCCGCGTATGCACCGACGGCGAAGAAAATTCCCGACGGAGACGGAGACGGCATTCCCGACAAATCAGACGCATGCCCGACGGAAAAAGGCGTGCCGAACGCGGACAAATACAAACACGGTTGTCCCGTCGAAGCCGATCGAGATGCCGACGGTGTGCCGGACAAAACAGACAAATGTCCCGAAATACACAAAGGTCCCGCGCCCGACCCCGACCGCTTGGGGTGTCCGTTGCCAGAAAAAGCGCCCGTCGAACCTGACCGCGATGGCGACGGTGTGCCGGATCGCAACGATTTGTGTCCGTCGGAGCCGCAAGGTGGGTCGCCCGATCCGAATCGACTGGGTTGTCCCGCGATGGACAGCGACAAAGACGGCGTGCTGGACCCGCAAGACCAGTGTTTGTTCGAGCCTGCGGGCCTTCGCGCCGATCCCGCGCGGCCTGGGTGTCCATTGGCAGACAAGGATCATGACGAAATTCCCGACGCTGAAGATGCGTGCCCGGACAAGGCTGGCGCGCCTCATCCAGACAAGCAACGACACGGGTGTGCGAGCCTGGTCGAGGTTCGCAACTGTCAACTCGCAATCCAGCAGCAAATTCAGTTCAAGCCAAACAGCGACGTTCTGAACCACCAAGCAAGCGCCGCAGTGCTTACGGCTGTGGCCAATGCTTTGAAAGGGGCGCGGCATATCAAACGGGTGCGCATCGAGGGGCATACCGACACACAATGCCCGGTTCGATATCGCAAAGATTGCAAAGCATACAATCAAGATTTGTCCGAACGGCGCATTGTCAGTGTTCGCAAATGGCTGATTCGCGCTGGCATTGAAGAAAGCCGCCTCGAAGGCAAAGCGTATGGTCAAGAAAAACCGATAGCGCCCAACAACGCCGCTGGACGGATCAAAAACCGCCGCGTCGAGTTCCATCTGCCCGATTGCAAATCGGACCCCTAACGCTCCGGTTCACGCGCCCGCTGCCGTTTGCCCCTTTTCTCTCGCGAGTAAGTTTGCGTAGCATGCCGGGGATGCAGCGGTCCTCGCGTGTGGTGGTGGTGTCGGCGCTCGGCTACTTCGTCGATGTGCTGGACCTGTTTTTGTTCAATGCGGTGCGTCAGTCGAGCCTGCGCGATCTGGGCGTTTCGCTGGCGGATTCGCTGCCGTGGGGCATGCGGCTTCTGAATGTGCAGATGGCGGGTGTGCTCGTGGGCGCGTTTGTGTGGGGCATTCTGGGCGACCGGCTGGGCCGTTTGCGTGCGCTGTACGGGTCGATTTTGCTGTATTCGCTGGGAACTTTGGCCAATGGCCTGGTGGATTCCGTCGAGGCATACGCGGTTTGCCGTTTCGTGGCGGGTTTTGGCCTCGCCGGAGAGCTGGGTTCGGCGATTGCGCTCGTCTGTGAAACACTGCCTCAAGAAAAGCGAGGCCTGGGCACGACGCTGGTCGCGGGTTTTGGCTTGTGCGGTGGCATGTGCGCGGCTGTTCTGGCCGAGTTTCTGTCGTGGCGAGCCTGCTATTTCGTCGGAGGCGCGGCGGGGCTGGCGCTCTTGCTTTTGCGGACTTCCATCCCGGAATCGGCGCTGTTTCTGTCTGCGCTGCGCCGTGCGACCAAAAAAGGCAGCCTGCGCCTTCTGTTTTCCACGTCTTCCCGTCGAGGTCGGTTTGCCAAACTGTTGCTCGTCGGCCTGCCGGTTTGGTTTGTCGCTGGTCTTGTGATCGCGTTTTCGCCCGAGCTTGCGACGGCGCTGGGCACCCCGTCGATTCTCGCGGCTCGGTCGGTGTTTTTTTCGTACTTGGGCGTCGCACTCGGAGACGTGTTGTGCGGCGTCTTGTCGCAACGGCTGCGCAGTCGTCGGGCGGCAATGCTGCTGTTCTTGGTGTTGTTGCTCGGGTTGTTTTTGGCCCTGTTGCAACTCGACCGGCCCGGCCCACGCGCGTTTTATGCAATGTGCTTTGCCCTCGGGATTTCGACGGGATATTGGGCCGTCCTGGTGACAACCGCCGCCGAGTCGTTCGGCACGAATCTGCGTGCCACCGTCGCGACCACGATTCCGAATTTGGTGCGAGGTGCGACCATTCCGCTGACGTTTTTGTACCAACACCTTTTTCCGACGTTGGGCATCGGGTCGGCGCTCAGGCTGCTAGGCGTGTCGGTGTGCGTGTTGGCGGTGGGTGCGCTCTGGCAATTGCCCGAAACCTATCACGCCGAACTCGACTATCTGGACGAAGAACCCCACAGCACCGATGGATAACCTCATCGAGGCTGAACTTGGGGGCAGTCGCCAAAACTGGGCACGCCGGACAGGCCGAACAAGCCGAATAGACCGGGGGACGTGGGTTCGCGGCCAATCAATTTGTAGGCCATGAGCGACACGCAAAAAACCACGGCAGTGACGGCATACGACGCCGCCAGAAACAGGGTTCGCTGGCTTGGAAATGACGCCGGGGAAGTCGGAGCATTTCGTCGGATGCGCCCAACAAACCACACGGCAAACGTCACCAAAAAGGCTGCGCACAACGCCGACCACGAACGCCCGTAATAATCCATCGCCACCGTCGAGAGAAGTTCCTGCGACTCGCTTCCTGCCGCCCACGTCCAGCGCCGTTCTAACGGCAAATACACCGGCATCGGCCACGCCACCACGAGCGAAAGAAAAAACACCGCCGCAGTCGTCGCGGTCAACACGCAGCCCAAAAACGCCGCTCCCCGAGAAACTCCCACCATCATGCGCCTCGCACCGCCGTGACCAACAAACCCGACACCGTTTCCGTCACGCAGCACGCCGCTGTTCCGACCGATAGCATTGCAAATATCCACAAAACCAATGGGGCCACCGAGTCCGCCGTTGTGTCTGTTTTGGGCCCCGATGAAGCTGCGGAATCGCATGGCAGGGTTTGTCCGGGCGCGAAACAAAAAGAAAACGCGAGAAACAGCGCGCCTATGGCCATGGGAAGACCCAGCGTCGCCAAGTTTTCTTTGAAATCGAACAAATTGGCTGCCCACGGTGCGCAGCGGTCCAAAAACAAACCGCGAACCAGCACGCGATAACGCGGATACAAAAGTGCGCCCACGATTCCGCAGCACACATACGCCGCCAGCGTCGTTGCCGCGTGGATTCGCAACGAACGAGGTCGCACGGTTTTCCCTCGCAGCAGGCGAAGCGAGCCGACGGCCAAATGCACGCTCGACCCGCACGCCACGACGGCGGCCATCGAATGAAGCACGAGCAGCCAAAGCGCGAGCGACTGCAAAAACAAAGGCGTCACTTGCGCACTATACGGCGGTCGCGGCGCGTTTTCGGGCTTGTTCGATCCCGCTTGCCGGCCTCTGTCCGGTCCGCCGGACGCCGCATCGCTGAGCAAAATCCGGTTTTCCGACGAGAAATCGAAAGTTTCAGACCTGGCACGCCACCTGCTTTTGTCTTCAGGCAACTGCGGAATGAGCCTCCACAAACCCGCCCAAACTCGAAGGCGTCCGCAAGACCTCACACGGAGAAACCCATGTTCCACCCGTCCTCGCACCCCCAAGCTGGCCCCGATGCCCATCGCGGCGGATTCCCTCCATCGGGCACGTCGGCAGAAGGCAAAGTCACCTGGAAGGCCGTGTTTACCGTCACAGAACGGGCCAAAGGCAAACGCATGTGGCTTCGCATCGGCATCGCCTTTGTGAACCGCGACGGTTCCATGACCATTCGGCTGGATGCGTTGCCGCAAAACGGACAGTTGATCGTTCGCGACCCGTTTCCCAGCGGTTCGCGCGAGATGGAGGCCGAAGGTCCAGGCTCTCCTCTTTATTTCGAGCAATCGGACCGATCGTAACGAAAACACCGTCGCAGTCGGACTGTTTCCGGCTGCACATCACCCCCCTGAAACAGGGAAAAACTGAACCACAGAGAGAGAAAAGGAGAGACCGTCATGAACATCCGAAAACTTCTGCTTCCGCTTGCGCTTGCTGCTTGTACGTTTTCCGCTTCGCCCAAGGTCCACGCGGAAAGCGCGGCGCGGCCTGTGGCCGAAATGGCGGCACCGAAAAGCACCGGAGTCGTCAACATCAACGACGCCACCGCCGAACAGCTCGAACGATTGCCCGGCGTCGGTCCGAGCCGAGCGCAGGCCATCATCCAGTTCCGCAAAACCCACGGTTTCAAACGTGTCGAGGACCTTCAGCGCATCAAAGGCTTGGGCAAAAAAACCTGGAATCGGTTGCGGCCCATGGTGACGCTCAGCGGTCCCACGACGCTCACCTGACCGGCTGGCCCGGTACGTCGAGATTGCCCGCACCGCCGAAATCCTTCGGTAGGCCGATATCGACATAAATCGGCAGATGGTCCGAGGCGGGTATGCCGTTTCTGGGCGCAACCTCGACGACACCCGCAGCCTGGCCCCGCACATTTTTCCCCACAAACCAATCCAACCGGGCGGGCACACGTCCATTCCAAGGTCGCAGTCGCTTTTGCAGTCTTCGCGTCAGGAACGTGCCCACTTTCTCAATAAGCTTTGCTTCTGCAAACGGGCTTTCCACGTCGTAAAAATAACTTCCGGTGTGAAGGTCGTTTAAGCCTTCAGTCGCAAATCCCAATTCCTCAAGCAACGCGAACACAGGCTGTTCATAACTTGTTTGTGGCGTCATGTAGCCCGCGACCGTTCGATCAAATCCTTTGTGAAAAAACTTGTGCAGAAGATCGCGAAAGAGCGCCGCTTTGCTTGAAGCGTCATACGTTGTTGTATTGAAATCGCCTCCGACCAGGACACGGCTGCCTTGTTTCGCAATTTGCTCAAGCAGGGCGCGAAGCTGCTCGCTTCGTTGTGCGGGTGACGCATTCGAGTCCAAGTGACACGTCGAAACCCACAGAGGCTTGTCGAGCCCACCCACACAAGCCATGAGCGCCCGCTTTTTCCCAAGCCGCTTTTCTCGCTTCGACGAAAACTTGTCTTTGAGCTCGGGCAAATCGACGTTCACGACCTGTTCGATCGGCAGCCTCGACAACATCGCCTGTCCGGCCAGCGCGAGTGTGTTTTCCGTGCCCTCTTCGTTTTCTTTCACGTCATCGCCCAGCACCAAATACGAAACCCCAAACGCATAGTGAAACCCCAATGCCGCCGCCAATTCGCGAGGGACATTCCGGTTGTGCGACCGACCCATGCCGACATCCACCTCGGACAAAAGCACGACATCGGCGCGAGACAGGGTTTCATCGTTTTTCAGGGCATCGAGAATCTGCGAAAACTCACGGCCCCGTTGGATGTTCCAGGCGACCACGCGCAACGTGCCGTCGGAAAGTTGCCGATTTGCCGGGGAAGCGTGTTCGCCTGTTTCGATGCCCGAAAGCACGAAGGAAAGTTCGGCTTCGATTTCTGAAAACAGGGTGCTGGCTTCCAGCGCCTTGCGGTTCCGAATTGTCCGCAGCGCGGCGAAATGCGGAGCAAGGTTGTGGGACAGTGCCGTTAGACGGCAAAAAGGCGATTCCGTCGGTCCGCTGGGCGCAGGCGTCGGCCCGGCGCTTGTGGGGAGGTGTTCGTTCGGCTTGGGCATGGCGGGGCTGTTTTACTCCGAACGGTGCACAAATGTGCGACGCACGCACAGTTTTTGTTTGACAGCGAGGCCGTTGCTGTTTTTGTTTTCGGCATGAAAGCACACGGTGTCGCACCATTCGGCTTGGCTTTGGGGGTTTGCGTTGGCCTTTCGGTGGGCTTGCCCGCTTGCAGCTCGGGAGGTTTCGTTTCAGACGAAAAAGGCTTGCCCGACAAAGACAAAAACGCGAAGGACGAGCTGGTGTTCGACCAAGTAAGTCCGTCGCGAGGTCCCACGACCGGCGGCATTCCGATCACGATTCGGGGGCGCAAGTTTGAAGCGGACATGCGCGTGCAATTTGCCGGCGTGGATGCAACCCAGGTCAGCCTGAAAGAGGACGACGTTTTGGGGCTGCTTTTGCCGCCGAATCCGGGCGTCATCGGGCCGGTCGAAGTGCGGCTTTTGCGCAACGACGGAAAAGAGGCCGTGCGTCAAGACCTGTTTGCGTACTATCCGGGCCAGCTTGCTTTTGCGCAGCCGCAGTCGTTTGCCACCGACGCAAAGCCAACCAAGCTCGCGGTTGAGGACGTAAACCAAGACGGCAAACTCGACGTGCTGGCCGCGAGCCACGACAACCAAAGCCTGTCGATCCTGCGTGGCAAAGGCGAAGGTCGTTTCGACACCTACCAGCGGGTTTCCGTCAAATGCAGGCCCCGCTCGATGTTGTTTGGCGAAATGACGGGCGACCGTTTTTGGGATGTCGCCGTTTCGTGCGACCAGGCGGGTCCGTCGGTGCTGCTGTATCCGGGAAAGGGCGACGGGACGTTTTTGCAGGCGAAGAATTTGGCCGATGTTCCGTCTGCTGCGCTGGCCGGAGGAGACTACAACGCCGACGGAAAACTCGACATCGCGGTGCCGTATTTTGCGTTCATGTCGAACGGGATCGGCTTTCTGTACGGAAACGGAGACGGGACGTTCAAAGACGGCGGCAGCATTGTGCTTCCCTCGGGCAGTTTCGGCGTGAGCAGCGCGGACTTCAACGGCGACGGGAAAGGCGACCTGGCGGTGACGCTGTACGACAACAGCACCGTCGGGGTTTTGCTCAGCCAGGGCTCGCGCTTCAGTTCTGTGAATCGCGTGCCCGCAGGGGCGGGGCCGCACAGTGTCGTCGCGGCGGACTTCAACGGAGACAGCAAAGCCGATTTGGTCGTCAGCGACCCGGACGGGAATGCGTTGCGCGTGCTGCTGGGCAACGGAAACGGGACTTTTCAACCGGCGGTGGTGTTGCCGACCTCGGGCAAAACGCCTCAGCCGGTTGCGACGGCGGATCTGAATTTGGATGGTTGGCTGGATCTCATCACCGTGAACGTCAATTCGCCCGGCACCGTCACGGTGTTTCTGGGGAAGGGCGCGGCGCAAGGCGCGGGGATGTTTGCGTCGCCCCAGCCCATTCCGGCGAGCGGGACGCACATGGATGTGGTCACCGCCGACGTAAACGGCGATCGACTCCCCGATTTGTTGTTGCCGGTCTCCGACGGCTCGCAAGTCCAGGTGTTGCTGAACCAATCCAAGTAGGGGCAAACCGGGGACGCCGGGTTTGTCGAGCGGGCGCACGTCATCGTACGGCGGGCGGTTGTCTCGGCCCAACAGTTTCCACTCCGTTTCGTTGCCGCGCTGGCCATAGACGTTGATGCCGTCGCGCGGCCCCTTCTTCCACCGCCCCCCCGAAACTCCCCAAAACTCAGTGAAACTCCGCGACGCGCGGCTGGACGTGAGACGTGGTGATTTTCTTGAACGCGCCGGTCATGAGGATCGTGAGCACCTCCACCCGTTCCCGGGTCACCGCCTTCACAATCGCGATGTTCCCCACGACCTCAATCGGCACGGCATCCGGCGCCATGATCCGGGGACTCTTGACCGGGACCGCTCGCATCAGCGCCAACACTTGCGCCTTGGTGGACACGCGAATGCCGTCGCGCGTGGGCACGAAACCTTGAAAATGGTCGTCGAGCAGACGGCTCATCTTGTCGGCATCGCCTTTCAAATCCGCCTCCAAGTACTCCAGGGCAAACCGACGAATCGCCGACAGCAGGGCCTGATCGACCGGGTTG
>DAOLIT010000122.1:0-12291 GCA_035328405.1 Pseudomonadota bacterium | reverse complement strand
GGGCGCGCTCGCTTCCTGCTCCGCCGGGTTTGGTCCTCGTCACGTCCAGGAAGTGTGCAAGTCGTACTTGCCCAACTGCTTTCGACAAACGAACGCGACGTGTGAGTGTGGGTAGCCCCGATCAAGTGCGTGTACGTTCACGGAAAAACCCTCCTCCACAAGAACTTTCCGAAAGTCCTCTGCGTGGTGAAAGTAGAACTCCTTTCCGTGTGTGATGCGCAGGATTTTTACTGCCAGCGTTTCCTCGAACCGATTGAAGGAAGCCTTCCAACTGGGGGTGTTGTCGATCTCTTTGATCAGCAGCATTCCGTTTTCTCGCAGCAGTTCTCTGCAACGTCGGATGATCTCTCTCTGTCGAGCGTAGGGAATCAGATAGAGAACATCCACGATGACGATACAGTCTGCCTCACAATCGATGTCATGGACCAGAAGGTCTCTATCCTCGAAGACCAACCCGTCCCGAGAGAAGTTCGCTCTCGCAAAAGCAATTTTCTTTTTGTCCACGTCAAGACCGCGAATGTCGCGCGCTGAAGACTCCTGTTTCAGATACTTGGAAAACAGTCCGTGACCGCAACCCACGTCGATGATCTTCCCCTGTTTTGGGACAAACGACGCCAGCGCCTTGAACGGACAGAGTTTGGATCTCCCCCAAACATGAAACCGCTCCCATGTAGTCATCATTTTGATCGAGCTCCACAACCAGCCAGATGGAAAGACATTCGTCTATTCCACACGCGGCATGGATGCAAGTGACTTGCGTTTGTTCTGACGGATTACTTGGGGGTTTTGATGGATTGGTTGATGGTGCCAAGGTTGCGCAGTTCATAGCCGACACCGACGAAGAAACCCAGGGTTATCACAGCCAACACAGGCCAGACGAGCGGCGCAGGAATCGACAGGAAACCGAGTTGTGTGTGGTTGCGCGTCCGCACAAACCCCCTTCTGCGAGCGCGGTCACAACTTCGACAGACCCAACCGTGCGCGCTCATGGCAATTGCTGTTTCCGGGAGTTTGTCTCGACCGCAATCGACGCAACAGAGACCCTCCGAACGTGTAGCAGTGGTATCCTCGATTTCGATTCCTTCCTCTGCCAGCAGATGTTCCACAATCGACGGTGCCGGACCCTCCGCTTGCACGCGAAGAACAGGGCATCGAGCGCCAAACTCCTTTCGGAAAGAAGCAGAGGCCACATACGTTTCCACCGCAGCAACTTTTCTTTCCAGTTCCATGACCATTTGTTCGCGGTCGCTTTCCCAATGCCCGGTGAGCTCGATGACCATGTGAACACAGTGGCTCACCACAATCTGTTCCTTGGCTTCACTGCACATCGTTTTTTTCAACATGGATGAGCCTCCGGTCCCTTGTTTTTCGTCGGCGTAACGGACTTCCTATTCAAGCGATGCTTATTCTCTCCACGGCGTTACTTGAATGTTGGAAAACTGAGCCCCCCGAGCCAAATCCATGGTTCTCACCAGGTCCAGGTAGTTTACGGAATCGTGCGTCAGAACAGTCATGTCATATTGCTTGGGAAGCGCAGTCCGAAGCAGTGCGAGCTGTTGATTCAGTCCGCGTTCGTCGATATGTCCTTCGATGCGCGGAAGCTCGGTCTGTTCCCCCGTCGAACGCTGGATCACGACTGCCGACGGAGAAAGGGTCAGTGTGATCTTCACATCCGTGTCTATGTTCCGCTCGGATGGGTCTCCTGATTGGCGTTGGGGAGTCTTGACCTCGATCTGTCCAAGGTTCACCCAAACCGCTGTAATCAACAGGAATGAGATACAGCACGAAAGGAGATCGATGAAAGGAACCAAATTGATTGCCGCGTCAAGGGATTTGCGGCCCCCTTTTCCAGAAGAAACAACTGCTGCACCACCCATGGACGTTCCCTTTCTGCGTGACCGATCCTTCCAATCAAGGATTCTGCACGCGATGTCTCGAACACATAGTCGTTGCAAACTCCGCCCTTCTGCCCTCTGTGAGCCCTTTTTCAGAGGCTCACATGCCAAAGGAAGGACTGTGCAAACAAGAAGGCACAATCAGCCTACAAAGCGATGGCGAGAGAATTCCCAGAGAACTCCCAAAGAGCCTTCAGAGAATTCCCAACGAACTCTCAGAGACCAACAGGAACATGCGTTTGATGAAAAACGCCTTCTCCGTGTGTCTCTGCCGTGTTCTATCGCAACGGCTATGCCAGATGTTCTTTTCGAGGGAGAGTCAAGCGGAGGCAACCCAGGAAGCGATCAAAACGCGGCAGGACGCCGCATCACTGGGGCATTTTGCATCAAATCGGGGGAAATGATGTATGGCGGGCGTGTTTTGCATGGACGCTCAGTCATTCCGCAGCAGTGAAACCCATATCTGCTTTTCTGCTGCCAAGCTTGTCCAGACTCACGTTCGGGTGATACAGAATGCTGCCTGTATCTCCGACGACCCAGAACTGGTCAGCCGAAAGTCCCCAAATCCCTCGCAAGGTAGCGGAGGTCCCGGAATCCAGCGGGACAAGATTCTCGCCGTTCCAATTGACCACGTTCATGGTGTTCGGGGTCTTCGGTGTCCCAACTCCCCAGACTCTCCCTGTCGAGCCGAAGACCCCTGTCAAAGCGGACATGTTGTTCCACGTTTTCAGATTGCCCCACGATATTGTGCCGCTTTCGGGGATGTCCGCAGAGACGCCGATCCCGTTGGTTCCGTCCGTACCAACGATCCACAGCTTCCCTGTTGCGCCGTTAAAATGGCCTGAAACGGAACTGAAGTTCGCTGTGTAGCTCAGACCATCGGAAGCCCAACCCATTCCCACGGACCATTTGTAGATGAGACCAGAATCACCCACCGCCCACATGAGCTTGTCATTGGGACCCCAGATTGCGTAAAACGTCTTGGCTGAATTGCCTGAAGAGGCCCACTTCGATCCGGTCCATTGCAGCATGATGCCATCACGGCCTACAGCCCAGATGTTGTCCGGTGCTGTCCCCCAAACGCCTCGAAGATCATTTGCGGTACCAGAATCTTGAGATACCCAGTTCGTGCCGTTCCATCGCAGAATGGTTCCGCTTGCCCCCACCGCCACGACGTTGTCCTTTGACGTTCCATAGATTCCATAGAGGTTTGCGGTTGTCCCTGAAACTTGTTTTTTCCACTCCTTCCCATCCCACTTCAAGATCTCGCCGCCATCTCCGATGGCCCAAACATGGGCCGGACTCGCCCCCCAGACCGCATTGAGTTTGCCCGTGCTCGCCGAACCGTTGAGGGGTTTCCAACCGTTTGGATCTGTGGCGTTCTGTGAATGCAAAATGGTGGCCCCTTTTCCGATAACATACACATCGTTCGACGAGGTCCCAAAGACCCCTTCCAATTCGGTGGAGACCCCTGGATTTTGTTCGACCCACTGCGTTTGGTTGCGGAAGAGCACGGTGGATTTCAAGTTTTGCACATACCCCACTGCCCATACGTGCGACGCATCAGTGCCCCACACGCGCCTCAATTCTATCGATGCAGAGGAGGTTTCGGCGTTCCATGCCGCTCCGTTCCATCTCTGGATTGCGCCAGCTTGGCCGACGATCCAGACATTGTTGGCGTCCGCTGCCCACAAACTCCTGTACTCGCTTCCTCCTGCACAGGTTTCGGAAGCCCAAGATGTTCCGTTCCATTTCAAGATGCAGGCCCCAGTGCCTACTGCCCGCATGCTGTTGACATCGAAGCCACGAATTCCCTTCAAATCGGGAGCGGGATTCGTTGGGCTTTCATCAATCCAATTGCTCCCAGTCAAGCGCGAAATTGACTTGCCATATCCAACTACTCGAACGTTGTTTACATCGGGCCCCCAAACATCGCGAAGACCTGTTGCCGGGTGTGTGGTCTGAGACCAGGACTTTCCGTCGCCCAAGACGAGCACACCGTTGGTTTTTGCTGGCGTCAGGTCTCCGACGGCCCAGAGTCGAAGAGCGTTTCCTGTGGTCAATCCCCATATGGACCGGAGTTCTCCTGTGATGGTGAGAGCTTGCCCCTGTCGTGTCCATTTCTCGCCGTTCCAGTTGAGGATGACTCCGCCAGATCCGACGATCCAAACATTGTTCGGATCTTGTGCCCACACGCCGTAGAGGTCTGTAGCGGGTGAGATCGGATACGGATTCTGCCAACAGAAGCCGTTGATGTTGCAGACAGAGTACTTTTGATTCCACGCCTCTTCTGCAACCCCGCCATCGGGAAGTTCGCAGTTTCCTGTTTCGCTTTCGCAGTCGGGCTTGGGCTCCAAAAAGGCCCACCACAGTGCATTACAACCGGACCCGAGAAGCAGAAGGCCATATAGACTTAGTGCCGTCGCAGTACGTAGTTTTTTCAGCATCCCAAAATCGTAGCAGGAAAACCAGCGCGCGTCGCGCGCGCACAAACGCGTCTTCCGCTTTCTTCGGCATCCAGCCCAGTTGGTTCACCGGTCAGACAGGACACCCCGATGTGATCGGACAACGCGATCCTTCGACCCGAAAGATCGCCCGTCGATTTCCATGCTGCTCGTAAGGCGAGACACACAGACACCCCCATTGCCCGGTTCCGATCACGGGGTTGGATAGTGCAGAATCGTCCCCTCAATGCCAACGACAAAGAGGTCAGACGGACCTGCGCCAAACCCATAGATCCCCCGAAGCATGGATGTCGTGCCGGATTGCAGAGTGGTCCAGGTTGAATTTTCCCATTTCAACATCACGCCGCTTTCCCCTGCGATCCAGACTCTTCCGCCCGTGTCTATCCAGACATCGTACAGATTCTTTGCAATTCCAGGCGGCTGCAGGGTCCAGCTTGTCCCGTTCCACTTCAGCACCACGCCTCCATCTCCTACAGCCCATGCGTTGTTTGCATCCACGACGACAACGCGGTTCAAGGCCGCGCTCGTGCCTGAACTTTGTGTTGTCCAGGCGTTTCCGTTCCACTTGAGAATCGTGCCGCCACTTCCCACAACCCAGACGTTGTTCTCGTCGTGCGCACCGATTCCGTACAAGCTGGCAACCGAAGCGGAACTCATGACACTCCAATTGGTTCCATCCCCCATCAAGATGGTTCCCCCAAAGCCCACCGCATACAGCAGATTGTCCTTGATGAAGATCACGTCGAACAGGAATTGACTCGTGTTGGAAGTTTGCGCAGTCCATGTGGTTCCGTTTCCCTTGAGAATCGTTCCGCTTGCCCCTACGGCCCACTGGTTTGCGTTGTCCTTGCCGTGAACAGCGGACAAGTGCTGACTCGTCGGTGAAGACTGCGAGCGCCACCCTGAGCCACTCCATTTCACGATCGTTCCCGATCGTCCAACGGCCCACACGTTGTTTCTGTCCTTCCCCCAAACCGCTGCAAGATCGTTTACGGTGGCCGGACTCTTGGAATTCCAAGTCGATCCGTCCCATCTCAAGATCGTCCCCTGCGCACCCACAGCCCAAAAGTCGTTTTTGTTAAAACCATGCACTCCCTTCAGGTTGTTTTGCGTCGGAGAGGCAGCAAAAGCCCACGAAGCCCCAGACGCCCCCAAAATCACTCCGTTGTCTCCCACTGCAAAACGATTTTGCGCATCTGTCCCATGGATAGAGTGAAGGGTATCGGTCGTAATCGGTGAGATGGCGGTCCAAGACGAGCCATTCCCCTGCAAGATGGCACCGCCCAGTCCCACTGCCCACAGAGTAGTCTTGCTAGACCCCCAAACTCCGTAGTAGTGCGTCGTCTGAAAGAAACTCCTGTCGTTCCAAGAAGTTCCATTCCAAAACTGTGCCGTCCTGTTGTTTCCAACGGCCCACACATTGTTGGCATCGGTCCCCCACGCTGCAAACAGATGTTGAAGCGTTCCAGATGCTTGCGCGCTCCACGCTGCGCCATTCCATTTTAGGATGCTTCCGCCGTACCCGACGGCCCAGACGTTGTTGTTTCCGAAGCCGTAGACGCCATGTAGTTCGATCAGTGAGCCCGATGTTGCCTTGTTCCAACTTGTCCCGTCGAAAGACAAAATGGTTCCCGCGTTCCCGACTGCCCAAACATGGTTTCCGTCGGCCCCCCAAATTGAGTGGAGCGTTTCCTGTATGCCACTGGTTTGCAACCTCCACGCAGTACCGTTCCATTTCAAGACCAAACCTGCATCGCCGACCACCCAAACATTGTTTGGATCGGGCCCCCAAACGGCGTTTAGGTTTTGCCCCGATGGAATTGGATTCTGCCGACAAAAGTTGTCTGCACTACATACGTCGTACATGATCGGAGTGCTTCCGTCTGCGACATCAGCGGCCCCATCGGCTGCGCCACCATCCGGGTTATTTCCCGCGTCGGTGTTCGATGGATCTGGAGGACACAAAGAGGGGTCCAGCGAACAATCCGGGATGGGCTCCAAAAACGGCCACCACATCTTGTCGCAACCCATCGAAAACAGGAGTATTCCCATGGTAAGAAACGTCGTCGCCAAGCGAAAGCAAGCGTGCATCCCCCGATCGTATCAGTGAACGCACTCTGCTTGGTGTCCGATCGCCATGTCGTCGGCAACCCCTCATATTCCTTTTGGAAACAGAGTTTTCGAGGGTGACTACCAAGCGCGTTTGGCAGTTGCAGAGAAACTCTCAAGGAAGGGTTGAAAGCCCGAGACCGCAGTCCGCTGCATGTAAAACAGCATTCCACGCAGGCCGCCAAGTTCGGTGCCTCCTCCTGCGCGACCGGGCCCACCGTGTGTCAGTTGCGGCATCACCGTGCCCGGAGGAATGAACGGCCCCGCAACCTTTTCACTGCCCAAACAAATGCGACCATGCGACGCGGACAATCCCATCACGCTTTCCGATAGGAATGCCCTGTCATCGCTGAACACGCTTGCGACCAAAGACCCCTGCCCGCGTTCTGCCTGTGCAAAAAGGTGTTCTGTGTTTTCATAGGGGATCACCGTTGCAACGGGTCCAAACACTTCCAGCGAATGCACTTCCTTGAGCACAGAAGGGTCGTGCGCAACCAAAAGTGTCGGCATCACAAAGTACCCCTTTTCCGGGTCCGTCTGATGCAAAGAAAGCCGGCCCACGCCCCCCAAAACGATGCGCGCCTCTTTGGCCAGTTTTGCAATTCCTGTTTCAACGTCTCGTTTCTGCTGAGCAGTCGCAAGCGGGCCGATCGTCACATCGGGCAAATCCGGTGCCCCAACTTTGTGCTGACTCAACCGCTCCAGCAGGTCTTCTACGACTTCACTTAGCTTGTCCCTTTTTACGAAAATCCGTCGGATGGCCGTACATTTTTGCCCTGTTTTTTGCGTGATTTCCTTGACGACATTTTTCAGGAACAAATCGTACGTTTCTGTGCCCCTTTCCAGATCGGGGCCACCGACCGCGATGTTCAGACTGTCTGCCTCGACATTCAGGGGGACCCCTTTTTCGATGATCTGTTGGTGTGCGCGAAGCAGTGCTGCCGTTTCACAAGAGCCCGTAAAGGCCACCACATCGGCGCTCTCCACATGGTCGAGCAGGTCCGAAACGGAACCGCAGACAAATTGGCCCGCACCGTCCGGCAATGCACCGGAAGACAGCATCACTTCAAACATCCGGTGAGCCAGCAACGCTGTGGAAGTAGCCGGTTTGCACAAAAACGGCATGCCAGCAGCAAGACAAGTCGCGGCCTTTTCGGCCAAACCCCAAGCCGGAAAATTGTACGCGTTGATGTGGATCGCAATCCCTTTTCGCGGAAACAAGAAGTGTTGCCCAAAAAGCCGTGGACTGCGGCCCAGCGGCACAGCGTCTCCGTCGGAAAGGAACCGCGCGTTTCCAAGTGACTGACAAAGTTCTGCGTAGTACGCAAGTGTTGCGATGGCACCATCCACATCGAATTTTGCATCCGACCGGGTATTCCCTCCGTTTTGCATTCCGAGCAAAAGGAGCTCCTCCCGTTGTGCAGAAATTGCGTCTGCGAGTTTCTTGAGCATGGTCCCCCTTTCCGCAAAGGACAAGGCACGCAAGGCTTTCCCACCTACGTCTCGTCCGTAAGAAAGGGCCTTCTTGAAGTCCAAGCCATGTGTGGATGCAGAAGCAATCGCTTCCTCGGTCGTAGGGTTACACAACGTCTGCGCGTGACCCTGACCAGAGACCCACGCACCCTGCAAACAACTCGTCAGCGTTTTCATGTGTGTATGTACCGTTCCTATTCGGATTCTGTTGTTCGGTCTTGGTTATTTTGAGGGGTTTTGCACACGAATCACATACGTGAGCAAAAAGAGATTCTTGAGTACGTTCGGGACGCGCCGAAACAGATTGATGGACGGCGGCCTTTTCTCAACGATCTGAACCGGAATCTCGGTCGTCCGTTTGCCTTCTCTTTGCGAGCGGATGACAAATTCGGAAGCAAACAGGTCTTTGTCCACCACACAGTGAGACAGCGTATCCAGCAGCGTTTGCCGTCGGAAGGCTTTGAGACCGTGCGTATCTGTTCCCCGAAAATCGAGCAGCATGCGCAGCATTCCGTTGATGGTCTGCGTGGCCGCTCTGCGAAGAAAGGGGCGCTTGTCCTGCGCACCGCTCATCGCTTTGGAACCGACGACCAAATCTGCCTCTCCACTTTCCAAAAGAGGCAAGGCGCGCGCATAGAAGTCCACATCACAGAGATCGATTTCATCGCATAGCACATACTGCCCGCGCGCCTCTTCAATGCCGGACTTGAGTGCTGCGCCATAATTGGGCCGCCCCAAAGACAGAATCCTCACTTGCGGATACCGCTCTGCCAGTTCCTTGCCGATGCGAACCGTGTTGTCTGTTGACCCATTCTCGGACAACAGAAGTTCGTAGTGCGCAAACTGAGGAGTCGTCTGCTGAGCCCTTTGCAGACGGTCGATCAGGTCCACTATCGCCGCATGCAAGATTCCCTCTTCGTTGTACACAGGAATCACAATGGAAACAATCGGGGGTGTTAAAAGGGGGTCCATATCAATTCCCTTTGGAGGTTTGCTTCGAGAGCTGCGCCGCAATTCCTTTTCCCAGCAGCATACAGTCTTCCATGGAGTTGTACGTCCACGATCCATATCGCCCTCGCGGATAGATCCCGTGTCCTTCCAAAAACGGAACCAACGCCGCCAGCGCAGGATAGTAGTTCTCATCAAACACGACGTAGGCGAAATCAATCGTGCGCAAATCTGCAAACAGAATGTCCTCCTGTTTGGCCAAGATCCCAGTCGCGCACAGCGCCGAAGCGACTTTCGGGACCAGGGTTGCCAGGTCGATGTTCCCTCGCTCTGAAAGTTCAACATACAAAGAACCGCAGCCGGACGGGGCCATGCTCGGAACGGCGTTCGAGTACACCCCCACGCGATAAAAGGGGTACTTTTCTTCAGGGACATACAGCCAGTGATAGTCCGACTTGGGGGGAACTCGCGTGCCGATGTTCAAATACTTGACCTGTGTACATCGCAGCTTGCTGGCCCACTGCACAAGGGAAGGAGGCAAATCCACAATCCTCCGACACAGTTCAGGAAGGGGAAGCGTCGCGACCAGCGAGGCATAGGACAACTTCTCCCCCGCCACCACAGCCGTCTTGTCCGCCAGGCATATGGAAGTAAGTTCCGCACCACAAGTGATTCGTTCTGTCGGCAACCGGTCCAGCATTCTTTGTACAAGTGTTTCGATGCCGCCGACTTGCGGATACAAAAAATGCGCGTTGTATCCAAGTTCAGAGGGAATGTCTCCCACGGCCCCGCGAATGACATCCTCCAAAGAAGGAATCGGAACAAACCGCGAGCACCACTCCGCCGTGATCTCGGCTGGGTCCACGCCCCAGAGCTTGCGGTTGTAGGGAAGCATGAAGTGACGGCTGATTCCCTTCCCAAATTGCTTTTCGCAAAAGTCGGCGAAATTCTGCGACGGGAGGCTGGACAACGGAGCAAACTTTGCGCGGACAAAATCGAGCAGACATTCGCTCGCGATCTGGGGCGGAAGACCAAACAAATGGGCTTGAAAAGGATACCGTGTCAGCACACCGTTTGAAAAAATGCGGGCGTTGCGTGCGACGGACACCAGCTTCCGGTTCGCCTCTTCACCCGAAAACAGACTGGACACCAAAGACCGCATCGACGGGTCGCGCAAATGAAGCCAATGCCCTGTCTTGTCAAAGAAGAAACCGTCGCGCTGTTCTGTCCGTGCGTGCCCCCCCAAGCGATCATCTTTTTCAAACAAGCGAAAGGAACAGGACGGCGGAAGATGCAGCGCCACCGACAAGCCTGTCAACCCTCCACCAACAATCAAGACCTCGACCGTGTTTCCCATGCGTGTATGCCGGAACTACCACGTTGCATGTCCGTCAGCAACAGGACCATGCACAACCCGCCCCAAACAAAACCATCCAACCACAACCAGGGCCCCACAAACCCCACCAAACCCCCCCCAAAAAACCATTTACACCTCTATTGGTAGCGAGGTCGCGGGTCGGTTTGAACAGGGTGAAGGCTCTCAAAACGAGGTCGCGGGTCGATTTGAGAAGGGTGAAGGCTCTCAAAACGAGGTCGCGGGTCGATTTGAGAAGGGTGAAGGCTCTCAAAACGAGGTCGCGGGTCGATTTGAGAAGGGTGAAGGCTCTTCAAACGAGGTTGCGGGTCGATTGGAACAGGATGAAGGCTCTCAAAACGATGGGGCGGGTCGGTTTGAAGAGGATGAAGGCTCTTCAAACGAGGTTGCGGGTCGATTTGAACAGGGTGAAGGCTCTCAACACAGGGGGTCTGGCTCTGGCGGAGGTCCTTGGCGCGGAGGGGCAAGCCCTTTCCAAACCCTGTGGGCCTGTGTTCCGCTATCCCGAGACGGTGGCATTGGCGGCACCACCGAAACATGCTACGTGTCCAGGCATGACGACAACTGACCCCACAGGGTTTTCCGTCTTCCCAAACGCCAACGAAACGCCAAACGTCCAACACTTCCAACGGCAAAGGCCGCTGCGGCGTGCCCGGGAGGAGCGTTCATGACCGACCATGAGCTTCTACAAGAGATTCATGACCGCTTTCCCCCACGTGCCCTTGATCCGGATCAAGCGTTTGATCCTCAAGGGGGATCATATCTGAATATCGACGAATTTAGACGTGACTCTCGAGGATGCACCTGGGAAGAACTGGATCTGAAATTCCTCAGGTTCCATTATGACTCTCTACAACAATTAAGCCCATCAGGGTTCGTTGACTACGTGCCTGCCTTCTTGGCGATCATGATAAGAGATCGCCCCCATGTTGATATCATACCGTTGGCTGTCCTCGCAGCTGTTACGCCAAGCCCAATCCCAAGCATCGCTGCACGGTACAAAGAAAGAATCCATGCGCTCAACGATGGACAAAAAACGACGATCCTGAACGTGATCGCGCACTTGAAGGCAGCGGAAACGGATGAGGTAGACAGAGAACGGATGGACAAAGCCGTTCAAGAAATCCATGCGCACATCAAGGAGAGAGCAACATGAACTACGCCACAGCAACCTTCAGATTCTGGACGGTTTGCGGTTTTGTAGCATTGGCGTCGGCCACTGCCAGCGCGCAGATGCCTGCCGATTGGAAGGCAATTCAAGGGGTGAAGGGATGTGCCGGAATTCCATACTCAAGCCTGCGCAGCAGTTGCAAAGACAAAGGTGAAGATGTCGGCAGGTATTGCAAGAGCGATGCTAACCCTTTCAGTTGTGATGGACTCGGGACCAAGGGTCTATTGGCAGCGATAGACGGGATCAAGGGAGAGATCGAACGTCTCAAATCGGCCAGAGATGACCAAAAGAATCGCCGATCGAATGCAAAGGACGATAACGAGCGCCGTGACGCTGAAGACAAAATCAAGGAAATCGAAGACAAGCTCTATAAGACAGAAGGCAGACTCGAATCGCATAAGAAGCAAGTCGATGACAACAAGTCAGAAGCGGAGAAGCGTATCTACAATGGCGAAAAATGCCGGGATGCGCGCCGAGCCGTGCAAGAGCTTTTCAAGGACGTGATATCGCGGGCAAAAGGAGAATCCGATCCCGTGATCAAAGAGATCGCATCGTCGCAAATCTCCCATGTATGGGAGCCCGAATACACCGACCATGAAGATCATCTTTCCCGCGTGGTCGCACCTGCCATCGAGAAGTGTAGAGGCTGCAAATCGGGCGACAGATAGCCTTTTCTCTGAACGATTCGCCCTCCCCAAACCGCCTGTTCCCTGATCCCTGTTTCATCGCAGCCTCCCGCCTCATGGATTGCCGAGCACCGCGATCGACTCGATCTGCCACCCTTGGCGGCCAACCGTCGTAGTCGAACTCACGCGCAAAATCCACTGGGGCGATTGGTTGATCGCGGTGGGCAGC
>DAOLIT010000121.1:6891-12368 GCA_035328405.1 Pseudomonadota bacterium | reverse complement strand
TCGGCAATGGGCGCTGGCGCAGCGATGGGCTCAGCGATGGGCGCTGGCGTGGGAACGGGCTCGGCAATGGGCGCAGCGATGGGCTCAGCGATGGGCGCAGCGATCGGCTCGGCAATGGGCGCTGGCGTGGGAACGGGCTCAGCGGGGGCCGGATTTGGGATTGCGACCGAGGTGCCAAGAACAGGCGGTGGTACATCCGGCCAGGTCGTGCCTCCGATGATCTGAGACGCAGCCTCGATCCACGAGGCCTCATCGCTCAACACCTCGGGCATGACAAGCGGCGCGGACTCTGGGACAAAAGTCGGCGGTGGCGCCACTGCCTGAGACCGCGCGAGCGTCGGCGGCGTGATCGTCAAGACAAGCGACGGAGGCGTAGTCGTCGAGGGATGCTCCGGTGCCGTGAGCGTCGACATGGGCGGCGCGGTGGCCATTGATGCAGACGGTGGCGGTGCCGTGAACGTCCAGACGGGCGGCGGCAGCGAAAGGTCGGGGCGCATGGCCGGCAGGCGAAGCTCCTTCTCGGAGACGAAGCTCTCGAGGGACTTGAGGACGCGGCCCAGGTGCGCGTGTTGATACACGAACAAGCTCAGGTAGCGCGCAGAGCCGACCAGATAGCAGAAGTGGTCACCGAACAAACACAGTTGCGCCCGCCGGTCATTGCGATCGCCGTGGGTTCGACGATTCGCCAAGTGTCGCGCCAATAGCTGTGCCAGACAGCCGAAGGTCTTGATGCTGGAAACATCGCGCTGGCCGAGCCGAGTCGTTTGCACCGGCCAAGGACTGCCCAGTTTGTCGAGCTGCCATTCGTACAGCCAGCTTTCATCTGCGTGTGCGGGCGGCGTCTCATAGATGCGCAGCGCCAGATCGTCAGGTCGCAGACTCCCGCGACGCCCTGCGGCTAACGCAAGCTCGACTGCCGAGAAGGACAGATTGAGCATGCGAAGCTGCGGCAGGCCCAGTTCAGGCTGGAGTCCATGCTGCTGAAGCGGATCGCGTAATGCCGCGATCTTGCGCAGTGCGCGCGCGGTCAATCCACACAGGGCCGATCGATACCGTGGTGATAGATCGCTCAAGATCTCTTTCTCGACTCGTGTGAGCGTGATGCGATTGAGAATTTTCTGGAGCGCGGCCGCGTGACGTGGTGCCTCGATCGCGAAGATCTCATCGATGTGGAATCGTCCACGTACCTCGATGCCGAAGCGCACCAGGCCTTCGTCCAGCGTGAGCAGCCCCACCGCTTTGCCCGCGTGATCGCGAAAGGTCACGGACTCGGTTCGGCGTTCGGCGCTGAGCTGTTCGATGAGCTGTAGGAGCCCACAGAACGCACTGTATTCTTCGCACAGGCCCGTCATCGTGTGACCCAAACTCTAGTGTCGCGGCTTGCCGGATTCGATACGGGTTCCTACTTATTCCTCAAAAACAATTTCCGCTGCGATTTTGCGACGTTCCTACACCTATGTTCTGTGCTGCTTACGGACCTACTAGGGACTCTTCCTGATGTCTTTTGGACTCGAAAATAGGAATCCTATTGATGGGTTATTTGGTCAAGACGTGGGGGCCCCTGCCTCCGTCACTTCCGCAGCGAGATCAAACCGCGCTGAAGCGCGAAGCGAACAACATCAGTTTGTGAGGAAAGTTTGAGCTTGTGCATGACATGGGAGCGGTGCAGCTCTGCTGTGCGGGGACTGATTCCCAGGATGCGCCCGATCTGTAGGTTGCCGTAACCATCGGCCATCAGCCGCAACACCTCGCGCTGACGATTGGTCAGCAGTTCATAGCCCTGGTCTTTTGCGGCCAGTCGGGACGGCTCAGGGGTGCGTGAGGAATACGCCTCGATCGCGCGATCGGCCAACGGGGCACTCAGGAAACGGTGCCCCGCGATGACAGACCGAATGGCCACGTGCAAATCTTCGAGGTCCGACGACTTCAACACATATCCCACTGCACCACTCCGTAGGGCGTTCAGTACCCACTCCTCTTGATCGTGCATCGATAGCATGAGCACTCGCGCGCGCGAGTGCCGCTGAGTCAGCAGTTTGACGATCTCGATCCCATCCAAATGGGGAAGCAGGATGTCCAAGAGAACCACATCTGGATCAAGCTGGAGCACCAGCTCGACCACCTCTGCCCCGTCCGCGCTTTCACCAACGACTGTGACCCCCGACATGGTTCCTAGGAGTGCGCGCAGACCCTGCCGAACGATGGGATGATCTTCCGCAATGAAGACGCGAATCGGCGTAGTCATGGTGTACGTATCATTCCATTAGCCACCAGCCACCAGCCACCAGCCACCAGCCACCAGCCACCAGCCACAGCGAAGCAGCCCATGTCTTGTGACACTTAGGAAAGAACCCCGAGAATCATACTCAAAAATTCCTTCTACCGTACAGGAGGATCATCCAGCCCCATTCAAGCTCGTTCGGATTGATCGAACAAACCCTGGAAGCGCAGGTACGTCGAGTCTTTTTGTTCGGCTTTTTCTCCCAGTGGCCCTCATCGGGACTGGATTCAAGACACGCGCCAGCGCGCTCCTTGCGAGAAAGCCCGCGTTTGACGGAAAGGTGTGCGCCGGGGTTTGCTTGGGAAGTGCGGGGGAAGTCTCACCAGGTTGGGAAGAAAGTTCCCAGCTTGCGAGCGGGAAGGAAAACAGGCGATGTCTGTGTCGGGCGATTGCCCGTATCACCAAACACACGACAAACACACGACTCAGGAGTTTTCATGAACCCCCTTTCCACGTTGTCAGACACTCGTTTTCACCGCTGGCTCACCCGTTCCGCGACCCGCTCGGTGCTTGGGGCCACGTTGGGTCTATTGATGGCACTTTTTGTTGCAGAACCTGGCGCGCTCGCGTTGCCTGTGGGCAACGAAGAGGAGGCAGACGAGCAAGAGAACAATGTCCCCTCGTGGGAAGAGATCGACGCTACGGGCGTAGACTTTACGGCGATCGTGGCACTGTCGAATTGCTCGGGGTCGCTCGTGCGGTTCACGACCTCGAAGACGACCGACTACGCGATGGTGCTGACCAACGGCCATTGCCTGAGTGGTTTTGTAGCGGCAGGAACTGCGCTGGTGGATGTGCCTTCGAGCCGGACGTTCACGCTTCTGGATGCGAGCGGACGGTCCAAGGGGACGCTGCGGGCGCAGAAGATGATGTATGCGACGATGACGGGCTCGGACTTCGCGCTGTATCAATTGTCGGAAACGTATGCGCAGCTTTCGACGAAATATCGGGTGACGGCACTGACGATTTCCTCGCGTCGATCGACGGCGGGGACGCCCGTTCGGATTCCTTCCGGGTATTGGCGGAAGATTTATTCCTGTTCCATCGACTACTTCGTTCCCAAGATGAAGGAATCGAGCTGGACGTGGACGGACTCGATTCGCTTTACGCAGCCTGGTTGCGAAACGATAGGGGGGACTTCTGGGTCGCCGATTGTGGATGCAGAGACGCGAGCCATCATCGGCATCAACAACACGGGGAACGAAAGCGGGGGGATGTGTACGATGAACAACCCGTGTGAAGTGGATGCGGCGGGGAATACGAAAGCGTACAAAGGGGCGGCCTACGGGCAGCAGCTTTATCCGATCTATTCGTGTTTGACCTCGGCAAACCAGATCAACCTGAACCAAACCGGCTGCACCCTGCAAAAACCGAAGTAAAACCGCAGGAGTCGTTTCTGGATGGGGACTAGTTGACGCCGCAGGCGGTCCAGGCGGCGGCGACGGTGGTGGCTTCGGTACTGCCGGCACCGTGCAGGTCTGTGGCCGCGTTTACGGTGGCGGTTCGGGCCCCTTTGAAGTTGGTATTGGTGGTCATGTAGACGGCCAGGGCGCGGTACCAGATTTTCTCTGCTTTGGCGCGTCCGATGCCGGTAACGGATTGGCCCGAGGTCTTGTTGGTTCCGCCCTCTGCGAGCAGGTGGAAGAACTTGTTGGCAAGGCCGGAGCTGTAGTGGACATCGAGCGATGAAGTCATTTGGGAATAGTGGTCGATGGAGTACCCATCGGCGCGCGGGTCGGACATGTTGCGGAGCCAGCGGTTTCCATACAGGGTGATCTTTTCGCCGATCAAATAGTCGCCTGCGTCGGCAGCGTTGGCGGCGTAGTACTCGACCATGGAACCGAAGATGTCGCTGGTCGATTCATTGAGGCCGCCAGATTCACCGGAATACACAAGCCCTGCGGTACGTGCGGTGACGCCGTGGGTCATTTCGTGTCCGGCGACATCCAGCGAGACCAGGGGCTTGAAGCTTCTGCCGTCTCCGTCTCCGTAGGTCATGCAGAAACACGAATCGGACCAGAACGCATTGTTGTATGAACGGCCATAGTGGATGCGGCTGTAGGAACCTTTGCCGTCGTTGGCGATGCCGTTTCGACCGTGGACGTTTTTGAAGTAGTCCCACGTAAACGCCACTCCGATGTGTGCATCGACGGCAGCAGAGGCGGTGTCTCCGGTGGTGCTATTGCCCCAGACGTTGTCGAGGTCGGTGAAAATCGTCCCGCCGTTCGATTTGTTCTTCATGTTGATCGTGTAGCCATTGCCTCGGTCGGGATCGCGCAGCTCGAAACCGCCCGTGATGCTGTTGGCGGTCAGGGGCAGCGTGCCCATATACAGGCTCTTGCCCGAACCGACCGCAGCGGTTGGCATCACGTCGTTGTGACGCCCCAAGTATGCGCCGGTGGCAGCGTCAATGTACGTGTGCTGTACGCTCTCGAAGTTGTCTTTGTCGGCATCGTTGTACAGCACCACGTCATACGCGAGTTTGGGGGAATCCCCGAACGCATGGACGACGAGCCGGACTTTGGCGAGCACCGCCGTTCCGCTGTATTGCTTGAGCGCCTCGGCGGTCGCACCAACGGCGCTGAGGGTGGGCGAAAGACCAACATTGACGGGTGTCTTGAGGGTTGAGGAAAAACCCAAAAAGGAACCGCCCTTTTGGTGCAGCACAAAGTCGCCGCCTGCGACGGGCAGGTTGTTGTAGGTGCGGTTGTAGTGCGTGTGGGTCTGTCCCAAACCGTCCGCGACCACGGCGGTCTCTTGCAGCGTCTCGCCCGTGCCCAAGCCGATCTGCGCGCCGTTTTGCTTGGCCATGGCCAAACTGTTGGGGTCCCCGCCTGAGTCCTGGGCGGGCGCGGTTTGTTCTACATCCACCTGTGGTCCGTCTGGACCAAGCGTTTCTTCGGTCGCCGGAGTGTTGCCGCAAGCCGCAGCCCAAAGCACAGAGGCCAAAAGTAGGGGTCGATGGTTCATGGGGTGTCCTTGCCTTTCTTTCCGATTTCACAGACTGCCCGATAGGGGCTCATTCGGCAGCCGCCTGCGCAAGGAACAGACCAACCGGGGAGCTCTCCATTTCGGTAGGGATTTTGAGGCAGACACCCTTTTGCGGAGCGGACGACGCCACAACAACCTGAACCAATCGGTACAGCGCGCGTACCAAACGGTGCGTGTCAGCCGGCGGCTGAGGGGGGGGTGTCGT
>DAOLIT010000121.1:0-6791 GCA_035328405.1 Pseudomonadota bacterium | reverse complement strand
TCGAGTTCGTGGGCGCGTTGTCGTTCGAGTTCGTGGGCGCGTTGTCGTTCGAGTTCGTGGGCGCGTTGTCGTTCGAGTTGTCGGGCGGGCTTGTGTCCACAGGGGCAGGTTCTGCGGACGCCTTTCCACCGAACAACCGACGCAGAAATGCTGCGATGCCCACAAGCAGCAGGACAAACGCCTTTTTCATCGCCAAGAGGATGCCCAACAGCACCTTTCCGAACTTGGCCAAAAGACCCACTTTCACCACTTTGCCCGCCAGTGCTGAGCCCCCGATCACCATCGCGACCAGGCCGTAATCCGCCACTCGGTCTTGGCCGGCCTGGAAATCTTCATACCGGTTTCCCGCGCCAAACGTCGTCCGCTTGAGCAGATCTGCCATCGTGGGTTTGAGGTTGGTCAATTGCTCGGGCGAACAGATCAGATTGAGCGACAACACTCCATATCGACCGAGCAGCCGCGTGTTGAAGTTCGCAGATTCGCCCTTTTCCGATTTTCCGATCACGGCCCAAACCACATGGTGTACCGGGCGTTCGTACCGGGGTTTCTCACCCCAGCCGACCACTTCCACAGGTGGGAAACCGTGTTCCTTTCGGTACTCGTTGGCGTCTTCGGTCCCTTCCTTGATGCTGTCGAGGATTTTGTCCGCGTCCAGTTTGTCCGCATCGTTGTCCTTGACGTACCCCTCGCGCGCCCAATCGACGGTCACAATGAACGCATTGTCGTCGAGTTTCTTGGGCAGAATCACACCCACATCCGTAGGGCCCGGTTTGTTGCCGAGCCGCTCCATCAACGCTTGCGCCTCTTGCTTGGCCAAATAGACAAAGCCGTCGGGCAAATCGAGTTTGGCCTGCCCTTCCAAATCGACTTGGGCTGGACCCACGATCGCGGTGTCCGACCACCACATGTTTTCCTGGGGTGCTGCCGGAGGGCTTTCAGTGTTCGACTTCTCGGCGGGCGGCTCTGCTTCGGTTTGTACTGCGGTCGCTGCGGGTTTTTTGGTGGGCTTTTTGCTCCACGCGGACGACAAGCCGACACAACAACACAGCAACGCAATCAGAACGGTGGACCTTTTGGACATGGCGTTCTCCATCTAAAGGGGTCGGGAACGGAGTAGATAAGTCATGGTACGCCGAATGCGGGGGCGCATTGACAGCGTTGCCACATCCGGCTGAAACCACGCTGGTCTTCTGGCTTTTTCACCCTCTGAAGGCGACAGAGGTTTGGAATCGGTCTTGGACCGTCATGGGACCAGAAATCGCCTTTCGGGTTTGCCGGGTCGAGTGTCCGAAACCGCCCCGTTGATGTCTCCCACGTTTCTCACGCCCTCGCGTTGTCCCCCGACGGCATCGGGTGGCATCGAATTTGGGTACACAAACCCGTTCGTGCGCCAAGCGGCTTGGAGTAGGATGGCGGCCTCGATGAAGGACGAAACATGCAAACGCGGTGAGCGTCGCGAGGTAGCACGCTCGAGGGTTTTTGGGCTGGCCAGGTGGCTCGTCTTGTGCGCGTCTTTGGCCGTGGTCGCGATGGCATCGAACGTGTGGGCGCAAGACTTGGCTGCGGCGGGGCAGCACTTCGATGCAGCGCAAGAGGCTTTTGCTGCGGGCAAATTCGAGTTGGCGGCGCGCGAATATCAAGCCGCGCACGACATCACGAAGGAATCTACTCTGTTGGAAAACATTGGGGAATCGTGGCAAAGGGCCGGTCGGTTGCCGCAAGCCTTGGCGGCGTACAAAGCGTATCTGGCGGCAGCCCCGCAGGCGGCGAATCGGACAGCGATCGAGGAACGGGTGAAAGCGATCGAGGCCGCGATGGCTGAACCTGCTGGAAAGACGGGAGCGGGAACGCAAACAGAGACGGGAACAGGAACCGCGGCTGCTGGGTCGCAGACCGCGCAAACACCGTCGCCAGCGGGTTCTTCCAAAACGGATGCTCCCGCACCGGCGAGTTCCACAGGGGCGGCAACCGCGACGACCACGCCGAGCGCGACTGCACCGACAGGTTCAACGCCCGCAACTTCGCCTGCAACTTCGCCCCAGGCCGCGCCCGCAGCCACGACAGGGACGGGTGGCACTGCGGACGCAGCGGCAGCAAGTCCTGCACCCAAAGACACAGGACCGCCCATCACTCCGCCGGAACCGCCTCCGAGCAAGTTGCGTGTGGTGGGTTGGGTTTCGGTGGCGTCGGCGGTCGCTCTGCTGACTGGTGGTGCGGTGATCGGTTTGGGCGCGCAAAGCCGGGCCGATGAGCTGCGTCGAAGGACCACGCTGCTTTCGGGGGACCGTCCCCTCACCTACACAGAGGGCGAGCGCGAGGCGTATTCCACGCTCACGAGCGAGGGGCGGACGTACAACCAAACGGCGATTGCGCTGTTTGCGGTCGGTGGAACAGTGGCCGCAACGGCGCTGACGCTGTTCGTCGTGGATTTTGTTCGCAAGCCAAAGGCTTCCAGCGAAAAGAAAATGACTGGGCTTGTGCGATCCTCCTCTGCGTCGTTTGGATGGAACGCACTCGGTCTTGTGCCGTCGGGGGCATCGCAATGAGAAAGAAACCCTGGGTTCGAGGTGGCTTTGTGGCTGCCGCTTTTCTGCTCGGCTTGGCCGTGGCGGGTCTTGCGCAATGTTTCAGTCCCGATCTGCCGGTGTGTTCGTACCGGTGCGGAACGGGGGAACCGCGTTGCCCGGACGAATATGAATGTGTCGAAAACTACTGTCGAAAAAAGGGTGCGACGGAAACTTGTCCCTATGTAGATGATCTGTCGCCTGCGCCCGTCCGGGATTTTTCGTTTTCGCTCCCTGATTTGGCGTCGCCCACCGACCAAAGCACGCAGGACCTTGCGGCAAACCCTGGGTGAGATGCCTCCCCTTTCGAGTCCTGTCGTGTGGAGACGCGGTGCGTGCCTGTCCGGGCTCGGTTTCTTTTTTGATGCGGCGCGCAGTCAGTCCCTGTGTTTCGTGTCGTCGGCGTGGGCGGTGGAAGGCCGGTTGAACCGTTGCGGGGTGGTGCTGTTCACCGAGGCGACGGCGGCGCTCTGTTCGGCGGTGCAGGGGCCGGTGTTGTGCCCGCAACTTGTGTCTCCGCCGGGTCGCCCCTTCACGTGGGGGAAATTGCGGCTGGAGCTGTTTCCAAACGGCGACATGCCGGGTTCTGCGGCCCTGTGGATCAGGTTACCCGACGGACACCGCGTGGTGTATGCCGGAACGCCGAGTGAGGAACCGATGCCGAACGGACAACCTCTCAGCGTGCGGCCCGCAGACACCTTGGTGCTCTCGGCCTCGTGTGCCGCCCAGCATTCGCACATTCCATCGGACGATGAGATTCTGGGGGCGCTGTTCGAGGAACAGAAGCGGGCACGCGAGCAGGGCGTGCCCTTGTGCGTGCGCGTGAGTTCCCCAAACCGGCTCGCCAGGCTCAAGCAGCAGCTTGGGGACGCACCTGTGCGGCTTCACAGACGGCTGCGCGTGTTGTTTGAAAAAGTGTGCGGGGTCAGGCCACCCGTGTCGCTGTCTTACACTCCGCTCGCCGGGGAGATCGTGCTGTGTCCCCTGTGGGAGCTGCCTACGTGGGCGTTTCGGGGCGCGCGGGTGTGGACATTTCCCGACGGGCTTGCGCAAGACGACCTGGTGCAGTTTGCGACAGCCTGTGGGGCCCAAAAGGTGCTCCTCTTGTCAGGGTTTTCTGAACAGGTGGCCGATGCACTAGGCCGGTTGGGTGTGTCTTGCGAAGCTCTCGCACCACCGTTTCAACTTCCCCTGTTTGCACCACCCTCCGAACAACCGCCGCGTACATCCTCCATGTAAGCAACTTTGTGTCCGCTTTTTCGACGGACACATTGTGCCCGGCCCCGTTTTTCGCAAAGCTAAGAAGCACTCCCGGAGTCGGGAGAGATAGGGGGAACCATGCAGATAGGCTTATTGCGAAGTTCGTTCATGGGTTTTTTCTTTGGCGTGTTCACGCTGTGCGCTGGAAGCTGCAACGACAGCGGAGGAATCGGCGGTAGCGAGCTGCCTCCTGGTGCGGTGTGCCAGCCTGGGGAGAAGAAGTGCTTGGGCAACGTGCTATCGACGTGCAACGAGGTTGGCGAATACACGCAGACGTTGGAGTGCTCCACGGCGACCGTGTGCGACGCGGCTTTGGGCTGCGTGGCGTGTACTCCAGGGGCGAATACGTGTGTGCAAAACGAGGTCCATTCCTGCAATCCCGACGGGACACCGGGCGCTCTGCTTGCACAATGCGACTTTGCGCAGACTTGCCGAGGGGGCCAATGCGTAGATTCCTGCGAGTTGGCCGCGAGCGAGTTTGTGTACCTGCTGGATTCGAGCAACCAACTGCTCTCGTTTGAACCACGCAATGACACCGCCCCAAACGCCGTGAAGGTCATTGGCAAAATTTCGTGCCCCACCGGGAGCAGTCCCAATTCCATGTCGGTGGATCGTCGGGCCTACGCATGGCTCAACTACGACGACGGCAAGCTTTACAAGATACCGACCAACAATCCCAGCAAGTGCGTCGATAGCGGCTATCAAAGAGACGGCGCGATGACAGCCAAGGTCGGCATGGGCTTTGTGTCCGACACCGCAGGCAGCAAGATCGAATCGCTGTACTTGGCTACGTTTGGGTCTACCTCTCAGTTGTGGAAACTCAATCCGCTGGATGCCGCACCGATCAAGCCGACCAAAATCGGGAATTTTGCGACCAGCCAAACTTCACCCGAAATGACGGGCACTGGGGCCGCAGAGCTGTACGCCTATTTCCCCGCCACCGACGCCAACCATCGCATCATTCGGGTGGACAAAACGAATGCGCAAGCCGCCTTGACCTGGACGATTCCGCCGCTGGCATCCAGTCCCGGCGCGTGGGCGTTTGCGCAGTGGGGAGGTCGGTACTACGTGTTTGTGACGGAAAACAACATTAGCCGCGTGTATCGCTGGGACCCCAACGCGACCGGCAGCGCCCAATGGGTTCGCGTGCAAGACACCTTGGCCACCCGCATTGTTGGGGCTGGCGTTTCAACCTGCGCACCCACCGTCGTCGGCTAGTCCAGCTCCACAGCACCTGCCAGAGCCGGTCACAGAGCCGGCCACAGAACCTAACAAGGCAGTCCCTGGCACAGCGAATCAAAGTACTCCAGGGTCACAGAGACCAGCGCCTTCGGGTCTGTCGGGGCAGTGTGTTGATCGCGAAGCGACGAGGAATTGCGCAGCCCCTTGGTGTACCAAGCGACGGCCTTGCGCACCTCGTGGATGAGTTTTTTGGGCTCTGCGTGTTCCGAAACCAAATTCACATGGCGAAGAAACACGCGCCGACGTTCCGCGATCGTGGGTGCCGGCGCAGCAGGCTGCCCTGAGAGCCAAAGCGCGATGTCGCGAAACAACCATGGGTTTCCCAACGCCCCGCGTCCAATCATCACCGCGTCGCAGCCCGTTTCCGTGCGCATCCTCACGTAATCGAGCAGCGTCACCACGTCGCCGTTCCCGACCACCGGAATATGCGATGGGACCGCTTCTCGGACTTTGCGAATGATGTCGAGCGAGTTTTTGCCCGAAAACCCTTGGCTGCGCGTCCGTCCGTGAACCGTCACCATCGCCGCGCCCGCTTCGACCATCGCCACCGCAAATTCGGGCGCATTCAGGTGTTTGTCGTCCCACCCCGCGCGATGTTTCACCGTGACCGGAATGTGCGACGGGACCGCTTTTCGCACCGTCGCAACCAGCGTTTGCGCAAGATCCGGTTCCTTCATGAGCGCCGACCCGCACGCCCCCGCCACGACCCGCTTGGCCGGACAACCCATGTTCAAGTCCACCAAAGACGCGCCCACTTCGCACGCCATCCGCGCCGCTTTGTCGAGCGACTCCGGTTCCCGTCCAAAAATCTGCACGCCAAAAGGCCGTCCGTTGAGCGACGCCGTGAGCTTTTTCAGCGTCTTGTGGGCCCCTTCGCAAAGTGCTCGGGCGGACAGAAATTCTGTCACGGTCAGGCCGACGCCCATTTCTTCGCACACCGTCCGAAAGGGCAGGTCGGTGACCGCCGCCATCGGGGCCAAGAGAACCTCGGGTTTTACGGGAAGAGTTCCGATGTTCATGCGAGCGATTCCGTCACGTCCAAAATGCCCCGCAGGGTAACACCTGGCCAAAAAGAAAAACGCTTGACTTGTGTGGAAGGCCGTACAAGTCTGCGACCAAGTAGGACTCATCGTGAGTTCTGCTCACTGGGCCGTCGGTCGTTTTCTGTGCAAGCGCCGGCATGGTGTTGGTGCTTTGCAGAAGGCGTCTGCGACCCTGAGGAGGTTCGCCATGTCCTTCAAGCAGATGCTGGTTGGCAGTCTCGTTGGCGTGTCGGTTGGTCTCTTGCTGCTCGGAGAGCCACCCGTCGTGCCGGGCAAGGGCGATGGAAAACCGGTCAAGGAGGCCGCAAACGAAACAGGCACGGTTTCAGGCACGGTTCAAGACAAAGGCTCGCCCAAACACAAAGGAGAAACCCATGTGGTTCTCCTCGACCACATGTACTTCCCATCGGGTCCTAAGTATTAGGTCGTCGCCCAAACCGGCGGGCGCGAGTTTGCTCGTGGCTCGCGCGGTTTGGGCAGTTTGGGCTGGCGCGAAAGAAGGGCCCACACGCGACTTCCTTTCCACTTTCTGGTTCGTCGCGCTGGGAGCTGATCCGCAAGCGGCTTACGCAGGCATGTTGAGCGCAGAAAATGCGTTCGCAAGCGGCTTACGCAGGCATTCTAGGGGCGAAAATGCGTTCGCAAGCGGCTTACGCAGGCATTCTAGGCGCGAAAATGCGTT
>DAOLIT010000120.1:3455-12468 GCA_035328405.1 Pseudomonadota bacterium | reverse complement strand
TCGAGTAGAGCTACAGCTTGTTTCACACTCATTTCACACCTTGAAGCGGAGTACTTCGCTCAACGCTTTTTTCACTGCCCGATTCACTTCGCGCTGCCAGTTCATCGGCATCGGCATCCCAGGCGGGGGCGACCATCTACGGGATGGAATGGTGCGCGTTCCCCAGAACTGATAGTCAGCGTGCGGTTTTGTTGGACACTCCACGTAAACCGTGCCCTGTTCTGCCCAAAATTCCAAAGCGTCACCGATGGTTAGGAGCAATGGACGACCTGTACCATCAGCTCGCGGAGGCCATCGAGAGCCGTCCGGATCGTGCTGTCCGCGAAAGCACTCCATGACCAAGCGCCGCACTGCTTCTACGGCTGCCTCAGAAGCCACAACAGGGATGAGGCGTCTGACGCGGGCCAGTGAGGCTGAGAGAGGAGCGCCTGATTTTCTGAGGGTCGCTGGCATATTCCTTCCACGCACTCCGCTTCACCACCGCGCTTACCGCGTTAGATCAACATCCCCCCGAGCGGGTCCCGAGCTGGGACCATCATCGGAAATGACGTACGCGCTGTTCCCGTTCCACGTTTCAAGCTCGGCAAATAGGCCGGATGGTTCGCAAACTCCCCAGACTGCGCGCGCTGATAGAAGCGTGTTGCACCTACCTGATCGGGATGGTATCTGCTCATATCGTCACGGCTGGCAAGTCCTGCTTTGCAGATCATGCGCCAACGAACGTGATCGCAGACCGCTTGCTCCAAATCCGCACCCCACGCTGTGAGCGGCAGAGTGTCACCCCAGCTACCGACGAGAAAGCCGTCCGCATAGTCGCATTCTGCTGGAATCAGCGCAACCAAATCGGGAGAGGGCAACGTCGTTGCTGTGAACGTGTCGCCAGCGACGTAGGTGCCGGGCTGTGCGACCAAGCGCAAGCCGATCGGCCCACCCGTGGACGGTCCAACGAGCCCTGAGATGTAGTCGATAAACGCTCGGTCGTCGTCCGCACTCACTGTGCGCGTTCGATTCCAGGTGGTTCCGGCATCAACAGAAAGCCGAAATGAAGGCAGGGAGCCGGGATTCACAACTCCGAGCGAGTTGATCTCGCCGCCGCTCATGCACTGCACAACGACGGAGAACGTGCCGCATGGATTGCCTGTAAGCTCTAGGCTTGCCGTGCCACCCCCCGTAGTCTTTGCCACGTCGGAGATGACGCCGGGCAGCAACGGTGTCGGCACTTCGTCCGTAGTTGCGAACAACAGCGCCGGGGGAAGGCTCAGCTCATAGACACGCTCGGGGGATACGTACAGGGTCGTCATAATGGACGGAAGCCATGGCCCGCGTTGCGAAACGGAAGCGGAGTGCTACGCTTTGAATATGCCGTCCCGTAAAATTCACTTCACAGCCTTCGTTGCCGATCTGAAGATCAATCGCTTCATGGAGGGTGCAGGCTTGCGTCCCTCATACATGTGGTTCATACAACCGGCAGAAATCGAGTATGATCTGCAAAGCGATTTGAACGAAGCTGAGCTGATTGCGTTCTTTCGACGTTTCATGAACACAGCTAAGCCCATGCCCACCGACGAGCCTGAAGATTTTGATGCGGCTTTTCCCGCAGCGATGCGAGGCGCTCTCAAAGAGTTCGCTGAGCTTTTACACGATAGCAAAGCAGCCGTAGAGCGGATTCTGGACAGACCAGCGCCGCCGAAGCGGCAGCCGGTCAACTAGGCGATGTGAAGAGCGAGCACGTAGACCTCAGCGCCGGGGAAGTCCGCGCCGGTCGAAGCCTTCGACAAGCGGAGTGTTCCGCCCGCCGTGATTTCGTGCTGAGCATCATCAATCGAAGTGAAGCGAACCAGATCCTTGTCAGCCTTCGCGCTCACGTCGAGCACGTCAGAGATTGCAGTCGCGCCGTTTTTCACGGTGACAACCGATCCCGCCGTTCCAGCGCCCTTCATCACGAGCCACGCATCGACGACCCTTACCTTCGGAGTGACCACGATGTCCTGATCGCCATCCGCTCCGCTGTCGAGAGTGTGGCGGAAAACGATCGGAACTCCGCCCTGAACAGCCGCGTTTGCGACCGTCGGAGGCGAAAGCACGCCCGCGCAAGTTACAACGCCCGGCAGATTCAAGGTCTGACCGTCGCGCCCAAGCGTTCCGGTGGTGCCGGTCGTCGCGCCCATGCTCCAGGTGGAAGCGTTGTCGAGCACGATGGTGCCAGTGCCACTCGTCGAGACTGCGAAGTTCTTATTCGCAGCGAGAGCTGCCGTGAAAGTGCCGGTCGAAGTCGTGAAGTTGGCAGTCGCGCCGCTCCAATCAATCGCCGTTGCACCCGAAGCGGTGAGGCCAGAAGCAAACACCGGGGCTGCGTTGAAAGTCGCGATGCCGGTAAAGGTGGACGTGGTAGACGCAGTGAATGCGCCAGCCACGGTAAGCGTCGAATTGGCAGTGACCGCACCCGAAGCCGTAAGCGTAGTGGTGTTCACCGCGCCGACGCTGTTCGCAATCACAGTCTCAGCCGAAAGGTAGACAGTCGCCGTCGAAAGGACAGAGTCTCCCGATGGACGAGTCTGCACAACGAAATACTTGGCGTTGCCTTCTGCGTCGGGGAAGTGCAATTCGCCGACGACCGCGCCGTCATCGCCGACGCTTAGCCGCGCTCGTGGGTCGTTTACGAAGAACCAATCTCCAGAGTCGGCGTTGCGCTTGATGAGTTGCCATGAACCAGGCACGGTCGGACTTGAAAGCGCAACAGTCAGCCGAACCATTCCGGTCGTATTTGTGAGCATACCCGCTGGCGATGCTCCGTTCGCGGGCAGTGCGAGAGCTGGAGCGACAGACATAGGAACCTCCTACCTTTTTGGGTAAAGTTAGCCGATCTTCATTCTGACACTGCATTGTGGAAGGCCGCAGCCGACGCCCCAATAGCCATCCCAAGACCAACCAATCGCCCCTTCCTTGCGTCGAATCTCTTCCTGGGGGTCAAGTCCGTAGACAGACATCTGTGGCCAGCGTTTCGGCGACACGATGAAGGCAGGCTGAACCGAGCCTCCGGCGTTCGCGATTGCGTAGACGTACTTGCCACTGTCCGGGTAGACCGTCGGCTGATATAGGTCTTGAAAGTTGATAACGTCAGTTACCATGCCGTTCAAAAACGAGGTCTGCGCTCCGCCAGCCGCAGTACCGATTAAAGCTGGACCCGCCAAGTTGGTAATCATACCAACAAGCTGACGAGCCTTCACTGCAACAGTCTGCCGTGGGGTCAGGATGAGCGGTTTGGACATGGAGCCGTCTTTCAGCTTCCCATCGAACCAAGGAATCAAAGCCAGCGCGTCGAGCAACTTGGCCAAGCCGTCACCGGTGTCCCACTCCGCTGCGGTGCAAGTGATATCGTTTGAGAACGTCACGGAGCTGCCCGGAGCAATTGGATGCGCAGTGTGAAAGTAGGAAAGTCCGTCAAAGTAGTTTGTTGGGGCTGGGTTACTGTTTATGAGCGCAACCAAGTCAAAATCCGGTGCGCGCAACATGCGCGACGCGATCATTCCCTGTTTCGCGCTCAAAATCTGGTAGGGATCTTGCTTGTCAAGGTAGATTTTCTCGACTGGCACATTGACACGCGCACGCTCAACGGCGACATCCACGATCACGATGTCTTTCTCATCGCGGGGCACACCAAACGGCCACTTGACCGGGGCGTTGCTGACCGGGCTGAGCGGATAGTGAATCATCTCGCCAGCCTGTCCGTCATTGCCGTTGTTGACACCTGCAATCGAACGCCCGACGGGAGTGCCGTTGGTCGTTGCGCCGTTGTCCACAAAGCAGACTTTCGAGTAGAGAGCCTGGTCGTTCGTGAACTGCATGGTGCTCATGATTGCATTGATGCCAGTCACGAGAACGCTGATGTCGCTATCGCCCGAATAAAAACTGTTTCCTGGAGCGGGAGTTGCCATTTATCACCTCACTGGTTGCGCTGGCGCACAGCCAGCGGAGTACTTCGCTTTGCCCCTCTCAGCTAGGGGCTTGAAATTCCTAGACTGGGCCTGACTGATGGATATCCACCACGTAGACCGTATCTCCGTTCGTGCTTCGCTGGTCAATCGCGATGAGCGTCGCGCCGCACTCGTTCGCGGCGACGGTCGTTCCAATTTCCCAGTTGCTCTTGAGCCCAACCTCAACGCCAACGTCATCGAAGGTGATGGTGCCGTCCGACGTGAACTGCTTGAACACGCCACGCTCGAACACCATCGGGTTGTCGTCAGCATAGGTCTTGTCGCCAACGCCCGCGCTGTTGTCGTAGGTCGCACGGGCCACGCCCATGAGAATCGCGTTGTTGGTGCCAGCGACATACGTCTCAACGTAGTCGTTGCCAGAGACGCGCATCGCGAGCGTTCCCATATAAATGACCTCTCCGGCCTTGAGCTTCAGATAGGTCGTAGGCTCTTTCTTCTCGTAGGAAGATCGAAAAAATTGCACTGGTTCTTGCTTTGCGGCCATGGTAGATACTCCTCAAATTCGTTGTTTCGTCACTCACACGCGACCAAGGCCGCGCTAATTGCCTGGATTCTCAACGCGCACCGGCTCACCCTTGCGCGACATCTGAGCGATGGTCTGAGCCACCTTCTCACGCGGCAGCTTGAAGCCGGATTCACGCTCGGCAGCAGCGAGCAAAGCCTCGTGCTGAGCCGACAGCTCAACCTTCTGAGCTGGCTTCAGACCTTCGGGCGGCGCTGCATTAAGAAGCGTGCCGGTCTGAGCGGGGGCCGTCAGGCTCACCGTCGCGCTGTTCGCACCTTGCGGAGCTGGCTCCTGATTCGGAACCGAGTACAGCACGGGGCCATTTGCACGGGCCTGGCAATCCGACAGGGAGAGCTTGCGGGCTGCAACGCGATCGGCATAGACCTTGCGCTCGCTCGGGCTGATCGCACCACGCTTGATGCCGCGCTCAATCTCAATCAGGCATGCTTGCTCGGTCGAAAGCTGCAACGCGACAGGAGCAACCTTGGAAGCGTCCGACAGCGCGTAGAGCTTGCCGTTCAAGCCTTCGGCGGTTTTGCTGGAGGTGATCTCCATGACGGTCGGAAGCACGGACAGGGCAACCTCAACGTCATAGCCCTCTCCGGTGGCACCGGCTGCCGCAAGCGAATCGCTGAGCGACTTGATCGAGTTGACAGCAGCCTGATCGGCTGCGATACTTGGAAGAAGCGCCGACAGCTCTTTCACGAGAGCGTAGGCTTTTTGGTGGTTCGTGGTCAGGGCCATGGGTGAAATCTCCGTTTTTTTGCTGAGTTCATCCTTATGGAAGGGATTGAGTGTAAGCACGCTCAAAGCATTTCGCGGTGCGTGCATTTCAGAAAGCGGATGGCATGCGAGATACTCCCAACTCGACACTTCGCGGTCGGGATCTTTGTCAGCGCAGGCCACAACGTGATCGGGAAGCGTGAGGTGGTAGCCGTGAACGTCAATCGGGGCACCCGTTTCAGTAGTTGTGCGAAGCGTCCCGAGGTAGGCCAGAGAGTGAGGAGTAACATCAATTCCCGTTTCCTCTTTCAACTCCCTTACCGCGCCATCAATCGGTCGCTCATCCTTACGCAAAAGCCCACCCGGCGTGGTGTACCGCTTGGAATCGTGTCGCCGACCCCACAGCGTGTGCCCATCGGAAAGGCGGCGAACGAGAACCGAGCTGACCTCATGCTTTGCAGGGGAGCCGTGAGGATGTGCGATCGCTTTGGGCTGGGCGATGAGCGCTATGGCGGCGCTTGGGCCGCCAGTCGTAGAAAGCGAAGTACTCCGCTCTGTCTCCCAAGGGGCTTTATCGCCAAAACGATGAGCTTCCGCAGCGAGGTGCAACTTGACGCCCGCGACGTACTCGGACGGCATATCAACACCGCCCCGAGCATCTTGAATCGCGTTCATCGCAGCACGCACACCACCGCGAACGGTTACGGGCTTGCCGTCCTTTATCGCATGGTGAATGAGCTTGAAATCGCCCTTCGTGTCGCCCTTACCGACGACAACGCCAAACATTGGACGGGCCTTCCGAAAGTTCGGTTTGCCGTCCGCAGTCTCACCCGCCCATTCCCAAACCCCCTTTTCAGCCGCCGGACCATCCCAATCGACAGATTCATCCTTCGGGTAATCATCCGGGTTGTGCGAAACAGGACCAGGCTTGACCGCTTCACTGGCAGCCGCTTCCTCAGCAGCAGCCAAACGGTGTGATTCTCCCGGTGTTTCCGATGACGGTGCGTGCGACTCCGTTGGAGTCTCAGAGCTTGGTGCGGCCATGGCGGTTAGCTCCTCAATTTGATCGTCTTCGCTTACCGAGAGCAAAAGCGGAGCACAGCCCAGCGTTGCAGGGTCGTTCGTCAAAGACGCCTTCAAAACTGCAATGATCTCGCGTGTCTTTTCATCCACGCCGATCACTGGCGAGAAATAAAGATATTCCTTCTGCCGGATGTAGCGATCCGCATCGGGAGTCCAGAATTGATCGCGCAAATGGAAACCGTTCGCGTCGGCGAGAGGTTGGGCATTACCCGCGCTTCGCCGATCATGGACAGAAGCCATCGGCTTGCCGTCTTTGCCGTCGTGATCGCTCAGGTGTTGGTAATCCCACATGAAACGGCGATTCAACCGACCCCACATCTCCGTGACAGCACGCCCCGATCGGTCAGTCCACTCAAAATCGCCGTAGACGGTTTCGAGTGTTCCGCGCGGAATCAAAGTGAAATCACGAGGTGGTGATCCGTTTGGGCTGAGCGGCAGAATGTGCGAGGTTAGAGAGATGAGCTTCATGTTGACCTGTTCGCTAAATGGAAGCGGAGTGCTCCGCTACGCTGGGCTCATCAATCAAAGCCATCGGCACTCGAATCTTCCCACCCATGGCCCACACCGAAAGCTGCGAGATGTGAATCGGGTACGACTTGGAGGGCGAACGAATCGAGCTGCCTTCAGGTAGATACGCCCGCGTAATGTGCGGAATGAAGCCGTGGCTCATGCTAGCGTCTACACCGACAGCAGAGAGCGCCTTGACGATGCGCACTTGCATATCAGTAAGCGAAGGTGCATCCACAAGACTGACGTAGGCTAGTGTGCCCTGGCTCCCCGCTCCCTTTGACCTTGAGCGCACGACATCAGAAGCGGACGCAGCAAGCGGAGTACTCCGCTTCGCACCCGGTTCGCTCGGTTCGCTCGGCTGGCCCCTGCCCGTGTCCTCACCCTCACCCTCCGGTTCCTCTAGCTCCCCCGTGGACTCCGACGACTCGGGGCGCTCGGGGGCTGCGCGAGTGGGCAGCCGTGCTTCTGCCGGTGACGCACTCTCAGGAGCCGTTACAGGCCACGAGGCGACGCCAGCGACAAGGGCGTCGCAAGGTTCAAGCATCGGGACTAGGCCAACCATCGCAGCGAGCACGTCAGCAAGGGAAGATTCGGGGCACAGGGCGAACGTGAGGTGCAGTTCTTCGGGAGCTTCGCCACCTGGCACGGCAAGCTCAAGCGCCAGCTCGTGAGGCACTTCCCAAACGACAAGCACAGCACCCGATGCGTGTTCACCCGACAAACCGTTTGCCAAGTAGGGACTTACCGGCTGCGCTCTCTCGGGAGCGAAGTCAATTCCGATTTCACGCATGAGAGCATTCACTCGGGGTTCGTCAATCTTGACCCAATCGGACATTGCTTTTAGCGCGTCGGCAGTCGCTTTGATTGCGGCAGCGCGATCTTTTGCCGTCTGAGCTTTCAGTGCCTCATCAGCAGGAGGTGACGTGTCGATTGAGTAGATCGGTGCGTCCTCGAAACCGTTGAACTCGGCCCACCGCCGCAAAATCCGGTTGATCGCGTCCTCTCGAATCCGAGCGTCAGCCGCCGTGTAGCGATCTGCTACTTTGAGCTGCGTCTGTGCTTTCGCGTTGCTAGCGGAATGCCCGCCGGTCGTTTCAAGCACGCCAACTAGGTACAGCGTGATCAAGTCACGACAGGTTTTTGCAAGCTCGCTAAATGTGGCAAAACCCTTCGATTTCGCTTCGATAAGTTTCATATTGAAGGAGGCTGTACCCATCCCTTCGGCAAACTGCGGAAGGATGATGGTCGAACCCCCGTAGAGTCCGCTCGCTTGCTCGACAAGTCGGGCCACGTCCTCACTCAGCCGATGTTGATCTGGAACCATGAGCGCCTTGACAGGTCGCCCATACTCCGCGTTATACGCCCGGTGATACCGTATCGCCTCTTGGGTAATGAACCAAAGCGTTGCAAGTGTGCGGACTGCGCAGTCAAGATGATGCCGCCGATCACCGAGCGACTTGTAGACCACCCACGCATTTCCGTCGTCAACGACCTCTAGATATCCCGAACGAGCAATGAAAAAATACTTTCTCAAGTCAGCTCGGAACTGAAGGTAGCCAGTTTCGAGAATCTCACTTCGGAATTGCCAGTATTTCTCGCCCGTTGCCTCAGTTACCTCGAACCATTGCTGCGCCGAAGGAGCAAGGCCAAGCATCACTGTGTAGCCACTTGCCGTCGCCAAATCTTGAGGCGTGATCGCATCGGGCCAGTGTTTCAAAAGTGCTTCTTGCGCAGCTTTAGGAATCGAAGGAGGGAACTCAATCTTCCACGGCAAAGCAGACAGAGACATGCGCCGAACCGTCAAACCGTGGGCTACCGTCGCATCCCTTGTCATTGCCAGCATAAGCGAGTGAGCTGCATACAGGTTGCCGTTTTCTAAGCTGAGCACCGCAGCCTGTAGCGAGTCCAGATCCCAGCCCATCGTAGACGGGACGATCCAATCGTTGATGATTTGGAGGTTGGGAAGCGTGCGCCCTTGCGCGTCGCTTTGCGCTGCAACGGAGGTTGCCGTGCGCGCTACGGGTTGCGACTGTTTCGCCCGTGGAATTGGAGGGGGAGACGGAGCGCGACGCATCGCTTCAAAAGCGAGTGCGAAGCGTGTAGGAATTGATCTAAGAGTGCTGAGGATGCCCATCGCTAGATGGAAGCGAGGGCGCGTGAGGGTTAGAGTTCGTCGGCGCTGATTTCGTAGAACTTG
>DAOLIT010000120.1:0-3355 GCA_035328405.1 Pseudomonadota bacterium | reverse complement strand
TTGGTAACGCGAACACGGTTGGAGATAAAGGGCAAGGAACGTTGCTTAGGTGGTCAGGCTACAACTTCACGACTCCGGCGCTGGTCAATTTGGTCGATTCATCGGGCTTCGCCAGTGGCACCGCGCTCGGCATCGGGCATGTGTTTTTGCCTTGGACCACAACTGCGCCGAGTATCTAAATCTTGCACAAAGCCCCTTCGCGAATCCATGAGTACGCTACGGTATTGTCTTGAAAGACGACAAGCTGGCGAACAAAGTTTGCCTTTGGGTCATGACGTGTCACATAGTCTGTAAGTCGCAAAATGTTGCCTTTGTAATCGAACACGCCTCCACCCCAAACGTGGCCCATGCAGAGCTTAGCGTTTTTTCTCAACCACAGGCGAATTGACAGCATCCCTAGTCGCGTAGGTGTGTCTTTTGTTCGTGTTCCGTCAGGTTTTCCAATCGGCCAACTCGTGATATTTCTCACACCCAGCGTAATGAGTGAATCTACCGCTTTTGCGTAGGATACTGCGTCATCGACCTCGCCACGCCGCAGCAAAAGAGTACATCTGATTCCAACACCACATTCTTCGATGTTTCGGAATATACTATGGAAATCGGGATAAGTGTCAAGGCCATAGGCTTTTGCTTGACGCTGCACGTCGTGGGAATGAATCGAAAGCGCACAGTGCGTCAGGCCAAGTTCTCGCCATTTAGGCAGCCACTTTTGGCACCATTCGCGGTTTCCTAGCAGGATGCCGTTTGTAAACAAGTTAACTGAAGGAAGATATGCACCCTGATTTGCACACTTTTGGTAGACTTCTAGCGCTTTCGTAACAGCTTGAGGTGAACACGTAGGTTCTCCGCTACTCGTAAGGGACAAAGACCATCCACCGTGTCGAGCTGAGAGCTTGATCGCTTCCTCAAAGTTTTTCCAATACAGTGTATTTCCCTGGTTTGCAGCATCTCTTAGGTATTTTCCCGCGCAAAAATCGCAGTTTGCATTACATGCGCCCGCGCCGATCAAAGCACTTACTGAATAGATTTTTTCAATACACGCCATGTATTTGCCCCCTTCGGCGCAAGACGCCGAGTATCTAGCTTTTCTTCTGCGTCACATCCCACGTCGGCTTGACGTTCCCCGTCGCGGTTTTATCCCACAAAAACTCACAATCCTTCACCGTCTTCCAGTTTGGCGCTGCGCTCTGCACGAAGACGGCCCACTTTCCGAGCAGCCGAATGATCACATCGCCTGGTCGTATCGGTCTACTCGTCGCCATGCTCACCTCACACGGCAAGTGTAGCATGCTCCAGCTAAAACGCTCGAAACGTCGGGCCTGCTAGAGCTGCGCTTACTCGTCGAGACTGCTCAGCCCAAGTTGTCTTACCCGCCGGACGTGTCGCCGCCGTGAGGGGAAGCGGATTTAACGTGCGCCAGTTGACGTGCTGTGAAAGCTGATCGGCACGGTCCTTGAATTTTGAGCGCGGAAAGTGCAAAAGCTCACCTCGGAAATCTTCAGTCCACCTCAGCCCCGCCGTGTAACCCACGCCCATCCACGAGGGGGGAATCGCGAGGGGGTCAGACGGCAAAGCGTACTGCCCATCTCGCAACGTGGGCAAAGCATTCGACATACGGACGATCTTGTCGCCCTTCACAGAGATCATCTGAATCGGGCATCGAATCCAGTCGGTATCACGTCGCAGATTTTGCGCAACGCCAGGACCTGTGCTCTTATCCTCAATCAAAATCAGATCGGGCTTCCATCGCGCTGCAATCGCCTTCAAAATGAGGATCTGATCGGGTTGCTGCCAAGGGTAAGCGAGCAACTCAAGAAGCCGCACGGAAGCGCCTAGGCCGCTTCCACGGCACAGCGCGCAAGCCGCTTTACGTCCTGTGTCACCGCCACAACCAACACAGCGATTATAAGGAGCATGGGGCTCACCGTACACGCCGATGGCCGAGCGTGCGCCTGTAACTGATTTCCCTTCGCCCGTGTCCACGCTCACCGTCACACGCGAATAGGTCTGTCTTGCAAGAGCTTGAGCATCGACCGTGTAGACGCCAAACCACGCCGGATCGATCATGTTGCCAGTCGCAGCAACCGGACAGCACTGATATTGGCCCCACCACTCTTGCGGATTAGTCCTGAGTAGGACTTCGCGTCGGGCGTAGGCCAGGCGGGTTTTGTACGGCTCCAAAACATCGCCGTCGGGTCGTGACCAAACTGTCTCGGGCAGCTCCTCCCCATCGAGCTGCAAAACAGGCGGCAGAATGTGATCGGCGATCTGCGATTGTATCTCTAACTTCCCATCAACCGTCGTGTCACTAGCGGAGTGCTCCGCTTCATGCCCGTGGCCACTTGGCTTCACGCCGATCACGCCCGAAAGCGTATGATCGGCGATGAGCGGAGCAGCGATCACCTCCCACGGGCCGTCGTTCATGTACTCGCTGAGTACGTAGCCCACAACGTCGTTTTCACGATATCGCGTGTTCACGACGATCCAACACGTCACATCTTCCGGGTCAAGACGGCTGGAAAGTGCCTGCACTGCCTTGTGTGCCTCTACGAGCACGGCTTCAGAGTCGGCTTCCGTCTCTTTCATGAGATCATCAACTATGAGAAGATGAGCACCCTTTCCTGTGTATCCGCCACCACGTCCGTAGGAGCCGTATTCACCTCCAAGCTCCCCGTGCGAAAAGAGCTTAAATTCCGTTTTGCTTTTCGACGTGCCGGAAAGCGCAACGTCAGGAAAAACCTTTTTGTACTCAGGATTTTTGATATACGAAAGAACATCGTCGCCAATACTCCCCGCGTTCTTTGTGTTGAGCGTCGCTGAAATCGCGCTGAGTTGTGGGTTTCGCCCCAAGAACCAAGCCGGAAAGAGCCGACTGACGAGCTGTGTTTTGCCGACACGTGGGGGGACGGAGACAATAAGTCTGGCCCGCTGACCCGATTCAATCCGATGCGTCGCTTCCTCAAGTTTCGCGATGATGAGCCGGGTGACAGGACGGAGCTTGAACCGTCGCATCATAAGCTGGCAAAACGCAGCTAGGGAGTTTCGCGCCCGTGCGTAACGTGGATCTTCCTCCTCAGCGGGTGAGGAAGCGGAGTGAATCGCTGTGCTGAGCACGGGCCATGAGTGCTCAAGCCAGGCGAGCACTTGCGCAGGCGTGCGCTGAATAAGGCTGTGTTCGTAATCGTCCCACTCTACCGCCGTCGCAGCTTCCACGAGCGCCGTGATGCCGAGCTGTTCACCCACACGTCGCGCAATATCTGCGACTGTACCATTCCAGTTTTGCGCGGTGGTGGGCTTGACATTTTGAACGTGTGGAGTAGACTTCACATGAGAGGGAATGGCGTGAGCGCCAGAG
>DAOLIT010000119.1:0-12605 GCA_035328405.1 Pseudomonadota bacterium | reverse complement strand
GGACCTCAAGCCGGTGAATGTGATGATTGTTCGGGATGGGGAGAGTGTGGGGGGAGAGCGGGCGAAAATTTTGGATTTTGGGCTGGCGAAGATCATCGAACCGGAAGGGGGCGAAGGCATCACGAACACCGGGACAATCTTGGGAACGCCCGCCTACATGGCCCCTGAACAGTGCAAAAGTGCTCGCGCTGCGGACCCCAAAAGCGACGTGTATTCGCTTGGGGTCATCTTGTACGAAATGTTGACGGGTGACATTCCGTTTGATGCGGACACTGATGCAGAGCTTCTGTCCAAACACATGTTTTCCGAACCACCTCCGCTGCTGGCTTCTGCTCCACACGCGGGGACCGAGCTGGCCGCCCTGGTTCACAAGATGTTGGGGAAAGACACGGACACCCGGCCCAGTGCTGCCGAGGTCGCCGCAGAGCTGCAACAACTTCAGTCAGCCCAGGGGACAATCGCGACCAGCGGACCGGTTCCATCGGCTGCTTCGGATCGGTCCTCGCGACGGAACCTCGTGACAGACACAAGCGAGCCGACTCCCGAGGATTCCTCGAAACGGAAGGTTCCCACAGAGGTGCGCGAGGCGGTCCCTATCGGTGATTCGACCGCGACTCCCACACATCCCACGACGTTTCCGGTCCTGCGGCGCAGGAAAAGCCGCAAGCTGTTCTGGTTTCTTCTTTTGCTGTTTTTGTCTGCGCTGGGTACGACCGTGTTGTGGCAATGGAAAGGCGAAGCGTGGTTCCACGACCTGCTGGGTCTGTGAGCGACAGGGCGTTCCTCCAAGCATGATTGAGGGGTCACAAAGGCGACGACCCGCGCCAGGAAAACCCCCTTGCCGCGCAGACTGCACTCACAATGGTCAGAACCGGCCCCCGTCCCAACCAGGCCACCAGCGGCAGCAAGATCACCAGCGTGGCCCAATCAAATGCAAGGGTCAAAAGGTCCCAGGGCGCTCGAATTGCGGCCCGCACCCTGTGATTCCAGTGACGTGGTTGAGGTTCCTACAGGACCCCCAAGACGGCTCGGTAGACGACTTCTGCGCGGTGGTATTCGACCAGCGCATCCACCCGCTTGAGCGCCGCATCAAACGTCGCTTGCTCTCTCAAGTTGAGCAAAAGGAGCGTCGAATTTCCCAAATTGAATCGGGTGCGTTCCCCCTCCTCGACTTCCTTTGCCAATGCGTATTCCTGTTCGGCCAAACGGACCCGTTCCGCCGCCTGCCGCAGCAGGGAATGCACGTCGCTCACTTCGACGCCAACCTGGTCCATCATCCACTGCTTTTGCGCCTCCCATTTTTCGAGAGCGACCTTTCGCAGCGCCACCTGCCCGAGCGCCGCACGATTCAACGTCGGAAACGCAAACGCCAGCGACACATCGACCTGGGTCTTGTCCCGAGGATATCCCGGCGGACCAAAATCCTGCGACACCGCCGCACCCACGTCCAGACTCGGCCACGCTTGGTTTTGCGCAAGCCGCAGCGCAAGTTCGAGCTGCCGTTTCTGTTTGTCGAGCCGCGCAAGTTCCGGCCTCTGCTGTAGCGCCCGTTGTCTGTCTGCCTCCACAAAGGCGGGTTGTCCGAACTCCGGGGGTGATGGTGCCGGAAGTTCGGGGGGCAAACGATGTTCGGACACAAGGATGGGTTTGCCCGACGAATCCCGATGAAACAGAGACAGTGACAGCGCAGACAGTTCCATCGCTCGCCGTGCCGCCACGACCAAACCCTGCCGAGCCACGAGCGCCCTCAGGTTGTCCGTCCGTTCAATCGCTGCCAAATCTCCGCGCCGCGTCCGTTCCAGCAAACCCGCATCCCGTTTTTGCGCCAGTTCCACAAGCGCGACCGCAACCCGCTTGCGCAAACCGGCCCCCACCCAATCCAAGTACCGCAACCCCGAAACCCGCCGCGCGAGCAACCGGGCCTCCTGAGCCGACGCCTGTGCAATGTCCACTTGCGCCTCTGCTTGACCCAGCGCCGTCCGTCTTCTGTCTGTCAATCCATCCCGCAAAAGGGGAATCGCCAGCCCAAGCCGCGCTTCCCCATATTGATTCGTCACGAGTTTGCCGTCGTAATCCGCAAATTCCCCCACAGAAACGCGGTACCCGCCAAACACGCTCGCGCCCCAAAGCGGAGTCGGTTGGAATACCCCCACATCAAATCGCCCTCCCGGATATGCACCGGACGGAGTCCCATCCGCTCGGGCCGAGAACACGGGGTCGAACCCCCCTTTGGCTGACCGAAGTTCTGCCTGCGCCCCCTCTTGGTCCAGAATCGCCACCCGCAACAGCGGATACGTTTTTTCCACGCTGTCGAGCAGCTCGGGCAAAAGCAGAGGCCCCGAATCGGTCCGCTCCTGCCCCACACAAACCCCTGAGAGCCCACACAGCGCACACAACCCCACGACTGCTGCCGACACGCGCCGCATCATTTGCTTCCTTTGTTGGCCTTGCCCGCGTCCGCGCCCGGTTCGTTCGGTGCGATGACCGGCGGGAACCCGTTGAACTGCCGCCACAGCTCGTACCCGATTTTCACCTGCCGCAACAACACCCAGCCGTTGGCCCGCACCCCTTGGCGCAGATACGTCTTGCTCGGCCACACCTGTTTCGAGTCGCTTGCACTCTGTGGTGTGTTCTCGGGAACCACCAGCACCCGGAACTTGCCCTTTTCGTTGTCTGTTGCGTCGATGACCGCCACCTGCCCCGGAAACGTCCCAATCGCGACCTGCGGCCACCCCACAAACTGCACCGCAGGCCATCCCTCGAACTGGAGTCGCACCTTGTCGCCGATCGACACCAGCGGCACATCATTCCCATCCAGCCACAATTCCACCGCGCGACTGTCCGTGTCCGGCACCAGCGTGACCAGCGGATCACCCGCCTTCACCATATCGCCCCCGAGGCCTCGGTGAAGACGCAGCACCGTGCCCGATGCCGGCGCTTTGACCGCCTGAGATTCCTGCCGCGCCAGCCGGACTTCGATGCGCAATCCTTCCGCCGTGGCGTTCGCAATCTCGGCCATCGCCGTCGCCCGCGCCCCGCGCACATCTTCCAAAAGTGCCGTCGCATCCGTCCCCACACGCAGCTCGTCTTGCCGCAGTGCCAGAAGTTCGCTTTTCGCCGCTGACAGCGCCGCTTTCGATCGATCCACGTCTGTTTGCGTCCGCACCATCTCCAAATCGGACAGTTCCAAGGCCCTCGATGACGCGAGCCCCTTTTCAAACAACGCCTGTTGCCGCGCGAAATTGAGTTGGGCCGTTTTCTGCGTTGCCTCTGCCGCCTGCACGGCCTGTTCCGCCGCTGAAAGTCGCTCTTTCGCCATCTTCGCACGCGACCCAGCCGCCGACACCGCCGCCCGCCGCGAACCTGTCAGCGACGCGATTCGATCATCCAATGCCCCAAGCCGCGCCCGCGCCGCCTCTTGCCGTTCCCGCACCGCATCCCGTTCCTCCCTCAACCTGTTCAGGAGCGCCGGGTCGTTGTCCGAGATTTCCGCAATCGGGTCTCCTGCCGCCACGCGCGAACCCTCTTCCACGAAAAACCGCACCACCCTCCCATCGACAGGAGCCTCCACATTCTGCGGTCTCTGCGTCGGAGAATACGCCACCACCCGCCCCGAACCCGACACATTCTGTTGCCATGGGGCCAGAAGCAAAAAACAGAACGACAGAAAGAGCACCCCTGACAAAAACAGACCCACGCGCACAGGAGACTGCCGACTCCGCACGCTCGCGAGCACCGGAAAATCCACAGACTCTCTCATTGTGTCCCCTCAAACCGGGCCAGACTATCCGACGCCTGCGACGGCGCACACGGCAGCTTTTCCACCACATTGTTTTGCACCGAAAACACCTCTGTGCAGCGCGACAGCAGCGGGCTTTGCTCGCTAAGAAGCAGCAACACCGAGCAGCGCACGTCCTTGGAAAACAGCGGCCCCAGTTCCGCTGCCTCGTGCGTCCCCACATCCACAGAAACCAACACCAAACTTTTCGGTGAAAGCAGCACCCGCGCCACCGCAAGCTTCAGCCTGAAACTCCGCCCCACGTGCCGCCCTCCGCATTCCAGCCCTGTATTCATCCCATCGGGCAGCGTCATGATGTGTTCCCACAACCCCGCTCGCGACAGAGCCTCTTTCATCTCTAAGTACGTGGCATTCTGTTTCCCAAGCCGCAGGTTGTCTTCAATCGTTCCCGATACAATCGACTCCTGGTCGTCCCCAAGCCAAACCACCTGCTTTCGCAGCGACGACAGCGCAAGGTGCGACAGCGGCAACCCCGAAAGCTCCACAATCCCCCGTTCCGCCGTTGCAAAACCGTACAAAAGGTCCAGCACAAGTGCCTTGCTCGGTTCTCCCACAAGCGCCGCCCGCGCGCCCGGTGAAAGCTCGATGGACGGAATGTGCAAAGACAGTCTTTTTTCCCGACTTTCGACTTCCGCGTCGTGTATCCGCACCGACACTTCCGACGGCAGAACCAGCGCCTCCCCTTCACTCGTTTCGAGCGGTTGGGATTCCAACAGACCCAACTTGTGAACGCTCGCGAGCAGGTCATACAGACTTTCCATGTGTTTGGTGAACTTGAGCACCCCCGATACGACCGCCGTCACGATCAATTCCGACGCCACAAGCTGCCCCAGCGTCAGTTGCCCCCAAATCACCAGCAGTCCTCCCAATCCCAAAAGCGCCGCCGCCGCCACCGCTTGCAGAAACAGGGCACCCACAATCTGCCGCCGCAAGACCCGAAAGTGCTGCTTCCGTGCCCCGACATAATGGGAAAGCAGTTCACTGGCACGGTGAGCCACCCCCTGCGGGCCCTCCCCACCTCGGTACGTCACCGAATGTGCCCCGACATCCAGCAAGAAATCCGCAAACTCATGCTTCGCGTGTGACTCCTCCACTGCTGTTTTCACTGCCCCCAGTCCCAATCCAAACATCACCCCCACGATGCAGACCAGCAGACACACATCGAACGCCAAGAGAAGCGGGTGATAAAACCCCAACACAAACAGCCCAATCGCGCTTTGCAGCACAAGCCCCGCGCCATCCAACAGCAGGCTCGCCAGCGTTTTTTGCACCGTCACAATCTCGAAAAACCGACTCGGCCACCTGGTCCCCGGCGCCTTCGCCCACACGTCCGGCACCATCCGCAGAAGGCGCTGCATCCACTCCACCCCCAAACGCACAAACAACCTCTGCTGCAAAAGTTCCACTGCCGCCATTTGAAACAGCCGCAGCCCGCCCGAAAACAGCAGCACCAAAAACAAGAGCACCGTCAAAAGCAGCAGCGGTTGCCGAAGCTGGCCAAACGTCACTTGGTTCACCAGCGCCTGCACAGCAACCGGAGTCGCCAGGGCCAGCAGCCCCACAAACACCGCATACAGCACCACCACCCACAGCGCCCCCGCCTCTTTCTTCAGCAAACGCCCAAACAGGTCCCGCCACGGTTCCCCGTGCCCGTCCGTACCGTGATGAGCCTGTGCCGCCCCGTGCGGCGATTCCGTTTTCTCGTTCGCAGTGTGCATCGTTCCCTAGATGCCACGCTTCTCCGTTTCAAAACAACCCGTTTCCCGGACACAACCCCCTCATGATTGAGCACAACGCATCGCCTGAGAGGCCAGCAAGGGCAAGGGACGTGGGGCTTAGGGCAATCGACACCGGGCTTGGGGCAACTGCCGCGAGCCTTCGGGCAACTGCCGCGAGCCTTCGGGCAACTGCCGCGAGCCTTCGGGCTCATGATTGCGCCCAACGCCTCCTCAAATTGTGTGGCGCGTGTCGGGGGCGAGGAATTTGGCATCATGTTGTGGGGCACCGGATTCAGCCGCGTGTCCGGCTCCTGATTCCTTCCGCCAAGCGTGTCGCGCGTCTCTTCCGTTCTTCGAGGGTTGCCAACATGATCGGAATGGCCTGAAAGTCTTTTTCGCGACCTGCCTCGGTCTTGACCTGGATCAGCATGGGCAAATCGAGCGTGCGGACGCAGAGGCCGCGCTCGACAATGTCGCGCGCGTGCGGGGCCAGATCCTCATAGCCGCGCTGGCCAGAAATTTCGCACAAGACATCGAGCTTCCCAAGCGTCGTCTTCAGCAAGATATGTCCATGACCGGCGAAGTCAGAGGCGCGCGGACGCAATTTCCTCTGCATCAAGTCATTGCGAAAGTGCGCGTCGAGGCTCTCAAGAACTGACATGAGACGGTCGATATTTTCAGGAGTCCGACGATGCACCACATCCATGTCGTCGGTGCGATACACAACGTCGTTCAAGATCGCCGCGACCCCACCTACGACAATGAACTCCACACGCGCGGATGCAAGCCTGGCCAGTAGCTCGGTCCAATTTTCAGCAAGGCGCGTCGTCATCCTACGGTCCGCTGAGGCTCTGGCTTACGCCACGTTACACAGCGCATCGCGCAGCGCATCTTCGTCCTGTACCAACGACTCGGCCACCTGCAAGTTGGCCAGCCGCGTGCGGTCCATCGCATCCCAGATCAGCGTGCGGTCAACGTCGGCCACCGCAGCAATCACCTCGCAGCGATTCGTCATCAACCACTCTAGCGCGGCTGCGACCTCTGGGATCGCAGCAGGATCAAGGTGTCGAAACACCTCAGCCCCCCCCGCACAACCCGCGTCCGGCACGACCATCGGAGGCCGCTTCGGCTGCGGCAAAGACGCCACAAACGCACACAACCTTGCAACGCGATCCTCGGTGAACATAGAGCGACCGTGCCATATACGCCGATCGTAGACAAGCGACAAAAGAAGCTCTGGACTGGCCAGCTCGCACCTTTCCACAGCGTCCAAAGCAGCGACTGACACGACTTGATGGTGTACGAGACGGGCGCAGTCCTGGTTGTCCAGTTTGAAACGCACCGCCTTGTCATGACATCAAAGGTGGAAGGTTCTCAAAGATCCTGGCTCTGCCTGTCGAATCAAAGCCAGTGAAAAACGCCCGCCAAAAGGGGCCAGCGAAACAAGCAGCAAGGAGTCCTCCATGCACGTATCCAGCAACGGACACCAGAAGGCATTGCGAGTCATCGGAGTCATGGGGAGGCTTTTCGGATGGGCGGTGATGTTCACGGCGTCTCTGGCGTTTGCCGTTCCCAACGCGCCACCGCCGCCCGCCCAGGTCGTGCAGGATCTCAAGGAAGCGGTCAAACGCTTTGGTGAGCGAGGCGGACTTGTCGGCACGCAGGACCCCTTTGGCGACCACGCAAGTCGGCTGGTTTATCTGGATCAGGGGTGGAACCCCGCAGAGACGTTGTGGTACTACCACGCCGATCAGGGCTCGATGCTGTTGCCGCGAGATGTGCTGGTGTACCTGGAGCAACCGGGCAGCCAACATCGCATCGCTGACCCGGTGAACCTGAGCCGCTTCCGTTTCCTTTTGCAGCGCAAGACTCCGAACAACCCCGACGCGCTGCCCGTCGGCTTTGCCCGCCACGAGGACCACATCGGCTTGACCTGCGCCGCTTGCCACACGGGCCAGTTCATCTACCGGAACACCGCCGTGCGCATCGATGGGGCCCCCGCCTTGATCGACATGATTGGTTTCTTTCGTCAAATCGAAAAGGCGCTCGCCGAAACGCTGGCCGACGGCACCAAACTGGCCCGTTTTGCAACCGCCAGCGGCAAAGACCAAGCCGCCGCGCGGGCCATGCTCAGCCAGAGCCACGCCTTTTTCGAGAGCTACAACCGCGTGAACGCTTCCTCGACCATCGAGGGCTACGGACGCCTGGATGCCGTCGGGCGAATCATCAACCAAGTGATTCGCATGACCAGCGATGCCAAAAACAGCCTTGAACCCAACGCGCCGAACAGTTTTCCGCTGGTCTGGGATGCCCCTCGACATGACTACGTACAGTGGGCCGGTTTCTCCCCCAATGCCGGGGCCGGCGCGCTCGGTCGCAATGCGGGCGAGGTCATCGGCACCTATGGTCGCGTCGAAGTGAAGAACTACAAGACGGAAGCCGAGGCCAAGAAGGGCTATCCATCGAGCATCGAAGGGCTTGCGATCGTGGCGATGGAGGAGTCGCTGCGCAAGCTCAAGTCCCCGCGCTGGCCAGCCGACCTGTTGCCTCCCGTTGATGCGAAGCTCGTCGCACGCGGAGCGACGCTGTACAAAGACCAATGCCAGACCTGCCACGCGATTCTTCACCGCGATGATCCCCGCCGCAAGGTCGTCGCCTACGTCACCGGGGTCGAGATCGTCGGAACGGATGCTCAGAGTGTGAAGAACCTCGTGGCCGCCCGCGCACCGACCGGCATTTTGGAAGGGGCGATTTCGCCCAAGGGGGAACGCTACGGCGAGAAGGCCAGCGTGCTCGCCCTCCTCGGCGATCTGGTGCGGCGTTCGCTGAGTGCGCAACCCCCAGCCGGCGTCGCGGCGCTGACCAGTTCCAAACTGCACGGCATAAACCCCACGCCGAAGCAAGGCAACTTCACCAAGAACACACCGCAGAACCCGACCGCAGAGTTTCTCGCCTACAAAGCACGCCCCCTGAACGGCATTTGGGCTGCCGCTCCGTATCTCCACAATGGTTCCGTACCCACCCTGTATGACCTGTTGCGTCCGTCCGCAGCACGGCCCAAAACGTTCTCTGTTGGCCGCTGGCAGTACGATCCGAAAAAGGTCGGCTACGTGAGCGATGGCAACGTGCCTTGGGTGTACGACACCTCGCTGACCGGCAACCACAACGGCGGCCACGAGTACGGCACCTCCCTTGCGGACGACGACCGCTGGGCGCTCGTGGAATACCTCAAAACCCTATGACCCCCCTCCCCGACCAAACGAACCCCACCACAAACGGTGCCTCGTCCCGTCCATTTGAACGCCCGGCCTTCTTGGCCCTTTGTGCTTTCCTTCTGGCACCGGTCATGGCCCACGGCCTGTGGCGTCCCCTCTTGCACTTCTTTGGACCTTCGGCAAAAGCGTCTGGGGCCGGTGCGATCACGCTCTGCGCCCTTGCCGTGACCGCCGCGATTCTCATCGCGAGGGAGCTTCGCCCGAAACAAGCTCCGCTGCACTCCCTGGTGCTGGGCGGACTGGTCTCGATCGGTGCCTCGGTCGGCTTGCGTCTGGGCGTACCTGGGTTCATGACGCTCCTCACGGTGGCCGTAGTCCTCGCGTTCCTCTTGCCACCTTTGTCTGCTCGACTTCCCACCTCACTCGATGGCCTGGCCCGGCGACACAAGCTTCTCTTCGGGGTCTACGTCCTTCCGGCTCTGTTTGCGGTCATCAAAACGGCGAGCCTCTGCACGTTCATCGGCGACCCCGCCCGCGCGGATCTGCAAGTACTGCCGGGCAACACCTTCACCGAGTCGCATAGCTGCCTGACCGCCTATGTGCACGCCGCCGATTTGAGCCAAAAGCGCGTCGACAATCTCTATGATGACGCCTTCTGGCATGGATCGCTCGGCCTTCCTCCCCTGCCTCCAGGCGTCGAAAATCCCTACCGCCCGTTCCATCTTGACAACTTCAGCTATCCGCCGCCGTTTTTGCTCCTGACCCAGCCGCTCGCGCCGTTCGCGACGGACTTCCCAGCGCAGCGCGCCCTCTGGTTCGGTCTGAACGGTCTCCTGTTCGCGCTTGGCTTGTGGTTGGTCGCCCGCTTTGTCGATGGGCCTTTCGCCCACCGGGTCCTCTTGTTGGCCCCCCTTTTGTTCACCTCGATCCCCATCCTCATCACCCTCCAGATCGGCAACTTTCAGCTTGCCACCGTCGTGCTCTCCATCCTTGCCATGGTGGCTCTTGACCGGGGCCGCTCGGCAACCGGGGGTGCCCTGCTCGCCCTGACCATTCTGTCCAAGGTCTCTCCCGGCATCTTGGGTGTTGTTCTGCTTACCCAACGTCGCCTTCGCAGCGCCGCCATCACCGCCGGGTTCGGAGTCCTCCTCTTTGCACTGTCCGTACTTCGTTTTGGCACGAAGCCGGTCCGGGCGTTTCTGACCTATGCACTCCCCCGCCTCAGTTCGGGAAGAGCATTCCCTTTCATGGACACCGACTCGGGAATCCTCACCAACATGTCGCCCTTCGGAATTCCCTTCAAGCTTCACTTTTTGGGCCTGGATATCGGCGATCCGTGGCACGTCGCGCGCCGAATTGCGCAGGTCTACACCGTCGGCCTGGTCCTTTTGGCGATCACCGTAGCCCGGCGGCAGGGCGACCGACGTGATCGGGCGCTCACCTGGATGGCGCTGCTGGTCCTGGCTGCACTGCAAAGCCCGTTTGCTCCCGGCTACGTGACGATCGGACTTGTGTGGGCGATGACACTCCTCGCAGTCGAGGTGCGCAGCGTGCCCGGAGCGATTGGAGTCGCCTTCCTTGGACTCTTCATTCTTTTCACGCCACCTGGGGTTCGCCCCGAAACCATGGCTCTTCAGAGCATGGTGCAAACCGCCCTGACCATCGGAGTCTCCGCATGGCTCATTGTTCGCCGACCGCGCATGGCTTTTGAAAACGCCACCCCAGAAAGGAATCCACCATGAACCACCGAAAGAAACCGAGTCGATTGGGTCTCTCTTCCGTCCTGGCCCTGTTTTCCCTGTTGTCGCTGTCCCCCACCCCGGCCCAGGCCGGCCTCTTCAAGAAGATCAAGAAGGCCGCAAAGCAGGTCTCACATACTGCCACCCAGGCGACCAACGCCGTGATCAATGAGGCCGAAGACATCACAGAGCTCAGCACCGACGAAGCCAAAGTGCTTGCAGAGACCGCCAAGAAAAGCTACTCGACGACCCTCAAAGCCGGAGAATCGGCGTATCGCACCACCGTGTCCAGCGTGCAGTCTGGAATCGACGCCGCCAAGCAGGCTGCACTGCGCGCCGCCGCCGATGCGTACCTCAAGAAATACAGCGGCTTCCTCAAGAAGCTCCGCAGCAACCTCGACGCCCTCGCCAAGGATGACAACGCTGTGGCCGCCATCGACCGCTTGACCAAGGCCGCCTCCGAGAAACGCCTGGACGACCAGACCCGCGCCGACCTTCTGTTCATCGGCGAACGGCTTGGACTCCTGGAATGGAAGCCCAACTCCATCGTGCCCGGCACTTCCGGCGGGGCCATGAAGTCTTCCTGGGGCCTCGCCATCACCGGTGGCGGTGCCTATGTCGGCGGGATAGAGGGCTCTGTCGGCCTGGTCGCCAACTGCTATCAGGAAACCGATCGGCGCTACGGTGCCGGCTTGGCCGTCTCCCTGGGCGGCGTACTCGGAGCCGCGATTGGGGGTTCAGCCAACGTGACGTTCTTCTGGCAGCCCGGCGGCCTCCCCGATGCCGAAGGGGGCTATGTTGGCCTGGGCGTCGAAGCCGCCTACGCAGGCATCGGCGGAACCTTGGGCGTACAGTGGAGCGTAGCAGAAGGCATGAAAGGGGCCTCTGCCGCAATCCCAGGTTTCTACCTTGGCTGGGCTGCCGGTGTGAAAGTCAAGGCCGGCGCGTTGCAGGGGGGCTATACCTTCGTCCCCGTCAAGTCCGTCAAATAGCGCGTGCCTGGCGCAACCGGATGAGGACCCCCAATTGGCTCGCCTGGACCTTCGCGGGACTCCTTTGCACACCCCTTTGCGGTTGCCGTGCACCCGTCTTGAACCCAGGGGACCTCCTCCGCTTCGACATTCCCCCGCACACACGCTCCTTCACCCTCGTGGTCCAAGGCGACCCTGACGCCCTCTACGCGCTCGCTTCCTTCAAACTCCAGGGCCGGGAACTCGTCGGCGTTCCCCCCGATGAGCTTGTCCCCGATATGCGCGATTCCTATTTCAACGCTGGCTCGGCGGTTCTCAAAGGGGGTCTTCTGCAACACACGCGGCTCGGAACCTATACCTTTGTCTATCCCTATGCGCCCGGCCAGCCGCCCCTTTGCGGAACCGTCGAGCTTGCCATCGCGACCACCCACCCAAAGACGCCCGTCCGCGTACACACCCTGATGCCTCGCGATGAAGCTGCCCGCGTCCTGCATGTAAACCTCTTGGCCGTCAGCGACTCCGCTTCCTTGGACGCCCCCCCTGCGTTCTTGACCGAGGCCCAAGCGATCCTCGACCCAGCAGGTATCCGTTTGAAAGTAGATTCCCTGCACACCCTTCGCGGCACCGGACTCTCTGCCATAGGCACCCTGGCCGCTCCCTGGGAAGGCCCGACCGGACAGATCGCTCGGCTCGCCGCCCTCGGTGCCGCGCGCGTACAAAACCACGCCTTGAACCTCTACATCGTCGATACGCTCCCGCGCGGCGTGGATGGCGTCAGTCTGGGTGCCCCCGGACCGCCCATCCCCCAAAGTCCCTACTTCGGCGTTGTGCTCCGAAACGATCCCGCCTCTTTGGGATGGACCTTGGCGCATGAAGTCGCGCATTTTCTGGGGCTCCGGCACCTCCGAACCGTGACCCCAACCGGTCTCATCTTGACCGATCAGATCGACGACACCGAGCCGTCCGGCGACAATCTGATGGAACGCGGACGCAAGCTGTCCCCTGGCCAGGTCGACATCCTGTTGCGCAGTCCCCTGCTCCAAACCGAATAGCCCCCCAACCCCCAATCCATTCCCTTGGCCCACCCCACGTACCCTGCCCATTCGACCACCGACGGCAAAGGCGAGCGAAAAAGTCTTCTGTGCCACAAAGGTGTTTGCGGC
>DAOLIT010000118.1:0-13055 GCA_035328405.1 Pseudomonadota bacterium | reverse complement strand
CGGCATCATGATGTCCATGATGATGACGTCGGGGCGGTGTTTGAGGGTTTGTTCGATGGCGGTGCGGCCATTGGACGCTTCTGCAACAACGGTCACGTCCTTTTCGCGACTGAGGAGCTTGGCGAGCGCGGCGCGGTACGACTCGCTGTCATCCACCAACAGCAGACGGAGTGTGCGGTGTTCTTCGCCGCGATTCATGACGCCCCCGCAAGAAGATGCGTCACGACATCAATGAGCTGCCCGCGCTCGAAGTCACTTTTGGCCAAGTACGCACTGGCCCCTGCGGCCAAACCCCGTTCGCGATCGTCGTCGGTTTTGGCCCCGGAAAACAGCACGACGGGCAGGCGGTTCGTGCGCGAGTCGGCCTTCAAACGACTCAGCAGGCCAATTCCATCGAGCCTGGGCATCCGCACGTCCGAAACCAACAAGTCGATGGGTTCGCTGCGAGCAATGCGCAAGGCTTCGTCTCCGTCGGCGGCTGTGCGCACTCGGTAGCCGCCGCTTTCCAGGACGCTGCGCAACAGTGAGCGGGTCGTAATGGAATCGTCAGCGACGAGCACGGTTTTCCGACGGGTTCGCACATCTTGCAAAAAGCGCAGGTGCATCGCGGCCTGCATGAGCGCCTGGGGAGACAACACGAACAGAACGGGGCCGCTTGGAACAATGGCGACGGCTGACAACAACTTGAGCTGACGAAGCTCGACGGGCAGAGGCCGCAGCACAAGGTCGTTTTCGCCGCGCAATTTGTCGCACGCGATCACAATCCCCGACGAACCACGCAGCAACAAAAGGGGCTGGCGCGCATGCGCATCACTCGAATGGGTTTGCCCCAAAAGCTGCGACAGCGATACGACTGTGTGCGGTTGTCCATCAATGTCGCACACAGTTTGCCCCGCGAGCGGCACCAAGTCCTGGCGGCGCGGCAACACGATTCTCGACACGGCTTGCAGCGGCAGCGCAAACGTGTGGTCTTGTTCTTCAAGGAGCAAAAGTCGCGATGCTGCGACGGTGAGCGGTGCGGTGACGACGAACGAACATCCCTGGCCGGGCTGCGAGTGTACTTGCAGCGACCCGTGCAGCTTTTGAACGGCGGTATTGACCACATCAAGGCCCACGCCGCGACCGGACAGCTCGGTGATTTCCTCGCGCGTCGAAAAATCGGGTCGCAAGAGCAGCTCATACGTGCCCTCTTCATCGAGCGTTTCGGCTTGAGCCAGGGTCAAAACGCCGCGTTCCACCGCAACCTCACGAATCCTGGCGCCGTCGAGACCGCGACCGTCGTCTGACACGGTGATTTCGATCAAACTCCCGTGCTGCGCAAACGACACGGTGACGCGGCCCTCTGCGGGTTTTCCGATTGCTTCGCGAACAGCGACGGGCTCGATCCCGTGATCCACGGCGTTGCGCACCAAATGAACCAGCGGCGAGCGAATGGCCTCGAGCAGCGCACGGTCCAGAAAAACGTCTTCGCCGTCAATCCGCAGGTGAACTTCTTTTCCCGTCGCACGGGATGCCTCTCGGGAAGCCCGATGTAGCGGCTGTTTCAACAGCGACGCGGGCATGAGCTGCATCGCTCGGAGGCCGTCATCGATCTCGGTCGTGGTCGCCTGCAACGTCTCTACGTCGTCGAGCAAGTCGCGGCGCAACGCGCGCAGTCCACGCACAATGTGTGACAGATCCTCGTTGTGTTGCCGCTGGGCTTCGTCGGTGTGTCCTTGCTGTTGGCGCTTGAGTTTTTCGCTTCCGCGCAAGAGCAGCGCGACCTCGCCAAGATGCCGTTCGAGTTGTCCGCGCAGGCGTCGCAGCTCGTCGGTGTGCTTGAGCAACCGATGCACTTTTTCGACCTGCACACGCACGGTGTCGGACGCATCAACTTGGGCGGCGAGCGGTTCGGCAACAACCGCACGGTCGGGCTCAGTGGGTGGAGGTGTGGAAAGCGGGGCGTCTGCTGAAGATGGCTTTCCCGGTAGAGCGTCCTCTTTCACAAGCGGATTGGAAGGGTCGGTTTCCTCTGACAGTGTTTTTTGAGGAACCAGCGTCGAAACACCCTGGCGCTGTTGAGCCAGCGTTTCCAGCATGTGTGCCAGAGCCCTGACTTCTGCAAGACCCACGTCGCTGTCCGCTTGAAGACCGACGACGCGCAACTTGGCGGCGTCCATCGCCCGAAGACCCAAATCCACGTCTTCGTGTGTAAGATTCGTCTGCCGCCGTCGGACAGGCAGCAGCGCACTTTCAAAATGGTGCGCAAGTTGGGACAGTTCCTCGACGCCAAGCGACGCAGACGACCCTTTCAAACTGTGCGCCTGTCGATACACCTCTTCGATTTCCGATGGAATTCGCTCGGGCTGTTGCTCCATCAGCAGCAGTCCTTGTGCGATGCGATCGGCTTGTTCGCGCACTTCAGCGACGAAAATGTCGATGACTTCGCGAAGCAAGTCGTCCATGGTTTACAAACTCTCCTCGACCAACCGAGGGTCGGCCAACAGTTGCGGCAAATCGAGGATCAAAAATCGCTTCCCCAGCACCGTCGCAACCTGTGTGACTGCCGCGTGGCCGCAAGACCACGCCTGACAGGCTGTGGGCGGTATGTCTTCGATGCCGAGCAAACGTTCGGCGCACAAACCCAGCTCTCGACCTCGCTCGGAAACCACCAAGCAGCAAGTCACGTCGTCGAGCCCGCGCTGTCGCAGGTCCAAAAACGTCGCCACGTCCAGCACGGTGACCAAATGTCCCCCAAGCGCGCACACGCCAATCAAATACGGCGGGCCTCCCGGAATCGGCGTCAGGTGCCGCAAACGGCTGGCGTGGACGACGAAATGCAGCGGCACGGCGAACAACTCACCCGCCGATTGAAACGCCACATGCGGCAGCAAAATCGCCTGGTTTTGCGCGGTGTCTCGTCGCGCCAAAAGCGCCGCGCGTTCCTTGAGCAAGCGCGTAAGGTCTTGTGTTCCCCCCTCTGACATCTCCTACTTCTCCAGACCCACCGATCGCATGATGAGCTTGGCCAAAAGCGGCACGTCGATGGGCTTGGTCAGAAAATGACTCGCGCCCGTCCGCATCGCCTCGGTTTTCAGTTCCGGCGACTTCTGCCCCGTGATGAGAATGATGGGCGTCCGTTGCAGTGCGACACTCATTCGTGCTCGTCTGATGAACGTCAGGCCGTCCATGCCCGGCATTTTCAGGTCGATGATGATCGCGTCGGGCCGTTCGTCCAAAGCAATCCGCATCGCATCGGTCCCGTTGTCAGCCTCGAGAAATAGGAGCGATTGGCCGCTCAAATACACTTTGACCACCGCTCGTGTGGTGGGCGAATCATCGACGATGAGCACTTTTTTCACGATCGTCTCTCCATGTTGGCGAGGCCGGCACGCGCGAGCCGACGCGCCATCGCAACTTGCAGCGGCTCGGGGCCGCTTAACATTTCGTCGTCGAGCCTGTGCGCCAAAAGCGTCACGACTGTGTGCAAATGCTCCACACTTCGCCACTTTTGGTGCGGAGGCCTTTCCAGAAGCCCCAGGCTCAGGTGGCCAAGCACATAGTCGGGCTTGTGCTGCAACGCTTCTTGCAAAAGTTGCTCAGCCTCAGTGACTTTGCCCTGTTCGCTCAAGATCATCGCGGCCAGGTGGAGCAAGAACGGCGTCCGTTCGATTTGCAAGAGTTTTTGCGCCAACCTCGCCGCCTCAGACAAATCTCCGCGATCCGCACAAGCTTTGATCGCGCTCACCCTGTCGTCGGAAGAACCGACGTGGTGAGCGGGCAAACGCAGGACGGGTTGCGCGGCGGGCAAGGCTTTCATGGATGGCGCGGGCGGCAGCGCGGGCAACGGCCCCGGTGTTTTGGGCAGCCGTTTGACCGTCGAGCGACAGAGGATCGGAACGCCATCGAACACCTGCGCCTCGAGGCCAAGCACCTGCTGACGTTGGTCGAGCGCCGACAAAAACAGAAAGCCACCCTCGGATAGGCGGTCCCGCAAAGCCGAGAGCACATCGTGGCCGCGCAACGCCTCGAAATAGATGAGCACGTTGCGACAAAAGATGAAGTCAAAGCAACCCGTCACCGTCGCCAGGTCTTCTGGATCTGCCAAATTGACTTGGCGAAACTCGACCAACCGACGAAGGCTGGGCGCGATTTCCAAGGTTCCGTCTGCCGACATGTGGACGAAAGCCGAATAGCCCGTCGGCAACGCTTCTCGCAACGAGTGCGGACCGTATTTTCCTCGCTGGGCCACCGCAAGCACCGTTTGACTTACATCCGTCGCCAACACCGAAACCTCGACGTGCGGCGCAGCTTGGCTCAGCACCATCGCCAGCGAATACGCTTCTTCCCCGGTCGAACAGCCCGCGCTCCACGCTCGGAGTTTGCGTTGTCCACCAAAAAGCCGTTGCGGGACAAGCATTTTCGACAAAACCTGAAATTGCTCGGGATGGCGAAACAGATACGTTTCGTTGACCGTGACGTGTTCGATCGTTTGCTGCCACAGCGCAGGCAACGATTCCCAACCCGTCAATTTGCGACACAGTTCCTCGACGGAAACGCCCAGCGTCGCCGCTTGCCGAGCCAGACCTCGTTCCAGCAAATCGAAGTTGCTTGAGTCAAAACGCAACCCGTATCGCCGAGCGAGCTCGTCTGCCACGGTTTTCACGCTGACCCTCTGGAAAGTTCGGCCAGCTCTTTTGCGAGTTTGGCCGTCGTGACCACCGATCCGAGCCCGCTTGGTTGCAGCAGCAGCGCGCGTTCGTTTTCGGAGATCCGCAGCGACCCGACCACCAAGCCTGAAAGCTGTGGCGACGAGACCGACAGCGGGTCCAGTTGTACGTCGACCAAATCCTCGACTCCATCGACCGCAAAACCCCACACCCCGTTCGAGAGATCCAGAAACACGATGTAGCCCGTCGCCAAATCCAGCGGCTTTCGCGGCGCGCACAAACCCAGTCGCGCGGCCAGATCCAACAGTGGCACCACGCGACCATGAAAATCGACCGCACCGAGCACATACGACGGGACGCGCAGGAGTTTCGCGCAAGGTTCGACCATGCGAGACACCTCCAAAATCGGCTCGACAGGCAGTGCGAGCAGCGCCTGCGGACAGATCAATATGAGTGCCCCGTGTTTCATCCGCTTGGCAAATTCCTACCGACGGCGGTTTTCAACACCGCGCGGTCCAGCGGCTTGCGCAAAAACTCCGCGCAGCCGAGTTCCAAACAGCGCAGTCGTTTTTGTTCTTCAACTTCCGACGTGAGGATGATGACCGGTATCTTCCGCGTCTCGGGTTCGCGTTTCAGGTGATCCAGCCCGTCGATGCCGTCCATGACGGGCATGTGCAAATCCATGACAATCAAGTCCGGCTGCCACGAAAGAGCCATTTGGTTTGCTTGCTGACCATTTTCTGCTTCGGCGTAATCAAATTCGGTTCCCAACATGGCTCGTGCCAACTTCCGAATCGTTTTCACGTCGTCCACAAGCAGGATTCTTTTTCTTTCGTAGGGCATGTTCCCTCGCTAGAAGTTCCGCCGCAGCACCAGCCACAGGCTCACAGGCCATGTTTCTTTTGTGACTTTGATCTCAAATTAAAGGCTATTGGAAAGTCCCCCACGATTTCAACGCTTTTTTCGACGAGAAAACCCACCAGCAAGGGTTCACGGAACAACCGGCCAACACGAAACTGTCCAACGGTCTTGCGCGGTTGGCGCGAGGTTGATCTCAGGGTCGATCTGGCGGTGTGTTGGGGTAGAGAAAAGGGTTGATTGGGAGTGGGGGTGGTGTGCATCCTCGAGGTGGCTTCGATGAGCGAGAAGGTCACGCAAACCGGTCGCTTCTGGGCCCGGTCTGCTTGGCGCAACCGGCCTGTGCCCGTCGTGTCGCTTGCGTTTTTGCTGCTCGGGTGTCCGCGCACGCAACCGCCCGAGCCGGTGCAAACGCCGAGTCATCAAACGCTGACGGTGGCGACGTTTCCCGACTATTTTGGCAGCCGAACGCTTTCGTCTTTTACGCAAAAAACGGGCAACCGCGTCGATGTCGAAGTGTTTGAGTCGAACGAGCAAATGCTTGCGAATCTGGATGGCCGCAGGTTCGATGTCGCTTTTCTGTCGGGTTATGCCGTCGAGCACTTGATCGAACGTGGTCGAATTGCGGTCATGCCTCGCGAGCGCGTTCCGAATTTGGCGCAGGTGTTGCCGGATTTTCGCAACCCTCCGCAAGATCCGGGGCTTTTGCACTGCATTCCCTACACGTGGTGGGTTGTGGGCCTGGCGTATTTGCCGCCGAAAACCGGTCACGTCAAAGAACCGACGGGCCTGGATGAGTTGTTTTCAGAAACCGGGCCGCAGGCGGTTTGGCTGAACGACATGCGGGCGACGCTGGGGATGGCGCTGCGCCGCCTGGGAAAATCGGCGAATACGCGAAATGCAGCGGATGTGGAGCAAGCAAAAATGCTGCTTATGAGCGCGGCAGGGCGAGGCGTGGAACTTGTCGATGATCCGCTCCCACTGTGGCAGGCAGGGCGGCTGTCTGTGAGTTTGTCGTGGTCGAACGACGTGTTTGTACTGGCCCGGAAAGCGCCGCAAGTGCGTTTTCTTTTGCCCAAAGAAGGCACGCTGCTGTACGTCGATTTTGCGTGTGTGTTGCAACACGCGAAGGAACCTGAAGTCGCGTTTGCGTTTCTCGATCATTTGCTGGACCCGTCGGTGTCGGCGGACATCGCGAACACGCAGCTCTTGCCGACGGTGAGCGAGAGCGCAAAAAAGCTAGAAGACACCGACGTGCGGTGGATTTGGGGAATCTTGGATTCACTGCGGTCCAGGCCAAAAAGCTACGAGCCTTTGCGCGATGTGGGGGACGCAACACAACTGTACGAAGCGGCCTGGTCTGAGGTGAAAGCAGGCATTCAAAAAGAAGCTGCGCGTCGGGCAGCGACACCCCCGCCGGAAAAGAAGATCGCGCCTGTGAAAAAACCGAAAAAATAGGCCTTTAGCGCCCGTTTTTTCGCCACAGGTCGTAGTGCAGATAGGCGGCCCACACGAGCGCATGCGTGATTTTTCCCGACGAAAACAGCGACGGCAGCGCATCGACCGGGACACAGCGGACGGCAATGTTTTCTTTTTCATCGAGCGTTTGGTCGGCGATCTTTTTGCAGCCCTGCGCGAGCACGGTGTAACAGCGGTTGTTCAAAATCGCAGGGTTGGGCTCGACGAAACCCAGCACCGACAGAGAATCGGCCACATACCCCGTTTCTTCCGTCAGTTCACGCGCAGCCGCGACGATGGGTGCCTCGCCGGGTTCGATGATGCCGCCGGGCATTTCCAACGTGATTTTCTCGACGCCAAATCGATATTGGTCAATCAAAACGATGTGTTGGTCGGGCGTGAGCGCGACGACATTCACCCACGAATCAGCCTCGAGCACATAAAAATCGTGTTCGGCGTTTGTGCGCGGCGACAGGCAGCGGTCTTTGCGCAGACGAAAAATGCGGTAGTCGGCCAGAAGTTCCTGCGAGAGCGTCGTAAACGGTTTCATACGACAGAGCGTATCAAGGTGAGGACGCTGCACAAGCGGTCAGACGCAGGCGCAACCAACGCTCGTCCAGATCCTCTCCCAAAAACACGAGAACTCCTTCTTGCGGCATGGATTCAACAAGAGCCCCGGACGGTTCCATGAGCTCGATCCGGCGACCGGCCAACTGCACGACGCGCAACGTGGTTTGTTGTGTGTTTGGGTCGTACAGCCGCACAAAACCCTTGGCACGAAGCACTTCGCCAGGCAGTTCGTCGAGCAACTGCCGCAGCGGCGAAAAAAGAAGCGGTTGCGGAAGCGCGACCGAGACGGCCTGAACTTGGTTGCCACCATGCGGAAGGGTTTGCGAAAACGGCGGGCGTCTCGGTTTTTCGCGGGGCGAAAACGCCCACAAAAAAAGCTCGGCCAGCTCGGCGTTCGTGGAATTCAGCGACAGCCCAACGCGGTTTTTCGTGCCGCACAAGTCATCGAGCAAACCGTGCACACGCGCCAAATCCAGCTCGCGGGCCAGATCGAGTTTGCTGAGCACAATGCGATCGGCGCATTCGACTTGCTGTCGCGCTTCGTTTCGTTTTTCGATCGCTTCCTGTAGGTGAAGTGGGTCCACCACGCACAAAAGCCCACGCAAATCCAACCGCCGCAAAATCGCTTTGGGCAACAGCTCGTGTTGCACAAACAACGCCTGCGGCTCGACGAGTCCAGAGGTTTCGACGATGAGCATTTCGGCGGAAGCCCGATCGACCAAATCGAGCGCGGTTTCCCACAGTTCCGTCCCTTTGGCGCAACACACGCAGCCGTTCGCCAATTCGACGATGCCCGAAACGGGAAGCAGTTTGGCATCGATGCCGACCTGGCCAAATTCGTTCACGACCACGCCGATGCGCGGATGATGCGGCGACGACAACCAGCGGTTGAGCAACGTGGTTTTTCCGCTGCCCAAAAAACCGGTCAGAAGCAGAAGCGGCGTCGGTGAACCCGAAACGGGAGAAGACTCGGAAACCACGGCAGGAACCGGCACAGACATGTGTGCAAACTACGCACAAACCAGCGCGCCGTGGCAACCGAGCCGCGCAAGACCTCGATTTTTGTGGTAACGCTGCTCAAGCTTTTTCACGATCTTTTTCGCGACGGGATGTTAAATTCCCGGCCCGCACACGAGAAACCTGCATGTCCAAGACTGTCCCTGTATCGTCCAATCCGTCGGACCTCGAAACCGCCGGCTCGTTTTTGTCCCCTTCATTTACTCGGTTGGCTCGCTATGTTTACGCAGCTGACCTCACCGTCGGAAAACGTGTCCTCGATTTGGGTTGTTCCGATGGAGAGGGCGCGGCTCTTCTTTTGGATCGAGGCGCGCAAAGCGTTCTCGGCTTCGATTTGGATCAGCAAGCGGTTTCGCGAGGCCAATCACGTCAGAATCCTCGTCTGAAACTGCGCACCGCGACCGCCGAGCAGCTTTTTTCGGAAGGCGGGCTTTTGAGGCTGTGCGCAGGTCTTTCGTTTGATGTGATTTTCGTCTCGGGAGATCGTCAGTGGCTGACGGCACCCGGCTTTTTGTCGGCGCTGCGGTGGCTGCTCGGACCGCAAGGTCATTTGTTGTGGGCGACGGCGAGCCGAGAGGCGCTGCCCAATGCTCCGGGCGCGGTGGGTTATTTCGAGCTGACTGATGCGCTCGAGGCAGCGCGGCTTGGACCGGTGATGATGCTGGGACAAAGCCCGTTTTTTGCTTCGGCCTTGGCACCGTTTGGCGTCGAACAGCCCTCGCTCGTTCTCGACGATACGCTCGCGCAGGAAGGCCAATCCGACGAGTATGTCGCTGTGTGCGGACCTGGGTCAGGGAAAGACAGGCCGTACGAAGTGGTGCGGTTGCCTCGGCAATCGGTGTCGCCGCGCATTCGGATCGAAAAACAAGAAGTACGCATCGTCGATCCGCAAGTCGCCCGGGAACGAGACAAACTGGCGAGCGAGTTGGCGACGATCCAGCGAGAACGCGATGGCTTCCGCGACAAATGGGCCGAACAGCGCGTGCAGCTCGACAAAGCCACGGCGCATGCAGACAGCCTTCAAGCACATGCGGACAGGTTGCAAGCACACGCCGATCGCGTTCAAGCGCAGCACGACAAATTGCAAGTCCAACTCGATCGCACCGCAGCGCAGCATCGCGACCTGGAAACCCAACTTGGGCACGCAAACGAACGACTGAAAAAAAGCGAAGACGCTCGACAAAAATCCGAAGACGCTCGACAGAAATCCGAGGACGCTCGACAGAAAGCGGAAGCTGCACGCCTCGAACTCGCAGAACGCGAACGGCAAAGGTCGTTGCGAGAAAGCGAAGTCGCGGATGCCGCAGTGCTGCACGAAAAACAAATGCGCGAGCTTCGCACGGCCATCGAGGAACGCGATGCTTTCGTCGCTGAACTCGAGGAGCAGGCTCGCGAGTTGCCTCTTTTGCAAGAACGACTGCAAAAGGCCGAACAGCGCGCCGAAGAAGCGGCAGCGTCAGAGCGACAAGCTCGTCACAAATTGGCGGAAGCAGAAGGTTTGCTGCTGCGCCAAAAAACCCAGCTTGCCGAACAACAACGAACCGCAGCATTGCCGGAAACACTCGACGCACGGCAACGCGATTTGGAAGCGGCCCGGCGAGAAAATCTGGTGGCTCAGGCCGAATTGGAAGAACGCGCTCACGCCCTTTCGCAAAAAGACGCGGCTTTGCAAGAAGCGCTGAAATCGTTTGAGCAAAAACAAGCGAACGCTGCGCAGCGGGAAGAAGCGCAAAAAAATGCCGAGGCAGCGACGATTGCGCGCGTCGAGGCCGACCGCAACAAACTATTGCTCGAAACGCAGGTGTTGCGCGGCCAGCTTTCCGAACGAGACGAACGGTTGCAAAACCTGGAACAGCGATTGGAGGCTGCTGTCCGAGCTGAAAAACGCCTGGATGATGGCGTGCCGCAACAAGTCGGAGATATTCCGACGGCACCCGTGGTCATCACCGCGCATCCGTCGCGCAGCCAGGAATTGTCGGGTGTCCAGGCACGAAATGCCGAGCTCGAAGCCGAAGTTTTGCGGTTGAAAGAAAAAGTCAGCGAAGCCGAACGCGAGGCGTGGAAACAAATCAAGGCGCGGTCAGAAGCGGAAACGGCAGCCGCAGAAGTGCGTGAGGACACCGTTCGCAAGCTCCGCGATGCGCGAAAGCTGGCTTCGGTGGAAATGACGCGCGCCATGGAAGAGGCCACGAAGAAGGCCGTTGCTCTCAAAGAGGAATTGGGGCGTACGGATGCCGAAAGACGAGACGCGCTGGTTCAAACCAAGCAATTGGCGGCAGAACGAGACGCGGCACTCGAACAAGTGCAACACGTTCGCGCCGAAATGGAAGCGTTGCGGTGGGCGTCGGCAGATGGGCAAATTGGTTCGGTTGCGGAAAGTGAAATGGCGCGGCTCCATCGCGAGGCGCAGGCCGCCGTGCTTTCGTTGCGCGCGGAAAATGCGCGGCTCATCGAGGCGGAACGGCTTGCACAACGACAGGCAGAGGCAAAAAGCGCGCGGGCGTTGGAACTCGAGCAAACCGTGACGGGGTTGGAACAGGCCGTTCGGGAGCTTCGCGAAAAGGCCGAATCGAGCATCAGTCGGCGCGATTCGTCCGGCGAAATCAAAACGTCCGAATTGCACCTCTCGCATGAATTGCAGGCGCGGGAACGAGCCATTGTGGACTTGAAATCGGAACGCGATGCGCTCGGCAGGCTGCTTTCTGAAGTGGAACGCGAGGCGTTTGCTCGAGGCGAGCGGGCCCGGCAATTGAAAGTCGCGTTGTCCGAAAAAGAGCGTGAACTGGAATCCCTCCGCGTGGAACTGGGCGACCGAGAACGCAAACTGTCCCAGGCCGAACAAAAAAGTGCGCCCGTGGGCGAAGTTCGACAACTAGAGCAGGCTTTGTCGGCAGCCCGAAGGCGCGTCGAGGAACTTTTGGCCGAGGCCAACCGGCGCGCGTTGCAAGATGACGAAGTCGTGGCCACTGCGCTGCGCGAACGGGCGCGGGTCGAACGGCTGACCGAAGTCATGGGCCAGACCGCCCGAGAGCGAGACGAAGCCGTCCACCGAGTGTCCGAGCTGGAACAACGACTCGGCGGTGCTTTGTCCGAATGCGAAAAACTCCGCACCGAACTCGCCCGCACGCCCAACACCGACTAGTTCCCATCCAGAAACCAGTCCAATTCCAATTCCGGCATCACAAGCGACGGAAATCCGAATCCCTGGAAGTCAAATTCGCAGTTTCTTGACTTCAGAGATGACAAAAGCGTCCGTCAGGTGCGCGTACACCATCGTTGTCTTGATGTCGCTGTGCCCGAGCAACTTTTGCAACGTGACAATCGACCCGCCGCTCTGCACGAACAGCGACGCATAGCTGTGTCGAAGGCAATGCCATGGTGCGCCAGGCACGGGCAGCCCGGCTGCTCGGTAGACATTTGTAAGTTCAGGCCGTCGCCGTTGTGTTTGATGCCAGCCGCAGGTTCCGGTTTTGTCTTGGCTGAGCGGGCAGACAACATTCTCGCGCGTTGGGGGACATACGGACTTCCAGTGACGCAAGGCTTCGGCGAGTTCGTCTGGCATCGGCACGTTGCGTGTTTTTCCCGACTTCGTTTCATTCTTGTACGACTTCGACACCGTCAGAACACCGCGTTCCAAGTCGCAATCTCGCCAGCGCAACCCAAAAATTTCACCAGCACGAAGACCCGCAAACAGTCCCAAGCGCGTCGCTATCGCAAGAACGCCTCCCCGCCGATTTCGCGAAGTTTCTCGATCCGCGGCATCGAGCAGCTTGCGTGCATCCTGGCCGCTGAGAAATTCGATCCGAGACTCCCTATTGGGCCGTTTGACCTCCCGAAAGGGATTGCTCGCCAACAGCCGTTTTCGCGTTGCCCAGACGAAGACGGCAGAGATGCTCGTAAGCTGGGTTCGTGCCGTGTTCGCTGCGTAGCGTCGCATCAGCTTGTTGCGCAACCGCTCGGCCTGCCCAGCGTCGAACCCGACCACTGGCAACGCGCCAATCTCGTCGAGCACGGGCCGCAGAATCTGCCTCTGTTTCACAACCCACCGTTCCAAATCACGAATGCGCGGCGAGTCATATTCCCTCAAGTACTGCTCGGTCAGCTCGCCCACCGACAGTGTTGTGGCTTTGTCCCGTTCAGGAACCCCCATTTTGCCGCGAACCACTCTTGCTTCGATTTCAACGAGCATCCGTTTGGCTTCCGCATAGGTAGGCTGCCCACTGGCCCGCTGTTTGCGTTTTCCGTCGGCATCAACCCAACGCAGATACCAACCGACAAACCGTTCGCCTTTCATCCGCTTGATGATCTCGCCCATCCTGTGCGCCTTCCGTGGTCCCCGCGCCTGCGCTAGCCACCCTCGCTGCCGCGCCCCCTCAACATGTGAGCCATCGCCTACAGCGACGCGAACCCATTTGTATTGTTACATTTTTTCGTGCCCCCGAATACACGGACATCATGATGCCGAAGATGAGTGGGATTGAGGCTTTGCAGGCGTTGTCGCTT
>DAOLIT010000117.1:13121-13412 GCA_035328405.1 Pseudomonadota bacterium | reverse complement strand
TGCTTGCAATACACATCCAACAGCTTCCGCATGGCCCGCGAACAGTACCCCCGAACGTTCCTGTGTCAAGCTGGACACCGTTTTGAGGAGAGACGGGTTGGATCATGAGCACCGCGCCGCCCCGAGACCCAACACGCCCCGCTCCTGGGATTCCAGCGGACTGTTTCGAGGGTTCTGGTCGCAAAAGACTCTCTCGAAGCGGCCTTTTCGACCCTTGGTGATCTCAGCAGTCTGACCCCACCGGTCCTTTGTGACCTCGGAGTGCTCATTGGTCTGACCACATCGGTCCTT
>DAOLIT010000117.1:0-13021 GCA_035328405.1 Pseudomonadota bacterium | reverse complement strand
TGTGACCTCGGAGTGCTCATTGGTCTGACCACACCGGTCCTTTGTGACCTCGGAGTGCTCATTGGTCTGACCACACCGGTCCTTTGTGACCTCGGAGCTCTCATGGGTCTGACCACACCGGTCCTTTGCGGCCCTTTGCGCCCTTTGCCATCAAACAAGACCAGGGGATTCGAGAGGCTGCAACGCTTGAAAAAACCGGTGAGATTTGTATTCTGGCTCGAGGAAAAGTGCTGGCGGTGCGGGTGAGTGGGTGTTTTGGCGCTTCTTTTTCAATGAAAGCTTCTCGCTCGCAAGCAAACAGGGAATAAAGTGTCAAGTCCGCGCCTTTCTGAGCGCAAAAGAGTGAACGACCATGAATCACAACGAGTCATCCGAAAAGAGTACGGGGGTCAGCAAGGCGGGCTTTTTGCTCGGCACGATTGGGGCCCTCATCATCGGCTTTGTCGTCGGCCAAAAAGTCCACCTCGACACGGACAAGACGGACAAGGGCGACAAACCGGTCGCGGCGCTGGCACCCGATGCGCAGGTCGAGCGGTTCAAGATCCAGATCGGGAATGCTCCCGTGTCGGGCCCCGCGACAGCGAAAGTGACCATCGTCGAGTTCTCGGACTACCAGTGTCCCTACTGCTCGCGGGTGGAACCGACCCTCGAGAAAATCAAACGCAAGTACGGAAACGACGTGCGGGTGGCGTTCAAACACAACCCGCTGCCGTTTCACCCCAATGCGGCCCCGGCCTCGCGCGCGGCGATGGCGGTTCGCGAACAGGGCGACGAGAAATTCTGGGCTTTCCACGCCAAACTCTTCCAAAACCAAGGTCAGCTTGACGACACGCATTTCGAGCAGTGGGTCCGCGAAGTGGGCGGAAACGTCGAGAAGTGGAAAGCGGACCTGTCGCAAAACAAAGCGAAGTACGACAACCAAATCGCCAAGGACCAAGCGGAGTCGAGCAAGTTCGGCGCGCGGGGAACGCCGGCGTTTTTTATAAACGGCAGGTTCCTGTCGGGTGCGCAGCCGTTTGATGCGTTTGCCAAGGTCATCAACGAAGAAATCACCACGGCGTCGAAAATTCTCAAGGGCGGGGCGAAGCCAGAGCAAATCTACGCGACGCTGATTCAGAACGGCAAAGAGCAAGCGGGCGGCGACAAAGCCCCCGAGCAGCGGAAACCCGAATTCAAGCTCCCGGACGCGAATGTGGTGTTCAAAGTTCCGGTCGGAAACAGCCCGCAGAACGGCCCGGCCACGGCGAAAGTCACCATCATCGAATACTCGGATTTCCAGTGTCCGTACTGCTCGCGGGTCGAAGGCACGCTGACGCAGCTTCGCAAGAGCTTCCCATCGGAAGTTCGCATCGTGTTCAAGCAGCTTCCGCTGCCCTTCCACTCGAATGCGCACATCGCTGCGGAAGCGGCGTTGGCGGCGGGCGCGCAAGGCAAGTTCTGGGAGATGCACGGCAAGATGTTCCAAAACCAGAACGCGCTCGACAAAGACAGCTTGGTGAAATACGCGACCGAGCTTCAGCTCAACGTCCCGGCGTTCCAGGCGGCGCTCGACTCGGGCAAGTGGAAGAAACAAGTCGATGACGAAGCCGCAGAGGGCAATTCGTTTGGGGCTCGCGGCACGCCGTCGTTTTTCATCAACGGCAAGCCGTTCCATGGCGCGCAGCCTTACGAGAATTTCGAGAAAGTCGTTCAAGACGAAATCCAGCGCGCCAATGCAAAGCTGCAAGCCGGGGTTTCTGCCGAGCAGCTGTATGCGGAGCTGACCAAGGACGGAAAAGACAAGGTCGAGGCACCGAAAGCCGCTGAGCCAGCGGAAGACAAGACCGTTTACAAAGCGATCGTGGGCGACGCGCCGGTCAAAGGACCCAAAGACGCCAAGGTCACGATCGTGATGTGGTCGGATTTCCAGTGCCCGTTCTGTTCGCGGGTCGAGCCGACGATCACGCAGCTTCTTCGGGAATATCCCAAAGACGTGCGGGTTGCGTTCAAGCAGCTTCCCCTGCCCTTCCACAACAACGCGCACATCGCGGCGGAAGCGTCGCTGGCGGCGCACGAGCAGGGCAAGTTCTGGGAGATGCACGAAAAGCTGTTCCAAAACCAGCAGGCGCTGGACCGGGCGTCGCTTGAGAAATACGCGGGCGAGCTGGGCCTCAATGTGAAGCGGTTTGCGCAGGCGCTCGACTCGGGCAAGTGGAAAGCGAAAGTGGACGCCGAGCTGGCAGAGGGGAACAAGATCGGGGCGAACGGAACGCCGGCGTTCTTCATCAATGGCCGCAGTTTGTCGGGCGCACAGCCCATCGACCGGTTCAAAGCCGTGATTGACGCGCAACTGAAAGAGGCCGACGCCCTGATGCGGGCAAAGCGGTTGCCCGCGACGAAGGTCTACGAGGAGCTCATGAAGGCGGCGGTGGAAAAGGCTGCTGCTCCGGCGCAAGAAGGCGGCGAGGAAGAAGACAAGACGGTCTACAAAGTCGAGCCGGGCAACGGACCAAGCTTTGGATCGAAAAATGCGCCCGTCACGATTGTCGAGTTCTCGGACTTCCAGTGTCCGTTCTGTTCGCGCGTGGTGCCGACGCTCAAGAAGATCAAAGCGACGTACAAAGACAAAGTTCGCGTGGTGTGGCGGAACTATCCGCTGTCGTTCCACCAGAACGCCAAGCCCGCAGCGGAAGCGGCCCTGGCGGCGGCGGCGCAAGGCAAGTTCTGGGAGATGCACGACAAGCTGTTTGAGAATCAAGCCGCGCTCGACCGCATGAACCTCATCAAATACGCCGGTGACCTTGGGCTGGATGTGGCGCGCTTCAAGGCAGACCTGGAGTCGGGCAAGTACGGCGCACAGGTGGATGCAGATGTGGCCTATGCGAACAGCCTGCCGGGCGGCGGCATGGGCACGCCGACGTTCTTCATCAACGGACGCAAAATCGCAGGTGCGTATCCGTTTGAGAAGTTCGATTCGATGATTCAAGCGGCGCTCAAAGACAAGAAATAGTGCGGTCGTATAATCGGCCTCGTGCTGTTTTCTGATTCCGATCCAACTCCCACCCCCATCATCGTTCACACCCCCCAAACCCCGGCGGCGGCCAGTTTCCTGGCCAAAATGCAGGCCCCGATCGAAGCGGTCAGCAAACACATCGACCGCTTTTTGATCGAACGGCTCCAAGCGGGCCCGGCGCTGGTCGGACTCGTCCACCTTTTTGTCGTCGTATTGCTGACCGTGATCCTGGCGTGGCTCGGCGGCGTGCTGTGTCGCTTTCTGAGTCGGCGGTTTGCGGCGGCGGGGAGTCCGCTGGCGTCGCGGCTCCTTGCGCTGTGCGCGCAGCCCGTTCGGTACGTGACGCTGTTTGTGGGGCTGTCACAGGCGGTCGAAGATGCGTGGCCCGCAGCGCGAGGACCGGGACGCTGGATCGCAGGCTCGCTGTTTGTCGTGGCCATCATCGTGGCGGTGCGGGGCGTGCTCAGCATCGTGCAGCTCGTGATCCACGAAGTCATCGCGCCGAGTGTGGACGAAGCGGACGACGACGCGGGACCGAGCGACCACGCGGGACCGGGAACGCCTCGGACCAGTTCAAAACGCGCGGTGTTGCCGCTTTTGCAACGCGCCTCGCAGGTGCTTTTGTGGCTGTCGGGGCTGATTCTGGTCCTGGACCACTTTGGTCAAAACGTGTCGTCCGTGGTGGCGGCGCTGGGTGTCACGTCGCTCGCGATTGGTCTGGCGTCGCAACAGGCGTTGTCGAACATCATCGCGGGGCTCGTGCTCGCGATCGATCATCCGTTTCGCACAGGCGACCGCATCCGGCTGCCCACAGGCGAAGTCGGGGAAGTGTTGGAGATTGGGATGCGCTCGACGCGCCTGAGGATGGCCGATGGGGGCCTGCTGATTTCCCCGAATGTGGACCTCGTGGCGGCGAAGCTCGTGAACTTGACGACGGAACGCGGCGTGCGGGGCGAAGTGCGGCTGTCGGCCTCGGCGCTGCTCAACATCGAAGAGCTTTCGCATTTTCTGGAAACCGAAACGTTGAGCGTGGTGGGCGACGGTTTGGCGGAGCCCGCGCCCAAAGTGCAGCTTCTAACGGTGTCGGAGCGCGTGGATCTGGCGCTGTTCTTTTGGCTCAAGCGTCACGAAGACGTGCCGCCGATGGAAGAACGGCTGCGTCGGCTGGCGCTGAAAAAGCTGCAAGAGCTTGCGGCCCGGCTGGCACCGCGCTCTCCTTCATAGAAGCGTTTTCTTCGCAGAACCCAATTCCAGAGCAGCGAAAAATTCGCTTGTCGCACAAGACCTTGGCAAGCTAGGCCCTCTGGCACATGGCAAAGCGCGAGGAAATCATCGTAGGGCTCGACATCGGCACCACAAAGGTGGCGTGTCTGGTCGGGGAAATCACCGAGGACGGCATCGACATCATCGGCGTCGGCACGCAACCGTGCAGCGGGCTCAAGAAAGGCGTTGTCGTCAACATCGATTCGACCGTCGCCGCCATCGGAAAAGCGGTCGAAGAAGCCGAACACATGGCGGGCGTGGACATCACGCAGGTGTCGGTCGGGATTGCCGGGGCGCACATCAAGGCGTTTCATTCCGAAGGCGTCGTCGCGATTCGCGATCGGGAGGTCCGCCCGGGCGACATCGAGCGCGTCATCGAAGCCGCCAAGGCGGTGAGCATTCCGCAAGACCGCGAGATTCTGCACGTCGTGCCGCGCGAGTATTCGATCGATCAACAAGACGGCATCAAAGAGCCGCTCGGAATGACCGGCGTCCGTCTGGAGGCGCGCGTTCACATCGTCACGGCGGCGACAGCTTCGGCGCAAAACATCATCAAATGCTGCACGCGCTGCGGTTTGGAAGTGCAGGACTTGGTGCTGGAACCTTACGCGACGGCAGAAGCGGTGCTGCACGCGGATGAAAAAGAGCTGGGCGTGGCACTGCTCGACATCGGCGGCGGGACCAGCGATTTGGTGGTGTTCTCGGAAGGCGCGCTGGTGCATACGATCGTCCTGCCGATTGGCGGGCACCAACTGACGAACGACATCGCGGTGGGTTTGCGCACGCCGATGAGCGAAGCAGAACGGCTGAAACATCGGCACGGCTGCGCGCTGACCGGCCTTGTGCGAGAAGAAGAAACCATCGAAGTCCCATCGGTCGGTGGCCGTCCGCCGCGCGTGATGCCAAGAACGATGCTGTCCGAGATTCTCCAGCCGCGCGTGGACGAGATTTTTTCGCTCGTGCGCGAAGAACTGGAACGCTGCGGCTTTTTGGACACCCTGGCGTCCGGCATGGTCGTGACCGGCGGTTCAACGCTCCTGCAAGGTCTGCCGGAATTGGCCGAGGGCGTGCTCGACATGCCGGTGCGGCGAGGCATGCCGCAAGGCATCGGCGGTTTGTCGGACGTGGTGAAGTCGCCGATTTATGCGACGGCAGTCGGCCTGGTGCTGCACGGAGCGCGTCGCCACGACGACTTGCATCTTTCCAAAAGCGAACGGCGCGGGGTGTGGAAACGAATGCGGGCTTGGTTTGCGGAAGTGTTCTAGGGGACTCGGTTTCATTCCTCCATCGGCGCTTCGATGAAGTTTTTGCACGTCGGGCACTCGTAAATCGGTCCGTAGTCGCCCATTCCCTTTTTCAGTTTGTCTTTTTGGCAAAACGGGCACGGAAGGTTCGAGGTCCGCCCCGCCGCGATCTGTTCCATGATTGCCCTCAGCGCTGCTCTGTCCGCCATGTCATGTCCCTCCAGGTTGCGAAAACACTTGATGATATCGCGGCTGCGCAGTGGGTTTGGCCCGGCGCGTGCGTCCGTCGGAAAGATCAGGAGGCGTGCAATTTTTCGGACAGCTCGGCGAGCGCCCGCGAAAGTTCCTGCACAAGCGAATGGTCGCCAAGTTTCGACTGCGTGAGCTTCACGAGCGACGTGTAATACCAATGGTGGTCCCCCGAAGAACCCCGGAATCGCTGCCAAACTTCGTGGCCCACCCGATCAAAATCCGCGAGCGTGGACCGCAAATTGTGGAGCGCGTCTGCGGCTTTCAGCGCGGCGATGTCTCGGTCGGCGTGTTCCAACCGCTCAAGTTGCGCTTCTTTTCGTTTGCGCCAGGGCAGCTTCTGTCCGCCGTGCGTTTTGCGTTCGGACACGGCATCGACCAGACGCGCGACGTTTTCTCCAAAATGCGCGGCGATGTCTTCGACGGTTTTGTCGGTGTCTTCGACAACATCGTGCAGCACCGCAGCCAAAATGACTTCTTCGGGAAAGTCGTGCCGCAAAAGAATCATCGCAACGTGAACGGGATGGATGATGTAGGGAATGTCGGTGCCTTTGCGCGCCTGGTTGCGATGCGCAGAAGCGGAAAACACGAGCGCACGGTCGAGGGCGGCGGAATAGCTCATTCGTTTTGCTTTCGGAGTGGGGGGTTTTATCGATTCGGGTCTTGGCGCGGATTTTCGAGTTTGGTCGAACGAATCGCGGGCAAGCGAGGATGCCAAGTCAGCTCGACCTTGGAATCGTTGCCGGACAAAAGAAGCTGCGTGCCCTGATCGGGCAATTCGACGCGACGCACTCGCTGGCCGTGCTGCCAGGTTCCGTTTGTGCTGCACAAATCCATCGCAAACACACGGTCCCGTTCCGCCATCAGCAACAAGTGGAGGCGCGAGATTTGCCCGGACAACACCTGCCGCAAGCCACGGTCCATGCACGTTTCGGAACGACCGATGATCACGCCGGCATACAAATCAGCCTCGGAAAATTCGACCGACACGGCCTTGGCCTGGCGGCGCAGGGTCAAGCGAGCGCGCCCGGCAGGCACAGCAGGCACAGCAGGCATGGACGCGAGTTCTTCGACGCGCTGAGAACGCGGCAGAAGCGTGATGTGCGTCCTCCGCTGCATCCGCAACGAATGCTGCGGCGGCTGTTCGGCTTCCAGAAAGTCGTAGTTGGGCAACTCCACCGCGTCGGCCAAACGACCCCGCTGTTGCAAAAACTCGGGCAATGGCACGCAACCGATGGCGCATTCGCCGAGCCCAACCAGCAGCGGCCCGCTCACCCCGATGGACTGCCGAGGCGCACCCTCAATGGTGAACGGCTGATTCGTGTGCAAATCGAGCAGCCGCAAAGCCGGCGTTTTGTCCGCGAGCATCGCGCAACTCGCCAAAAGATGCCGGTTCGTGATGCTCGGCAGTTTGGGCAGAACCAAATCACAGTTTTCGTGCCACCCAAGCACCGCATACACCGCCGATGACGCTTCCAGGTCGATCCAACCCACATCGCGCCCGTAGACCCAAAACAGGCGGTAGCCCGTCCGACACGCCGCCGGTTGATCCAGCAGCATTTTGGCCCCGAACACGTACAAATCGCGCAGGGACGGGACGGAAGGCGTGGCCGACAAAGCCCGGATTTTCGACGACGAAGCACTTTTGTCAGAAACCGGCACCAAGCCGGAAACTTCTCCGGTTGCTTCCGTAGGCTCGGGGGGAACCAAACGAAGCTGCGGTCTCCCCGACCGTGACGAGCGATCCTGCTCATCCGAGTCCATGTTGAAAGAGTATACCGGCTTGGGGCAACGAAGGGGGCCAGACATAAAGGCCCACGTTTTGGGGAATCGGAGAAGCAGAATCGGAGAGAAACGGCACCCGGCAGACCTGCGGGCCGGACGCTACAACCCCAAGAATTGGCGGATCGAAAACAGTTCTTCGCTGACCGAAAAGTACAGAACATCCAAGAGCCGCTGTTTCGGCGAAAGCAGCGTCAGGCCCGGCGGATCGGTCGCCAGAAGTTGCGCCGCCGTTTCCAAGTCGGAGCACAGCAGCAGACCCGCCCGCACCGTCGAAAGCTCGCTCGCCGAAAGCCACGTCGTCGCCAAGGCCTGCGGCTTGTGGTCGCCCTCCAAAAGCGACCGACTCACGCGGCAGACTTGTTCGATCGCAGTCTTTGGCAACGCGGCCCGCAGCGAACGCGCAAGTTCGAGCACTTGTGCCGAAGCCGGAGGCGTCGTTTGGCTGGTTTCCTGCTGCGCAAGCACAAACGCCGCTTCCAACATGTGCGCCAGTTCCTGTTCGTCGCCCAGCACAGAACGGACCGCGCGCTCGGGACGGAGCAACGCCGCCATTTTCCCGACTTCGTACAGAATTTCCCGTTCGGGCCGACTCGGATCGAGCAGCGGCGGACCAAGCTCGGCACAAATCGTCGGATGACCTGTTTCGTCGCGCGCAATCGAAATCAGGAAGGCCTGCTCCGCCATCTCGCGTGCCGTCGGACGCGGGAACAGCTCGGGCAACGGACTTTCCGTCATCTCGAAGGCGTACCGAAGCGCCTTCAAATACAAAAGATGCGCGCTCGGCTCGACGCGACTTTGCCGATCAAACGGCTGCTCGGCCCACGGTCGCGCATGGCTTTTCACGAGCGCGGGCCACAGCAAGGTCAAGAGCGCCGACAAGCGCGAATCCTCGTCGGGATGCGCCAGAAGCCGCCACAAATCGCGATTCAATCGACGCCGCGCGAGCACAACCGGGCGGTTTTTCAATTCCTCGGCAAGCGCCAGATCCTCGGCGCTGGCTTGCCGCAAAAGCGACAAAACATACGCAACCTGAGCCTGCCGTTCGCGCTGCCCGGTTTTTCCATACAGTTCCCCGAGTGCTTTGTAGGACGAAAGCTCCCCTTTGCTCGCACGCAAAATCACGTGGTGTTCCGCGATGGCTTTGTCGAGTTTGTCGTCGCCCGCCGAAGTGTAAATCGCGGCCATTTGCCGATGCCGATCCAGGTTTTGCGGATCGAGCGCCAACGTGACTTCAAATGCCGACATGCCGGTTTTCAGATCGCGCAAGTCCTGAATGCAAACCCGCGCGACCTCCGTCCACAAACGCAACCGCTCGGCCCGTTGCTTCGGCGTGTCCGACGCCTCGCTGCCCATGATTTTGATGCGACGCTGAAGCGCCCGCACAAGCTCCGCCGGATCGCCCATCTGGCCAGCCAGCGCCTCCGCCGATTCCAAACTCTTCGTGAGCGTTGGATCGTCGTCGAATGAGCTCCACAACAGGCGCAGCGCACGACGCGGTTCTTTCAAATGATCCCGCGTGATAAACGCCGCCGTTTGTTTGTATCGCGCCCGCCTGCGTTCGTTCGCTTCCGCCGCCGCAAGTTCCTGCAAAAGATCCGCAGCCTCGGTCCACATCTTCTGATCGGTGAAAACCGACAAGAGTTTGTGTGAAATTCCGACGGATTTCGGTGCCAACGACAGCGCCTCTCGATACGCGACGAGGGCCTCTTTGGGCTGTTGCAGTGCTTCCATGTGCAAATCGCCGATTTCCGTCAGCACCGCCACCCGCTTTTCCGTCGTCCCTGGTTCCCCCGACAAAGCGAGGAGCGATCGCAAAAGTGCCTCGCGAACCTCCAGTTTTTCTTGTGCGGACAGCTGCTCCATCCGACGAAGCTGGTCGAGCGCCTGACGATGAAGCGGATCGAATTCGCGCACTTTTCGCAGCGCAGAAAGCGCCGCTTCCGCATTCCCAAGCGCCGCCTCTGCCTGCCCGAGCGCAGCGTACAGATCGCAAAGCTCACTTTGCCCGAGCAGTTCCTTGTGTTCCGCAAGAAGCGTTTCACAGACGTTTCGCGCATCCACAAATTGCCCGGTTTCGACGAGGAGCGGCAAAAGACCCCGCAGCGCGCTCAGGTCTTTTGGCTCCAATTCCAGCGCCCGCCGGTACGAACGACGCGCCTTGTCGCGCAAACCCGTCGCCAAACACGCCTGCGCCAGCCGACACAGACGAACCACCGATACGCCGCGCTCCGCTTCTTTGCGCGTAAGCACTTCCATGAGCGGCAACGCGTCTTCGCCCCGACCGTCTTGCCAAAGCATCTCGGAAAGAAGCTGTGCTGCGTCTGCTTGTTCCGGGTCCTGCGACAACACTTCTCGCAGGAGTTCGCCCGCTTTCGCCCGGTCTTCCGCCAGCAAATAGTCCTGCGCCGCCGACACCGCCAACTTGCCTTTTTCCAGGCGGTTTTGGCTGTTCTGCGACGCCTCGGAAAACAACTTCGCCGCACGCAAATGCTCCCCACGGCTGCGATACAAATCCCCGAGCGCCGTCTGAGAAGCGACATGCCCCGGCACAATCTCGAGCGCCCGAACCAAATGCTCTTCCGCCGCCGTGTGTTCCCCAAGCGTTTGCGAGCAAATTCGAGCCGCCTGGCCGAGCAAAGCAACCTTGAGTTCTTTGTCGTCGGTCAGGTGAACACGCTTGATCAAATAGCGCACCGCTTCCGCCGGTTCGCCCGAAAGCAGATGCAGCCGCCCGAGCGCCTCGATCGCCGCCGGATGCTCGGGTTCGATGTCGAGCAGCTTCTTCCACGTTGCAATCGCGTGGCCCGCTTCCTCGCGTTTCCGCTCTTCATCGCCCGCCGGAATCTCGACTTCGTACACTCGAGCGAGTGCTGCAAAAAGCTCTGCTTTTCCTTTTTCTGCGACGGAAATGTGCCGTTCGTATACTCCGCAGAGTTTCGGAAAATCCTTCGCTTGCCGATACAGCCGACACAGCGACCGGTACGCTTCCTCTGTTTTTGGGTCAAGCTCCAGCACTTTTTCGAGCGCCATCGTTGCCTGTTCCAGCCGATTCGGAAGTTCTTCGTACTCCGCCGCGAGCCGCCGAACCAGCGACAGCTTTTCCTTGTTGCTCGACACGAGCGACGCCAAGTCCGACAGAACTTGCAAATACGCCTCCGAAACGCTCCCTTCGGTCGAATAGAGCCGCTCGAGCGCTCGAGTCACCTCCAAATCGTCTTTCGCCAACTTTCGCACGTCTTCAAAGCGCGAAATCGTCGCCTTCCGATCCGTTCCATGTTCCGCGTGCAGCAGTGCAGCCTCTCGACGCGCTTTGAGTTCGCCCGCCGCGTCGTTTCGTTCCAAGCAGAGCGCCGCTTTTTCATCCAGCAGCGCAACCAGGTCCACAAAACGCGCCGCCCGACGGAGCGCCCGTTCCAGCGCCAGAATCGCATCGCCGCTTTTCGGGTCCGCTTTCCTGGCCGCTTCATACGCGCCAATCGCAGCCGCCGCGTCAGACAGGCGCGACTCGAAAAGCTCGCCCTGTTCCAGATACAAATCGACCTGACGAACTTTTTCCCTCGTCGCTCCGGCCAAAAGCCCCAGCGTCTCGGCCAAATCTTTCCATCTTTGCGCTCGCCGAGACAAATCCGCGCGCAGCGACAAAAACAGCGACTGTTCCGAATCCGGCACGCCCAATTTCTGCGCTTCCCCCAGCGACGCCAGCGCGTACTCCAAATGGTTCAGTTTGTCGCCATACAGCCTGGCGATTTTCAGCCACAAAACCGCCTGTTCGTCTTTGGGCCGCCTCGGTACAAAATCGCGCATCTCGGTCAGCAGCTCGACCCACTGGCCCGCCTGACCCGCCAGCCGTTCCACTTCGTCGAAACCCACCGTCTGCGGATCTTCTTTGTACGCTGCCAGAATGGCGTGAAACGCCTCGGCGATCTGGCCTTTTTCCGTTTCCAGAAGTTTTGCGACCGAACCCAAACACTCCGCCCGCGCTTTGTGCGACGGCTCGACATCCATGCGAGACAGCTGAAGCTCGATCAGCCGATCCGTTTCGCCTTGCGAGCGCAGTGTTTCCGCAATCGACGACAACTTCCCTCGTGCTTCTTCGTGTTCCGGCTCTTGCTGAAGAATCCGCAGCCACCCGTCCACATCGTCGTCTTCGGGCAAAATCTCTTTGCCCACCTCGCCCGCCGATTCTTTGAGCGTCTGAAACAGCGCACGCTCGTCCATTTCTGACAGCACAAACACACCGTATGCGCGCGAAAGTTCGTCTCGCAGCGCCGCCGGCAAACCCGGCAAAAGCGCAAAGTGCTGCGGTCCTTCCCCGGTTGTTTGCGCCAGCGACAAAAGCCGCGCCGTCATCGCCAAATCCGGGTCTCGCACATCGAAACCCACCAGCAAAAGCGATCGCCGCAGCGCCAATTCGCGCAGTGCCTGCCGCACAGGCTCTGTCGCAAACATCCGTTGCACATCCGCCTCTCCAAACAAAAGGCCCTGCCCGCTTTCCGCGTCTCCAAACAGCCGCAGAAAAAACCGGCTGCGGTTGTGCAAAAGCTCGACCGCCTGTTCCGCCGTGCCCAAAGACGGCGGACCGCCCGGCAGATTCGCTCGGGCGATGGCGTCGGCCAAACCCCGATCCAGCGCCGTCGATAAAATCCCCCGAAACGGCAACCGCACCACCAAATCCAGCAGTTCCTGATCGGCATCCGCCGACAGCGCCAAAGCGATTGCCGGCCCCAGCCTGTCTTGCAACCGCTGCCGCAGCACGCTCGCCAGAAGCAGCGGCTGACTGTCCAGAAGCGATCGCGCCTGCACCCATTCTTCCGGTCCCCCGAGCGCCGCCCGTTCTTGCTCCAAAAGCCTCAGCAGAAGTTCCCGAAACGACGCGCTCTCTCCGCGATGCGCGAACACAGTTCCGGTACACAGCACCACGCGACCCGCGCGCAGCCTGTGCAGAAGCAAAGAAAGTCCTTCGTTTTGTCCCACCGGCAAGTGCCGAGGCTCGTCGTGCTGAGCCGGCTCGCGCCGCAGGTTCGCTTCGTCGTTCTTGTGTAAGGTCGTGTGCTTTTTCGCCATGTCCGCCTGGGTTAACACACCACGCCGACGCCGTTCAACCATGCTTTGCATTGACAGCCCACAGCACATGCCATACGGCTTATCCATGACAAAACGACACACGTTCCTTGGTTCGCTTTTTTCCCTCGGTGCGGCCTGCCTTTTTTCCCCGGCTGTCGGTTTTGCGCAGGCCCCTTCGTTTCCCAAACCGCTTCTCACCATCAAGCCCGACAAAGGCTATTTGGACGATGCGATGGCCCTGACCGATCGCGGTTCCGTCTTTTTGTACGTGAACACCGATGGGTTGAAATTCGCCTCGTTGCGCGCCGTGGCCCTCCCGCCCGGTCGAGGCCTTTTGCCCAAACCCGCCGCAACCCAGGCCCCGCCTCCTCAAGCCCCGCCCGTCGCGCCCACGCCCACACCCGCCGCCCCAAAAGGCGCAGGT
>DAOLIT010000116.1:0-13783 GCA_035328405.1 Pseudomonadota bacterium | reverse complement strand
CAGGACAGAACCCAAAGCAGCAGAAAAAGGGAAAACAACCGACGCATGGGAGGCGCCACATACAAAAGCCCCCTGACTTTCCGCAAGCCTTTTCTTTCAAGGAAATTGTCCAAGAAAGAAAGGCTCAAAAAGTCCGGGGGCTGGGATGCGACTGCGGACGTTTAGCGCGCGTCGCGCGGGGGACACCAGGCGGCGAGCTGCTCTTGTTCTTCTTGCGGCGTGGAGGGAGGTTTTGTCCACGAAAGGGGGCCTTGCCCGGTCACCAAGAGGACGGCCCCATGCTTGTCGCCATGCTTCTCAAACAAAAGGCCGCGTTCCAGGTTCCCATACACGTGTCCATCGGCGTGAATGTCGGAAAGTACGCGCGCCAAGATTCGCAGGTCCGCCGGGCGAAGCGGCTCTTGGGACGAAAAGGGTATCCCTTCGATGTCCTCTGCGTGGACTTCAAGGGTGGACGCTTGCGTCACCATCCGCAACACGCGCTGCAAACCCGGTCCCCCATGTTTGGCCAGACAACGCAACCACGCCAAGTGACGCTCTCCGGCGTTTCCCAAGAGCACACGGGGTGAAAACGTCTCGACAAACACGCGGCGAGAGAGCCGAACATCCACCTCATCCCACACTTGGCTGTGCGGCGTTTCATAAAGAAGCCGCCGCCCCGTATTGGTCCCCTCTTGGCCTCCCGCATCGGCCCCCGAGGCCACCGTTTGGGTCGTCACGCGGCCAGCATCCGCCGGGCCAGACGGGCCAGACTGCATCTCCGATGCAGAAGAAACACCCCTGTCTTCCTGCACAGAAAGCGTTTGGACAGACTCGACAAACGCATCCATGGACGGAAACCGATCCGCCCGATGGGGGGCCAGGAGCCGCTGGCACAGGGCGACCCAATCCTGTGGCAGCGAGGGTCTGAACTGGCGCGGGTCGCTTGGGTTTTGGGGGAAAGAGGACGCAGGCAAGTGGGCGGTCAACAGTTCAAAACACGTCACGCCCAGCGCATACAAATCGGTCGAAAAGTCGAGCGGCTCTCCGGCAAGTTGTTCGGGCGCGGCATACGCGAGCGTCCCGAGCACATTCTCGGTCTGCGTCTCGCCCAGCATCGCGACATGGGCCGCCCCAAAATCCCCGAGCTTGGTCCCGTGCGCGGCATCCAGAAACAGATTTGCGGGCTTTACGTCACCGTGCAGCACTCCGTTTGCATGCGCGCACACGAGCGCCGCCGATACGTCGAGCAGCATCCGCCGCGTTTTCGCAAGGGACACGGGTTTGGCCTGGTCCGCCCACGAGCCACCGGGCAAAAACTCCATGACCAGCACGCCCGCCTGTTCCGACACGTCGAGGACCGACACCAAGTTCTTGTGCCGCAAAGACCGCAGCACCCGCGCTTCTTTGCCAAAACGCCGCAGGCTCTCGGTCTGCGCCGCGTCGTGTGCAAGCTGGGGCAAAAGTTTCACGGCCACATCGGTCTGCGTCGAAACATCGCGCGCCAAAAACACCCGTCCCAAACCGCCCGCACCCAGCAACCGCAACAGTTGATACCGTCCCAGCAGCAGCGTGTCCGCAAAACCGTTTTGCCCCACGGGTTGCGCCTTGTGAGCCGCTTGCAACAGAAACTCCTGCACGGTGGGCGGCACGAGCGGATCTTGCGTCCGAAGCCGTTGCAGAAAAGCCACGGCCAGCTCGGGAAAACGCAGTTCCCAAAAGGCCCGCAGGAGCGCCCCTTGCAGCTCGGCAAGCCTCCCGGTGGGCGGAGGAGTCTCGGAAAGCCCTTGGCGCAACGCGGTCTGGAGCGGCCCGACACTTTCCAAAAACCGCCCCTGCCGCAGAAGCAAAAGCCCCAGCCTGTGTTCCGAGCTGCGCGCATCTTGGCCGAAAACCGCCTCGGCAACGTCGAGTGCGCACCCTTGCCGATACAGGCTTTCTGCCCGCACGAGATCGCCTGTTCCTTCCGCCATCCACCCGGCGTGCGAAAAAAGGCCCGCTTTCACAAACAACGAAATCGCCCGGTCCGTGTCTCCGTTTCGCCTGTGGAGCTCCGCCGCGTGTCCATACAAACCGTGCGCCAAAAGAAGTTCCGCCGCCGCTTTGCGCACGGCCTGATCCCCGGACGCCAAGACCTGCTCAAACGCCTGTTCGACTTCCTTTGGGGAAAAACCCCGCAACGCCGCATCCAGCGCCTGGACCGTTGACACGCTTTCCATCTAGCCACGCCCCGCCCGGTTTGTGCGCACGCATTCTGTGGAAAAAGACCCTGCCCTGCCCACCCGGCATGGCTATCGTAGGGGCGTGTCAGATCCTGTTGCCCCCAAAGACCCTTCTTCGGTGGAAGTTGTGGAAAAGCCGCCCCGTGTGGCCGTCCGCCGCCGTCTCAAAAGTGCGTTTTTGCGCTTTCTTCGCGCCCAGGCCACGTCCGGCGTATTTCTTCTTTTCTGCACGAGCGTTGCTCTGTTTTTGGCCAACAGCGCGTGGGCGGTCCCGTTTGAGCGGTTTTGGCAAAGCTTCCCCGAACTTTCGGGCACCAAGCTGCGGCTGGGCATGTCGCTGCGGGATTTCGTGAGCGACGGCCTGATGACCGTGTTCTTTTTGGTCGTCGGCCTCGAAATCAAGCGCGAGCTGCTGGACGGGGAGCTGTCGTCCAGGCGCAAGGCGGCCCTGCCCGTCTTGGGAGCACTCGGAGGCATGCTCGCCCCGGCGTTTCTGTTCTTGGCGTTCACCCATGGCACGCCCTCGGCGCGTGGTTTTGGCATTCCAACCGCCACCGACATCGCATTCACCGTGGGCGTCATGACGCTGCTGGGTTCCCGCGTCCCGCTTGGGGCGAAGGTCTTTTTGACGGCCCTTGCCATCGCAGACGATTTGGGTGCGGTCGTGCTGATCGCGATTTTTTACACCCACCTTTCCGAACCGCTGTTGCTCCTTGTCGTGCTCGGGCTGGGTTTGGGTCTTGCGGGTTTGAACGTCCTGGGCGTCCGTCGGCTGCTTCCGTATGGACTTCTGGGACTCTTGCTGTGGATGGCGTTGCACAAGGTCGGCATTCATCCAACGCTTGCGGGCGTTGCAGTGGCTGCGGCGATTCCTTTGGTTCGCACCGGGCAGCCGGACGACGAGCGACGTTGCCCGCTGCATCGCCTGATTCGCTGGCTTCACCCGTATGTCGCGTTTCTGATTTTGCCGCTGTTTGCCCTGGCGCAGGCCGGCGTCCCGATGCCTGCACCCTCGCAAGCGTCGGCGCTGTTTTGGCAAAATCCGATTTCGCTTGGCGCAACGGTCGGCCTCGTGGTCGGCAAGCCGCTCGGCATTTTCTGCGCGAGCCTGCTTGCGGTCCGCCTGAAACTCGGCGTGTTGCCCGAGCACGTCAGCCACGCGACGCTTCTTGGTGCGTCGATGCTGGCGGGCATCGGCTTCACCATGTCGATCTTCATCACGGGCCTGGCGTTTGCCGATCCAAAGCAGGTGACGGCGGCCAAGCTCGGCGTGCTCTTTGGGTCTCTTCTTTCGGCACTCTGCGGGAGTCTGTTTTTGCGCATCTTCGGACGGCCCTCGCGAGAATGACCGCGGACTGCGGAGACGCCAAAGACAACGAATGAACCGAAAAGCCACTACCGGGGTCGTTTGGAACGACGTTCCTGTCGGTTTTTGGGTGTGCGTGGGTTTTGGGGAAAGTGGGGGATTTCTTGGTTTTTGGGGCGCAGGCGGGCAGAGTATGGACGGGAGCAAGACATGACCTTCACGCTGCTTCGCCGCGTGGCGAAAGTTCTTTTTGTGCTGGATACGGTGCTGATTCTGTACAGCCTGGTGGGACTTTGGTTTGTGTTGAGCGGGCGGTTTGCGGTGCCGCAAATGAACTTGCCGCTCGCGACGACGATTTTGGCCTCGCTGTCGATCGGTCTTGCGTTTTTTGGTTCGCTTTTTCACGCGATCGCGACGCAGGGAACCAAGGTGGCGTTGCGGATTGTGGTGGCGGCGTGCTCGCTGTCTTTGGGGATGGAGCTTTTGGGCACGATGACGGGGCTGCCGTTTGGCCGATACTCGTACACGGGGCTTCTGGGGCCAAAGATTCTGGGGCACGTGCCGGTGGTGCTGCCGCTGTCGTGGTTTGCGGTGTATTACCCGGCGCTGCTCCTGGCGGTGCGAATCACGGGAAATCGAACGGGAACGGCGCTGTGCGCGGCGCTGGTGCTGACGCTGTGGGATGTGCCGATGGACCCGGCCTCGACGACGGGTTTTGCGTCGTGGGTGTGGCACCAAACGGGGCCGTATTACGGAATGCCGCTGACCAATTGGATGGGATGGATCTTGACGGGTTGGATGATTGGGGTGGCGGTGCGGTGGAAGCGAATCGGGGGAACCTCTGCGCTGAATACAGAGGACGTGATGATTCCGCTCGGGATCTATTTCATCCAGGGGTTGCAACCGGCGGTGATGGCGATTTTGGTGAATCGACCGGGCGCGGCGCTGTTGTGGTGCGTGGGGATGGCGGTGGTGGGCTTTCTGGCGCTGCGAAAACATCCGGCGCTTGTGCCGTATTTAGGGGGGTAGCAGGTTTTTCGCGGGGTTTGGTTCAAGAAGTGGTATGACGTGCGCATGCTGCTTCTCCGCCTGTTTCAGAAGCCGGACCGCGCGCCTCGTTTTGGACGGGTCCTCGAGGACGAACCCGACGTGGTGGAACTGTTGGATGGTGACCCGCTCTTGGGCGGAATGCCGACGGGAGAGCGGTTGCCGTTCACCCCGATGGAGTGGCAGCAAGACCCGGACGGAAGCGACATCGAACTTCTGGTGCCGGTTGTGCCGCAGAAAATCATCGGGATTGGCAGCAATTACAAAAACCACACACGCGAGATGGGCAAACCGATTCCGGCAGAGCCGCTGCTGTTTCTGAAACCGCCGTCGGCTCTGTTGTCACCAGGCAGGCCGATTGCGCGCCCGGCGGGTTTTGAACGCTGCGACTACGAGGGAGAGCTTGCAGTGGTCATCGGTCGTCGGTGTCACAAACAGTCTGTGGCCCACGCGCTGAATTTTGTCCTGGGCTACACCCTGTGCAACGACGTGACGGTGCGGGATCTGCAAAAGAAAGACGGGCAATTTACGCGGGCAAAGGGGTTTGACACGTTTTGTCCGCTCGGGCCGGTCATCTCGACGGATGTGGACCCTGCTCAGAGCGCCGTGCGGAGCCATCTGAACGGCAAACTCGTGCAAGACGGACAGACAGACGAACTGATTTTTGGCGTCGCAGAGCTGGTGTCATTTGTTTCGCAAGTGATGACGTTGGAACCCGGCGATGTGATTTCGACCGGAACGCCTGCGGGCGTCGGCAATTTGACGCCGGGCGACATCATCGCCATCTCAGCAGACGGAATCGGCTGTCTGCAAAACCCTGTGGTTCAAGGCCCCGCGCTCCCTGCCCTCTCCGCACGAACCTGATTCCGCTTTGTGGTCTGCCCCAAGACAGTTCAAAACTAGAAAGGTACCGACGCGCAGATGCGGATGCCGAAGCCTGGGTTGCGCGTCGTGGGGTCCATCACGCTGCGGTTTGTTGCGCGCTGCACGATCGGCCCATAAAAGAAGCCGCCGCTGTGAAAAACGTATTCGTTTTTGCTCAGGGTGGATTGGGTCCACTCAAAGGCGTTGCCTGCCAAGTCAAAGATGCCAAAGGGGCTTTGCGATGGTGGATAACTGCCGACAGGATCGGGACCCATGGCGGGCGCTTCCATGCTGTAGGTCGCGTCAAAGTTTGCATCCGTGGGCAGAAGATCATCCCCGTGAGGCCATTCCCGATCGTCGGCCCCTTTCGCCGCACGTTCCCATTCCAGTTCCGTACACAGCCTGGCCCCTTTCACCTTGCCCGTCTTGTCGAGCCACGCGGCATAGTCCTTGGCGTCCTGCACGGTCATGCCCGTTGCGGGAAAACGGGTCCAGTCCTGTTCGCGGTTTTTTTTGCGCGCCTCGTACACAAAGGGTGCGCCGACTTTCACCACGAATTTCTTGGTCGCAGGCTGAAGGTGAAGCTGGTATTCGCCATTTGGAAGCTGAGCGACTCCGACGGGCCCCGCTGAACCGGCCTCTTGCGGTTTGAACAGATACTTGCTGCGTTCCTCCGGCGACAGCGAGGACAGAAATACGAGCCAATCCCCGAACGTGGTTTCATATTTCGCCATCAGGAAAGCGTCGGTCTGCGCGGGATGAATCGGAACGTGCGAGAGCATGCTTTTCCGCATGGTTTCATCCGCAGTGGTTCCAAACAGAAAACGGCCTTTGGGAATGTACACAAACCCTGCCGGCACCCGCCCCTGCGGCATGAGCGTCAGGTCCAAAGAGAGCTTCTCTCCACGCGAGACAGCGACGGGAAAACGCATCTCGTCAAAACCGGGCGCGGTCACAAGAAGCAGATAGGAACCCGCCGCCAGCGAAGTGGTTGCAATCGGCGAACGGCCCAGCTCGTGGACCCCTGTTAGCTCGCGCCGATTTTGCGCGTTGCGTTCGTACCGACCCAGCCGAATCTGCGCGGGCGGAACGGAACGAATCGACAATTCCGCAGGCATCATCCAAGCGGTTTTCCGAACCTGTGCCACATCGTACAGAGACAGACGTTGCAGCAAGTCCTCGGCCTGTTGTGGATGTCGGTCCCGTTCTGCAATCAGTGCGCGTTCGTACAGCGCATCGGCCAGAAGCTCGCGGCTTTGCGTGTGACCGGAATCTGCGGTCAGGGCCGCTTCAAACGCCTGGCTTGCCCGGGAATACTCCCGTTCGACTTCTTGAGAAAGCGCAAGAGCACGGCTCCACTGCTCCTCTCCGTCGGCCATTCCCCCCGCATCAAACGATTGATACGCAGAGGCTTTGAGTTTTTCCACGACCCCGTTTCGTTTGCGCCCTTTGGCCAAAGCATCCTTCCCATCGGACAGATAGCTTTGAACTTTCGCTGCCAACTTTCTGTGCGCCGCGTACTCAAATGCGGCATACACCAGCCCAATCAGCAACGGCACCGATGCAAACAGGAGTCTGCGCAGAACTTGCTTTTTCCGAACCTGACTTTCCGACGCCTGCACGAATTCCTGTTCTTTTTCGGAAACGTCTGCCGGATCGATCTGGGTGATCTCCACAAGCTGCGCAGGAGACCAAAGCGCCTCGTCCGTTCGCCCAAGCCGTCGCCATTCCGCCGCCGCTTGCTCGAGTCTTTGTTTGGCCGCGCGACTTTCCGCATTTTCTTCCAGCCATTTTCCGAGGGTGCCCCAGCCCCGGATGAGCGCCTCGTGCGCCACTTCATACGCCGCCCCGTCCGCCGTATCTCGCACGACCAGCAGACGCCCCCGAACCAGGGTTTCCAGAGCGACTTTGGCATTCGGATCTTTTGGAATCAGCTCCTCTTCGTTGCGCCGCGCGCGCGTACCTTCAAGCGTCACAAGATTCATGAGCACGCGCCGGGCACTCTGTCTTTGCACAGGGGGAAGCGTTCCCACAATGTGGTCCGCATGCCGCGACAACGCCCCAGTCACACCGCCGATTTGATCGAGCGCGGCTTGCGTAATCCGGTTTCCTTGACGGGCTTCCCACAATTCCGCGAGCGCAAACTGCAACAGGGGGAGCCCCCCATCCGTTGTTGCCGTCGATTCAACCAAACCATTGACCAATTCCGCGCTTTCGAAAAGCACTCCTTTGGCGTGCGCGGGCCCAACCACAGCTTCCCGGATCTTGTCCGGTCCAAGGGGTCGCAAAATGTACAGACATCGCGTTACGACCTCACCAATGCCAGGCAGACTCGCGACTTTTCCCAGGTAATCACTGCGCGCCGTCACCAACAGACGGACATTCGGAATCCGTGACAGCAGACTGCCCAGTGCCTCCGAAACACACTCTGCTTCTTTCGGGTCTGCGAGGGTAGACAGTTCCTCCAATTGATCGACAAACAAAAGCAGACCGCGATCCGCACCGAGGCTTTGATACAGCATCCGAGCCAGACGATCTGGTTCCGTAGATACATGGTGTGCCAGCTCGCTTTCGCTCATGTCACACAACGGCAAAAGCAGTTGTACAAGCGAAGTCAACGGATGGCGACCTGGCACCATCGTCAATACTTGCCATGGACGACCTCCTCCCAACGCCCCCTCTTGCACAAGCGGAAGTACACCCGCTCGACAAACAGAGGACTTTCCGACACCCGACTCTGCCGCCACCAGCACGCACGCATCCGAACGCAACCGTTCCAACAGAGTTCCGATCTCGCTCCTTCGTCCAAAAAACAGAGACCGGTGTTCCGCTTCAAATGCCAGAAGACCACGGTATGGATTTCCATCAGGAATCTTGTCCGATCCCCCTCGTGGCACAAGCTGTTCCAGAGCAACCAACAATTCGTCCGAAGAAGAAAACCGCTCGATGGCTCGAGCGCGCATGCAGCGCAAAACGATTCGGAAGAAGCGAGGGTCCATTTCCGAGACCCCCGCATCCATGGGAAGATCATCCGAAAGGGGTTCTGTCTGCACGGTTTTTGGCGGCAATTTTCCCGTCAGGAGTTCAAACAACATCACCCCAAGCGCAAACAGATCGGCACGTTGCGTGACCGGCTCCTTCGCCGAGATTTCTGGTGCCAAAAAGTGTTCGAGGCGCTCGCGAAGTTCTGTCGCCTCCATCGGTAACATCAACGTCGGCTGTGAGTTCTGCGGAGATCCCTGTTCCGGCTCTGCTTCAGCCGGTGCGCGCGGAACGGAAATGTCCTCTCCACAAAATTCGCGCAAACCCATTTCACACAGTTTCACATTCCCATCGGATGAAATCAGCACACTCGCCGGTCGCAAACCCCGATGCAATACACCACGCCGATGCGCTGCCGAAAGACCCCGTACCAAAGAGAGCGCAAACGACAGAACCTGCCGCCAAGGCAACGGTTTGGGAATCTGATCCAGAGTCTGTCCGCGCACATATTCACTGACGATATACGGCCTGTCGTCAATCGTTCCCACGCGATGAATCGTGAGCAGATTCGGATGCGCCACCTTGGAGACCTGGCGCGCCTCTGCCAAAAAGCGGTCACGCAGGTCTGCGTCCTCCTTCACAATGTCCAAAAAGCGAACCGTCACAGGGCGATCGAGCACTGTATCCTGCCCCATACAGAGTGTGCTGTGTTCCGTTCGACCTATCGTCCACAGGACTCGATAGCCATCAAACAGCTTCGGCGGTTTCCAACCACTTTCACGGGAGGTTGACATGTTGCGTGTGCTCCTCGTCATGACCCACGATCATGGGCAAACGAACGTCTCTGCGACCCTCTAGCGAAATGCGGAGCAGATAACTTCCAGGTGCAAGTTGTGCCCCCAAAATGGGCGTTTTCCCAAGTTTCTGCTCTTCGCTGAGCGTCCACCGGCCTTGCGCGTCGAACACATACCGTTCGGCTGCGACCAACGCACCTTTTGGTTCACTTGACAACGACAAACGGCTCTGTTTCTGCCATTTCGACATCCACGTACCACGCTCGTCATACAGCGGAATCCGGCGCAGAAAATCTTCAAGGAGCTGCGCTTCCCCCAACCACTCTGCAAGCCATGCGCGCTGATACAACACACGCGCCAGCTCGTCCCGCAATTTGGAATCCTCTGGAACATTCACAAGCGATTGTTCCAGCGTCTGACTTGCATGTCCGTACAACCGTTCTGCTTGTCCGGCACTCTGTTTCGCCAAATCCCATTGCTCGTTCACTTTGTCCGGTCGCGGCCCATCCAACATTTCCAGCGCCTGCTTTTGATACAGGGCGGACAACGCCTGCTTCGCGTGCGCTTGCTGCACGATCTCTTGCGCATTTTTCACAAAAATCGCTGTCTTCCGTTCCAATTGAGAACGGCGGTGGTGATCCCATACAGACAGACCGAACAGAAACACCACCGTCGGCAAAACGGCCCAAGCAAACCGGGTTGCCTGCCGCCAAAACGGGGTCTCTTTCACTTTCGGTGGCGGTATGGATGGACGCGAAGGTACCTTGGGTCCCTGGTCGTCCAGCCACCGTTGCAGCGTGGGCCAATCCGACAAAAATACAGGATGTGAAATGCGGTAACAGAGTCCCTTAGGAGAATCTGTATAGGACAGGAGCCTTCCGCAGTGCAACGCGCGGAGTGCTTTCGGGGACTCCAGATCCAGCGCGAACAGTTCCTCTTCCGAGCGGGTCAGCGGAAGACCATCCGGACTGCGCAAAAGGAGCAGCAATTTCTTCGCCAGAAGGCGACGTTCCCTGGGCAAAGAACTCAGCACATGATCTGCATGACGGCTCATTGCGCCCGCGATTCCCCCAATCGAGCGAACAGACATGGCCGACATGTCCATTCCTTCTTTTGCATCCCACAATTCCGAAAGAACCACCGAAAGGAGCGAAAGCCCACTCTCACTCTGCGTGGCAAAATCCAGAAGGTCCTCCACAACCTGAGGAGATGAAAAGGATACCCCTTTGCTTTTCGCCGGAGCCGTGATGATTTCCTGCAACCGTTCGCGAGACAACGGTCTCAAGTGATACACATCTCGATTCCAATCCAACAAGTCCTGTGTCCACGGAACCATCGCCGCGATCGCCTGACTCTGTACCGCCAAAATCAGCCTCAAACCGGAGTGTCTCTCAAACAAAACAGACAGGACCTGGAAGTACACCTGAGCATCTTTTGGCGTGCCGTGGGTCAACACGTCTTCAAGCTGATCGACAAACAACACGATTCCTCGGCGATCCGTCGTCCGCTTGTGCAAAAGAGCGCGTACCTCTTCCGGCGCGTCCTCTAGTTGTCTGCGCACATTGCTCTGTTCCGTTCGCGGCCCAAGAGCCTCTGCAAGTACATCCGACAGTGAATCGAGCGGATGTCGGCCTGGCTGCGTGGACAACGTGCGCCACCGCCGCCCCCCACCCAGTGCTCCTTCGCCCAAAAGGGGTAACAACCCTGCCCTCACAATCGATGTTTTTCCGCTCCCGCCTTCCCCTGAAATCGCCGCAACAGACTCTGTACGCAACCTGTCGATGAGTGTTCCGATATCTCCTCGCCGTCCGAAAAACAACCCCCGATGGTCTGCGTCATATGCCAGCATTCCTCGATACGGATTCCCGTCCGGTAGACTCGCCGAATGCTTCCCCTTTTCCACTTGTTCTAGTGCAGTCTGTAGTTCCTCTCCCGACGCATAACGCTCTGCTGGATTCCGCTTCAAACACCTATCGACCACCTGTGCAAACTGCGGATCACAAGACGGTGCCAAATGCGAAAGAGGGGTCACATCCTGTTCAGGAACCACCAGCGGCAATTTTTCAAACGGCACATCAAAGTGCGGGGGCACCCCTGCCAGCAATTCATACAGCAGTGCCCCCATCGAATACACATCCGACCGCCGTGTGGCCGGTGCCCCCAAAAGCCGCTCGGGAGCCATGTAAATCGGTGTCCCTTTGATTTGACTCGATCGGGATGGTTCGCTGGCGGACATGTGAGGTTGACTGCCCTGGAAATCAACGGGGCGGAATTGATCGTCCGACTGCGCGATTGCAGGAAACGCAGCAGGCAACGGAACCAACTGCGCCGCCGACAGCGCCGCTTGCTCCACGCTGATTTTCACAGAAATTTCATTCGATTTTCCAACCTCTTGCGCGACAGGCGGGAAATGACCCGATTCCGTCGCCTCCATCGTCGGTGCAATCACCTCCCGACTTTTCCACCGGACAGCCACTGCATTCGGGTTGTCCACATACTTGGCCAACCCAAAATCCAACAACTTAACCTCCCCATTGTCCGCCAAAATAGCATTCGCAGGCTTGAGGTCCCTATGAAGTACGCCTCGTTTGTGGGCGGCGGCTAGGCCGCGGGAGAGGCCGATGGCTAGTTCAAGGCCGAATTGCCAGGGGACTGGTTTGGGGAGGGCTTGTAGGTCTTGGCCCTGGACGTACTCGGCGATGATGTAGGGGTGGGATTCGATTTCACCCACGCGGTATATGGTGACGACGTTCGGGTGCTGAAGACGGGCGGCGGCGCGGGCTTCGATGAGATAGCGTTCGCGGGTTTGTTGATCGGCGTCGAGGTTGGTGACGAATTTGATCGCGACGGGACGGTCGAGCACGGTGTCGTGGCCCAAAAAGACCTCTCCCATGCCGCCTCGTCCCAAGGGCCAAAGCAGCCGGTATTCCTCGAATGAGGTAGGCGGCGACCAGGGCTTCCCGTCGTTGTTATCGCCCATCTCGGCCAAACGTGAACCCCCCACTACTCGAAAAAGCGACTCAGGTTGAAAGGATAACAAAGCAGCCGACTTCTCGGCGGAAAAAGGCTGTTCAAACCAGGGATTCGATCCTGTAAAACCGGTGTTAGGATTCTGCGCATGAAACCAAATGTCTCATCCCTTGCACCTGTGTTTTTCGCCGCATGCGTCGCTGTGTCGGGTTGCACAGAGGCGCTTTACCCACCTCGACCACAGCTTTCCCCTGGACCTCCGCTTGCGGACCCTCCGCAGTCCCGCGTCAACATGCACGTCAGCCTGACGGAATCGGGTCTCCGGGAACTCATCGAATCAACGGTGCCACGACAAGGTGATGTTCCGTTTTCATTTTTGGGACAACGCAAACTGACGTGGACGCGGACTCCCGTCGAGCTTCGATTCAATCAGGCTGCGGGGACGATCGGGGTTCACGCGAGCATTTCTGGACAAGCGACGCTGCCGGGCACGCCAACGTTTACGATTGCGCTCACGGCGGACGTACAACCGGCATTGGGGTCGGACTATGTTGCGCTGCTCCAAAATCCGCAGGTCGTGGTGCAGAGTAGCGACAAGTTGCTTCGGGCTGCCGAGTGGGGCGCGGGCGCTTTGACGACGATCAAAGAGGAAATCGAAAAGCGCTTGCGGGAATTGCGGATCAATTTGCGGCCTCTGCTCGCCGAAAACTACGAAAAACTTGCCAAGCCGTTTTCGTTTTCTGTCGGAGATGCCCGTGCCTGTGTACGCATCGGTGTGCAATCGATCGAAGCAGGCCCAACGGTTCTGTCTGGGGGCTTTGAAAAGGACTTGAGTGTGGTGGTGGCACCGTCGGTGACGCTTCCATGTACGAATGAAAAAGGAATGGCTCTGGGGGCCGCATCTTTGCCGCCTCTGCACAACGTAGCGGGTATTCCTTCGGGGCCCTTTGAATTGACCGTTCCGATCGCCGCCACGTATGAAGAACTTCAGAAAGCGATGAAACAGGCCTTCACAAACGGCAAGTTGTTCTTCGATCCGGGGTATCCCGACCTGTATTTGGAGAAACCGGAACTGTATGCGTCGGGGGGACGCATCGTGACCAAACTTCACCTGAACGGTTTTGTGAAAAAGGGGTTCAAGGTCCCACTGGAAGGGGATTTGTACCTTTCGGGGTCGCCCGAGATTGTGGACAACCAACTGATGGTGCCCAATCTGGAGCCGACGGTAGAGACCAAGAATGCACTCCTCAAACTCAAAACGACGCTGGATGCAGAGAAGATGCGGAAAGAGATTCGTCAGGCGTTGCGTTTGGACATTGGGAGTCGCCTTCAAAGCGTGAGAGACAAGGTTTCAAAGGACTTGATGGTGAAACACAACGTCGCTCCGCGTTTGGACGCATGTGTGAAAGCAGACATCGGTCGCATCGAAATTGCGGGGGTATTCGCGCACGATGCCTATCTGCGCATGTATGTGAAGGTCTCTGCGAGATCGGCGGCCTACCTTCCCTGCCCTTGACCTGCCCCTAAACCGCTCCAAAGGACTCTAGGTGACTGGTGTCAAACGACCCGCTACTGCGCAGACAGCCCGACGGCGCCTCGACTTGTCCTCGGCCCAAAGG
>DAOLIT010000115.1:0-14245 GCA_035328405.1 Pseudomonadota bacterium | reverse complement strand
TCCAAGTCAGCCACGCCATAGAACACGCCCACAACCGAGGCGTCATTCACAGAGAAAATTACATAATTTCTATCGTTTGTTTCCACGTTGGCCACTTGGGGCCACAGCGACGGAGAAACAAACCATGTCCTCTCACCGTGCCCTCAGCAGCAAGATTCGCTCTCACCAGTCACTAGTACGTAATACAGATCACAACATCAGAGTCTTTGGGTACTGTCGCGTGTCCACTGACATGCAGGTGCAACATGGGCTTTCGCTCGACGCGCAGCGAGCGGAAATCGAGCGATACGCAGCGGATCGAGGCTGGGTCGTCGAAGAGATTTTCGTCGATGGTGGTTTCTCGGCGAAGAATACCGATCGGCCCGCGTTTCAGCGGATGACGAAGGCGATCAAAGACTCTGACGGGGCAATCTCGGCGGTGCTCGTCACGAAGCTGGACAGGTTGACGCGCTCGCTTCGCGATCTGTGTTCAATCAATGAAGACTTGCTCGATCCATATGGCTGCAATCTCGTCGCGATTCGGGACGGGATCAACACGTTCGAGCCGGTTTCCAAGATGCTTTTGCCGTTCCTGGCGATCATTGGGCAAATCGAAAGGCAGAATACCGGCGAGCGAGTGCGTGCGACGATCCAGCACATCCGCGAGCAAGGCGGGCATTACGGGAAAGTGCCGTTTGGTTTCTCGACGATAAAAGACGGGCGACTGCGGCGACTGGTGCCCGACCCCGAAACGCATCCTTGGCTTGAAAAAGCGATTGCGTGGTATCGCGAAGGCGTCGGAATGGCCGAAATTGCGCAGCGGCTCAACGCGGCAGGCATAAGGCCGCGGTACGGCAAGCGCGTGTGGGACGATTGCAAGATTTATGAACTGCTGCGCACGATGAAGATCCACAAGACGCGCGCGGTGATGAGCGATGCGCGATTCGACAAACGGGAAGCGTACAAACTCGCGTATAAGCTGCGCAGCGAGGGAAAAACGCATGGCGCGATCGCGGATGCGCTGAATGCTGCAGGGCTGCGACCGCTCAAAGCGGCGCATTACCGATGGAATAGCGTACAGGACTTGCTGCGCTCGGCGGTCTATCACGATAGAAGCACACCTCGAGGGCTGGCGCTGTATCTGAAAGAACAGGGCCACAGCTTGCGCGAAATCGGTCTGAGGCTTGCGCAGTCGGGCCACTTTCCGAAGCGTGGTGGGCAGTGGTACCCGAACACGGTCCGGCTGCTTATGGTGAGCTAGGCGCGGTTTTGGGGTTTTCTGGGGGCTACGGCTGCGCAACGGACTGCAACGGGGCGTATTGCGGCAGAACGTCGGCGAGCCGCAGTGCTGAGACGGAGCGTAAAGCCGTGACCGTCTGTGCCGTCGGCATGTTCCGTCCCGACTCCAGATTTGCGATCGTAACACTCGACAGACGAGCCGCCGACGCGACCTGTAGCTGCGTCAGCCCAGCAGCCTCTCGTCGCGCTTGCAGAATTTCCCCGAAGCGCAGCGCGGAGTGATCCATCGTCTCACCGCTGACGAGTCGCGCGAGCAGTCGCTCTCGCTGCCGTCGCCCGAACGACTGCCAGCGAAGCTCATTGCCAGTGAGCGAAAGCTCGACGAGCCCGAGCGGACGCGAGTGCAGGTGCGGCCACGCGCGCCACTCCACCGCGACGAGCAGCTTGTCATCGTGGCGACGGATCGCGAGCGGCAGCCAGAGCGGCTTTTCTCCCGTCGCAGCCCAGCGCAAGAGCGCCTCGACGCGCCGCTCGCCCGGCTTGGTCAGGTCGAGCACGGCACACGCGGCAGGAATCGTGCGCGGTGGCTTCGACGGTGAATCGACTACTTTACGGCTGGATACACTTGTCACGGAACGAGGACTCAGCATAGAGTTCTCCTGTTCGCGTCGGACAGTTACTTGCAGGTGAGGTCCGGCGCGGGCGGTGGCTCGCCGTTTCCCGACGGACGAGCTTTTTTGTTTTTGGCGGGCAGAAGCGCCCGTGACCTGTTGTTACCCAAACTTCCCAATTGATGCAATATAAAACCGTAGTTTTCATCGTTGAAATCGCTAACTGGTCGCACCTGTTTTGAGCGTGCTACCGAGTGGCGTGGTCCGTGGACGGAAGAACCCATTGTTTGTCGGCTTCGCCAAGCGGCTGAAGCAGGCGCGGAAGTCGCAAAATCTCTCTCGATTCGGTATCTCGGTGAGAGCTTCAGCGAAAGACCGCGAATTGGTGGCATCGCTTGAAGCAGGGGAGCGCATTCCGCGCATTGATACCGTCGAGAAGCTTGCTTATGCGCTCGGACTGTCCCCGGCGTTTCTCGCGTATGGCCTCGATTTTCCGTGTGTGCGATCGCGCGACGGTTTCTTGGCCGAAGGTGTGGCAACTCGACTGCAATCGGCCCGCGTCGAATCGGGTTTGTCCATGCGCGCGCTTGCCCGTTCTGCCGGTTTGACCGATACGGCAGTCCGAAGCACCGAGACAGGCTCGACGATACCGGGCCTCGAAACGACCGAACGACTGGCGGTTGCGCTCGGCGTGTCGCCCGGTTGGTTGGCCTATGGACTCGGGCCGGTCGAATTGCCGAATCGCCGAGCCATCCGATCAAAATCCGCGCAAGCTGAGCCTTCTGAATCCGACTCATTCGCAGACCCGGCGGTCTGAACCAGCGCCGCGCTGGATGAGCCTTTGCATTGGGTCATTTTCGGTTTTTTCATGGTTTTTTTGCGCCAATCAATTTCAGGTACTTAGGTCTATTTTTGATCGTCACCATGTGAGCCAAACTGCCCGTCGATATCCATCGGGTTAAGTGCGATTTACTCCCACACTCGATGTTGGATGATACGAAGAAGGACGTAAGATTATAATACAACGGCTTCCAACTGGAGGTCGTACATGAGGACACAAAACGGGATACAGGCGAATAAGTGGGCCATTTTGGGGATGGTGAACCAGGGTGGCATGGATGTTCTACTTCATCGACATAGAAGTACACTCATTATTGCAGTTATTGATTTTGCGATAAAAGATGATAATGGGCTTGTGTTGATTGCAGTAGGGGGAAGATGCCATGCGTAGGGGGAGCGGTGGAACGGAGGGAACGGGGCCACTTCGAGCGGTCGGGTACGTTCGGGTAAGCACGGATCAGCAGGCGCAGGAAGGGGTGAGTTTGGAGGCGCAGCAAGTGCGCATTCGGGCGCATTGTGTGAGCCAGGATATCGAGCTGATCGATCTGATCTGTGATGATGGGTACTCCGCCAAATCGCTCGACCGGCCTGGGATTCAGCGGGCGCTCAAGATGTTGTCCTCGGGGCAGGTGAATGCGATTGTCGTCGTGAAACTGGATCGGCTGACCCGCAGCGTGAAAGACTTGGGGCATCTCTGTGATGCGTACTTTCGCGAGGGGATGCCGTATTCGCTGCTGTCGGTGAGCGATGCAATCGATACGCGGTCGGCGAGCGGGAAGCTGATGCTCAACGTGCTGATGTCCGTCGCGCAGTGGGAACGGGAGGCGATCAGTGAGCGGACTCAGGAGGCGATGGACGAGCTGAAGCGGCGGGGCGTGCAGACGGGTCATCCGCCGTATGGTTGGACGTACACGAAGGAACCGGACGAACATGGACGGCGAAACCTCGTGAAGCATTCTGGCGAACAGGCGATCATCGTTCGAATCTGCGCGCTGCATCGGGAGGGGCTGACCGTCCACGGCATTTTCAAGCGCCTGACCGCCGACAAGGTGCCGCCGAGAGCAGAGAAATGGGTTCATCCAACGATCTACAGCATTCTCGCGCGGGCGGGTCTTTTGACGTTACCACGACGACCGAAGCCCAGCGAAGACAGCAGCAACGGTAAGCGCGGCAAAGCCCAAATCATTCGAGACAAGGCGGTCGCCGTTCGACGCGCTCATGAGCTTCGCGATGAAGACATGAGTCTGCGGCAGATCGCAGAGAAGCTTCAAAAGGAACGCATCCTGCCCGCCCGGTCGGACGTGTGGCATGCAGCGAGCGTGCTCGATTTGCTCCGGCAGCCGGTGCCCTCAGTTGTCGAGCACTAAAACTCCGTCACAACACGTCAGCAAATCCAACTGGTCAATGGGCGAGCTGCCGAGGTCTGTGGAAGTAGGCGGTTTGTAATGTGGGCCACCCTGGCCGAGTGAGCCAGGGTGTTTCAGAGGTAAAAAACATGGTTCCTCGACAAGAAAGAGAAGATGTGCGGCAACCTGTGCTAGCGTGCGGCGCAGTTTTGGCCATGACGACAAACCTCGACGAGCAGATCGGAACATCGGACGGCAATTTGAACAGCGACGGCGGCGCTTCGGTGGACGCCAAGCTGGACGATCCGAAAAACGGGAAATCCGAGGACCCGCCGCATGCTCGCGTGACCAAGACGCTCGACGATGTTCCCGAGGAGAAGCGTGACTTACTGCGCCGAATCACGGCGATCTTCGCGGAGCCTCGAGAAGGCACTCAGGTCGAGATGCTGATTCTGTTTGGCTCTCGGGCGCGTGGTGACGAGGTTTGCGATCTGAAAACTGGCTACATCAGCGACGTGGATTTACTTGTTGTCGTCGGGAACGACAAGGCACTGGCGGATGTGGCGTTGTGGGGCCAGCTCGAGCGGCGCGTCCGAGATCTTCTCGGCGATACGCCGCTTACGATGATCGTTCACGATGTTCATTTCATCAATCGGCAGATTCGGGCGCACAACTATTTTTTCATCGACATCCTGAGTGAGGGCGTCGAGCTATATAACACTCGTCGTCGGTGGTTCGCAACGCCGAGCGACCTGTCGAAAGAGGAGTTGCTGAGCCAGGCAGAGAAGCACTTTCGGGCCTGGTTCACGAGTGCGACGGAGTTCTGGCGGGGCAGTCGATATTACACGGCGAGGAATCTGCTCAATCACGCGGCGTTCTCGCTCCATCAGGCGGCAGAGCGTTATTTCAGCGCTGGACACCTTGTTTTTACGGCGTATAAACGGCGGACCCATGATTTGGAGACGCTTAGCGATGCCGTCGGTGAGCTGCACCCGCTGATGGTGGATATGCTGCCCAAAACGGAGCCCGAGGACGAGCGGCTGTTTGATCTTCTCCGTCGAGCCTACATCGAGTCGCGATACGAGCCCTCCTACGTCATCACCCTCGACGATCTGACGGAATTGCAGTCGCGAGTGCTCGTGCTCGCAGAGAAAATCCGCACCGCATGCCTCGAAAAGATGGCCACATTCCAGTGTCCGCAAGGCGTAAGCCAAGACTTGCCCGTTCCCCCGACGAGAGAGGAGCCGGTTCTCCTCGATTTTCCGGCGCCTCCCGAGAATCCACAAGAAATGAGCCGCTGGGCCGAACAGCTTGCCGCTGTTGCTGCGGAAAAGGCCGAACTGCGCTGGCAGCAAGGTCGCAACGAAGGTTTGCAAGAAGGACTTGTCGAAGGTGAATCGAGAGCTTTTCAGGCATCCGTGTTGCTTGTGCTTCGCTCTCGGGGACTCGACATTCCAGCAGAAATCGAACAGAAGATCGCGGAGTGCGCCGATCCCGTGGTGCTCGCCTCCTGGCTCAGTCGGGCGGCGACGATCAGGGATGCGGCGGAATTGATGGCGAGCTAGGTGCAGGTGTTCAGCTTCGTAAAGTGCTTGTGCTCGTTAGGCCGCGATGCCGAGTGGCCTGTCCCGACCCAAGAACATCCCAAGCAGCCAGAGATCGGCATCGAGGCTGGTCTTAGTTGAGCGTCTCCGGGGGAGGCGGGGCCAGTTCGCCCATGGCCCGGGCGATCCGCGTTCGGACCACTTCCATCGTGCGGCGAAAATCCGACAACAGGGCTTGGAGCTGTTCCTCGACCGGGCCTAGCAGCTCGGCGCGCTCCATGCGATCCAGGAGATGCTGATACGACCGATCTAGCGCCGTCGGGGTTGAGTCGGGCAGGCGCGGCGGTACTGGCAACGAGGCCACCATCTTCTGGAGCGTTTCGTGATCGGGCGTCGTCGCTTGCAGGTATTGTCGTCGCTCCGGCGATAACAAGACCATCCCAGGCAACAGCTCGCGCAGGTGCCCGAGAGCTTGTTGGACAGCAGACATCGCCTCCTCAATCGGTGGCTCGGACGACTCTTCGTCGCCCAATGGCCCGAGCAGAGCCCGCTTCAGCACGGGATCAAGCACCGCTCGAACGTGCTTCATCTCAGCAAGGACCGAGCTGACTCGCTCCCGCAGCAGCTCGATGGGCATCTCAAGCACCGATTCATCCGGCTGGTCGCTCACGTTCGCCTCTCTGAGTTTGCTTGGGTGGTGCCCGACGCTGAATGGGGGGACTAGCTTTTCGCCGCTGGCTTGGGCCCGGCGATGTACTTCATGAGTCGCTTTTCTCCGACCGTGTGGAGCTTGTTCTCCTTGACCAGTTCCAAAAGGGGCTGCCGGAGCTTGTCGGCCAACTGATCGCGGCGCACGCCAACTCGACCCAGCACTTCTTCGTTGGGCTGGCTGGCGATCTCTGCGCGACTCATGCCGTCTGCATGACCTGAGAGCACGTCCAAGACGACGCCCTTGAGCGCAAGCTTCTGCGCATCGCTGAGCCGTGTGCGCCGCTTGATTTTGGCTGGTTTTGCGTCTCGTTTCGGCACGGACTCGGGCTTGCTCTCGGCCAATGCCTGCGCAAAGTCGAGGATTCCCATCCCCGAGACTGCCGCCCACACGTCTGCGTGCTGCTTGAGGCTGTCCAAAAACTGCTCCACTGTCACCCGATTGCCGGGGCGCAGCTTCGAGAACATCAAAAGCGCCGTCTGCCGCCGCAAGTCTTCCTTGCGCGCTTCCAACTCGTGCTCAAACAACGCCCCGATATCCAATCCAGACTTCGTAGCTGCCATGGGTCATTTCTCCCAACTCAGTAGAATTGTCGATGTGCGTGCGATGCTGGCCTGTCTCGTCTCAGCCAAGCGACGGCGACAGGCACAAATTCCCGCCATCAAGCCCCCAGAGAAACCGACTTGTCAAGAAACTTGCCGATCGGTGCAGCGCCTTGAGTCCCGTCTGAACCAGCCTCAACCCGAGCCTCTCATCCCGCGAGAAATTGCGCGCTCCGACAGAATTGCGCCGCCCCAAACCATCATCCGTGGTGCCAAAATCGCCCCTCTGCAACAGGCAGCCGCGAGCCACTTTGCATCCAGTCACGGCCCAAAGTCGTTCAGCCCCGTCTTTCGTGAGGTTAGCGACCCTTGGAACATCCCAACAATGCCTGAGTGTCGGACCATTCGCCCCGAGCCCCACTTGACACACCTCTCGTGCTGCGGTACGCAAATCGTCGTAACGGCGCAACCCGCCGTGGGACCAAAACGATCTGATCAAGAATACAATGGCCTCCCGTCGCAGAGGCGTTGTATCGGGTGGGCATTGGGGTGAGGAATCGGGCGCTTTGGGAAAGCGCTTGGGGGGCTCGATTGTCGATCTGCGCAGGTGCGGGCATACCTCGTCGGATGGGCTTGCGGCGCAAGATGAACCTTGGAAGAGGTCGGTCACGCACGGTTTCTAGGGCGGTGGACTTCTGTGCTTTTTCGTTCGTTGCGTCGAGGGAGCGGCTGAGGTAGGGTACGGGCTGACCGTGAGCCATTTTAGTCCTCGCACACGAAAGACCCGTCGAGAAAGCAGAAAGGAAAACCCTTCGTCGTGGACATCTCGCCCAATGAGCTGCGCAGAGTTTTAGATGATGTGCTTCGGACTGATGCAGATCTGGTGGCGTTTGCCATCGATGCGAAGCTTTCGGCAGGGAAACGGTTTTCCGATGGCATGGATCGGGTCGCCAAGATCAACTTGATCCTCCAAACGTGCGAGGCTGACGGGCTTCTTGGACACTTGCGAGCGCTGTACCCAAATAGGACGGCTGACGCCTTGGCTCGGCTGAGTGTGGCGGGAACACAAGATGCTCAGACGGCGCAGCATCAGGCGGCAACACCGTCGAATCCCAAGCTGGTGCGGCGAGAAGGTTCCGAGGAACGAAAACTTACCGTCCGCTTGCGGCTCGACGATGCCGGTCGCTTGCAGGTTGACTATGCTGTTCCGGCTTACCCTGCGTTCGCGCAAGTTCAGGCTGACCCGCTGGAAGAGCTGGAGAAGCGAACTCCGCAGCTTCGTTTCGACGGGCGAACAGGGCTTGCCGCAGTGGTTCATCTGCTCGACGACGGGGACGATGCAAGTCTTGTGCGGCTGCTCACCGGGTCCGCTGTGACCGGCGAACAGGGCCTCGGACGGCTCCTGTACAGCCTGCTGTTTCCCGATGCCAGCGCCGAACGACGTGTGCTCGGCCATTTGATCGAGGACAGCGTGCCGAATAGCGAGGTGCCTCCCATTCGGCAAGGGGTCGCGGTGCGAATTTGGACGGACGAGCCTGCATTCATCGGGTTGCCGTGGCGGTTGACCTGTTGGAAGGGACACCTGCTCGCGGACCACGGCTGGACGTTTGCCGTCACGCCCGATCCGGTGCCCAATCTTCCGGTTCGACTGTCGGCGCTAAGCCGTGTGTTGGTGGTGGCTCCGCTGGTCCCGAGTCTTTTGGACCTGAACAGCCAGGCCCATGTCGATGAGCTGCGGCAGCAGCTTGCAGCCGGACTGCCTGCACAAGGCAAGGACGAGTGGTTCCGCGTCGTCCATGATCGCGCCGAGCTGGAGACGGCGCTGCAAGCCATGCCGTTCGATGTTCTTTACTATTACGGCCACGGCAGCCTCGAATCGGGCCAGGTCTGCCTGCGCCTGGGAGACGGCGATTCGCGCAAGTCGCGATTGACCCCTGCCGACCTGTTGCGCCTCTGTCCTGAGGCCCCGCCCAAGCTGGTGCTGCTGAATGCCTGTTTTGGTGGAGCGGCGGGCTGGCAGAGCGCCGGGCACTTGCTGAGCCCGAAGGTTCCCGTGGTCGTGTGCAGCCTGACGACGGCATTTACCCATTTTGCGGCGGCGATGGCCATTCGCTTTCTAAAGGGTGTCTTGCTCGAGCGGCGTGATCCGGTGGACCTCTTGCACGAGCGCGACCCGAGCGACCCGGCCCAGACGCTGCATGATTGGGAATGGGCCACCCATGCGGTGTTTGCTCGCTACACCTCGTGGGAACCGACGACCCTCCAGGCCCAGCGACACGATCCGCGCAACCCGCTGCGACTGGATCGAACCCGTGCGCGAGCCGAGGTTTTCAATCAGGTGTACGCGCTGGTGGATGGCAGCAAGCGGCGCGTCGAGGCGATGGTGGCCTATGGGCAGGACCGTAGCTTGGTCGAGCAGTTTTCTTGGCAGGCCATCGATCACCTGACGAAACTCCGCGCTGCTTCTGTCGCGCCACTCCATCTCAAGTTTCCGCAGGATCGCTCCGACCTCTACCAGCGGCTATGCGAGGACTTCCGTCAGCAGGTGACCCGGCCTGGTGAACCCCTCCAACACGCGCTGCGTCGGCATGCCCCGCGTGTGCGCACAGCGGGGAAACCGGTGCTGTGGCTTAACTGGGGTGTGTGTGGCGATGGCGAGCGACAAGACAAACTCACCCTGGATCAACTGCGCTGTTGGCTCAAGTGGTCGAGCGAGTTTCTTTGCCAAGACAACCACTGTCCCGAAGACCTGCGCATCGTGTCATTTGTGGCGCTGCGACGCCCCCTCGACAAATACGAAGTCCTCGAGAAGAACATGGAGAACTACCAGCACGAGTTCGGAGGCGACCGCTTCCGCGCTTGGCTGCTCACACCGCTGCCTCGGGTGAAAAAGGGCGAGATCAAGGACTATTTGAGCGACCCCGACCTGTGCGGCTGCGCCGACAACGCGATCACGGTGGCCAAGGCGACCGAACTCATTCACCGCGACACGGACGGCCACTATGAACAGGTCGTCCAGCACATCGAATGGGCAGAAAAACATGGCTGGCAGAGCTTGTTGGATCGGCTCAAACAGAAGCTCGAGCCCAAATCACGGCCCCCCGAATCGGAGGACATCTAGTGCCCACCCCCACTCCGTTTTTGCTGCTCGATCCCGACAAGAAGGAACCGGCTGCCCGCAAGCCCCTGCTCGACAGTCGGCAGATTCCGCCCGCGCTGGGCAGTCTGCGCCTGGCCGCAGCCGATTTTCAGCCCAGTCGCGAGCTGGTCGGCGCGATCAACGCCAGCCTCGCACTCGGAGCACCGCTTCTTTTGACCGGCGAGCCCGGCACCGGTAAAACCCAGGTCGCCTACTACCTGGCTTGGTACTTTGGCATCGAGGGCTCCCCGCTTTTGCTCGACGTTCGCTCCTCCACGACCACTGAAGATCTGCTCTACCAGTTTGACGCCGTGGCGTACTTTCACGCCTCCCATGATCCGGCCCGCGCCGGTCAGCTCATCAACCGGGCCGATTTCATTCGAAAAGGGCCGCTGTGGCTGGCGATGGAGGCAACCGGAACAGCCCTCGTTCTCATCGACGAAATCGACAAAGCCCCGCGCGATTTCCCAAACGACCTGCTCGGCGTGCTCGACCAAGGCCATTTTTTCGTGCGCGAACTCGGCGAAGGAGGCACCCGCATTGAACGCCGTTCGTCCTCGGCCCCGCCCATCGTCGTCATCACCTCGAACAGCGAACGCCGCCTCCCCGAAGCCTTCCTGCGCCGCTGCATCTTCCACCACATCGAGTTCACGCCCGAGCTGGTGCGCAAAGCCGTCGCCGCCCGACGCTCGCAGTTTACTCGCTTGACCGACGACGTGGTGGAAGCCGCCATCACCCGGTTTCTGGCCCTGCGAGAGAAGAGTCTGCGCAAAAAGCCCGCGACCGCAGAGCTGCTCGCCTGGCTCATCGTCCTGTCTGCCCAAGGTGTTCAAAACGCCGCGCAGCTCTCGGACTGTGCCCTGTCTGCGCTACCCCATTTGTCGGTGCTGATCAAAGATCGCGACGACTGGTCCGCGCTGTAAGCTCCAGCCATGATCGCCGCTCTGGATCTCGAGGCCCTGCTCAGTCGGTTGCAAGCAGCCGGTCTGCGCATGGGCGTCGAAGAATCCCTGCGTGCGTCCTATCTCGTCTCACGACTGCACGAGACTGACCACACCGATTGGCTCCGCGAGGCGTTGCGCGGACTGCTCGTCAAATCGAGCACCCAGGCCCCGATCTTCGATGAGATCTTTGCCTCCTGGGCCGAAGATCTCGCGGCCCGCGAACCACCTCCTGCGTCCGCTTTCGTCCGTCCTTTAGGCCAAGCCTCGCCATCCGTTCGACCTTCCAAACGATCCGCCCTTCGGTCCTGGCTGAGGCGTCACCTGCGCCAAGCCGTTGGGTTGCTGCTGCTCTTGTGCGCGCTGGGGCTTTTCTGTCGCTGGCTCCTGCACAAACCGCCGCCAGGCCACCTCTCCGACTTGGGCACCTCGCACGACGCTAGCAGTCTGTCCGATGCTAGCACTCCGCCCGACGCCAGCACTCCGCCGCCACGCCCCCCAGATCTCGGCCAGCCCCTCGGTCCCCAAAAGGTGCGGCGCGTCCTTGTCCCCAAGATTGAGGTCGAGCCCTCGCCGCTCCCCGCCGGATTCCTTCGCGGGGGTGCCGCACTCCTCGGCGGTTTGCTGCTCGGCGGACTCCTCTTCTTTACCTTGCGCCGTCGTTCTTACCTGCCCCCTGCCGTGCCCGCCCCGACGCGCCCAGGTCCTCGCGAGATCATCCCCGAGTCGCCCCCACCTCCAACCGGGCTGCGGCTCCGCCTTCTCGACCTGCGCAGCCAAGAAGCCCTCGTCTGGGGCATCGGTCGCTTTGTGTCCGAGGAAAAGACCCGACGCCTCGATGTCCCCGCGACCATCCGAGCCACAGCGGTAAGTGGTGGCATGCCGCTCCTGCACTTTTTGCACGCCCGGCACCAGCGCGAGGTCTGGCTGTGGCTCGACGAATCCGCAGCCTACGCCCCAGGGCACTACGGCTCGCTCGTGTGGCAGCTTGCTCGCGAGCTGTCCGTGTCGCTGCGGCAAGGCGGCCTGCCCGTCGAACAGGCCCTGTATTGGGGATTGCCAGACCGCTTGACCCGGCTGCTCGACTCCGGCCAGCCCGAAGGCGAGTTTGCCCCGAGCGAGGTCGCCGAGCGCCAAGACGCCGCCCTCATCGTCTTATTAACCGACGGTCGCAGCCTGGTCGATGCTCTGGCCAGCGGGCGGTATCGCGACGAAACCCGTGCCCTCTTGCGGCAGCTTGCCCACTTTCCCAGCCTCGCCTTTTGCGATGTCTCTCGCGGGGAGTTTGGGCTGGCTGCACGGCTCGCCCCGCTTGAGATTCCCGTGCTGGTTCCCGAGCAGGTGGCCAAGTTCTTGGGCGGCGTCCCCATCGATCCGCCCCCCGTGCTGCCCCAGCACTTGACCGGCGACCTGCGGCTTTGGGCTGCGGCCTGCGCGCTCTGTCCGTATCCCCTCGACGAGCAGACCCTGTATTGGGTTTCCGATCAGCTCGGGCTCAAGGTGCCCGGTGCCGCCCTTGCCAAGCTCAAGGCCCTCGCCCAACCGTGTGGCGAACGATATTCGTTTGCTGAGATTCCACAGCAAGCTGCGCTCCTCGGTTGGCTTCGTCACTTGTCGCCCTGTTCGGATGCACCGCTCGACAGCCTGCGCAAGCGGCTCGCCCCGACCTGCCTGGGCCGCTGCCTCCACCTATGGCGCGACTGGCTCGACCGAGAATCGGACCGACGCAAGGCCGACGAGGCCCAGGTTCCCTGGCAGCACACCCCAGCCGAGCAACACCTCCACATGCACCGGGCGCTCCTCGACCTGTGGGACACGCCCGAATCCGCCGCTCACAAGCTCCATGCGCTGGGCGCTGGCTGGCTCAAAGACGAGATTCATCGCCACCTGTCCGCCCTCGGCCCCCTCGAACTCTGCGACCACCCCGACCTCATCATTCTGCCCTGGCATGAACAGCGGCTGTCACCCCTCGCCCGAGGCTTTTTGCAAGAGCTTGGCTTCGGCGGCAACCGTCCGCGCCCCGCCGTCCAGGCCGAGCGCCCCGGTCGGCTCCTTCTCGCCTGGCTCGGCTGCCTCGGCCTCACCCTGGCTGGTGCCCTTGGCCTGGTCCAAGCCACCTGGCAACTTCGCCACCCCCACGGCGAGCCCCGCATCGAGCAAAAGAACGCGCCCCCCGAAACCCGCATCGACCTCGCACAACAATCCGAGACCGAATATCGGCTCACCGCCAGCACGAAAGACGCCCAGACCACTTCCATCGTCCCCGCCGGTTCCCACGTCCTCCTTTCGTTCGAGGAAGAAGTCCGCGAGCTAGAAGACGGTGGCCCGGCAGAAACAAAAGACTTGGGCACCGACCTCTCGCAACCGCCGGATTTCTCGCAACTGCTTGACTTGACCACGCTGCCCGACCTCAGCAAACCGAAAGCGCCGCCGGACTTGGCGAAACCCAAGCCGCCGAAGCCCCGCTTGGACATGACGACGCTGCCGCCCGTGATCGCGCTGGTTGCGCCGCCGGATCTGGCTGCGCCGGTCGATTTGTCTACCGCGACAGCCGTAGCCGCCGTGATACCGATGAAGACGGTGCGCTTGCCCGGCGGGACGTTTGTGATGGGGTCGAACGATGGAGATTCGGACGAAAAGCCGCCGTACCCGGTGACAGTCGCTGGATTCGAGATGGACGAGACGGAAGTGACGGTGGAGCAGTACGGGCAATGTGTGGCCAAGGGAAAGTGCAAGAAGACGCCAGCGTGGGAGGAATGCAACGCCGAACATGCGGATCGGAACCGACATCCAATCAACTGCGTGGATTGGAACCAGGCGAAGGCGTATTGCCGATTTGTGGGAGGGCGGTTGCCGACAGAAGCGGAGTGGGAATACGCAGCGAGAGGGACCGGAACCCGAACCTACCCGTGGGGCGACACCTGGGATTCAAGCCGAGCGTGTTCAGGCAAATCGTGGAACGATACGACGTGCGAAGTGAAGAAGTATGAGACGGGAAAGAGCCCGCAAGGGATCTACGACTTGGCGGGGAACGTGTGGGAGTGGGTGGAGGATTGTTACGCAAATGACACATATGACAAACGGAAGCAGCAAAGTGACAAAACCACGCCTCCAACCCCTATCAGCAATCCCGTCGCTGACTTGACCAATTGTGAGAAGCGCGTTTTGCGCGGCGGCTCTTACAGGAGCGGGCCCAGGGACTTGCGTGCGGCGAGCCGGGGCAGGTTCGTGCCCGAGGTCCAGGACAGGAGCTGGGGCTTTCGGTGTGTTCGTGGGGGCCTGCGCCAGCCTTGATCTTTGGTGTTTTGTCTTCTTGTTCCCCCCGTATTTGGATTGGATTTTCCGCGCAGAGCGC
>DAOLIT010000114.1:9880-14796 GCA_035328405.1 Pseudomonadota bacterium | reverse complement strand
CTCAACCAGACTTTCCGATTCCACATTTGCGCACAGTGGCGTTGGGGTTATCCCACAGTTGTCCGACGGAAAAGGGAGTTGCGCGGGCTTGCGAAGGCGTGCCATCGTAAAAGGCTAAGATCCGTCTCGAAGTTGGAACCCACCTATGCCTGAGCCACCGAACCCCTCAATCACGCCGCAGTGGAATCCGCCCAAGACTTTTCAGGAATTTCGTCTGCTCTGGCCGCTGAGCCGGGGAGGCATGGGCGAGGTCTATCTGGGCCACGATACCTTGCTCGATCGCCCCGTTGCTGTGAAGTTCATCGCGACCCCAGTCAACAATGCAGCCTTGCGCGAGCAGTTCATGACCGAGGCCCGAGCAGCCGCGCGGCTTCAGCATCCCAACGTCGTCACGATCTATCGCGTCGGCGAGGTCGATGAACATCCAGTCATCATTTCCGAGTTTGTGCGCGGGCAAAACCTGGACGCACTTCCGAAACCGGTTTCATGGACTCGCGCGGTCGAGATCGGTCTCGGCCTCGCACGCGGTTTGGCTGCCGCGCATCGCCGAGGCGTGCTTCACCGCGACATCAAGCCCGGCAACGTCATCATTTCCAACGACGGAGAAGTGAAGCTGCTCGATTTTGGTCTGGCGGAATTTTTCGACGCAGACGGACAAAGTGCCGACCCCGAAGACTTGATGTGGAGCCAGGCCGCCGAGATGGCCTCGGTCTCGGGTCAGTACGCGACGATGAATATGCCCGTCGAGGATTCGGCAAAACTCATGGCTGTCGATCCTCCGTCGGCGATCGGCATCGGCGCAAGTCCTGATGAAAAAGAGTTCGTCATCGTCGTCAACCGACGCAGCATGGACCCCTCGTCCACTTCCACGCCCGAACAGAGAGGCGCGTATTCGTCTGGTGCCGTTGCCGCACTCAGCGCAGGTTATTCCGGTCAAGTGCCGCGTTTTCCCACGCTTCCCCCATCGGACAGCCAGCCTCCTTATGGACCGGTGAGCAAAGTCAATCCGTCCGCATCCACGCCCGAAGCCGACCCCACGCCGCGAATGAAGGCCGATTTTTCGCACGAGTCTACCCCGCGACCCTCTCCGGGGCGGCATCAGTCCCGCATCGCGGGCACGCCGCTGTACATGGCACCCGAAATTTGGCGTGGCGAGCCTGTCACCCGCGAAACCGACATCTACGCCATGGGTGCACTTCTGTACGAGATGTGCGCAGGTGCCCCACCCCACATCGAGGTGCCGCTCACCGAACTGCCTCGCATCGCTTCCGAACAAGACGCGCCGCCGCTTTTGCGCGTGGCCCCGACCGTCGATCCGCGTTTTGCGGAAATTGTCGATCGCTGTTTGAAGCGCGATCCCAGACGCCGTTTTTCATCCGGTGACGATCTGCGCGAAGCCCTCGAAGCCTTGCGGCCTCGCGAAGGAAAAATCTCGACGCCCGAAGGCAATCCCTATCGCGGCCTGCTCGCTTTTGAGGCCGAACACCGATCGCTGTTTTTTGGTCGTACAAACGAAATCGGCACCATCATCGACCGGCTCCGCACCGAGGCGTTTGTGCTCATCGCCGCAGATTCCGGTGTGGGCAAATCGTCGCTGTGCCGCGCGGGTGTTCTGCCGCTTGCGACCGACGGTGCCCTCGGGCAAAGCCGCACATGGTCTGTGCTTTTGATGGTGCCGGGCAGAAATCCACTCCTCACGTTTTGCGAGCTGCTCGCGCCGATCATGCAGGTGCCCGCCGAGAAACTCATGGAAAAGCTCCGCGCCGAGCCGACCAGCCTGGCGTGGGAACTGAGGAAAAAACTCGGCGAACGAACCGGCGTGCTGATTTTCATCGATCAGCTTGAAGAATTGGTCACGCTCGCCGATCCGCAGGAAATGCAGGTCATCGGCGCGGCCCTCGGGCGGCTGTGTTCGCGCACGCCGGGCATTCGCATGCTTGCGACCGTTCGCAGCGATTTTTTGGCGCGCGTTGCAACCGTGCCGCACTTGGGCGATGAGCTGGCCCGTGCGCTTTACATTTTGCGGCCCATGACGGCGGACAAAATCCGCGAAGCTGTCGTCGGTCCCGCGCATGCAAAAGGCGTTCGTTTTGAAACCGCGACCATGGTCGATCAGCTCACCGAAAGCACCGCAAAAACGGACAGTGGTCTGCCGCTTTTGCAATTTGCGCTGACCGAACTGTGGGAAGCGCGCAAAGCCGACGTGATCACCGAGGAATCTCTTGCGAAAATTGGCGGTGTGACCGGTGCGCTCGCCCGCCATGCCGATCAGGTGTTGATGAGTTTGCCTGCCGATCAGCGAGCCGCCGCGCGGCGCATGCTCATGCTGCTCGTCACCCTCGAGGGAACCCGCGCCCGTCGCACGCAGGAAGAGATTTTGGTGAATCCTGCGGCCCAGGCGGCTGCCGAGGCCCTGGTCCAAGGTCGTTTGATCGTCGCGCGCGACACCGGCGAGGCCCTCGCGTACGAAGTCGCCCACGAAGCCCTTATCCGAGGCTGGGATACCCTCAAGCGTTGGCTCGAGGAAGCCGCCGAAAGTCGCCAAGTCAAAGGCCGGTTGGAGCAAGCCGCGCACGAATGGCACCGGCTTGGCAAAACCCGCGAAGCACTTTGGAGCGAACGGCAGCTCGCCGAGCTGGCTTTGCTCGACGAGACCGATGTCACCGAAAAAGAACGCGCGTTTATTCACCAAAGCCGCAGTGCCGCACAGCGATCGCGCCTGGTCCGCCGCTCCATTCTGGTGTCGATTCCCGTCCTTCTGACGCTGATCTGGATCGGAATCCGCCTGGAAAGTGCGCGCACCCACCGCATCAAAGTCGATGCGTACCGCGATCGCGGTTTGGCGATCTTTTCGGACGCCCAGAAAAAAGTCGCCGAGGCAGCCAAAATTCGCCAAGCCTCCTATGACGCTTTTGACGCTTTCGACAAAGACAAAGGCGAAGCCCTGTGGGCCCAAGCCCTCGACACCGGAACAGAAGCAACCGATCTATTGAAGAAAGCCGAGCATGCCCTGGAAGCCGGCTTTGCGCTCGATTCCAGTCGTTCCGATGTGCGCGGTGCGTTGGGTGATGTGCTTTTAGAAACCGCGCAATTTTGGGAAGCTACTTTTCAAAAGAACAAACTGTACGAAACGCGCGAGCGGCTTGCGCTTTACGACCCAGACGGCCAGCGTGTAAGCAAATTGAATGCTCCTGCCGTGGTTACTATGCTGGTTGATCCGGCTGGCACTGAAATCAACATTGGCCATTATGTAGAAAACAAAAAAAAGAAACTCGAACTGGTTGATGTTCATCCAATTGGAAAGACACCGGTTCAAAATCTAGAAATCCAGTCTGGGTCATACCTTTTGACATTCAAGGCAGAAGGTCGCGAAGAGGTTCGATATCCCGTTGTTCTGGCTCGTGGAGAAAAACTAGAGATCAAATTCAAACTTCCCGCCGCAGGAAGCATTCCACCAGGGTACGTGTACATTCCACCTGGACGCTTTTATTTCGGTTCTTCTGCCGATGAACTCGTCCGAGCCGGAACCCTCACCACCGTCCCCATGCACCAAAGAACCACCGAAGGCTATCTCATCGGAAAGACAGAGGTAACGATCGCGGACTGGATCGAATATGTCTCTACACTGACCCCAGAGGAACGGGCAAAAATCCCGATCCTTTCCGATCCGAATCACCCGGTACATTTGCGACAATTACCAGACGGAAAATGGCATCTTCGGTTGAATGTCAATTCGACCATTACCGAAACAAGAAGTGATGGCAGTTGGGTTTATACGAGTCGCAAAATACACGCCAATCAAGATTGGATGAAATTTCCAATTGCTGGTGTCAATGTTCCTGAAATAGAGCAATTTTTGAATTGGCTTGTAAAGAGTAGAAAATTGCCTGGAGCGCGGTTCTGCTCGGAAGTTGAATGGGAAAGGGCTGCCCGCGGAGCAGACGATCGAGACTTTCCGAATGGCTACCGACTAGACGCAAGCGAAGCCAATTTTGATGAAACCTATGGGCAGAATAGCAACACTGCTGGTCCAGATACGGTTGGGACATATCAGTCATCTGCGACTCATTCTGGATTGCTCGATATGTCAGGAAATGTTTTTGAATGGGTGAGTTCTGGTCTCTCAAACAAAGCTTTTTTGACAAGAAGTGGTGGATTTTGGAATCCGAAGTTTGCCTCTAACATCACAAATCGCTATATGATCGAGCCTAACTACCGTGATGTACAAGTCGGCATACGTATCTGCGGAACATTCTCGCTAGATTGAGTTCATTGGTCGGCAAGATTCCTTATCGTTCATTTTCATCTCACACCAAGAAAGGCAAATCAATTGTATTTTCAAGCATTGACAATCCGTATGTGCGATCGATCACAAATTCTGTCTTTCATAGCGCCATGATTTCTTTGGTGTTTTATTCAAATAATAAAAACACCTTGGAGGACCTCATTACGTATCGTTTGGTTCACAAGTCGATACATTTTGTGCCGAAAAAATGAGTGATTCTAGTAGCAAGCGCGATTCTTGCAAACGCAGGTTGTTTCCCCTTTGTGTCTCATCCATCTTCATACTGTAGAGACGCAGGAAACGCATTTCCAAAACTTGAAGATACAGCTCGGAGCTGTTTGTCTTCCCAAGACATAGGAGGAAAGCCATGTCGTTGCGTAAGAGTGTTTTCATTTTGTCGTTGTCCATGTTTGGAATGGCTGGCTGTCCCACACCGCAGCAAGAAAGCGGAGGAGGAGACTATCGCTTTCAGGCGAATCGCATTCAGAATGGGGGATTCGTCAATGGTGGTTTCATCAACGGTGGTTTCATCAACGGTGGTTTCATCAACGGCGGGGGTATCAACGGTGGCGGTATCAACGGTGGCGGAACCAACGGTGGCGGAACCAACGGTGGCGGAACCAACGGTGGC
>DAOLIT010000114.1:0-9780 GCA_035328405.1 Pseudomonadota bacterium | reverse complement strand
CAACGGTGGCGGAACCAACGGTGGCGGAACCAACGGTGGCGGAACCAACGGTGGCGGAACCAACGGGTCTAGCTTGTACGGTATGCCGGTATCTGGTCTTTGGCTCACTGGAAGTGAGCTGAATGCACAAGTCGGAACCCAGACCCTTCGTGGAACTGATGTAAGCGGTATTGAAATGCACTTCAGTTATCAAAAGGACGCTTCTACGGCTCCATTTTTGTACACGATGCGCATCGATTCCGCAGGGCTTGATCAGACCGCGAAAATACCAACAGGCCAACAGAACGATGTCTGGATGTACAACCTGATTTGGCGACAAGAAGGCGTTTCTCCAGTACCTGCTTGGCAGTCCTGGTGCCTTTCTGAAATGGAGAATAAGCCCGATCAGGCGGTTTTCTTGTCGAATCGGTGGGACCCGGTTACGGCGAATCGGATTGATCAGCCGACGTTTATTACGTTTGCTTGTCGGGATTACTCGCTGGGAAAATGTGCGCGGATGGGATATCGGCCTTGGGCGAAAGGCACGAAGTGTACGGGGCATGGTTCCAACAAGACTTGTGCGGATGTGCAGCTTACAGACCACCACCAATCGTGCGTTCGGATGATGCGTGCAGATTATTGCGGCAGCGGAAAGAGCTATACGGTCAACGGGACACTTATCGATATTTACGACTACCTGAATCCGCCGATTCAAGTGCCTGAAACGGATTGGGACATCGAGGCGCGTTGGACTCCGACCGGGGCGATTTGCCTGAATGATCCGCGACATCCCGAATTGGTCGGCAAATGGAAACGGCCCGACTGCAACGGCGACGGCAAACCGGACCAATTCCCGAATTGCGGCAGCAGCGACAGGAGCTATCACGGCAAAGGCTTGGTCGTGAACCGCTTTGACGACGACCAGAGCCGCTGCGGCAAGTAGCCGACACGCACCCCCATCCTCGCACCCCACTCCCCGTCAAAATCGAAACCTCCATCGAGTCCTGTCGGCACACTCCTGTCGGACAAAAGCGGCGCGTTCAAAAAGACCGTTTGGTAGACGCGCGTGGGGTGCGGTATGGGTTCTACATGCAGAGTGGTGTTTGCAAACGAAACGTGGGTTTTGGGTTGGCCGTTGTGTTTTTGGGCTTGACGGTCGCCGGATGCTCGAACTTGTCGGCGAAGCGGCAGGCAGAGGCCAAAAAAGGGGCCGTGCTGGCCGAAATCGACGATGTGCGGATCACAGTGGGCGATTTCGAGGAGCGTCTGAACGGCCAGACGCCGTATGTTCGAGCGAAGTACACGAGCCTGGAACAGAAGAAGGAATTTCTGGACAACTTGGTGAAATTTGAGCTTTTGGCGACGGAAGCACGGCGTCAGGGGCTCGATCGTGACCCGGAAGTGTTGCGGGCAATGAAACAGGTGATGATCCAGAAATTGCTGAAGCAGCGGTTCGACAAACTCAAGCAAGAAGACATCACGGACGCAGAGACAAAGGGGTACTTCGACACGCACCTTTCGGAATTCAATCGGCCCCCGGAAGTGCGGGTGAGCATGATCCTGGTTTCCGACGAGGAAACGGCGAAAAAAGTGCTGGCGGACCCACGTTGCAAGGGGCTTGAAAACGTGGGTTTCCGGGAACTTGTGACGCAATACAGCACGGACGCAGATACTCGGGAACGGGGCGGGGATTTGCGCTTTTTTGATGAAGGGAATCGGGAACTTCCGCAAGAACTGGTCAGCGCGGCGTTTCGGCTGGTGAATCTGGGCGACGTGAGCGAACCGGTCCAAACGAAACACGGTTTTGCGATTCTGAAGTTGACGGGGCAGCGACGGGCGCTGACACGAACGCTGGCCGAGGTCAGCCAGCAAATTCGAGCGAAGCTGTTTCGGGAACGGCGGCAGAAGTTGCTCGAGGAATTTGAACAAACACTGCGGAAAAAAACCAAAGTGACGGTGAATGAAGCCAAACTTTCGGAAGTGCGTGTGGAGCTGTCGAAGGATGTAGGTGTGCCGGAGGACTTGCGCCCACCAAAGGGTACAGGGGGCTACCATCCCGCGTTCCAACAAGCGCCGCAGGCCTCGCCGAATCGGCCTCCTGATCCGGTTTCAGCACCGACAAACACGGGAACGCCGTCTCAAAACGCCGCAGAAACAGGGGCTCGGAAATGAAAGTGGGAACAAGAAGGGGTTTGTTGGGAGTGCTCCGATCGCAGCGTTTTTTTGCGAAAGGAGCTTGGCTGTGTTTTTGGGGAGTGCTGTGTTTGGGAAGCGGGGCTTTTGGGGGGACGGCGCTGGATCGAGTGGTGGCTGTCGTCAACGACGAGATCGTTTTGGAAACAGAAGTGCTGGTTGCGGCGGAAATGGAAGCGCGGCAGGCGCTCGCGGGGATCGATCGAGACACACCGGAAGGCCGACGGCGGTTTGATGAACTGCGCCGCCGAGTGCTGGATGCGCTGATCGAAAAACTCCTGATCGCACAATATGCGCGAGAGCAAAAAATCTATGTGACGGAAGAGGAGATGACAGGGGCGGTCAAGGATGTGGTGAAAAACAACAACTTGACGGAAGAAGCGCAGCTTCGAGACGCACTGAAGGCGCAGGGAATGTCGTGGGATGCGTATCGGAATCTGCTGCGGCAGCAACTTTTGCAGCTCAAAGTGATCAACACTGCGGTGCGCAGCCGAGTGAGCGTGGGCGACGATGAAGTTCGGTCGCATTACGCGCAAATGGTGCGGCAATTGGCGGGCGATCAACTTCAAGTGCGCATCCAACAGATTTTGGTGCGGGTCGGAAAAGAGGCAACGCCGGAAAAAGTCGCTGAGCGTCGGGCAAAAGCGGCGAAAGTGGTCGAAGGGGCTCGGAATGGCCAGGATTTCGCGGCACTGTGCGAAAAGTTTTGCGAGGACGGAGACACGGGCAACGGGGATACGGGGCTTGTCGGGCGCAGCAGTTTGCCGGTGGAATTGAGGGATGTGGTCTCGACGATGGACCCAGGCGATCTGCGGGGTCCGATTCGGGGCGAACGGGGCTTTTATGCGGTGCGGCTGGTGGAAAAAAAAGACGCGGACGTGCGCCCGTTTGAGGAAGTAAAAGAAACGCTCCGCCGGCAACTTTACGAACAACAGGTGGACAAAGCCGCGACGGCGTGGACCAAAGAACTGCGTCGGAAAGCCCACGTAGACGTAAAATTGTAAAAAAGCCTGCGGAAAAGGGGGCGGCGCGTGGCGCTTCTCGACAAGCTCAATCAATTCGCCAATCAGTTTGGGGATCTTTTGGGGGACATCGCGGACGATGTGCGGGCCCACGTCGAGCTGGGGGCGCAGCTTCTGGAACGGGGCGATTTCGAGACGGCGATTCGGGAGCTTGAGCACGCGCTGGAAAAACGGCGGGATCATGCGCGGGCGCACTATCTGTTGGGTCTGTGCCATTTGCGACGGAATGGACCTGGGGATTTGGCGGCGGCGAAGAAGGCGCTCACGGACGCGCTTTCGGTCAAAGAGGAATACGCGGAAGCGCATGTGGCACTCGGCGATGTGCTGAAACTGCAAGGGGATGCGGGCAAAGCGATCGAGCAGTATCAGTTGGCGTTGCCGCTGCTCGACGAGGCGTTGGAACGGGCGCAGGTCGAACAGCTTTTGGGCGCGCTGTATTTGGAACAGGGGCTGCTCGACAAAGCCGTGCGGGAATTGCGGAAGTCGGTTTCGGAAAATCCAGAAGACAGCAAAACGCAAGGTCTGCTGGGGCAAGCTCTGTTGCGGCTTTCGCAAAAAAAGGGGGAAGCACCGGGAAGTCCGAATTGGGAAGCGGCGCGGCTGTGTTTGCAAAAGGCGGCGGCGTCGGAACACGCAGACCCACAGGTGCTTACATCGCTTGGGCGGCTCTTGTTGGAACTTGCGCAGGTGCCGGATGCGGAAAAAGCACTGCTGCGAGCGATCCAAGCGGCCCCGGAACGGACGGAAACGCTGCTGCTTCTGGGGGAATTGCGGCTTGTGCAAGGCGATGTGGCGTCGGCGTATGAACAGGGTTTGCGGGCGTATGCGGGAGCGCGGCAGGCCGGTCAGGCGGTGCTGCTTGCGAAAGCGCATCGGTTGTTGGCTCGGTGTCATTTGAAAAGCTCGGCCCCTCAACGAGCGGTGGCGGCTCTTTTGGATGCGGCGGCAGCGGCGGCACACGCGCAAGAACCCGAGCTTCAAAAAAGCTTGTTGTCGGAAGCGTTGGAGTGGGCGCTCAAACACGAGTTGGAACAAGACGCGCTTGCGCTGGCAAAACGTCCCGAAATGGCCGACACACAGCTTGGGCTGTGCGCACGAGCGATGTACGACAACCTGCCACCTGGGGAAGCGGATGCGTTGTTAGCGTCGGCGCAGGCCATGGGAGACAAGGTGGAACTGAGGCTTGCGCTGGCGGCTGTCGAACAGCGGAAGGGCAACGCAAAAGGGGCAGCGAGTCAGTATCGGCGGGCGGCGAGTCTGTCGCCGACGGGTGTGCCCGATCCTCGGGCGCGGAAGGCGCTCGCGACGCTGTATGAACACGAACGGAGTCTGTTTCCGCGTGATTTGTACGGTCTGCTTTTGAAAGTACACGAGCATTTCGCGAAAACCTCGGAACTTTCGGAATGGCTGCCCGAGGCGGGGAAGCTCGTCGAGACGCTCGATAGGCCGCTTTTGGTGACGGTGATGGGCGAGTTCAATTCGGGCAAATCGACGTTTGTGAACGCGCTGCTCGGTGAGGAAGTCGCACCGATGGGCATCACTCCAACGACGGCGACCATCAACATTTTGCGGTACGGGCGCGAGCGAGCGGGCCGCGTGCTGTATCGCGACGGGCAAAGCAGGATGGTCGCATGGGACAACGTGCCCAAGCTTTTGCGCGGCCTCGATCCCGTCGAAGTGAGCCGCATTCGGATCGTGGAAGTGCTGTATCCGCTCGAGGTGCTTCAACGTGTCAACGTGGTCGATACGCCGGGGCTCAACTCGATCCTTCCCGAACACGAAGCGGTGGCGCGGGAATTTATCGCGCAGGCGGATGCGGTGATTTGGCTGTTCACAGTCGATCAGGCAGGAAAAGCGACAGAACGAGAAGCTTTGACGAGCATTCGGGAGGCTGGGAAGAAAATCCTGGGTGTTCTGAACAAAATCGACCGTTTGGAAGAAAAACCGGCAGAAACAGCCCTTGACACGGAAGTTTCTGCGCAGAGCGGCGGCGAAACCGACCTTCTGCATTCGCGTGCGCTCCAAGCCATTCTTTCGCACCTCGCCGACGAGGAAACCGGTCTCTCGGACGTATTGGAGCGGGTCGTGCCGTTTTCGGGTCGGTTGGCGTTGCTCGGGCGACGGACGAAAGATGCGGCGCTGTTGGAAAAAGCGAACCTACCGATGCTGGAACAAGTGCTGGAGGAGCGTTTTTTTGCGCGGGCGCAAGCCATCAAAGGGGCGGCGGTGCGGACGCGGCTTTCGCAGCTTCTGTCGAAAGCGCAACAAAAAGCCGAAGGCCTGCTGTCTTTGAAGCGTCGCGACGAGCTGGAACAATCGGGGCGGCTTTTGTCGGCGGACAGTTTGTTGTTTGCGCGGGATTTCATTCCAAACGAACGCAAGCGGCTGATTGCAGAATCGGGCGAGACACACACACTGGCAGCGCGGGAAACGCTGTCGTTCGTGCGTCCGAGGCGTTGGCCATTTGGGGAACACCATGCTGCCGTCGCAGACCGAGATTTTTTGCTGAATCTGCTCGACGAAAAACTGTCCGCTCTGTGTCAGGGGTCTCGGGGGCGGGTGGTGTCTGCGCTCGCGCTTTCGGACCATGAAGCCGATTTGCTCGAACTTCTGAACGAGCAGGTGTATGGCCGATATTTGGCGTTTTCTCGAGGGTATTTGCGCGGCGGGAAAGTGGATGACTTTTTCGTGCGGGTGTTGCCGAAGTTGGAACTTCACGAGACGGCCATTGCGAGGGCGCTGGAACGCGATTCACCGACGGCGGTGGACATCCTGGAAAGCGAACTGTTTACGCCGCTGCGGTCGTTTGCAGAGACGCGGTATCGCCAAGCTGCGGAAAAACTAAAACAGAAACTGGCGCAAGAAGATCTGCGGCAACTGGACATCGACGAGCGTTTGGTGTTTCCGCTCTCGACGTTTGCGGCGGTGCTTGCGTCGCTGTCGGTCTGATTCTTTCCGTGTTGGCGTGTCAAAACCAAAGCCGAAAATCTGACGCGAGATTTCCGACGAGAACTTAGTTCTTCACACGAGAAAAAGACCAGGCAAGACTCGGATGGGATTCCCGAGGCTCGACGAGTCCGTTATTCTGACGAGGAACTTTCTTTTCATCACATGACTTCGTCTCGGTTTGGAACCTCGCTGCGAGGGCTGGGCGTGCCGTTTCAGCTCTTGTTTGTCTCCGGTGTTCTGTCGGACATCGGCGGGTTCTCGACGGTGACGGCGTTGCAGGTCCATGTTGCTCGTCTGACCAACGGGAACCCGACGTACATGGGCCTGATTGCCATCGCGACCCTTGTGCCCATGCTGCTCGCGGCACCGATTGGGGGTGTGTGGGCCGAAAAGTACGACCGCCGGATGGTGATGGTGACAAACGATGTGGTGCGCATTCCGATTGTGCTCCTGATGGTGACAACGGAATCGGTGGGACTGCTTCTGCTTCTGCACGCAGCCAATTGTGCGAGCACGGCGTTGTTCATGCCGTCGCGGCAATCGCTGATTCCCGACATCGTACCGAATGAACATTTGCTGCTCGCAAACTCGCTGTTGGGAGGCGTGATTTCCGTCGTCCACATGCTGGGACCGCCGCTCGGGGTGTTTCTATATCAAACGCTGGGAGGGCTGTGGGGCGTCGTACTGGTCGAGGCGGTCGCATACCTTTTGTCTGCGCTGCTGCTGTTTCGTTTGCCGAACCCCGCGCAACGGGTGCGGATGGACCAGACGACGCAGATGTGGGAGGAAGTGCGCGCAGGTTTCCGCTACGTCATCGCGGAACCGGATTTGAGACAGATTTTCGTGATTTTGCTCACAGCGGGGGCCGCTATGGGGCTGCTTCTGCCGCTGCTTTTGCCGTTTGTGCAGCAAGTGCTTCACGGCACCGAACGAGACTACGCGGCACTGATTTTTTGGTTCGGCTTCGGCGGAATGGTCGGGCCCTTCGTTGGGCACTGGCTGGGTCGGTCGCTCGGCTTGGGAAAGACGCTGCTTCTATGTTCCATCACGGAATCGTTGCTTCTGACGATCTGGTCGCGCGTCGATCGGCTGCCCGTGAGCACAGGTCTTTTGGTGCTGTGGGGCATCGAAGTGTTCGCGCTGATTCCCTGCTACACGAGCTACCTGCACACCTATGCGCGCAAAGAGTTCATGGGACGCACGTTCGCCCTGTTTGACCAAGCGGTCTATGTTCCGCAGATTTTGTCTGCGGTGATTGTTGTGGTGTGGGGCAACCGTTTGCCGACGCAGGCGCTGCTGACGGTGGCGGGCGTTGTGTACTTTTCGATTTTGCTTCTGACGCTGTGGTCTCGCGGTGCGCGCAAACTCATGGCTTCGGGGTCGTCCGCTGTTCCGGCGTATGTCGTCCTTGCCCACGATGCGGGAACCGATTCTCCAACACCCCAAAAACCCAAAACCGAGCCCGACAACGGGCAACCGGCAAGCAAAACGGTGTCCTCGGCCAAAACCCCAGACACCTGACCCCAGACACCTGACCCCAGACCTGTGTTCTTGTCTGTGAAATCTCCGTCGTAAACGGTTGACTTTCTCGCAAAAAAGAAAAGAAAATTGGGTCGGCCCATGCCGCAATTTCCCTTCCGCGCTGGCTCCTACATTCTGTTCGCTGACATCGGCGCAGGCACGCTTGGCACGATGTATATGGGATGCGAGCCTCTCGATGGGCAGACGACGTGGCAACCGTTGGCCGTGCGTCTCTTGGACAGTTCCATCTCGCAACGCCCCGACGCCGTGCGCCTGTTTTTGGATGAACAACGCCAGGCCGCTCTTTTGCAACACGAAAACATCGCGTATCTGCACGATGCGGGCGTGCTTCCCGACGGAAGTCCGTTCATGGCTTGTGAGTTCGTCTTCGGCGTGCCATTGCGAGATCTGCTGCGCCTGCAAAACGGGCTTTTGTCGCTTGACCAAGCCTTGCATGTGGTTTTGAAAGCGTGCGACGCACTTCATTACGCGCACGAACGCTACGACGAGTCCGGCCAAACCATCGAGGTCGTTCACGGCCAGTTTTCAGCGGATACGTTGTTTGTGGACATGGAAGGCAAGCTCAAGGTGACGGATTTCGGTTGCCTGGCGACGAAAAATGCGACCGTCACAAACATCGCGGTGCCTGTACGTCTTCAGCGCCGGATGGCGTTTTTGGCCCCCGAGCTGCGCGCTCAGATTCAAGCCGGGATGCTGCCCAACATTGATCGCACAGCCGATGTGTACAGTTTGGGTGCGCTTTTGTGGGAAGTCCTGTCGGGCGAATCGCTGCCGGTGCCCGAAAACGACGATCCGCCACCGCTCCCTGGCACCAAGCGATCCATTCCGATGCAGCTTGCGAAAGTGGTGCTGCAAGCGATGTCTCCGCGCCGCGAAGATCGCTTTCCGACCGCGCTGGCCATGAAACGCGCGCTCGAAGCCGAGGCCGCAGCGACGATGCAGGGTTTGGTGCCACACGCCAGTTTGGGACAACTTGTGGCCAAGCACTTTGCTGCGAAAATCGAGCATTGGCAGTCCCACGTTTTGCGCTGGCAACAGATCGAGTTGTCCCAAGTCCCTGAACTTACGGAGTCCCTGACCAGCACACCTGTCACCTTGGCGGCTGCGTGGCGCGGCGGTCCTGGCGCGGCGACGGCCCCAACCGGATACGTAAGCCAAAGAATCCCGACCTCGATCAGCCAGCGTTTGAACGTTCAGTCTGGCGGACAAATCGTCGGTGGCAGCACGAGCATCCGCGTTGGTCTGTCCCAGCGCACCCAAGTCGATCGCTCGCAAACCCCTGTGCCCATGCACCGCAAACCCCTGTTTTTGGCGCTGCTCGGCGCGGGCATCTTGGCCATCCTGATTGCGATTGTCGTTCGCATCAGCCGAAATCAAAGCGAACAGTGGTCCATCAACATCGACTCCGAACCCCGAGGCGCTGAAATCCTCATCAACGGACAGAGCCACGGCAACACCCCCAAACGCATTGTCCGCACCGGCCCACCTGTCCAGCTCAACATCGAAATCCGCAAAGACGGCTACGAGCCCAGCCAAGCCATCATTCTTCCCAAGCCCGGCCAAAACCCTCCCCACGAAATCAAACTCCGCGAAACTCCCCAAGCGCCAAACTAAATTTCACTGACCCCATGGAACCGACTCCGCATGGTACGATTCGTACACGGGGGCAGTGGGGATTTTTCCCCGGGCAGGACACCATGATCGGTCAACTGGTTGGACATTACAAAGTCGTCCGCAAGATCGGCGACGGCGGAATGGGCAGCGTTTTCGAGGCCAAGCACGAAGCGATCGGTCGTCGGGTCGCGATCAAAGTGTTGAAGCCGCAGTTCTCGAAGGACAAGAACGTCGTCACACGCTTTTTCAACGAAGCGCGGGCAGTCAACATCGTGTCGCATCCTGGCGTCGTCGGCAGTTTCGACTACGGCGAACTTCCCGATGGGACTGCATACATTGTGATGGAGTACCTAGAGGGAGAAACCCTCTCTTCACGCATCAAGCGCAAGACAGAACCGATGGGTTTTGACGCCCTCCGAATAGGCCGTCAAATCGGCGCTGCCCTCGCTGCCGCCCACACAAAAGGAATCATCCACAGAGA
>DAOLIT010000113.1:0-14968 GCA_035328405.1 Pseudomonadota bacterium | reverse complement strand
CCAATCCGCCCTCCCATCCCGCTCCGTCAGCAAAATATTCTCCGGCTTTACATCTGTCAACCACAAACCTACATCTCCATCGCCAAAGCGTAAAATATGGCGTGGTAAAGGCTTGGTAAATGTTGACAGAGGATAAAATTTATATGTGCTCCTGATTACATCCTCGATATGGCGTTACAATGTGGAACTCGACAAGAAATTGAAGTTGATCAGGGGTAAATACTCAGTCGTGAGTATATCGGGGGCTGCGTTCGGTGAGTCGACGAAAACGATCAGCAATCGACAAGTGAGCGCACAAAAGCCTTGACAAAGGCAATCGCACAAGTAGACCAGTTGCGGCGTCTGATACTTACTCCTCATCGAGGTCTGAATGAGAGCCGTTTCGTGAGGACCGTGATTGGGTCGGAGACGAAGCTTGTCTTCGGACATGAACGCTCGCGGATGATTGGGCTACGCTATTGCACTCCGTCAACGACATGCATCCACGAATGGAGGCGCAGACGGTCAGGCGTCAGTCCAACCAGCGCAAGTCACGCGAGATAAGAAGTTCGGTCATCTTCGCGTGGTGGGTGTTCTTCATTGCCACGTTTGCCACCTTGAATCGGTGCCGTTCGGCTAGGACGCGAACGCCGTGGGCATCGTCATACGTAAGCAACACATCGCCTGCCGCTTGCGCTGCTGTCTCGAACAGTCGTTCGTGATCGAGTTCGTGGTGCGTGTACAGCCGTGTTCCTGCCCGCTTGCCGTTAGCGCCACCCGCCGTATAGGGCGGATCGATGAAGAAGGCAGCATTCTTCTGGCTGGCGAAAGTTCGCATGATGTCCAGCCCATTGCCATGAACGAAGCTGAAGCGCTGCCGAATCTTCCCGATAGCGATGATTCGATTCGCAAGCGTGTCTGGGTACCACCGGGACTTCAGTCCCTTTCCATTCTCGCCGTATTTAAGGAGACTGGCACCGGGGGCCAAGATGCCCCCATGGAATGTACGATTTTTCAGGATCGTTCGGAATGCCCGTTCCCTTGCGCAGTCATCGTCGCAGGCTAGCTCCGCCCGGACGTTCTCGTGCGTGAGCTCGAACGATACGATGCGATCTGCCAGCCACTCGGCATCGCCACCAAGAATCGTTTCCCAGACTGCTGCGACTTGTCGATCAAGTTCCACCATGACAACGTGATCGACAAGATTCTCAAACGCAGCAGTAAGGCCCACGATGCCGCCACCCGCGAATGGTTCCACGAGTACGGCAGGACGCTGCCCAAGACTCGCCAGCCACCAGCGAACACGGGGTACGAGCCACGTCTTTCCGCCGGGGTAACGAAAGGGGCTTCTCTGTGGAACCGAGGCGACGTTGACAACGCGCTCCGTTTCTGGAATCCGAAAGAACGAAAGCTGTCCCGCCGCCTCAAAAGTTGGCACTGATCAACTCCGTCTCCGGGGGATTGTCGAGCTTCGCATCCACCTTCTCTTGAAGGACTTCGACGAAATCCGCGATGTCGCCAGGTTCTGATCGCGTGATCTTCTCAAGGCTCTCTGTGAACTTCGTATATACCGACTTCCAGCGCGTGAGCGTATAGATGTTGTTTGCGGGGTCTTTTTCCAGGTCGTAGACGAACCACGCGATGTCTGCTTTCAACGGTTCCACTTCCTGAAGGTTGGGCAACGTCTCAAAAAAGCCGCGATTGAGAGCAACCGCCGTCTTCTTGTGCCAGGAATGGAAGATGCCGCCCTTGAAGATGAGCTGTGGAGCGAGCCGCTTTCGCGAGGAGGAGAGATAGTCAGGGTTCGGGTAGTTGGGTCGACCTGACCAATCGAGCTTCGTCCGCTTCGCGGGGTCTTCCATAAAGTGTTCGAACGGATTACGGACGTTGCCCGAGATATACACCGCCTGAACTTCGAGTGCTCCGAAGTCGGTCACTTTGCCCTGATCGTTGTATGCGCAGAGCACTACGTCGATGTTCCCGGCAGACGCGCCATGCTTGTCTTTCAATCGAACTTCAGTCAGCGTCGTCCACTTGGTTCCGCTTGGAAAGAAGAAGCCCGCCGCATCCTCGGCGATCATCCATTTTTCGCGGAACCGGACCGGACAAGTAATCACCACATCGGTTCCGTCGAAGATGCTGCATACCCCGAGTGGGTTGTTTGCCTTGTCCTTCGTGCAGTTGGGAACCTTGTTACCAAATGGACAGAGGCGGTTCGTCCGGTACCGGACCGCGTCATCGCTGACGTTGTCGATGGGATACCCGAAAACTTCGGCGAGCGGGTGCTTGGATTCTCGATTGATCATCGGACGGGAATCCTACGAAAAACTGGCGGAACGCCTAGGAAAAAAGTTGGCATTGGCTCCGTGTGCCAAAAGCTCCTTCACCCGAGCGACCAGAGATTCTAACGCACAGCAACCTTGCTCTTGCTCCGACTCTCAGAGTGAGGTCTGATGGCTTTCCTCAGGAAGAGATACCATGTCGAACATCAATCGGCCCACGCAGACTGCGCAAGCATCGTTTTTTGGCAACACAGCCAACCCAGCTCCCCAGCATGAGATCATAGGCACAGAGGATCTCGCAGTCGTCAAGTTGGCTTCGCTAGTAGGCATTGCGGCTCAATCTTTACTTCGCATCTGCGCAATGGGGGAACTGGACTTTGTTGCATGGCGTGAACTGCTCAACCAGCGGTTGACAGTCCTCGGGCACTCGGTCAGCGAAGAGGAAATAGAGTGGCTTGAAGAACATCTGCCATACGAGCCGACCTTGAAGGCTTGTATTCGTGCTGCACGACAGAATCTCAACGACCGTCTGCGCAGTGAACCAGCCCTTCCGGCTAGGGCGACCATCTCTCTGTTTATGCATGGTGGCATTGAGGAGGATGTTGTCACTTTCCGTGCTGATGAACTCGGCACACCAACAGCCGCGATTATTCTTCAAGAGCCACTCCACTTCCTTTGCCATCGAGGGGCAATCTATCAGTTTGATGAGTGCCAGGTTGAGGCTCAATTGTCAGTTGACCTTCTTCCTGGTGGATTGGGAACGCCATCTCTGGAGAGAGAACGGTTTGTCCTGCAATCAGAATCGGATTTCTCCTGTACCAATGGCATCGTGTCTCTGCGATACCCGAGCCTTAACAAGGTCTTCCCCGGCATCTTCAGCCGCCTGCACTTAAACCAAGGCAAACAGAACACCGGTCGCAGCATCTACTATCACACTGCGTGGAAGACTCGCGACAGCAAGGGGCTGACGGAATATCGTTCTCTGTGGAGCATTCGGGACCTAGTCCGTCAACGCAAGTGGCAGTGCCCCAATTCGGTCGCACTGTAATTTGGCCACCAGCGGCTGGTCATCGTTGTCGTCGGGCACTCGTGTCGCTGCCGAGGACATCGTTTCTTCGCCATCCAACACCCATCGATGCTGAGCGCCTCGAGCAGTTTACGAAACTCGATGCTGAGCATGGGGAATGGCTGCGGGACTATGCCGCCGGTCGATCCGACTGCGACGACGGTGCGGGGGCCGTTATCGACGCTACATCACGCGCCATCTGGGAACAGTTGTCGAGGTTCGGGAGCGGCGCGTTTTCCTGCATCGCCCAAATCAGCGAGCGATCCACGTCAGCAACCGCCGCAAGCACGAGCGGGTGACGCTCCGCGAGAAGCGCGAGCAGATCAGCCAGTTCGGGGACCGCTGAACGATCAACGGGCCGGAACAGATCCTCGACGGACACGCCCAACTCGACGGGAAGAACGATCGGCAGCTTCTGCATAACATCCAGCCTATCAGCACACGGTCGCAGGTTCCAAGCCGTTGTCGCGCTGAACCAAAAACCATCGGTGCGCGAGCTTCGGCGTGTTCCAAGTCCACCCGCGACACGGCACATCGCGACCCAAAAGACCCGACAAGAAACCCTGCGGAAAACCCCATCGCAAAACCCCGACGACCTTTTTCTCCGTCGAGAAAAAACCCGGAAACGGTTTTCCTGTTTGCTCCGAGCGTGTGGTTTTTCCAGATCAGCGAGCACAACAGAAAATCTGTGCATGAAACGAATTTCTGAATCGAACTTGCGACGGAGTTTCGACGATTTATCGGGCCGGTTTCGTCAGAAACGGATGTTCGTCTCGTTGTCGAACTGCTCGTCAGAGTGTGTCACGGCGTGGGTTCTGCCACTCGCGCGGTCGAGCGTGAGCAGCTTGTTGTTTTCGTCGAAGAACCACAGCGCCAGACGGAACGAAACCGCGCTGCCGTTCCTCAGGCTGCGAAACCGCCGAGCACGCTCCTCGGAGCGAATCCAGCGCCAGAATCGCACGTCGCGAGAAATGATGTCGGCAATGTCGTTGTCGTCGAGGTCGTGACCATAGCGGACGAGCGGACCTCGGAATATCACGCGCGGGCGACTGCTGCCCGTGAAGACGGGACGAATTTCGACGACTCGGAACAGCATCCACACGACCCCATCACATCATCGCCGCGACGTTCCAACAAGGGTGCGCGCTTTCCGCCGATGTACGCCGCCATCCGAGCGGCCAGGGCTTTGCCCTTTGGCACCAATTACATGGCACCAATTTCCTGGCATTTATGCTCAAAACAAAATCAAGCAGTTGGATTCTTCTGCTAGATATCCGAGTAGCGTGGAGATGGGAATCAGTGTGCTCAAAGCAATTCAAATCGCAAGAAATTCCAACACTTTCCGCGTTTTCGAAATACTCAATTTTATTATGCTCAAAATGATTTCAAGGGGTTACGAGGATTACGAAGAGCTGTCCGCTGTTCAGTCCAACCCGGAAGATGCGGCTTGTTTGAATTTTCAACAGGTTACGCGCTCTCGGAATTTGCAGTTATTTATGCTCCAAATGATTTCAAGCGGTTACGAATGACATCAATCTGATCAGTCCCGATCAAGAACAAAATGCATTACCGTCGGTGACGGTGTTGTAGATCGGCGGCTTGCTGGGGTGGGTGGTGTTGGGTTTTTGAAGGGCGATCAGGGTGTTCGGTAGCCGATCAGGAACCCTCCTCGCAGGTCCCAAAGTAACCGAACGGAGCACGCCGGAATCGGCAGGGGGTGGCACGTCGGATTCTGTAGGAGGCCGATTTTATGTCGATTTGGATTCCAGTGAAATGTCGATATTGAACCATTGCGCGATTGCAATCAACCTGTATCGTACCCTGACGCAGCGGATGGGTGAAAATGGGGCGAAGACGCTGGGCGAAGATCACCCCGCTTGGTACTTCTGATGCGACAGCAGGATCACAGACCGTGCATCCCCGCAGACCTCGTGAACACTCGATTCTCACACACCGATTGATTCAGTTCATGACATCTACTGACTGCGTCAGTCGTTGGTCGGTGGAATCTAGTTTTGGTCGGTTGTCATTTTCGTCTGCCGCCCGAGTGTCCTTCGCACGGTCTTCCGTGCTGCCCCCATCACATCTGGACCAACGATGCGGTTGGCGATGGGTGCAGTTCTTTGACCGTGGCAAAGTCCTGCTGCCAAGCTGTCAGCCGAGTCGTCGAAACCCTGCCGACCGAAGACCACTCCACCCGCCTGAACTGCGCTCTGCCCTCTTTTGTCGTGTGACTGCTGCTTCCGACATCTCGTCCATTGTTGGGCCGATAGCTCTCGACAGGTCCATTGAGCAGTCGACTCCACCCGAACTTTTTCACGTGGGGATTGTTCTTACCGCAACAGGTCACGGTCAGGGTCGATGTCGGCGAGACCCAGTGTGGTCAGAGGCAGTCCAAAGGCTGTGGCTTGTTGTTGCATGAGCGAAATCACCTCATGAAAAGCCATCAGCCGACCGAGCGCATACGCCAAATCCTTGCACGAACGACTCTCGCGATCCTGTTTCGCTTCGGTCGCCCTTGCCTTGATAAGGAATGCGAGATCCTGAAGATACAAAAGGGCTTGGTCCGACGATTCGCTGCTCATGGTTCGCGTCCGAGAAGACCCTTCAAAATATCCCGCTGCTCTTTCTGGCGGGCGATGTCAGCAGGCCATTTCTTCTCGAGCAAAGCCTGCTGTTGTCTTGGATCGAGGCTGGACCAGTTAGGAATGAACTTTCCGGGGTTGGCAATTTTCGCTTCATGTTCAGCGATCTGTGCTTCCAGCGAAGTGATGCCGCGTCTTATCTCAGATGCAGATCGATCTGCATAATTTTTTCGGAACCCCGCGTGTTTTGTCGATGGACCCAGTCGGTGGATGTTTTCGGCATGCTCCGCAGTGTGGACAGCCTGAGTCACTTCTTCCACCTGCTTCCCCCTTTTCCCCGCCTTGCCGAGCTTCTCTGCACCTTCGGCTAGTTCGCCGGAAGTCCGCCCCAATGCTCCGGTCGCAGCACCTATGGCAGCGTCGATAGCGACGGTCCCGGCAAACGCTCCGGCGTCTTGGAATTTGTCGCCGGTCGGCTTGTTGTTCCAGTTGGTGATGCCCTGCCGCAAGTTGTTGAATTTGCGCTTGCCGATCTCGAGCAGCTTGTCGGGGTCGCGGATGGTCTGGGCCGCTTCGGTCACGTCTTCGACGAGCTGTTCTTTGAGCGGCCCGAAGTGAACACGACCGGTGACGAGTTTTTTCAAATTCTGGCCAAGCTGGGTTGCCCCTTCGGCCTTCTCGTCAATGCCTGTTCCGAACCCGACCGCCCCGTGCTCGATGTTCGTCAGTTTCAAGGAGGATCTACCGCCTGCGGGCTTTAAAAAACAGCGTGTCAAGTTTGGGTTTTCGCAGATGGTGGAGCGGTCCTTATCGGTGTAGAAAATCCCGCCGACGGGCTGCTCTTGCACATCCTTTTGCGTCCCATAGCCGCCGTTGTTGCGCGAGACCGGATAGCGACATTGCGTCCCATCGTTGCTGCGTTCGCCGAGCTTGCCGAGAAACTCCCCGTTTTCGTCGCGTAGCTCACACCGGTTGTTCAGTCGAGTCTGATACGCCGGGAGCCAGTCATTCCCTTTGCGCCACAACACGCAGTCGCGTAGCTTATGCAGTTTCGTCGTCGGATTCTCGGTGATTTCGCGGCACAGACGGTCGGAATTTCTGTCGCGATAGAGCATCTGGCCGATGGGAACGCGCTGGCCGTCCTGTTCGCAGAAGCCGCCGCCAGCCGTCCGCGTCCCGAACTTGCCCATGATGCTGCCGTCGTCGTCGCGGATGTAGCACTGGTCGTCGAGCTTGGGGTCGATTGGGAAGTCCGACGCTGCTTCATGCAGCAGGTTTTCGACCGCTTCTTTGACTCGCTGTACTCCAAGAACGGCGGCGTCCGTCCCAAGCTGCGTCAAGGAAGTCATGGCCTGCCCGTCGTAGGACTTGCCAAAGCTCACGAGTAAGAACCGCACAATCACCGTCACGGGTGCGAGTCCGCCGAACCCTTTGGTAACTGAGACGCCAAAGTCCACCCGAGCATTAGGTCGGTAGCTGACTCCCAAACCCAAGGCTCCTTGCGGACGAATCGGATTGTCGCCAAGCCCAAGCAGGAAATCCTGTTGCACCGCCGCCGGAACGCCTCGTGCCACCGCATCGATCGACAGCTTGAGCGCCGGAACGCCCGGCAGATAGAGTCCGAGCTGCGCAGCAATCTCACCGGTCGCGTACTGTTTGCGCGTATCGACGAGAGCACCGACACTTGCGGTCAGCTCGAATGGCCCAATGGCTTTCGTGCCAACCAACCGCACCGTGCCCAAATCCGTAGCAATTCCGAGCGTGTTCACGCCGTCAAACGGACCGACTCGCCACTCGTGATCGTAGGTGAGCCCGACGCGCAAGCCACGCGGAGGAACGTAATACGAGCCGTATTCTCCCGTCGCTGGAATATCGGGTCGAACGCGCAGCGGAAAAAATGGGTAAAGAAGCAGCGTCGCGCTGAATCGCACCGGCCCTTGGCTGTAGCTTCGCTCCTCGCCTATCGACCAGACCGATGTGTGCGATGAAATCCCGGCGGCGAGTCGTCCAAACAACCCCATCGAGACGCCATACGGAATCGTTACGCCCGAGCCCCGCAAGTCGGTGCTCGGCAATACCAAAAAGTGCGCATAGGCGTGCGCCGCCAAGTCATCGATGTCTAAACACGGAACCAGCGTGCTGTCACAAAGAGGATTCGCCGACGGAATCAGCGACGGATGCGGTAGTGGCTTCGTCTCGGCAAAACCCTGCGTTGCGAGGCCGAACAGCAACGCAAAAAGAATCGAGAGAGGTCGAGCAAACGCACGCACGGGCGCACGTTATGCTGTCCGTCTGACAAAAAGCAAGTGGCGTCGCTGAACTCTCCGAGCCGAAACAGATCGCCTTCATATTCGCTCAACTCTGCTTGGTGGGTGTAAGTAGTCAGAAGCAAGCTAACACTTCACCGACGGACATCATAGCCCGTCGAACATTCCGATCCCTTCAGTCACAAACCACCCTGGTCGCTGGCAAACTGATCGGTTGGTTCTGTGCCGGGTGATCGCTTGCTCGGTTGGCTCAAATCTGGCGAAGAATGCGGCCCTGATCGGTTTCTATGCTCGACGAGAGATGGGTTCTCAAGCGGCTTCATTGGGCTTGAGCGGTTGGGAAGTTCGCTGATCGCTTGCTCGGTTGCGACTCGCCTGCTCCGAGCGGGGAGATTCCGCTGATGGTGCAGTGGATTCTGCGAATGGGCTTCGCAAATCAGGAAGTGGGCTGGACTCGGCGACGATTGTGCGTCGGCGGGAGCAGACGCGGAGGTGGAAGGAGCGGCATGAGGTCCCAGCAGGTGCGGCCGTGAAGACGTGCAGCGCGACCCTTGGAATACAGCGGCGGAAACCGAGAACCGAACGCTTCGCGGATCAGGCTGCCTCCGGACGTGCCCTCTGAAATCCACACGGACGCCACCAAATCGACGAACAGATCGGCACCGGGCGGACAGAGACAGTCGGGGTTGGACAAAAGAAAGCTCTCGACGGTCTGCCGAGCAAAGGCATAGATCGTCGCTGGTCGGAAATCGGTCTTGCGGCTGAAAGCCAAAAGCTGCTTCCGAGCATGGTTCACGAGCGGAAGCGCCTCGCACAGGGCTGCGAGCTCGCCCTGATGCTCCACGTCAGCCGGATCTTCGGAATTGTGGAACGCACGTCGCTCTCCTGGGTTAGAGGAAGCAGTCAGCGACCTTCCGAACGCTGGTTTTGGGGTCAGGCCATGGCTCGTCGTGGAGCCGGTTCTCCGAAGACGAACGCATCGTCGAAGTCGCTGCTTGCAAGATCGCGTCGATAGAGCAGCAAGATCGGAATGAGCCTGGCCTGGCGAATTTCAGCACACTGCTCCCAGAGAGCAAGCTGGCCTGGCCGGGTGCCAAATGGACCGCTTAGCGACAGAAGGCCAGCCTCGGACATTTTGCCGTATCCGATGAGCCGTTGCGCCTGCACGAGAAACACAACCTCGACCCCACCGTCCAAGTTCTCCAAAGGTCGCCAGCCCTTCACCGTCTTGCAGTGGGACCACAATTGTTCCAGCACGATCAACTTGCACTCGGGATTGTTCCCCTTGATCTGAGGCCACCAGTCGTCCACTGAGATGCGACAGAGCATGGTAATGCCTGAATCCACGGTTTTGCTATCCATGCGATTTCCTCGTTCGCCGTCGGCAACCGCAACCTAGAACGTGTGGAAAAGTGCCCATACACCGGGCTCGCGTTTTGTGCAGCTCCTCTGTGTCAGCTCGGTTTGAGGTTGCGAGTCGGGCCACGCGGCACGGGATTGAGCGGTTGTTTCGGATCGACGCCGGGTTCGCGTCGATCTGATCGCCCAGCGCGGTCGAATGGCTGTCGTCCCAGATCCTCCCGTCGGGCCTGAGCAGCCTCGCGAAGGGATTGCGCCTTTTCACGCTTGGCCCACCCACCCATGAGGAACGAGTGGACGAGGAGGAGCGGTTTCCGGCCCGACTTCGCAGAATTTTCTGTCGGACCACTACTTTCCCGCTTGAACGAGTGGCCGCACCCGGACCAAGCGATCTTGCGCTTCTGATCGCACTTGCGCTCGATCGGTTTGGCCTTGTTGTCAAACCACTCGCGCTGATTGCTAGCGTCTTTGCGATACCACCTCACCGACGGAAAGGCCACCTTGACTTCCACCGTCTTTTTACCATCCACCCAGAATGCCTCGCATTTTCCCTGCGCGTTGAGGCAGTGAAAAGCCACCAAGTACTGTCCCACCACAGGCACCCTCGGGGGCTCAAACACTGGAACCGTCTCAGACGGCGTGAAGACAAAGAAAGGCTCTTTGCTCATTTGATAGCTCGGTCCATCGACCGAAAAGCGAGCCGTGGCCCGATCAGGCTCGGGAAACTTGCCCAGAGTGCCCAGCGTCGGATGACGGCCCGCCAGCGAGTAGCCGATGACTTGGCCCGGTAACTTCATTGTTTGCATCAGCGCCCGAAGGTTTGCCTCAAGCGGTCCAAAGTCCGCGACGGTGTACGAGCGGGCTGGTCGGTGATTTTTCCGTGAGTGATACAGGGAGCGGCAGTTGTTCGAGCAGTAAACCTGGTTCAGCCGCGCCTTGGCGGGAATGATCTCTTCGCAGTCGGCAAACGCACACTTCCGGGGGCTCTGGCGGGGCTCTGGGAGCTGGTGGGTAGTTTGGAGCATGGCCTCATCGTAGCCCCTCCGCAAACGTCCTATCATCACCTTTTTTCAAAGAGGAACTCCATCGGACAAAAGCAAGGAGCGAGACTGGAAAGGCTCACCGACGACAGACCCGTGGTTTCTTGACGGATTCCGGCAGACTGAAACGCCTTACGGAGGTTGCAAGAACCATCCTTCGCCTATTTTGATGCATTGTCTCGGTTTCTTGACGGATTGTCTGACCTTGCAGACCATTTCAGAGGCTTGTAGACAGATGATTCGCACTTGCAAACGATTTCTTGATGATTTTTTCGACCTCAACCGGCTATCGAAGAAACATTGTTGTTATGCGGTTGTTACTGACTAGGTGCGTTGTATGTTGTCTGTCTCTCGCCTCGTACACGAAAACCAAGATGTGTAGGATTGTGTGTCGGAACATTAGTAGCCAGTGGTACGTTTTTTTAGTGAATCGGATTGGGCGCTCCGATACGATCAGGCTCATGAGTCTCCGAGGAAGAAACGGAGTGTCTGGGCCGTCTCAACGGGATCGGCTTGGCGCAGCACGGTACTCATCAGTCGATTGATCGCAAACGGCTTTGAGCGTGTTCGACGAAAGCTTGGGCACAACAGGAAGTCGCAATGATCTCTCTGTCGTATGACGATTTTCGCAAGAAGGCGGAAGCCGAGGCGCAGATTATGAAAAGTTCTCGCCTCAAAGCTCATTATCTCGGACAAATCAAGGAAGCGGAAAAGTGGGCGGCTCGATACAAGAGCTATGCCTTCTTCAATCATTATCAAGACCGGATTGCAGAGGCTTGGGAAGGCGTCGGACGGTGCGATGCCGACATGGGATTCGCGGAACATCAGCTTGAGGTGTTCCACGCGAAGCAGGCGATGGCGAGGGCGCAGCTCACCGCCTCGTATGTGACGCAAACTTCGGACCTGGACCGAGAGGTGGCTGCACGGGTGGCCCAAAGCGTTTCGGCCAGCGAGTCCGTCAGCGTGTCGAAAAGCGTATTGCACGGCGCAGCGAAAAGCGCGTCGGCCAAACCCGGTGTCGATGCCGGGCTGGGCGAGGATTTTCAGTTAAACCTGTTTGGGGAGCGCGAGGGGTCGGGGTCGGCTCCTCCGCCGAATCACGAGGGAGTCCGTGTGGCAAACGAGCCGAAGCCCAACAGCGAGACGGAGCAAGAGCCGCTGTTGGACTGGATGAGTGCTGCGACTCCCCGCTCCACTCCACCACCCCCAGATCGCTCGCGGTCCAGTCCGTCGCCGGTCGCAAGCACCACAAGTCCCCGCTCCACGCCACGTCCCGTAGATCGCTCGCGGTCCAGTCCGTTGCCGGTTGCCAGTGCGGCGAGTCCTCGATCCACTCCGCGCCCCGCAAGTCCGACGGAATCAGCCTCTTTTCCCGCTTCGCAGGCGTCCCAGCGGTCTCCCGCCCCTAGCACGGCGAGTCCTCGAAGGGTCGAGTCCGCTGGGAGCCCCAGCGATCAGGGATTGCCCTGGTTTCTTCGAATGTTCGGACAGCTCACCTCGGGTCTGTCTCCCGTCCCCAGTATGGTGAGTCCCGCTATGATTCAATCTTCGTCTGAGTTCCAGAAAATTCAGCAAGATTTCAAAGATCGGATTCAGCGCACGCTGGAAACGTCCGCGTATTACCGATTCGCGCCTCGGCCCAAGCGACCTGTCGAGAGCGAGCCCACCGGGCAAGAACTCGCAGTCATGCTGCGCTTGGCGGCGGGCGTTCTCAAGGCACAGGTGGCCAGACTGACAGCCGCTTTACAGGTCAAAAACGCTCCCGTCGCCAGCACGGCGAGCCCGTCCGCGAGTCCACCCGCGAATCGCCCGGAAGACGATGCGACGACCCACGAACAACAACTCCAGCGAGAGTTGGTTAAGACCCAGCGCCTTGTCGAAGCCGAGCGGCAGGCTCGTCTCCAAGCCGAGGCACGACTTGCGGAGAAGTGCCAAGAAGCGGATGAACAAACCGAGTCTTGCGTGGCCCATCTTCTGACCGCAGCGCAAAAGAAAGACGAGCTGCGAGCGAAGGTGGAAGCGCAAACCATCCTCCTTGCGGGACAGGGCAAGACCCTTGCCGATCAAGGCCAGATCATTCTGGACCTGCAAGCGAAACTCGCGGCGCAAAACACGCTGCTTGAGCGGCAGTCAAAGCTGCTGCAAGACCAAAACGAATGTATCGAGAGCCAGCGAGCCGAACACACCAAGCTCCTGCACGCGCTCGACGGCCAAGCCCAGCCGTCCGTGATCTTCCGGGTGTCTGAACCTGCACCCAACACCACCGGAGAATCCGTCGGCACAACGGCCCTGACAACCACCAAACAGCGGCACCCCTACAGGAAGCCAAAAAGAAGGTAAAGCGAGAAGAAAACCGTCGAACTCGAACAGGAGCCCGGGATTTAGCCGTGAACCCTGGCTCGCGCCATCTCGGTCCCAATCGGCTCCATCCGCTTCACGGCGACCGCGAACTTCTGCGCAAGGTGGTCAAAAAACGGCTTGACAATTTTAGGACTCGCCGTTCTCGCCTCACCCCCACCACAGAGCACATCGGCGCAACCCGCGCGCGGCCAGTCCGGACTCCGAGCACGCCGAGCATCGCGACTGCCCCAGCGCGACAGAAATCCCCATGCGTATTGCCGCGTCCAACCCCCAAAACCGTTGCGCTGAGCCTTCCGTCGGTAAACGGTCTCAGCGAAACGAGTTTTGAAAATCAGCGACGGGAAATGGGTCCAACCCATCCAAGCCGGGTCCACCAGCGCCGCCGTCTCCGCTCAGCTCGGTCACAGCAGCTTTGCCATCACGAAAATGCACTACGTCGCGCCGGGTTCGGTGGAGAACGCCCAAGCGGTTCGCGTGGAGGAGTCGCTGACCCAACCGCAGGAGTCGCCCGATCTAATCCAGCACCTTGAAGGTCTCGGGCCAGAACAGCTCGCCGCACTCAAGAAACTACTGGACAAGCTCTAACCCGCCCCACTCCCCGATCCCCAACATCGTCCAAAAATGGCGGTACTCATCCCTCCATTTCTTTGTCAGGTGCCGAAGAAATGCCCTATCAGATTCAAGGAAAAACGCAAGGCTTTTCCCATTACAACGCTGGCCGAAAGGTACCGTTTGAAAAAATACACCCCGTTTAGGTGAGTTACCGTCGCACAAAGAGCGTTGAGTGGGAGTCTTTCAGCGCAAGTCGGTTGGGCCCAGGGCAGACGAGGCTTATCTTGGTCGTTTTCAATCGCGGCGGGAAAACGGGTTGAACTCGCAGACCGGTGCGGGCAAGATGCGCCAGGTCGAGGCGATGGACATTCGAGCAAAGTGGGAACAGACGACACGATGGCTGGATGAGCTGCCCCAGGCCCGGGCAGGAATGCTCGGTTTTTTTGTGTTCCTGGGGGCCGGGCTGCTGATCCTTCGACTGCCGACGTGGGGATTTTGGATTGGCTTGTGCAGTCTGCTGTCGCTCTTGAGCTGGTTGGCTCTGTCGGGGAAGCCTGTGGTGAAGCTCACTTGGCCAACAGAGGCTGCGCTCGTCGAACCGCTGGAGATGATCGAGCTGCCGGGCGGCGAGTTCGACATGGGCAGTCCTGCGACCGAGAAAGGTCGATACGACGACGAAGTCTTGCATCGGGTGCGAGTGTCGGCGTTTGCGATGGCGAAGGTGCAGGTGACGCAGAAGCTGTACCAGGAAGTGATGAAGCTCGACGAGAGCCCGAGCGAGTTCAAAGGTCCTGAGATGCCGGTGGAAAAGGTCAGTTGGTTCGACGCGGTGAGGTTTTGTAACAAGCTGTCTGAGCAGGTCGGGCTGCGAGCGTGTTATCGAATCCGAGAGCCGGGACCAGAAGACGGACCAGAAGACAAAAAAGACGCGCAACCGGAAGTGGAATGGGACCGAACGGCAGACGGGTATCGGCTGCCGACGGAAGCAGAGTGGGAATACGCATGCCGAGCGGGGACGAAGACGGCGTACAGCTTTGGAGATGATCCTGCGCAGCTTGGAGAGTACGCATGGTTTGGCGGGAACAGCGAGGGACACACGCACGAGGTCGGAACGAGAAAGCCGAATCCGTGGGGATTGCATGATTTACACGGGAACGTGAGAGAGTGGTGTTGGGATTGGTACGGAGATTACAAAGAGAGTGGTAACGGCATGACAAATGACAAAGTGACAGATGACAAGAGCCCGATTGTCAATCCTATTGGCTCAGCGACGGGAAGTGTGCGCGTTTTGCGCGGCGGCTCTTTCAGGTTCGGGCCCAGGGTCATGCGTGCGGCGGTCCGGAACGGGAGCGAGCCCGTGTTCCAGTACTGGAACTGGGGCTTTCGGTGTGTTCGTGGGGGCCTGCGCCAGCATTGATCTTTGTGTTTTGTCTTCTTGTTCCCCCCGTATTTGGATTGGATTTTCCGCGCAGAGCGC
>DAOLIT010000112.1:0-15076 GCA_035328405.1 Pseudomonadota bacterium | reverse complement strand
AGATGCCCGCTGGGGTTGGCCGCAGGAGTCCGGGAAGTGAGCAAGTCGTACTAGGCGGGGATGAGCTCGATGACGACGACCTCGGGAGGGCAGCCGACGCGGAAGGGCAACCAGTGGCCCAGGCCCGCCGAGACGAAAAGTTGGGACCGGGCATCGCTGTGGCGGTAGTGGCCGCGCACAAGAGGATAAAAAGCTGACAACAGAGAGTACCCGGCAAGGCCGACTTGGCCGCCGTGGGTGTGACCCGAAAGTTGGAGGGCGATGTCGAGGCCCCCGATTTGCTCGAAGACGTGGGGATGGTGGGCCAAAAGCAACGTGGGCTCGCCGGGCGTGCGCTGGGAAAGGGCGGTTTTTAGCTGGCCGGGCACGAGGCTGCGGTCGAGGCGCGGAACCTTGCCGGTGTGGGCAAAACCGATGCCGCAGACGCGCAGGCCCCCCAAGGACACGGAAGCCTCTTCGAGCAATTGAATCTGGGCTTTTTCGTAGGCGCGGCGGATGTCGTCGGGCGAGGCCAGGTACAGCTCGTGGTTGCCGGCGCAGGCGACATGGCCCAGGCGGGCAGGCACCTGTTTGATGAGGCGCAAGGTGTCCAGGTGAAGGCGGGGCTCGTCGCACAAATCTCCGGTGGGGCACACAAGGTCGAGTTTCTGGTCAGCCAAAAGGGCCAGGCCGCGTTCCAGTTGGGAAAGCTGGGTTTGAAAGCGGGAAATGTGAATGTCGGTGACTTGGCCGATGCGGAACCCGTGTAGCGCGGGGGGCAAACCGGGAATGGCGATGCGGATGTGGCGGAGGGTGACGCGCGAGGACTCGACAAAAACGCCGTAGGTGCCGGCAATCCACGCGCCGCCGGGCAACACCCAGGGCAAGGCCAAAAGCGCCTGTCGGCGGGCCAAACCGGGGGCGGGAGGGCGTTCCGACGAGGCGTCCGGGGCGGCGGCGGGTCTCTCTTGTGGGGGCGGGCTCGCGAGTTTGCGCCGCACAAAAAGGCCCAAAGAAACCCACACAGGCGCGGAAAAGAGGCCCGCGAGGGCGGCGACCTGGACGACGGTCACGGGCCCCAGAAACAGGCCGTGGAGCGTGGTGATCCAGGCGGCGGGCGCTCCGGTGGACCGCCACAGGACGCGGGGCACCATGAACACAAGGGTCAGGGCGGAAAGGACGATCAGCAGGCGGGTCAGGCGCTTGCCAAAACCGGGCAGCGCGACGCGCAGAAGCACGATCCAAAGGGCAAAAATCGCCGCGACGGCAAACGGCAACAGGCCGAGTTTGGGCCGAACGACAGACAAATCAGCAGGCGCAGCCAGAAGGAGAAACGAAGAGAGCGTCAACATGGATGGTTCAGTATGCCGTGACTATGCCGCAAGCCGCAGCCGTCGCAAAAGTGATACGTTTGGCGCATGTTTGCTCGTCTGACGCTGTTTCTGTTCTGCGCGTTTCTGCTTGTGGGAGGCCGAGAGCCCCCATGGGCCGATGCAAACGTGGCGTGGAAAACGGCCCAAGCGATGGTGGAACGGCACGAGCTATCGATTGATCTGGCCGCGCCGTCGTACTTTTTTGTGGAACGGAACGGGAAAAAGTACGGGTACGGATCGCTCGGGACGGCGCTGTCGCAGGTGCCGGCGGTCCTTTTGCAACGCAGGCTGTCGAAGCTGCCGGGGATTGCGCAGGGGCCGCTGCTGGCGCTGTGCTCGCACCTTGTGCCGGCGCTGTGCATGGCGCTTGCGGTGGCGCTGTTTGCGCGGCGCTCGGTGCGGATGGGAGCGACGTTGCGGCTGGGTTTTTCGTGGTCGCTCGTGCTGGCGTTTGCAACGGTGTGTTTGGTGTACGCGCGGAGCTCGTACGGAGAGGCGCTGCAAACGCTTTTGCTCGTGTGGATGGCGGACCTGCTTCTGTCGGCGTGCGAAGCGCCCAGGGCCGGGCTGTGCGCGCTGTTGGGGCTGTGCTTCGGGATGCTGTTTGTCGCCAAACCGCTGTATGCGGCGATCCTGCCGTCGGCGGTGGGCGTGTTCGTGTGGGCGCGATGGCGGGATGGACTGCTGCGCGTCGCGTGGCGGCTTGCGCTGGCCGGGCTTTGCGCACTGCCGGGCTTGTGGGTGTTCGTGCAGCACAACGCGGTGAAGACGGGGCACTTTCTGCAAACGGGCTATCAAAGCGGGCAACTCGGTCTGTTCGAGGGCGAGCTGCCTGCGGGCCTGTTTGGTCTTTTGCTGTCGCCGGGAAAAGGGCTGCTGTTTTTTGCTCCGCCGGTCGTGCTGTCGCTGTGGGGTTTGCGGCAAGCCTGGCAGACGCACCAAGCGGTGGTGATGGTCGTGGTGTCGTTTTTCCTGCCAGTGCTTTTTGTGTCCGCCAAATACCCGGTCTGGCACGGCGGTTATTGTTTTGGGCCGCGTTACTTGGTGCCGACGGTGCCGCTCTTGCTGTGGCTGGCTTTGCCGTTGCTTGTGCGGTGGTGGGAAGAACGAAAAACGACCGCGCGAATTGCGCTTGTGTCGTGCGCGCTTGTGGGAGGCACGTCCGCCGTGCTCGGGAGCGCGGTGTATTGGGATCATTACTGTCGGGTGCTGGCGCAAGTGAAGACGCACGCGCTGCACCCAAGCTGGAGCGAAGACCATCATCCGTTCGGTTACTTCGTGCCGCAGTTTTCGCCGCTCGTCGGCCACGCTTGGGTGCTAAAACACACGCTGCAAAAAGACCCGAACGTCGAGCGCGATGCGCCTTGGCAGAAGCTCTTGCGGATCAAACTGCCGCTTGGGGACGAGTTTGCGCGGTGGCGTCTGGATGTGTGGGCGCTCGATTGGCTGTGGGGCAACCAGCGACACACCCGGTACGGTTTTGCGCTGCTGCTGCTGCTGTTTTCGGGGATGGCAGGAGCGGTGTGGTCCGCGCGCGGAAAACCAAGCTGACAGTGGGGTCAATGGAGACCTTCTCGGCTGAACATTTCTGTTTCATCATGACCACCGTCCCGCCCTCCACAAAAGGATCACCAAGGTGGTGTTCCAGCGGGACATGAGGGGGAAAAACATGTCCAGAAAAATTGTCGACGGCCAAAACCTGCCTTTCTTTGCCCACCTGTTGTCGGAACAAATCAGGGATTCGGATCTGCAAGCCGACACAACCAAGAAATTCCCATCTGACTCCGATCCGCCTCCGACGTTGCGATACCCGAGCGACGACGATGCCGATCCCATCAACATCTAGACAAAGACCCAACGCGCTCCCAGACAATGGCCCAAGCGGCTAGCAAGCGACTGGTTTGGGGCGCAGAGGCTGTCTGCGGTGGGGGCGGTGTCGCTTCCGCCCTTGCCGCTCCAGTCTGCAAGGCCTGCAAAACACAATGGGGTTTCCGACATGGGCACACAGGATCTGAAGCAAGTCTTGGTCGTGACGCACACAGAAGATGTCACGGGCCTTTTGTCCGAGCTGGACAAAGCGATCGACGCGCGCGGCGGGCGCATGCTGCGATGGAATACGGACGAATTTCCGGTCGAGAACCAGGTCACGTTTTTTCAAGACGAACACGGCGAGCAATTGCGGTTTTGGCTGGAAGGCGCTTCACACACGATCGGTGCGCACGATGCGATTTTTTATCGACGCGCGAAGTGGGGCGCGAAGTTGCCCAAAAGCATGGACCGGCAATTCCTGCGCGCCAGTCTGGATGAAACGATTGCGCTGTCGCGGGGCGTGCTGCAAGCCGCGCCGTGTTTTGTGATGGACCCACCCGCACGGGTCCGAACCAACGAAAACAAACCGTATCAACAAGCCGTCGCCCGAAAGGTCGGCCTGGTGACGCCTCGGACGATCATGACCAACCATCCCGAAGAGGCGCGTTCGTTTTTGGGAAGTTGCTCGAACGGCGCGGTCGTCAAGATGCTTGCGTCGTTTGCGATCTATGACGAACAGGGCCGGGAACAGGTGGTGTTCACGACGAAGTTTCGGCCCGAACTTTTGGAAAAACTCGACCAGTTGCGTTTTTGCCCGATGGTGTTTCAAGAGCACATCCCCAAAAAACTGGAGCTGCGCATCACGGTGGTCGGCCAGCGGTTCTTCACCGCAGCCGTGGATTCGCAAGCGATGGAAGGTGCAGAAACCGATTGGCGCGAGCGCGGCCTGGCGTTGGTGAATGCGTGGCAGCTACACACGTTGCCCGCCGAGATCGAAGAAAAACTGCGCGCCTACATGCAGGTGATGGGCGTGCAATACAGCGCGATCGACATGATTGTCGAACCGAGCGGTCGATACGTCTTTCTGGAAGCGAATCCCGTCGGCGAGTGCTTTTGGCTGCAACATTACGAACCTCACTTTCCGCTGGCCGATGCGCTGGCGGATGTGCTGCTGGATGTGCCCGGTGCCCGACGCAAGGTTTCCTAAGACCGTTTAAGACCCATGGCTGCTGAAAAACCAAACCAACCTTCGACGCGGTTTGCGCCTCTCGTTCGCGGCGCAAAGGCCGTGCAGCTTGCGTGGGAATGCGCCCCGAGGCTTGCGTTTGTGTGGATGCTTTTGCTGGGCATTTCGGCGGTGCTGCCGCTGGCCATGGCGTGGGTGGGGAAACGAATCCTCGACGCTGCCATCACCCGGCACACGCGCGAAGCTCTGCTGTACGTCCTGTGCGAGCTGGGCATTGCGGTCTTGCTCGGAGCGACGATGCGCGGCGCGTCCGCCCTGCGCGGTTTGATGAGTTTCCGGCTCGGTTTTGAGGTCAACCTGCGCATTTTGAACAAAACCCTGTCGCTGTCGCTTCCGCACTTTCAAGACCCCGCGTTTTACGACCAGCTCAACCGCGCCAAAAAGGAGTCCGGGTTTCGTCCCGTCATGGTCACGGCGGAGGTCCTCGGGCTGGGCGCGGCGCTCATCACACTGATCGGCTCGGTGCTGCTGCTGTTGAGTTTTGAACCGCTGGCCTTTTTGGTGATGGTGCTCGCAGCCTTTCCGGCGGCGATCGCCGAGGTACGTTATTCACGCCACGCTTTCGAGCTACGCAACCGTCGCTCGCAAGAGGGTCGGCGTCTGAGTTACTTGGAATACATCCTGACCAGCGACGAGCACGCCAAAGAAGTCCTCGTGTTGGGCGTGGGGCCGACGCTGTTCGATCGATACAAGGCGCTCGGCGAAACGCTCTTTCACGAAGAGCAAAGCCTGACCGTGCGCCGACTTCTGGCCGTGACGTTTTTGTCGCAGCTTGGAACCCTCGCGTATTACGGCTGTTATGTCGTGATCGTGTACCGGGCCGTCACCGGCGCGTTGCCGTTCGGAGACATGGCGCTGTATGCAATTGCCTTTCAACGAGGCCAGCAGGCCTTTCAAGCCGTCCTGTTCGGAATCGGCGCGCTGTACGAACACGATCTGTATCTGTCCAATCTGTTCGACTTTTTGGCCCTTCCGACTGGCACCGAAACCAAGCTTTTGCCGGCGCACAGTGCGTCCGCACAAAACGAACGCGGCATCCGTTTTGAGAACCTGGGCTTCCGCTATCCAGGCCAAGACCGTTTCGTCCTGCGCAACCTGAATTTGTGGATTCCTGCCGGGCAAAGTTTGGCGCTCGTGGGTCCGAACGGTGCCGGAAAAACCACCTTCATCAAACTTCTGACCGGGCTCTATCCACCAACGGAGGGGCGCGTTCTGCTGGATGGTCAGGATTTGCAAACGCTGCCGCAAGACCTCCTGCGCAAACGGCTCGCCGTCGTGTTTCAGGATTTCAACCAGTACCACTTCACCGCGTTTGACAACGTGGCCCTTGGCGATCCCCAGCGCAAAGACGACCAACCGCGGGTGCTCGAAGCCATCGAGCAAGGCGGGGCCAAACCCGTCGTGGACAAACTGCCGCAGGGTTTGTCCACGCAGCTCGGACGCTGGTTTGAAAACGGCGTCGATTTGTCTGGCGGACAATGGCAGCGCATCGCGTTGTCCCGAGCCCTCATGCGGCGCGACGCAGACATTGTTGTCCTCGACGAACCCACCGCTGCCCTCGATGTCGAGGCCGAAGCCGAGGTCTTCGAGCGCGTTCGCGAGCTGCAAAAAGGCCGCACCCTGATCCTGATCTCGCACCGATTTCCCACCGTTCGCAGGGCCGATCACATCATCGTCCTGGAACAAGACGGCATCGCCGAACAAGGCAGCCACGCCGAGCTCCTTGCCCGCGAGGGTCTTTACGCCTCGATGTTCCACAAACAAGCCAAAGGCTATCTGTAAAAAAGCACCCGAACCTACCCCTGTGCCGAAAAGTCTCTACGTTCGACTTTGCGATGTATGAACGAGTGCGGTTTTTCAGGGGAACAAAACCCCCACGTTTTGAACGATTTGGGAGAACTGTTTGGCGACGCACGGCGGATCGAAGACACTTGTTCTTTGGTGCCCATGGTTTGCGGGAGAGCGGAGAAGCCACATGCTGAAAAGGAGTCTGCTCGGGTTTTTGGTGGTCGCGGGTTGTGACGGCCTGTGGTCTGGGTTCAAACACGGCGTTGCTGAAAATTGCGTACAAACCCCTTCCGCCTGCGGACCCACCGAACACTGCAACCTGGAAACCGAAATCTGCGAACCCAAACCGCCCGAACCTCCCACCAACACCGAGGGTTCCTTTTTGCCCTGCGCCGAGAGCGATTTCTGTTGGAACAATCCAAAGCCCTCTGGCCAAACCCTCCTCGGGGTGTCCGTCTTGTCTTCGCAAAGCGGTTTTGCCGTCGGAGAACTAGGTGCACTCTGGAGACTGTCTTCCCAAGGTTTTTCATCCTTTCGCACCGGCATTACCGACGATTTGCATGGCGTGGCCGCGTTATCGCCAACCGATGCCATCGCCGTCGGTGCAAACGGCACGGTACTGCGCATTTCGCAAAGCCGGTGGTCGCGTGCCTTCTGCCCCACCACCGCAACCCTATTCGGTGTCGTCGCGTTTTCCTCATCTGACGCTTGGATTGCGGGCGATCAGGGAACCGTGTTGCACCTCACAGATGACGGCTGCCAAAAAATCTCGTCTTCCACCGAGGCACCCCTGTACGCCGTGTCTGGTCGTTCTTCCAAAGACCTGTGGTTTGTCGGGGACACAGGAACCATCCTGCATTACGACGGCACCTCCTTTTCGCTCCACCCCACCGGCACCCAAGAGACCTTGCGCGGCGTACACGCAACACCGACCGGTGACGTGTATGCCGTCGGCCATCGCGGGACGTTTCTGAGGAACACAAACGGCACTTGGAGTCTCTCCAACCCAGGTACCACCCGAGATCTGATCGCTGTGGCCGAGAAAAATGGCGTCGTTCTCACCACATCATCTCTTGGCTCCACACATCGACTCGAATCCGGCACATGGAAACTCCAAGCCACCCAAACCGACGCGCGGCTGAGCGCCCTGACCACCACCCCGACCGATTTTTGGGCCGTCGGAGACTACGGAACCACCTTTTCCTTCGACGGAATCACGTTCGCAAACCGCACCGGCAATCAAGAAACCCTCAACGGCATATTTTCCGCTGGTCAGGACCTTTGGGTCGTCGGAGACAAAGGCGGAACCTACCGCGCAACAGGTACCACTTGGCAGGCCGTTTCATCCGGCATGAAGTTCCCCTTGTGGGCCATTTGGGGGGCCTCACCCACCGACCTGTGGGCCGTTGGACCGACCGGCGCAGTGTTGCGCTACAACGGCACCGCTTGGACTACCACTTCGACCCCTGTTCCCGCTCCGCGAGGCATCATGGGAACCGCAGCCAACAACATCTACATGGTCGGCCAGGCCGGTTGCATCGCGCGCTGGGACGGAACCACCTGGACCCCCGAAACCAGCGGCACCACCGCTGACCTGTTCGGACTGTGGGTTGTCGATGCCAACAACGTCTATGCCGTCGGCACGTCAGGCAGCATCGTTCGCCGAAGTGCAGGCCAATGGAAAGCGGAAACAACCCCCAAAAACACGAACTTGCTCGGTGTTTGGGCTGCGGATACCGACAATGCCTTTGCCGTCGGTGAACAAGGCACCGTGCTGCGTCGCAAAGCCGGCGCATGGGTCGCCGAATCCTCGGGCGTCACCATTTCTTTGTGGAGTGTCGTCGGCACATCGGCTTCTGCGGTGTGGGTCGCGGGCGCACAGGGGTCTGTGCTTCAGAACCGCGATGGCACCTGGAAGCCTTTTCCCACCTTCACCCGCAACGATTTGTTCCAGCTCTACCTCAAGGGCGGAACCCTCCATGCCGTCGGAACAGGCGGCACGGTCCTCATGAAAACGCTCTAACGCTCTAACGCTCTAACGCTCCTACCGATACATCCCTGTTCTTCCATCATCGCGCCCCCTATCGCACCCCTTACCACACCCCTATCGCACCCCTATCGCACCCTATACCACACCCCTAAACGCGCCTCCTATCGTCTCCTTTCCACTCTTTTTGCTTTCCCGATTGACCCAAAAGCCTTCTGTGCGAGATGATCCCACCCGGAATTTCTCAGGGGGGACACATGAACGAGCGAGGCAGCCGCAAAATCCCGGTTACGGAACGACAGTTTCTTTGGGTCCAAGACGACGACAAAGGCGAAGTTACGTTGCACGTAGGTCCGACGATGGTTTCGCCCACCGCAGCCGATCGCGTCGTCATCGACGACGGCCTCGGTAGTTTCCGAGAGGACACCACCGGTCGCCCCCAAATGATGATCGAGGTCGGCGACCACCAATACGCCGTCCTTTTCAATCCTCTTTTGGAAAACGACGGCGGACCCAATGGTCGGTTCCGCGTCGGGCGCAACGAAGCTCGGCCCCAAAAAAACGGCACTCGCGCCATGATTCCCGGCCCGTGCAGTTTCTTTTTGCGCCCCGGCCAACGGTGCGAGGTCCGCGACGCCCACGAGCTTTCCGCCAGCCAGTATTTGGTCGTCAAAGTCTACGGTCCCGTCGATCGGACTGCTCCGTATTTTGATGTGACCGCACGGTCCGCAGCCATCACCCGAGCGACGGCAGAAGCCCTCGATGGCCGCCCCACGCCCCTGCCCGAAAAAGGTCTCGAGCAGGACCTCAAGCGAGGCCAGCTCATCGTCATCCGAGGCATCGACACCCAGTTCTACATTCCGCCGACCGGCGTGGACATCGTGCCCGATACCTCGGTGGACCAATCCGGGGCGACGGTCAGTGCGTCGCTGGCACAAAAGCTTGTCCAGCAGATGCAGACGCAGCTTGCAAAACCGCCCGCTGCGCCCATGCCGCCGCCCCAACCGGCCAAGAAAATGGCCGCAACCGCCGACGAATATGGCGAACTGTCCCTCGACGATGACGAAAGTGCGCTCGAGCGCAGCCGTGCGCCCCGACGAGCCGTCGCGCAGTATCAAGCCGAGGCCGCGTCGAACATCGTCGATCAAACCGCACGCAACCGGCAGCGCGTCGCTCCCCAAGCGCCCGCCGCCCCAGCCGGTGCCTCCCAAGGCAGTCTGCGAGCCCCTAGCCCGCCGCCGCCCCCGCTTCCCGTCGCTGCGCCGGCTCCTTCTCCCGCACTTCCCCCACCGAGCCAACCCAGCGTATCCATCGACGATGTGATGTCCTCGGATGCGTTGCGCAAGGCCATCGAAAAGGAGGCCCGCCAAGCCCGTCTCATTCGCAGCGCCGTCGTCCTTGGCGAAAAGGAATACTGCGTCCTCATCGATCCCGACGGAAAACGCGAAATCAAAGTCGGCCCCGCCCGCGTCTTCCCCGGCCCCTACGACACCTTCATGATCAAGGGTTCCAGCAGCCGTGTGTACGACGCCTACGAACTGTTGCCGCAACGCGCGCTCTGGCTCCGCGTCATTTCCCAGATCAGTCGCGACGAAATGTCGAAAAAAATGCCGCGCGGCGTCGAGATGGAAAAAGAACACTACTTCCCCGGCGACGAGCTCCTCCTGTCTGGCGTCAGCGGCTTTTTCTTTCCGTTCAACGAAATCGAAGTTCTGTCCCCCCATACTGGCGAAGCTGTCGTCGGAAACGACCATTCCAACGTCTTCATCGAAGCGATTGGCATCGACCAAAAAAGCGGCATCTACGTCCGCGACCTCACCACCGGAGAAGTCCGACTCATTCGCGGCAAACAGTCCTACCTTGTGGACCCCCGAAAAGAAATTCACATCACCCGTTCCGTCAACACCCACGATTGGAATTTGTGGATCGCCGCCAGTGAACCCCACAAGCGGACTCCTTCAACCGTAACGACCCCCTGGGCCATCTCGATCATCGTCCCCCACAACACCGCAGTACTCGCCACAAGCGCCGCCGGACAGCGCGTCATCGAAGGCCCCTGCGTCACGCTCCTCGAATACGAAGAAAACCTCGTTCCCCTCAAGCTTTCCACCGGCACCCCCAAAGAGGACAACGAGCCCCTCATCACCTGTTTTTTGCGCACCATCGGCAACCGCGTCAGCGATGTCATCGAGCTCGAAACCGCTGATTTTGTGCGAATCCGACTCCGCATTACCGTCGCTGTGACGTTTTTGCGCGATCACAAAGACAAATGGTTCAACGCAGAAAACTACATCCAGCTCCTGTGTGACCATTTGCGCTCCATTGTGCGCAGCCGGACCCGCACCCTCTCCCTTTCCTCCCTTTGGCCCCAGCTCGCCGCCGTCGTGCGAGACACCATTTTGGGAGTCCGCAACGAAGCCGACGGCAGCCGAAAAGGCCGCTTTTTCGCCGAAAATGGCATGCTCGTCCACGAAGTCGAGGTGCTCGACGCCACCATCGAGGACGAGCTCATCGCCGAGCTCATGCGCACCGTCCAGCGCGAATCTGTCACCCTCACCATCGGCGACCGCCAGGCCCAAGACAAGCTCCAGTCCACCAAACTTCGCGCCGAACTCGAGCTCAAAAACCACGAGCTTCAGGCCCAAGTCCGCGAGCACGAGGCCAAGCTCAAAGAGCTCGAACGCAAACTGTCTCAGGAAGCCCGCCTCGCTGAGCTGCGCGACAAAGAGCAGGCCTCAAAAGAGCAATCCCAGCTCGTCGCTGAACGCGAAGCCCAGGAGCTTTCGCGCCGCATCGAACGAGACACCGCCGCCCAGACCGCGCACCGCGACGCACTCCTCAAAGACGCCGCCACCAAAGCCCAGGCCGCACAATCCCTTCACGAAGAGGAATTTGCCCATTTGAGTCGCGTAAAAGGTCTCGACATGGCCCTTCTCGACGCGCAGGCTCGAGCCATCGTCGCTGAGCGTACCGCCGTTCAGCCTCAGCTCGTCGAGGCCCTCACTGCACTCGGCGACAAGAACCTTCTGTCCGAGGTCGCACAAAACATGAACCTCGTGTCCCTCTTCCGAGGCAAAGAAGCCGGCGAAATCCTCAAGGAAGTCGTCGGTGGCACCCGGTTTGCGCCTGCCCTCCAAGAAGCCCTCACCGCCAAACCCCCGACCAAACCCGAACCCAAGAAATAGCGCGCTCCCCGCATCTCCCCCCTTTCCTCCCCTTATCTCCCCTTTCCTCCCCTTATCTCCCCTTTTTTCGCTCCTTTTCTTCCTCTCCTTTTCTTCCTCTCCTTTCAAAACCAGCAAATCGCACACAAATCCGTTTGCTCGCTTGACAGCCGATGGGCAACTCGCTTCTCATAAATGAGATGCCCTCTCAGCTTGCACTCTCGTCGCTGCCGTCTTCTCCATCCCTCTTGGATCTTTTCCTTCGTTTTTTCTTCTGCGTCGCACTCCTTTCTGCGTTTCTTCTCGTCGTTCGGCGCATCTACAAAAAGCACTCCACCGGCAGGCTTCGATTTGTCGAGGAGCTGCGCCTGTCTACACACCATGTCCTCTATGTCGTTGCCTGCGATGGGAAACAACTGCTCCTGGCAGGAAGTGCCCACGGTCTCTCCCTTTTGCGTGACCTTTCCACTTTGCCCTCCCAATCCCCGCTGAATGTTTCCGATGCCACTGAAACAGAGTCCTCCCATTGGACTCCCTTTCACACAGAGGAAACACCCCACAAAAGCGACAAAGGAGTGCATTCATGAACCTCCTCAACGAACTCCCATTCGCTGTTTTTCCTATCGTTTTCTTTGTCTTTTTTTCCCTGATTGCCTACGTCAAAATCGCGATCCTCCTGCAAGTTCTTCGTCGAGGAATAGGCGGAGGAATGCCTCCCCTCATCGTGACCGTCATGCTCGGTCTTACACTTTCCACCCTAACCATGTCTCCCGTTTTTCGCCGCAGCATGACTGCATTATCCGATGCCCAAATCCAGCAAAACCAACAGGCACAACAGGCACGGCAAACACAACCAGCAAGTGCCACTCCATGGCAGATGGGCCTTGCCCCCCTTTCCCAATTCCTGACCGAACACACAAGGCCCGAAGATCGCCAACTGGTCTCTGCACTCCTTTCCCGTGCCAACAGACAACACGCTGCTACCGTCGAAACCGGCGATTTGTCCTTTCATCTAGCGTCCTTTTTCCTATCTGAATTGCGAGCCGCCTTCTCTCTTGCATTTCTCCTGCTTCTTCCCTTTTTGCTCCTCGATCTCGTTGCCGCCTTTTTGCTTTCCGGGTTGTCCATCTCGGGCCTCTCTGCACGAACCGTGACGCTGCCCTTCAAATTGCTCCTGTTCCTTCTGTGTGACGGCTTTTCCTTGCTCTACCGTGCGCTGCTTCTGAGGACCCCATGAGCGACGCTCTCCTCCCCCTTTTGACCTCTGCTTTGTGGCTCGCTGTCTTGTGCAGTTTGCCGATCGTCATCGCTGCCGCCGTCGCTGCCGTCATCACATCGTGGTTGATGGCCAAACTCGGCGTGACCGATTCCTCTCTGCCCACCGCCGTGCGTTTGCTGTTCGGAATCGCCACCCTTTTTGTCGCTGGCCCCTACATCATCGCACAGATCGTCGCCTTTTCAGAACGAGTTTGGTCGTCGCTGTCCTGACTCTCCCAAGCCGCTTTCTTCACCCTGTGGCACGATGATGTCCACGGGGGTTTTGATGTCGAGTGCTGAAACAGAAGCCACTACGCTGGCTTCGCTATCGGGGTCGAGCGATGTCAGTCGCGTCCTACACATCGTTTCGCTTTTGGGAAGACAATTCGCAACCGAAATCGCGGACCAAAAAGCGCGTTGGGTGCATCCAGAAAAAGTCACGCTGACCCGAGCACAGAACGGAACCGAAACCGCTGCCTGTTCCGATGTGTTGCTTCTGGCCGGCCCCGAGGCTGCTCAGAATCCCGCCCTCGACGTGGTAACGGGCTGCGTCGCCCCCGAGGTCTTTTCTGGAAAGGCCGATCCTGCCGCCAGTACCGTCTATCATTTGGCCGCGCTCGCCTACCACGTTCTCACCAAAGAGATGCCCTTTTCCGGCGGAAATCCTGCCGCCATTCGCATCAAAGTCCTGCTCGAACGCCCCAAGGCCCCGCGTTCCCTTTGCCCTCATTTGCCCGAATCGCTCGAAAAACTCCTCCTCTCCGCACTCGACAAACAGGTTGCCGCTCGACCGTCGCTACCAGCATTCTGTGACACGCTGGATCAGCTCGCAAAAGAGGCCCCGGTCCCCTCCCCTTCCCCACCCAGCGCAGAATATGCGCGAGGACTTGCGCCCCCAGCCCCAAAATCCACCACAGAGACCCACGCTTCCCACACCGTTCCACCTGCACCCACTCCATCCGTGCAGGAAGCGTCCCCCCAAACGGCAGCGCCCCTCGCGCAACCCCCTACCAGACGCGCAGGAAAAAGCGCAGCTTTGGTCGCTCTCTTGGCTACTTTTGTCGCTTTGACCGTCGGAGGCTTGGCTCTGCTCCGGGACCCCTCTGACCTCTCTACGTCCCTCCCCGCTCCCCCGCCTCCACCGGCTCCTTCTCCTTCTCCATCCCCTTTGGTAGCAAGACAAATCTCCACCCCTCCGGCTACAGAGAGAGTCGATGGAAGGACCAGGGTCTCCGTTCCATCGGACGCCCCGCTTTCCCGATCGCAACCGAGTCCTCAGACCGGCACAAGCCCCGCACCCACGACCATTGAATTCCAACCCGAAGTCAAAACGGGCCAAAAACGCGGCAAGAAACGCTCCGCAAAACCCCAGACCAACGCCCGGCCCCCCATGGCCTCTCCGCAACCCTCTGCACCGATCATCACACGCGGAGCCAGTCTGAATGACAACGAGGATGACCTCATCATCCCACAGACTGCTGATTCTAGCGTTCATCTCAAACAAACCGGAACCCAAGCTGGCCGTACTGCAAAACCCCTAGGTGCCGTCCCAGAAAAGCCGACTCCACAGAAACCGAGGTCTGACACGAACGGCAAAAATGCCGTCGGCGAAAGAGAGCGGACGCCAGACAGAACCAAAAACAAAGACAAAAACAAAGACAAAAACAAAGACAAAGACACAGACAAAGACACAGACAGAGAGGATGACCATGACAGCCGGAGGCGCACTGTCGAACCCGCAAAATCGACTCCGCCCAAACCCCCAGAGCAGCCTCCCCAACTAGATGCCCCCGCTGTGGCGATGGCCCCCGGAGCACCCGCCCGATCTCCTGCGGTTGCTCCCATTCCTACCGCTGCAACGACAAAGCCCAAAAAGTTGTTCGCTGCCGTTGCGCTTCTCGCCGTTGCCCTGTTCGCCGCAGTGGCCGCACTAGGACTCATGTGGATCATGCGCCGCGATCAACAGATCGTTCTCCAGACCGCCAAGACCCAAACCAAGGACAGAGGCGATGATGCTCCCAAAGAAGCACAGACAGAGGAACCCAAAAATCCCAAAGGGGCCGTCGATCCCTTCCCTGTCGGCGACTACACCTGTTTCGAGCGTTTGGGTGAAGGCGGTATGGGAATGGTCTACAAGGCCCGACACAACAACATGGATCGCGAGGCCGCCATCAAAGTCCTTTCCCCGGCGGCCATGATCTCCCCTGGGGCCATCGAACTCTTTGAACGCGAGGCCACGTTGTCCTCCCAAATCAACCATCCCAACAGCGTCTTCATCTACGATTATGGAAACGTAGGGGGTGCTCTGTTCTACCTTGTTATGGAATTCATCGACGGAAAATCCCTAGACGAAATCATCTCCCCCAAGGGCACCTCCCCACGCCCCCTCCCTTTGCAAAGAGTCCTCACCATCACCAAACAAATCTGCTCCGTCCTAGAAACCGCCCACAACCAGGGAATCGTCCACAGGGAC
>DAOLIT010000111.1:0-15280 GCA_035328405.1 Pseudomonadota bacterium | reverse complement strand
CGTGTGGTATGAATCCCCTTTCTCGAGACAAATGTGGGGATGAGATGGCCACGATTGCTGTCGAAACGTCGAATTGGATCGGTTTGCAGGAAACTTCGATCATGAGCGGAGATTTGCGCAAACAGCGCGCAGCGACGGGGTGGACGCGAAAGGAACTGGCGCTCCGAAGTGGTTTGTCCGAGAGCACGATTCGGAATATCGAAATGGGTCGTCACCTTCCGACGGGACAAACAGCAACCGCTGTAGCCTTGGCGCTTTCGACTTTCCCGTTTGTAAGCGCAACGGATGCGGGCCATCGCGAGGGCAGGGCGGCAGTGGAGATACCGGATGCGCAACTATTGCGTGCTTTTCGCGGGGTAGGTGGCTATTTGGCTTCGTCGCTGTTGCTCACGGAGCCCGCTTGTGCTGCAGCCTTTTGCGCGTTCCGAAATCGAGTGGATTTGAAACTGGAGCGGCAGGTGTTTTCCGAGGCAACTGCGGCGATTGCCCGCCGTTTTTCTCGGCAAACGTGCGATGTGTGGGCGCTGGGATGCGCGGATGGGCAACGAGAAATCGCATTTTTGGAATGGATGCTTGCGGTCGGCTTTCGAGATGTGGGCTTGCTTTTGATCGAGGAAAACCAGCGACTTTTGAATTTTGCCGTCGAGCACACCATGAAGCAGCTTCGGGCTGAGCCCGTTTCGCTGCGCACCGGGTGTGTGCGTTTGTGCGACCTGCCTCAGTTTTGTCCGTCGGGACGCGAAAAGCGACAGCAACTGTTTTGTATGTTTGCGCCGCAGTTTGGTCTGTTTGACACAGAGGTCGTGCTGTTGAGGCAGGCGCTGGCGCATGCGCGTCCGAGGGACTTGTTTTTGCTCGGTTTCGACAAGGCCGTCGGTCCAGTGACGCAAAAAGACCTGATTCGAGCGCGCGAGCCCATGCTCACGGACCTGGCGACTGCGGAACCGCTGCTCTTGCGTTTGGCCGAGGCCGCAGTTCGACACGCTTTACCGACGGTGGAGCCTTCGCGTGTCCGGGCTGAACTCGATTTTGCGGGCTGTGCGGTGCCGTCCAGCTATGCCATCGAACTGAGAACGGAAGTGCGACAAAAAGCGGGTGTGTCGAAACAGTTTTCGATGTGGCGCAGCAAACGGTACGAGCCCCGCGCTCTCGACGAGACTTTGAAAGAAGAAGGCTGGTCCCCGGTTGAAACCTGGAACAATCCGAGCGTGTCTCCTCGATCGGGACTCCACTTGTACGAACGAATTCCGCGCCACGATTCGTGCGCGGGCGAAGGACCCGATCCTGGGAGTTTTTATGGATCGCGCGCTCGATCCGGCTTGAACGACTCTCTCTGGAAGGACACGTTGTCGGACTCGGCAAAACCATGTCCTTCCCCACACAAGTCGGCTCGTCCAGTGACACTTTGTCTCTTTGTGGACAAAGTGAGTTGTCAAGCTGTCGCTCGTCCGCTTCCATCGTCGCGAAAAGCCGTCGTAGAAAGATTTGCCCGCTTGGCTCGGCTTTTGCTCAAAACAGAACCATGAGGCTTTCGACGATACCGGCCTTTTTGTGTGCGCAAGGCGTTCTCCTGTTGCTTCTTCCGGTTGCGCGCGGGCAAACCACTTCCACAGGCACGACGACGACAGCGGGAACGGGCACTTGTTCGGGGACGGTGAACGGAAAAACGATTTCCGGCAAAACGATGCTGTCGTTGGGGGGCGACTACGTTGAATTGAACACCGGACCTTCGGGGGCACAGGAGGCGGGGTGCGGATCGAGCGGAAGCGTGGATTTGGTACAGCAGAACGTCGGCACTGTGTTTGGCAAAGCGGAATGTGAATGCCACGGACGAGGTTTCAATCTGCGCGTGGTGCTCGATTCCGCCATTGCATCCGACGGACAGGCGTACAACAGCGCGATGTGGGTGGGGCAGGACAATTGTTCCGACCAAACTCAGCGGACGACGAACGGGGCGCGTTGCGAACAGATCACGAACCAGAATCCACCGGACAACACCCGATTCGACATTCGAGCGCAAGAGTTCCGCATTGCCGGGACCCCTATCGACATTTCCCTCCCAGCAGAAGCGCTGGTTACGCAGCGACCTGTGGGTACGGCGGCAGCGGGATGGACGTACTCCTGCAATTCGGGTGGGCCGCAGAATGTGACCGCGCAGGTGCTGCTGGGACCGGATTCGTCGCCTGCGACTTGCAAACTTCCGCTCGTGATCAACACGGAAGGGCCGACAGTGCCATCGGTTACGTCGGTGGACAGTGGCAATCGTGGTCTGTCGGTGAATTGGTCTGTGCAAGAAGGGGCGTCGGGTGTTGTGTTCTATCAGCTCCTCTGTAGGAAAAAGAGCGATCCCTCCCAGCCGGTCATGTCGAGCGAGTTTCTTGCGAGCACTCGGCACTATTTTTCGGCTTGCATCGACGGAAAACTCTATCGTCGGCCCTTCAATGCAGACAACACAAACTCGGTGGAAGACCATCCGGGTTTGGGCGAAAAACCCACACCGGGCCAGTTTCTGGTCGATCCACGCTTCATTTGTTCTGACCGGATTACCGCTGCAACCACGGAAAATTCGGCGCGTATTTCGGGCCTGGAAAACAACCAGGAGTACGAAGTCCTGGTTGTGTCCATTGATGCGTATGGGAATGCGACTCCCTCGGCAATCGCGACAGGAACGCCGCTTGCGACGAAGGGATTTTCCGACGACAGCGCGTTTTCTCAAAGCAGCGATCGTCCGACAGGTTTTGGGTGTCAAGGGAGTGGTCAACGGACTTCGACCAGAGCACCCCTTTTCGTTGGGGGTTTTCTTCTTTTGTTTGGTTTTTTGCGCAAACGCCTTCGGAGGGCGCGATGAAGCGAGCGGTTTGTTTTTTTGCAGTCTGGCTGGCGTTGTTGTCCTCCGTTCGCGCGGATTCCTCGCCGCAGCACTATCTGTTCGAGATCAAATTCGGCCCCTATTCTCCGCAAGTCGGGGACAGCATTGCGTTGCATGGCTCGACAACGTATTCGGATGTGTTTGGTGATTCGGCCTCCGCAAAAGGGGCAAGACCGCCGGTGGGACTGCTGAGCCAATTCGAGTTTGACTACCAATTCCTACATCGCTTTGGAATTTTGGGGGTCGGCCTCTCGGCGGGGTATCACACTCGGTCGGCTCGACAATTTGCCCAGCACCCCACCCGAAATGACTATTGCGAGGTTCGGGACAACGGAGAAGGCGGGCGACGGTATGTGTATGCGGCTCAACCAGACAAAGGACTTCCAGAACAGGAATCGTCCTATGCGGACTGCACGTCAGGTGCAGAGGACATTCTGTCTGTTGTTCCGTTGTCGTTGCTGTTGACCTATCGATTCGATGTGTTGAGCACGCGATACAGGATTCCGCTCATTCCGTACATGAAAGTTGGACTTGTGTATTCCTTTTGGTGGCTTGGGAATACGGATGAAACAGTTACCACCGTCAAAATTCGAGACACAGAGGAATGGGACAAAGCGCAAGGGGGTGTGTTTGGACTTGGCCTGCATCCGGGAATTGCGCTCAATTTGTCCGCGCTTGACCCGTCTGCTGCACGGGCAATCGATCAGGAGATCGGACTCAACCGCGTGACCGCATTCGCGGAACTGAACTATCTGTGGGTCAATGGATTTGGCCGAGCGAATAAACTCGATTTGTCGGATTTGAGCGTAAGTGCGGGTCTGGCTTTCGAGTTTTGACAAGGCCGCGCGAAAGACCTGCTGGAATGCGCGGCTCAAGTAGAATTTCTGCGAGCGAGTGCCGATGCGTTCCTCCTTTCGTCTGTTTCTGCGTGCGTTGACCATCGCGTGGCTTCTGTGGCTGACGACAGCGGTGTATGTATTGCGCTGGGTGTCGTTTCGACTGGCTGGAAAAACGCTGGCCGAGCGGCAAGCTCTGTTTGGGGAAACGGTGCTGAATTTGTTTCGGCGGCTCGGTGCCACCTTCATCAAGGTGGGTCAAATTCTGTCCACGCGACCGGATCTGTTGCCGCCGCATGTGATCTCGTCGCTGTCTCGCTTGCAAGACGATGTGGGACCGTTTCCTTTTCAGTACGTTGTTCGGACTCTGGAAGAGGATTTTGGACAGCCAGTCGAAGCACTATTTTCGGAATTCTCCCGCACACCGATTGCGTCCGCTTCCGTCGCTCAGGTTCACAAGGCGCGGTTGCAAGATGGAACTTGGGTTGCGGTGAAAGTCCGGCGTCCTGACATCGAGGACCTGTGTGCATTTGACTTGTCTGTGATGCTCTTTTACGCACGAATTTTTGAGCTTTTTCCGTCGCTGCGGCTTCTCGCACCGTGCGAAAGTGTGCGGCAGTTTGGTCGAGCGATTGCGATGCAGCTCGACTTCACGATCGAGGCGAAAAACAACCTGCGGTTTGCACGAAATTTTCTCATGATGCCCGAGGTAATTCTGCCGAGTTTGCACCTTCCCTTGTGTTCACGCCGAGTGCTGACCATGGACTTTATCGAGGGAACCAAAATCCTCGACACCAACAAGAGCCAAGCGGAACGGCGCGCACTTGGGGAATTGGGTTTCCGTGTGATGCTCAAAATGATTTTCGCGGATGGGTTTGTGCATGCGGATCTTCATCCGGGGAATTTGCTGGTAACAGGGGAGGGCAGAGTCGCGCTACTCGACCTGGGTCTTGTCGCGGAACTCGATGATCTGCATCGACTTGCGTTTGCGCGGTACTTTGCGGCGTGGGCGCGCGGCGACGGAAAAACGATGGCGGACATTCATGTGGACTACAGTCCGTCCCCCTTTGTGCAAAACCGCGAAGCGTTCACAAAGGAGATCCAAACCTTTGTCGAAAAAATGCACGGAAAGCGGCTCTGTGAAGTCGAAGTGGCGAAAGTGGTGTTCGAGGTTTTCCAAATTTTGCGACGACACAGAGTGCGCGTGAACGCAACCTTCACGATGGTGAACATCGCCATCGCAGTCACGGAAGGAATCGGCAAACAGCTCGATCCCACGCTCGACCTGCTCCAAGAAGCCCTCCCTTTCTTCTCTGCCCTGTCTTTGTAAAACCCAAGCAGTCTGCGCAAGAACGAATTTTGATTGCTCACGAAGGTTTTGTTGGTCTAATAGATTCAGGTGCGACGGGCAGAGCCCTGTCGTTCGCTCCGTCGATGCAAACACGAAGAACTTTCAATCCGAAGCGACGAATTGCGCCCCGAACCTCGGATCTCGAAGCGTTGTGTCAGGAGCTTCTTGAGCGGGTTTGCTACACCGGCAATCCACAACACAAGCGGTTTCCAGGCGACTACGGTCTTCTTCCCCCGACCGACCCCCGACCTGGAAAAACGCTGTGCGATGCCACAGAGCGCATCTTGAAAGGGCAAGCGTTGGCGCTGCTGCGATCTGGTTTGGAGCACTACATGGTCAGCGTCCAAAGGTATGCGGGTTTTCCTCAGAACATTTGGACCGTCGATGAGAAGAACAACGTGTTTGAAGCACAATTGGAAAATAGAGCAACGGGTCAGTATCACGGCTATCCGCTGCCAGAAGCGGATGATTTTCGGAAGGTCGTCGAAAAGGCATGGGCGGAACGCAGCGTTGTCCAGGGCGGCAGTGTTGACCGTGCCGTCGCAGGCGCATCCCATGGGACCTCAGAAGGAACTGGAAGATGTCACTGGTAATTGAGGCGGATTGGGAAGCATTGGGAAGCGGATCCGAGTGTGAGCGAGCGTGTTTTTCTGCGCTTGGGATTCGGCATGGGGATCTCTGGCTTACGGAAGCGGAAGACACGTTCGTCAGGTGTATTCGGCAGAAGGTTCACTTGTCTGCGTATCCGCTGGCGGAATGGCTCGCGTGGAATTACTGGCGACTTCGGTTTGAGCCACACAAAGCCACGTTGGATTGGGCGCTCGCTCACCGTTTGGCGACGATTGGGGGCGGATATGTGTGGCCCAACATCACGGTCGTTTCCGATGGGAAATGGATTGATTGGGTGGCCAAACCGACCGTTTTGCGCGAAAAGGAGCCTTTGCGATATGTCTCCGATGCGCGTGTGGTCGTTTCCGAGAATGAATTTGAACACGCCATCGACGGCTTTGTAGAACAAGTCTTGGGACGGCTTCGGGCAGAGGGCATTGCGGATAACCCTTTGCTTGGCATTTGGACCGATGTGAGGGCTGAGCGCGCCGACCCCAAGCAAGCCCTTCGTCGCAAACTCGAGGCTCTGTTGGGATGTGACCCCGACCAGGCGAGTGTGGAAGAATTGGATACGCTCGTTGCCGATTCGGCTTCCCTTGGAACTCATGCAATGGAAGAGGTTGCAGCCGGGCGCAAAAGCGATGCACCGGTATGGACGGGCGATGAACTCCGCCAAACCGCCAGATCGGCGGGCTTCGACTTGAAACCTGCCGACGCAGTGCGATGGACCAAGTCTGCCACAAATCGGCGAAGCGGGTCTGTCATCGCCCACGAGCTTGGAGCTCAAGCTGCGCAAGCCCTGCGAGACCAGGAACGCCTAGGCGTATCCCCGATTTCCAACCAGAGATTGGCCGAGCTTTCTGGCATGTCGGTTGATGTATTGACAGGGGGGCGTAAAGCCAAGACGGTGAGCCCCACTGGGCTGTTGCCTCTTTCGTTTGCGCTCGATCAAGACGAAAAGTGTGCGCGGATCGTGTTGCGCTCAAGGTGGAAAACAGGGCGGCGTTTCGATGCGGCGCGGCTCTTGTTTGATCGAATGCTGTCGGCCCGGGACAAGGAAGCCCTTTTTCCGGCAACTGCTGCATATACCTATCGGCAAAAAGCCCAGCGTGCGTTTGCAGCGGAGTTTTTGTGTCCGTTTTCCGAACTCGAAGGCATGCTGCAAGGGGATTACTCTTCTTGGTCCATAGAAGAAGCAGCGAGCCACTTTGACGTTTCGGAGTTGGCTGTTAAGACAGCGCTTGTCAACCATGGATACATTTCTCGAGAAACACTGACCGCAGATTGCTTCTAATCGAGTCACTCTCCTTGGGTCCGCGGCCCAAAATGGAAGTTTGTGGGTTGGAGTGCTGTTTTGGGGCTTGCTTCTTCTTGGCTTCCTTTGTTCTTCTTGCGCGCGGCGGTTTGTGCCCAAAAGTGCGGGAAAACAGGAGGCGGCGAAGTTGAGGTCTTGGCCGAAAAAAGAGGGAGTTTTCGTCTCGTGTGTGGCGATGTGTGTTGGCCTGTCGCCGCCTGTGTTTGCTGATGCGAGTCCGGGTTCTGCATCGGGAAATTCCGGATCGACCGCGCCTGTAACAAACGCGGACGATGCAAGTGGAGCGAAAAAAGCCAGCGCACACAGCCAGTTTGGCGCGTCGGGTAGCCCGCCTCCAGCGTCGGCGATGGGATCAGGTTTCGACTTCGGAAGCTATGGTCGAGTCGGGATTGGCACGGATTTGCGCGGCCATTCGGGGTATGGCGTCAATGTCGTTTCGTTCGGTTCACGGTTGGAAAAACCGGCGTACTTGGAACTGAACTTTTATTACGGCGGCATGATTGGCGACGACCCGGAAAAGCGATGGCGCGTGGTGTTTGTGCCGGGCTATTCGGGCGACTTGTTTCACGCGACGGGCAATTTTTCGCAGAATTTTGCGATTCGCAATGCATACGCCGAGGTCGAAAATCTGGGCGCAAAGGGGTTGTCGCTGTGGGCGGGGTCGCGGATGTATCGGGGCGACGATATCTATCTGTTCGATTTTTGGCCGCTCGATAGTTTGAACACTGTCGGTGGAGGCGTGGCGTATGGGTTCAATCAGAAGCGGACTCTGCTCCAGTTTCACGTCGGGATGAACCGGCTGTCCGACTTCTATCAGTTCGAGCAAATCCAAGTTCCAGCGCGTCGATTGCCAGCGTCCACGACAGTGCTTACACCGCAAAGCGCCACGGCGACTGTGACGACGCTCGACCGTCCCAGGCTGGTCATGTCGGCGAAGGCGACGCAGTTTGCGCGGCACCTCGACAAGCTCCCGAATGCGAAGATTCTCCTGTATGGGGAGTTTCACTACCTTCCCAAGGGCGAGCGCGCACCGGAAATGACGGGCCTCCCTCCTCAGCCTCTTCCCGACGACTATGGGTATGTGGTGGGAGCGCAGGTAGGTGGCTGGTTGCGGAGCTTTGTGTTTGCGAATCTGTTTTTCCGGCATGCTGGCGGGCTGGCGGCGTTTGGCGACCTCGGCAAGCCGTATGGTTTTGGCCGTGATGCGCGTGTCTGGGGGGCACTGGAAAATACGCTGGCGCTGTCGGCCAACTACGAAGCAGCGTGGTTTGGTGTGATGGCGGGCGGGTACTTTCGGTCTTTTAGCGACGCAAATACAGCCGAGGATGCGGGCTATCGAGAAGGCGCGATCGCGTTGCGACCAACGCTGTACTTTACGCAGCACATACACACAGCAGTCGAAATTTCGTATCAGGTTCGTCGGCCAGCAACGGTCGATCAGGATGCTGGGCGGTACCTTCTGCCGACGGTGGCTCGCGTGAGTCTGATGCCAATTGTCGCGCCACTCGGGAGAGGAACGTACTCCAGACCGTATCTGTATGCCCTCTATACGCTGAGCTATCTGTCGTCGGATGCGCAGTATTTCCTGTTCGATCCACAGGACGTACGTGCGGGGCGCTCTTTGGTCCACTACCTGGGCCTGGGCGTCGAGTGGTGGTTCAACAGTTCCTACAGGTAAAGGTCAACCGCTCGTTTTTGGGCTGGAAAAACCGGTCAAAAGCGAGTCGGCCACTGTTTTGCCCACACGCTGTCCGTGTTGGGCTGCGTCTCTGGGTGACATCGAATCGGTCACTTCCCCACAAACGTACACGTTCGGAAGTTGGGTATGTCCATCTGGCGAGGCGACGGCGACAAAGCCGGCGAGGCCGTGTAGCCGAACGGGTACACCGTGCTGCGTCAATAGCTCGGAAGCGGCTGCGGGAGGCGTTGCAATCACGATCAAGTCGCATTGAAGGGTTCTAACTCCACGTTCATTCCGAACCTCTGCACCATCGACCCAGGTACTTCCCAAAGAACGGATGAGCGTTTCGCTGCTCCCGTCAATCGACAAAACCGTTTGACCGTTTCGCCGAAGCGCACGAACGAGGGCCTCTGGAAACTCGCCCTGCCCGACGACCAGGGGTTTTTCTCCGACACGAATGCCATGACAAGCCAGCAATCGCCCGACGGCACGGCCCGAGAGCACACCCGGACGATCGTTGTTGCCAAACAGCAGGTTTTGGGGCGTCGCTCCCGTCGCGTAGAGGTACCGTTCAGCAGAAAGTTTATACAAAGACTTTTCCGAGGCGGCGGCCAGCACGCCGTGTCGTGTCGGGGGCTGCTCGGTATGGCGATCCTCGCCGAAATAGCCGAACGCCACGGTGGAGCACAAGATTTCAACGCCCGCTTGTTCGGCCTGTTCGACGGCGGAACGCGCCGAATCGCGTCCGAGCTCGGGATGGCACAAGTAGCTCCCGCCGGCTTCCAACTGCGACTCAACCAGCACAACTTTTCCCGTGCTCCCCAAAGAACGCGCGATTTCAGTTGCCCCGCGCAACCCGGATGGACCACCTCCGACCACAAGCACATCCACATGGCGACAGATGGCGGCCCGCACGGTGTCTGCGATGGTGTCTTCATCGGGAATTCGCCCGAGTCCGCCCATCCGCTGCACGACCTTCTGCATGATCTGATTGAGCGACCGAGAAGAGGTCATGAGCGTGTGGTGATCCATGCTCTCGGGAAACATCACATCCGCCGCAGCAAGCACGTCGTAGTCAGCGGATGGCCAAGCGTTCTGACGGGAACAACGCAGCCCTGGCTCGGCTTTGACTTGGCAGGCTCGCGTGTTGGGTCGGCCATCAATGCGCATCAAACAGGAACCGCACACGCCACTGAGGCAAAACGCGGTGCGCGGTCGATGAAATTTTGGCGAGCGACTCAACACCTGGACCCCGGCGGCGATGAGTGCCGAGGCTACCGTGTCGCCGGGTCGAGCAGAGACATTGTGCCCTTCAAACTCGATCTGAAAAGGCCGATCCAGAGAACGATCCGAAGACCGATCAGGACATGACGGAGGAATAGATGATTTGCTCATGAGACAAGGCCGGCAGAAACCGTCCGGCTCTGACGGCCAGGCGTGTTTCGAAGGTGGCTAGAACCAGTACATGATCCCGAAGTTGGCCTTGTACCCGATGCTGCTTGGCGAAATCGGGCCACTGTCCACGCCGTCATAGAAATTGCCGGGCTCGCTACCTTGATCCAGCAGCATGCCAATGGCGCGGAGGTCCACGGAAATGGCAAGGCGTGTGAAACGAATCTCAAAGCCTCCACCGGCTTGTCCCAGCACTTCCCAAAACTGCTGACCCCGCTCTTGCCGGGAGCCTTCGTAGAGCGTGATGTCGCTGGCCATGAGCCCAAACCCGGCAGTGCCGTAAATGTTGAAGTGCGTATCGGGCCGATTTCTGAACAGGTAGAGCATCGGCGAGAACGAAAAGGGATACGATGTGCGCTGATACGCACCTTCGCCGATGTTGGCCTTCAGGGCGTCGAGCGCAAGCTCAAATCCCCAGTGTCCCTGGTTGCGGAAACGCATCTGGATGCCACCGCCCCACAAGGTGGGCTTCTCGCCAAAAACCTCTTGGGACTGAATCCCGAGGCCGACAAAACGAACGCCCATGCCAAACACTGGACCGCGTGGCTGGCTCTTCACCACGGGCCGATGAGTGACGCGAGGCAGCGGGCGGACAACCATCGGCGGAACGATTCGCGGCGGCTGTACGTACACAGGCGGTGGTGGAAGCTCGCGCGGAAGCATCGGCTGCGAATACACAGACGCGCCCGGCTGGGCCGGAATGATCCACACGGGTCCATTGAAATAGACCGGCCCCTGAACACCTGGAGCAGGAGGCAGGGGAGCCACCGGCAGAGGCGCGACAGGAAGAGGCGCAACGACGGTAGGTGGCGGCGCAACCGGAACGGGCGCGATCACCGTGGACGGGAGCGGCGCAACCGGGACGGGCGAAATCACCGTCGGAGGAGGCGGCAACGCATCCGATGCAGTGGGCGCCGAAGTTGTGACGGTGGTTGTGGTGGATTGTGTGACCGAAGTGGTCTGAGGCTCATCGGCAGCCAGTGCTGGCCCCGCCGCAGCCGCAGCCGCGCTGGACAGCACGATGCCTGCAAAACCGACAGCGACCATGGCGCATTTCCGCCTCGAAGAAACGTGAAGACAACGAAGCAGTGTGAAATCGAACAGGGACCGCATGAGGCCTCCTTGTAGCGGCAGGACTGTTAATACGGATGCCACACCTTGGCCGTGCAAGCAATCACCCAAGCGCGGCGACGTGTTTTTCGCAAACCGCTCGTTCTGCCAAACGTTTGGAATGATTCCGCAATGGCACGGTTTCACGTCGGCAAAGAAATACGCTCGGGCTGGTTTTGGACACGCCACAGTGCGTTTTGAGTCGCCGCATCCAAGCCGCTCCCGTCTGAAAACCACGGCACGAGTTCATCCACATCGTTTGTCTTGTTCAAGAATCGGATGACGCACGGCCCAGCGGGGCGAAACTCCTCATCTGGTTGCGCAAGTGAGACAAAGCCTGTTCGCAGATGGATGCGCAAAGGTTTGGCCCACGCCATCCTCAGCGCACGATCGATTTGGCGTCGGGTTTTTTGGGTTTCGGCTTTCCTTTCCGAGTCAGGAACGTGCCGGGCGAGCACGGTGATGAGCCTACGGAACAGCGGCAAGTGCGCGCGGTTTTCGACCTCGACAAGGTGAGCCCCCGTACGAAAGCCGCCGGTCGAAAGCGGCGTAAACAACGTGCCGATTCCGGCACCAATGGCAGGCTGGCCGACCACCCGCTCGGTTTGACCCTCAACGCGCAGCCTTTGCAGTTCCCGAAGAGAGAATTCCAAAATTCGGGCGTGTTCGGTTGTTGGTTTCGAGAGCCAGCGCAGACGCAACGCAATTGGGTCCTCGCCCAAGCGCATCGCGGCTTCGTCGATGATTCGGTCGATGCCAAAACCGAAATCGGGTCCCAAACCTCGTTCTTCTGCGGACATCGGGGCATTCAGCTTGGCCGACACGAGCGACGCCTCGATGTGCGCAAACCCATACAGACGACCGAGCGCCAGGGCGTGCGCGATCCAGGCCTTTGCCTTTTTTTCCGAAATCGCGACGGTTCCTCTCACGAGCATCGCCTTTGGATTTGCGTCCTCGTCGAGGCCAAGCTGAACGGTTTGGATCGTTTCGGGACAGGAAAAAACGCCGCACGGCACATCCACAGAGACTTGAACAGGTCGCTGAAATTGGGCGGCAGCGATCACGGCCAAACACACAGCAGGCTCGAAAGCGGGCGTTTCGGCACCGATTTGTGTCGAAACGGCGTGGATTTGCTCGGGCAGAAGCGAAAGTCGCGCAGCCAAGCCCTCGCCGGGCAGTCCAACCGAAAAGAGAGACAGTTCATCGCCTCGAAACAGGGCGATTGCGCGACAAAACGAGTCTCCCGAAATCGCACGGGCCGGTAGGCGGTACGTGTGTACCCAGCGATGGAGCGAATGGGAAAACGCCTCGGCTGGCTGCCCGATGGCCTCACGTTGTGCTGTTTCCAGGCGACCCAGGGCCAAAGCTTGGGTCAACGTCAAGCAAGCGGGTTCACTTCGCACCTGGACACGCACGGTTCGAGCCGCCTCCATCGCCTGGTCGTGCGTCTCTGCGACCACGAGGGCTACCGGCTGCCCGGCCTGCGTCAGCCTGGGAGAAAGCAATTCCCCAAGCAAAGGGGACAGTTTCTTGGCTGCCCCGGACAAAACCGTGTCCGCCGAAAGCACCGCAACCACACCTGGCCGTGCTTCGGCGACCCCTTTTTCGATGCGCAACACCTGCCCGAAAGCTGCGGGCGCATTCACCGTCACGGCGAAAAGCATCGACGGAAGCCGAAACTCGACCGCGCATCGCTGCCGACCCGTGACTTTTTCCCAGTCGCTCGTCATGCAGTTGCCTTTGTAACGAAAACGCAGCCTTTCGTCGCAAAAAAACAGGACCTGTCAACCGCCCAACTGGTGCGCAGACGACGCTCGGGCCGAGCCGAGCGGGCCACACAGCAAGCCCAACAGCGCCGCAAGCGAGGCCAACATGCCCCATTCCCACAACCATTCCCGTTGCAGAAGCAGGCCGCCCAAAAACGGCGCGACAATTTGCGCAATCGATTGCAAGGACTGCGTGAGCCCAATCACCGTGCCCTGCTGAGTCCGGTCTGCGCTTTGTGAAATCAAGCTCGTCAGCGTCGGACGCAGTACGGCGTTGCCAAACGTCGCAATGGTCGCCGAAACAACCAAGCCCAACACCGCGCTCGTCCACGCGACGAGCCCAAACCCCACCGTCAAGGACACAAAGCCCACGGTCACCAGCCTGCGTTCGCCGACCCACTTGACCAACTTCCCCATCAAAGCGCCCTGCAAAATCAGCCCCAAAAAGCCCGTGTATGCAAACACGTATCCAATTTCGCGCGGCCCAAACCGATGCCCATCAAAGAAGTATCGCCGCTCTGCGAACAGCGAAAAACCCGACGTGAACACGGTGAAACACATCGAAAAACACAAAAACTGAATCAGCATCCATGCGAGCACCGGGCGCTTGAAATAGGCGCGGTACTGTTGCCACTCGAACACCGACAGCCGCTTGCCTCCTGGCAAAACCGTGTCCTCTTGACGCCGCGTCGGCGTGTTTTCCTTGGGCAGGATCAAAAGCGTACACACGAACGACAGCACGGACATGCCCGCCGCCAGGAAAATGGGTGCCGAAAGCCCATGCCCGGCCAGCAAACCCGTGACGCCCGGCCCGACGAAAAAACCGAGCCCGAACGCAATCCCAATCACGGCGAACGATTTGGCGCGGTCCTTGGCCTCTGTGTGGTCGGCGATGTACGCCTGCGCAATCGACAAGTTGCCGGCGGTGGTTCCTTGAATGACGCGCGCCACGTACAGCACAAACAGCGTGGGGGCCATCGCCATCGTCAAGTAACCCAGCACTGCGCCGGCCTGAGAGAACAGCAGCACTTTCTTTCGACCCACGCGATCGGACCACGCGCCGAGCAGCGGGCTTGCGACAAGCTGACAGACGGCGAACACCGATACGAGCATCGTCGCCTCAAGCGGAGACGCGCCCAAACTTTCCGCATAAATCGCTTGCAGCGGCAACACGAGCGTCAGCCCGAACACATCCACGAGCACGATGAGAAAAATCGGTATGAGTGCAGAAGACAAGAGCAGCTCCCAAACGAAACCGGAGGCGAACCCGAGACCAACCGGCGCGCAAGACTACGCCAACTGCGCGCGAAAGAGGCTTCGGTCAGCGACAATTTTTGACAACGAGTCAGAGGGCAGTACAAACGGCTCCATGTCTTTGCCTTTGCAAAAGCCCGGTGAGCACTCGCGCGCGGCGTCGCGCTTGCAAAGGCGGTTGTGCCGTTTGATCGCTGCGCTCGAGAGCGAAAAGCCGCAGATCGACGTGCGGCTGACGCACAACACCTCGACCATGTTGTCGGTGCGTCGCGAGCCGGGGCGGTACAGGCTGCGGCTTCATCACATGTTTGCGCAAGCTTCTGCGCCGGTGTTGGCGGCGCTTGGGCGGTACGTCCTTTGCCCCGAACCCGAGGCGTCAAAAACCCTGGATGCGTTCATCGCGCGGCATTCGGTTTCGGTGCCAAGCCACGCGCCCGGTCGTTCTCGCCGCGTCGTGTCCCGAACGCGCGGGGTTTTTCACGATTTGCAGGCGGTTTTCGACGAAGTAAACGCGGCCTACTTTGGCGGTTCCATCTGTGCCCGAATCACCTGGGGACGCAGCAAACGAAACAGCCGCGCTCCAAAACTCCACAAGGCCCTGACGATGGGTTCGTACTCGGTCGAAGATCGGCTGATTCGCATCCATCCGACGCTCGATCGCAAGGACGTGCCCGCCTATTACGTCGCGTGGATCGTCTATCACGAGATGCTCCACCAAAAGCACGGCATCCCCCAAAGGCACGGTCGCCGTCAGTACCATCCGCCCGCGTTTTTGGCCGAAGAACGCCTGTTCGACGACTATGAACGCGCCCTCTGCTTCGAGCGCCAGCACTCTGCCCGCCTGCTTCTCTACTAAATCCGCCCCCCTTTGCTGCGTGCGGCGAACCGTTCCTCTTCGCGCGCCAGTCCGACTCATAGCCGATTGGGTCCGGTCCAATCGGGATCGAGTCCGGTCCAATCTGGATTGAGTCCGGTCCAATCTGGATTGAGTCCGGTCCAATCGGGATTGAGTCCGGTCCAATCGGGATTGAGTCCGG
>DAOLIT010000110.1:8605-15413 GCA_035328405.1 Pseudomonadota bacterium | reverse complement strand
GGACCTCAAGCCTGAGAATGTGATGTTGGTTTTGGAGGGGGGGAGGTTGGGGGAGGTTCGGGTGAAAATTTTGGATTTTGGGATTGCGAAGTTGGCGATGGGATTGGGGATGTCAGGGGGACTTCCTACGCGGACAGGGGTGCTGATGGGAACGCCGACGTACATGGCACCTGAACAGTGTCGGGGGGCTCGGGGGGTGGATGACAAGGCGGATGTGTATGCGTTGGGGGTGATGTTCTATCAAATGTTGTCGGGGGCACCTCCGTTTGCTTCGCAGGGCGCAGCAGAAGTGATGGCGCAGCACGTTCACGAACCACCACCGCCGTTGTTGGCACGCGCACCGCAGGTGTCGGTGAAACTGGCAGAGTTTGTAGAGCAGATGCTCTCGAAACAGCCTACGGCTCGTCCGTCGATGACAGCGGTAGAGGCATGGCTGGCCGCGATGTCCGCAACACAGGGGCATCGTTCGGAGGCGGAGGCTGGTTCGACGGTGTTGCTGGGGGGCTCGGGAGGACAATCCGCATTGGTGAGGCGCAGCAGCCCAGACATGCCGACGCAGGTTGCGGAGGATGGAAACAGGCCCGCGTTGCTGCCAGCGAATGCTCCGACTCAGGTGGCGTCGAATCCGGTGCTGGATGCCCAAACGAAACTGTTGCCAGCACTCTCACCCGCGACCGCTGAGACGCAGATCCAGAATGAAAGCGTGCCGATCAGCGAACAGAAAACGCAGTTCGATCTTTCCCAGGGAGATGATCCGCCGACGCTGCGACCCAATGATGCGCAACAGGCATCGGCGGATTTGCGACGACGCGCGGAAACGAAACTGGTCGTGATTTCCGAGACGTTGTTTCAGCCACCCAAGACCTCGCAGCTCTATTTCGAGACAGCGCGGAGTTGGCTCGGCCAGGCTGTGGAGAGGCTGCAAAAGCATCCGAACCGCAAGCTGTTTCTGTGGCTATTGGGGGCCGGTGGGATGATGGTCCTGATGCTGCTTTTCTATGCGCTCTTTGGATGAATTTGGTAGCCGGGGCAGGACGGTTTGGGGTTAGCTGTGGCCTACATGTGTTCGCGAGGACTGCGTTTTTTTTGTGCTGCGTTGGTTTGTGGAGGGCTTGGTGTGTGTAGGCCCGTGATCATGGGGGACTCGGCGCAGGCTGCCCCGCCGCCACGGAAGGGAGAGGCGTTTACGTTCTCTGTAAAAATGCTGGGTTCGCTCGAGGCTGGGCGCGCACGGTTGGTTCTCACGCCTGCGCAACCTTCGCCACGGGGACCGGTGGTGCAGGTCATAGGAGAGAGCGAGGCTGTCGGCGCGGCCAAGGCGCTCACGGGGTGGCAACAGAAATACAAATTGCTCCTGGATGGTGCGACGCTTGTGCCGAAGCTCATCGAACAAGTGGACGTCGGGCGCACTCCGCGCGAGGCGACGTTTTTGGTTCGCGGTCGCCAGTTTGAAATGACGGTGCAAAAGCCGGGTGGAAAGTGGCAGGCACGAGGAGAAATGCGAACCGAGCTGCTTGATCCGATGGCTGTGCTCCTTTTGTTGCGCGGAATGAATTTGAGTCCGGGAGACAAACTGTCGATGTATGTGACGGGCGGAACGGCGCTCTATCGCGGAACGCTGACGGTTGTGGGGAAAGAACAAATACAGACGGTGGCGGGGCCGAGAAACACGATTCATTTGAGCGGGCGCGGCGAGCGGATCAACGAACGGGATGAGGTCATCGGCAAGAAACCGTGGTTGGGGGATTTGTGGCTGAGCGACGATGCCTTTCGCTTGCCGCTGCTCACCAAAGCGGAAACGGTCCTGGGAACTGCGGAATTTGCGCTGACCAGTTACGAGGCCGGAAGTCGGGCGCTCGTGGTTCCCCGCAATTCGCGTGCGTTCATTGTCGAACCGAAAGCGCGTTAGAAAATCAGGATGGCCGTGACAATCGCGGACAGGATGGCCAGAACGACGCCGATCCCAATCAAGACAGGCAGCGGCAAGTCAGCAAACTTTTGCAACGCAGACGGAGGTGGCTGCATCGCACCGCCAGCCGCAGTCGCCGGAACGGGTGCCGTGGCAAAAGGAGAGGGTGCTTGTGCGGAATCTGCTTCGTTTGGATTCGGCGGCGTATCCGAAGGCGCGGGCGCAGAAATGTTCGCAGCCTTGGCCAGACCCTGAAGTTGATCGCCGAGCAGATTGGGCATCTTCCCCGCGAGCATGTCTTGCAGGGCTTTTTTGGGGTCGATCGTCGGCAGCGCCATCGAGACCGGTTTTTGGGCGATCTGGGCCGATCGGTTTTCCAAAGAAGGCAATGCAGGCGGCGGCGGCGGTTTTAAGTCCTTGCCCGTCGCATCAGGAACCTCGTCCAGGTCTTCTTCGATGTCCGCGTCCTCGACGCCAGCGTAGTTGTCTGCAAGACGGCTCGATTCCGCAGCGTGTTGGTTTTCGGGCTGGGCGAGTTCACCCGCTGCGATGCGCCGAATCAGGTCTTCTTGCTCTTTGATCTCCGCCTGAAAATTGCTTTCCAAAAAGCGCGACAGATCGAGCGGCCTGCCTTTGAGCCCGGACCGACGCATGGCCAGCTCGAGCGCCTCTTGCATCGCCTCGGCAGTGAGATAGCGTTCGTCTTTGTTGCGGGCGAGCGCCTTCAAAATCACATCGGCCACTTGACGCGAAATCTGCGCCGACACCGAACAGGGGTCCGGCACTTCGCCTTTTTGAATCGCCTCATAGGTTTCGATGGGCGTTGCCCGCTTGAACAAACGGCGCGACGTACAAAGCTCGAACAAAATCACGCCCAGCGCAAAAACGTCCGTTCGGCGGTCCACCTTCTGGCCCGTGCATTGTTCGGGGCTCATGTAGGCGAACTTGCCTTTCACCATGCCGGCCTGCGTGCGCGTTTCGCGGCCTTCCGCTTTCGCGATGCCAAAGTCCACGACTTTGACAAACCCTTCATAGGTCAGCAGCAAGTTTTGCGGCGATACGTCGCGGTGGATGATGCCAACTTCATCCGAATCGGACAGTTTCGTTTCGTGTGCGTGGTGAAGGCCCGCGCACGCTTGCAAAAGAATCCCGCACGCGATGTTCTGCGGCACTTCCCCCAAACGCTGCGTCGAGAGTTTCCCAACTTGCGCCACAGACAAACCCGACACGTACTCCATCGCAATGAAGTACTGGCCATCGACTTCGCCGAGTTCCAGCACCTGCACGATGTTCGAGTGGTTGAGGCGAGCGTTGATGCGCGCCTCATCCAGAAACATTTGGACGTATTCTTTGTCCTTCGCGAGGTCGGCGAGCAGCCGTTTGACGACGACGAGTTTGGAAAAGCCATCGGACCCGGCCATTTTCGCCAGGTAAATCTCGGCCATTCCTCCCGTCGCCAAATGCGCGAGCAGCTCGTACTTGCCAAATTTCGGGTTGAACGCGAGCGGGTCCAGGGCCTAGACCTCCATGATCTCGGCCTGTTTCTTTTCGGCAATCGCATCGATTTTCTCGATGGCCTTGTCGATGACAGCCTGAATCTTCTTGAGTCCTTGATCCACGTCGTCTTCGGGCACGTCGCCGTCTTTGCCGGCTTGTTCCAGCATCTCGCGCGCATCTCGGCGACCATTGCGAACTGTCACGCGCGCTTCTTCGCTTTTTTGCTTCACGACCTTCGTCAATTCCTTGCGACGCTCTTGCGTGAGCGCGGGAATCGGCACGCGGACGATTTCGCCATCCGAACTTGGGTTTACGCCCAGTCCGGCGTCGCGAATCGCTCTTTCGATGTCCGGGATGATTCGTTTTTCCCACGGCTTGACGACGATGAGTCGCGGGTCCGGCACGCTGACCGAAGCCACCTGATTGAGCGGCGTCGGCGTTCCGTAATAGTCCAGCCGGATGCCATCCAACATGTTCGTGTTGGCCCGCCCCGTGCGGACTTTGGCAAGCTCGCGTTGGAATGCCTCCATTGCCTTGGCAATGTCGTCATCCAGGCTCGTTAGGACTTCGCTTACCATGCTCATGAATCCTCTCTTTTTGGCTGTTTTCCGTCAAGAGGCCCACGATTTGCGGCGCGGTTTTGTCAGGAATCAATCCACCCGCGTGCCAATCGAAAGGTCGCCGCAGACGACCCGGCCAATGTTGCCGCTGTTTTGAAGGTTGAAAACGATCACGGGCAGCTTGTTGTCGCGACACAGCGCGATGGCCGTCGAGTCCATGACTTGCAAGTTGCGCTGGAGAACTTCCAGATACGTCACCCGCTCGAAACGAACCGCGTCGGTGTGTTTGTTCGGATCTTTGTCGAAAATGCCGTCCACTTTGGTGGCTTTGAGGAGCACTTCCGCGTGAACTTCCATCGCGCGCAACGCCGCCGCCGTGTCCGTCGTGAAATACGGATTGCCCGTGCCGGCTGCGAAGATGACCACGCGGCGTTTTTCCAAATGTCGGATCGCGCGCCGCCGAATGTACGGCTCGCACAGTTCTTTCATTTCGATCGCGGAAAGCACGCGGGTCGGCAAACCGAGCCGCTCGATTGCGTCCTGCATCGCCAGCGCGTTCATCACCGTTCCCATCATGCCCATGTAGTCGGCAGATGCGCGGTCCATGCCGTGCTGCGTCGATGCAGAAACGCCTCGAAAGATGTTGCCGCCGCCGATGACGAGCGCGACCTCGACCCCCAGGTCGTGTACGCTTTTGACTTCAGCGGCCAAGCGATGCAGCGTCGAGGGCTCAATCCCAAACTGCCCTTTTCCCATCAGCGCCTCTCCTGACAGTTTGAGGAGTACGCGCTTGTACGCCGGAATCGGCTTTTCTGGTTGGCTCATGGGCCCTCTCTTTTCGTTGGAAACGCTTCCGCTCGTTGGAAACGCTTTCGCGTCTACGCTTTCGCGCTTTGAGCCACTTGGTCAGCGACCTCTTTGGCAAAATCCTGGTCTTTTTTCTGAAGACCATCGCCCAGGGCATAGCGGGTAAACCGACGAATCGTGACTTTTTCGCCCGTCTTCGCCGAAAGTTCCAGCGCCAGCGTGCGGATGTCTTTGCTCGGATCTTTCACGAATTCCTGATCGAGCAAGCAAATGTCCTTTTTCCACTTGTTGAGCGAACCCTCGACGATTTTCGCGATGATGTTGTCCGGCTTGCCTTTGCCGCTTTCCTTCGCCTTTTCCATTTGGAACGCTCGTTCGCGCGCAACCGCTGCCTCTGGAATTTCGTCGTCCGACACGTACAGCGGAAATGGATCGCGCCCTGCGATGTGCATCGCCACGTCTTTGCAGAACGTCTTGAAGTCGTCTGTGCGAGCCACGAAGTCCGTCTGACAATTCACTTCGACCAGCACACCGATTTTCCCGCCCATGTGGATGTAGGACGCGACCGCGCCTTCTGTCGCGACTCGGCCTTGCGTGGCTGCGCTGCTGGCTTTCGTGATGCCTTTTTTGCGAAGCCAATCGGCGGCTTTTTCCATGTCGCCGCCCGCTTCCTCGAGCGCCTTTTTGCAGTCCGCCATCCCCGCGAGCGTCCTGTCGCGCAGTTCTTTGATGAGTGCCGCAGTAATCTGGGCCATACGTCTCTCCTTCTATGGAATGAGTCAGCCCTGCGGCCAGAAACCAAGCCGACCAGCGGGGCGTGTTGTGTTGAAGGTTGCGAAAAGAACGCTATTCGTCGTCCGCAGACAACTTGACCGAAGTCGGAGTCGCCGCTGCCGCTGGCGTTCCGCGCCCGCCGCCCCGGTGTTTCCGCATCTCGACCTTCGGAGACGGCGCTTGGTTGTGAGACGCTGCCGCTCTGCGTTCGCCGCCGTGCTGCGGTTCCTCGCGAGTCTGCGCCGTGGCGCGTTCCCGACCGATGCGCGCCCCGACCACGCAAGCGTCCGCAATTTTCCCCGTGAACAACTTGATCGCCCGAATCGCGTCATCGTTGCCGGGAATCACGTAATCGATCACGTCCGGGTCCGCGTTTGTGTCCGCAATCGCGATCACGGGGATTTCCAGCTTCCGTGCCTCAGAAATCGCGATGTGTTCCTTTTTCGCATCAATCACATAGATCGCCGACGGCAGATCCGACATGTTCTTGATACCGCCGAGCGCCTCTTCCAGCTTGTCGCGCTCGCGCATTTTCATCAGCACTTCTTTTTTCGACAGCCGCTCGAACGTCCCATCTTCCGACATCTTCTCGAGCATCCGCAGCCGCTCAATCGAGCCCTTCACCGTGCGGAAGTTCGTCAGCGTTCCGCCGAGCCACCGGTTCGTCACATGGAACTGCCCGGACCGCGTTGCCTCTTGCTGCATCACTTCTTGTGCCTGCTTCTTCGTTCCCACAAACAACAGGGAACCGCCCGACGACACCGTGTTCACGATGAAATTGAATGCACGGTTGAACAGCCGCACCGTGTGTTGCAAATCCAGGATGTGAATCCCGTTGCGCGCCCCGAAGATGTACGGCTTCATCTTGGGGTTCCAGCGTTTGGTCTGGTGTCCGAAGTGAACGCCGGCTTCCAGCAGTTGCCGCATCGTGATCGGTGCTTCGGGATTGTCGGGCGAGGCGTCTTGGTTTTCGTGTTCGGTCTGGTTTTCGCTCACAGGTTTCTCCTTCGTTTTCGTCCTCCGCTGCGGCTTGCGCGAGACCTTCCCGCGCTTTCACCGGACTCGTCCGGCACGAAGTCAACTAGAGCTACAGCGTGTGGGGTGTTGGGTAGACAAAAACTTTGTGTGCTTATCACGCGGGGTCCATGAAACGCAAGCGTTTCTCGGTTGTTGCTCCTTTTGTCGGGTTGTTTCGCGTTCCCTTCGTTTTCCGTCCTTCGTTTTCCGTCCTTCGTTTTCCGTCCTTCGTTTTCCGTCCTTC
>DAOLIT010000110.1:0-8505 GCA_035328405.1 Pseudomonadota bacterium | reverse complement strand
TTTTCCGTCCTTCGTTTTCCGTCCTTCGTTTTCCGTCCTTCGTTTTCCGTCCTTCGTTTTCCGTCCTTCCTTTTGCTGCCTCTATATGGGGAAGGGGGCCCTTGAAGTGGCCCTGGGCGAACGAGTGGGGGAAGGGGCGGCTGCGTTGCAGTGCTCGGGCCTTTTTGGGGGGCAACGGGCTTGACACGGGTTTCCGTCTGGGCGAATCATCGCCGGGCTGTGCCAGAAAAAATGCCCCAAGGAGGCGATATGTTTTCCCGTCTGCGTGGTTTGTCCGCTGCGAAGGCCCTGCATTTCCTGACTTGCTGCGCGACCGTGGGCTTGGGACAAGACACGGCTTGCGCAGAGGAAGGCATGTGGACGCTGTCGGACTTTCCGCGCGAGCGACTGTCTAGGAAGTACGGTTTTCAGCTTTCAGACGAGTGGCTTAAGAACGCACAGCTTGCGTCGGTGCGCCTGGCGAATGGCTGTTCGGGGGCGCTGGTGTCCAGGCAAGGGCTCATCGTGACGAACCACCACTGCGTCAGCGAGTGTCTGTCAGAACAAACGTCTGCGACACGAGACTTGGCTCGGTCTGGGTTTTATGCGCCAAACGGTGCGGCTGAGCTGCCGTGTTCTTCGCTGGAAGTCCACCAGCTTGTGGACATGGAGGATGTGACCCAAACCATCCAAACGGCGACCCGGGGACTGACAGAGGCGGAGTTTGGGGCTGCGCTGCGCCGGGAAATCAGCAACAGGGAACAGGCGTGTGCCGAGAAAACGAAACTCCGCTGCGATGTGGTCAGCCTGTATCACGGCGGCAAGTACCACCTGTACAAATACAGGCGGTTTTCGGACGTGCGCCTGGTCTTTTTGCCTGAGACTCAGGCGGCGCGTTTTGGCGGGGACCCGGACAACTTCAACTACCCTCGGTATGCCTTGGATGTGTCGTTTTTGCGGGTGTACGAAAACGGGAAACCGCTGCAAAACGAAAACGCCGTTCCGGTCAGCCCGAAAGGGGTGTCGGCTGGAGACTTGGTGTTTGCAACGGGGAACCCTGGTTCGACGAATCGGCTGCTGACGCTGTCGCAGCTTGAGTTTTTGCGGGACGTGTCCTATCCCGAGCAACTTCTGTATCTGTCGGGGTTGCGGGGCCACCTGCTGGCGTTTGCGAAACAGAGTGCAGAGAATCAGCGCATCGCGTTGGAACCGATTTACAGCGTCGAGAATTATTGCAAGTCGCTGTTGGGCCAACACGAGACGTTGGCGAGCCGGATGTTCATGAAGGCGAAACAGGCGTCAGAGGAGACGCTGCGGGCGCAAATCCAACAGAATCCGACGCTGGAAAAGCGGTTCGGGGGGGCTTGGGATGCTCTGTCGAGGGCAACAGATGAACGGCGGAAAATTCACCTGGAGCACACGCTGATTGAAGGAGGGCAGGGGTTTCAATCGACGCTGTTCCAGTACGCGAGGCACCTTGTGCGGGCAGCGGAGGAGCGGCAAAAACCGTCTGGGCAACGGCTGACAGAGTACCGAGACTCGGCGCTGCCGTCTTTGTCGCATGAACTGTTGGCGAAGGGGGCGATCTATCCGGCGATTGAGACGCTGACGCTTTCGTACTCGCTGGGTTTTTTGCGCGAACGGCTGGGACCGGAGCATCCGTTTGTGAAAGAGGTCTTCGGGGCGTATTCGCCCGAGGAGATCGCGCGGAATTTGGTATCGGGGTCTCGTTTGTACAGCCCTGCCGTGCGGCGGACGTTGTGGGAAGGCGGGGAAAAAGCGGTGGCGGCGTCGCAAGACCCGATGATTCGGTTTGCCAAGGCGGTGGATTTGCAGGCGCGGCTCTACCGTCGGCAGTACGAGCTGGCCGTGGAAACGGTGGAAAAGCGCAACGCAGAGCTTCTGGCGCAGGCGCTGTTTGCGGTGTTGGGAACGGGCGTGTATCCCGACGCGACGTTCACGCTCAGGATGACTTACGGGACGGTGTCGGGTTTCAAAGCGTTTGGGCAAGACCTGGCACCGATGACACTTTTGGGTGGGGCGTTTGTGCGGCACACGGGGCGGTTTCCGTTTGTGCTGCCGCCCTCGTGGGTTGCTGCGAAAACGCGGCTCCATGCCCAGACGCCGCTGAACTTTACGAGCACGCTCGACATTGTGGGCGGAAATTCGGGAAGTCCGGTCCTCGACAAAGAGGGGCACGTCGTGGGCGTGGTCTTTGACGGGAACCTGCCGTCGCTCGGCGGCGCATTCTATTACGATGACCTCACGAACCGAGCGGTGTCTGTTCACAGCGCGGGGCTTTTGGAACTTTTGGACAAGGTGTACGGGGCCGGGCCGCTGCTTGCCGAACTCAAAGCCGCCCTCCCCACCAGCGCAAAACCAGGCCAGTCGGCGAGCAAATAACGACCACAAAAGAACAAGTGCCTTGCTTGCGGACGAAAAGGCGTGCGGACGGTTGGGCTTTGGGTTTGGTAGAGTGCGCGGCATGCAGACGCGACAAAACTTGCTCTCACAACTGAAAACGATGACGGTGGTCGTGGCGGACACTGGGGATTTTCGTGGAATCGCGCAGTTTTCGCCTCAGGATGCGACGACAAATCCAAGTCTGGTGCGGGCCGCCGCCGAGCAACCGGACTATGCGGACGTGGTGGAGAGCGCACTGCGTCAGGTGAAAAAGGATCACGCGGGACGCTCGATGGCGGAACAAGCGGGCGCGGCGCTGGACCAGCTTGCGGTGGAGTTCGGGCTTCGGATTTTGGACTTGGTGCCGGGCCGTGTGTCTACGGAAGTGGATGCGCGCCTGTCGTATGACACAGCGGCAACCATCGCGAAAGCCAAGGACGTGATTCGAGCGTACGAAGTGCGTGGGAAGACACGGGACCGCATTCTCATCAAGATCGCGGCGACGTGGGAGGGGATTCGGGCGGCAGAGGTGCTGGAAACTGCGGGCATCCGCTGCAACCTGACGCTGGTGTTCGGTTTGCACCAGGCGATTGCGTGTGCAGACGCGAGGGTGAACCTGATTTCGCCGTTTGTGGGGAGGATTTTGGATTGGTATGTGAAGGAAACGGGGAGGGCGTCGTTTCCCTCGGCAGAAGATCCGGGGGTGCGGAGCGTGACGGAGATTTACAACTACTTCAAACACTTCGGGTACGGGACGGAAGTGATGGGGGCGAGTTTCCGCAACATGGGGGAGATTTGCGAGCTTGCGGGCTGTGATTTGCTGACGATTGCGCCGAAGCTGCTTGCCGAGCTGGAAGCGGCGGAGGGAACGCTCGTGCAGAAGCTTTCCCCGAAAGGGGCCATGAACGCGCCGGTCTCGAAAATCGAGATGAACCGCGAGGTGTTTGACGACATGCACGCGAAGAACCGGATGGCGACCGAGAAACTCTCGCAAGGCATCGCAGACTTCACCAAAGCGCAAATCGCCGTCGAAGAACTCCTCGCCAAACGCCTTGCGACGTAAAGCGCGCTGGCCGCAGTCGATCGACTCGGACCTGACTGGTTGCTTGGTTCCCGTCCAGAAACGTAGCGAGGATGGGGGAAGGCGTAGGCGGACGCGGGGAGCAGCCTTCGGGCTGTGAGCACGCCGACATAGCCAGCCCCCACCGCAGTAGTTTCTGGACGGGAACCAGGAGCGTGTTGGAGTAATGCCGCGTAAACGAGCAAAAAAGCTCCGCGAGCGAATCGTCGAAACGCCCACAGCGACGACCGAGACGTACCCGTAGGTACGTCGCAGGGAGGAACGAGGACGTAATCGACGAGGCGCCGTCGGAGATTTTTGCGCAGTAGCAGCATTACTGCAACACGCTCCTAGTTTGGTAAGTGGTTGGCTTTGAGGGCTTCGGCGAGGGCGGTGGCTTGGGGATCGGGCCACAGACCGAAGAGCCAGGCGACGCCGCGCACGCGGTCTCCAACGGAAAATCTGCGTTCGGCCAGGGCAGGGTGAGCGTAGATTTCCACGCGGAGGGGGCCTTTGGGGGTGTCGAGCAAGGTGATTCGGTAGACCTGAAGCTCAATTCCCCAAAAGTCGGTCTCGAACACGTCTTCAATGGTGGAATGGAAGACGATCTCGTCATCAGTGGCGTCGCGATCGTCGGAAAGGACCGGCAGCGAACCAAAACCGTGCTGCGGGCCGCGCTCTTCGGCGATCTGGTCGCTTTCAAGCTGATAGGCAATGGCGCTGACCTGCAGATCGTAGGTTTCGCCGACAGCGTAGTGCTGCTGGTTTTTGAAGTAGAGGGTGTCGAACACGGCAAAGTGTGCGCCGCCGGACTCACCGAACAGGCGGGCTTGCAGGCCGTCGGGACTTCGGTCGATTCGTTCGATGTGTACGGGCCAGCGGTTCTCGGTTTCGGCGTAGGGATAGATCGCGAGCACCTCGAGCATGTGGGATTTGCGCACGAGCGCGGACAATTGGAGCCGCCCGCAGTTGTCCACCAGGTGCCAGAGCCTTCCTTCTCCTGTGGCTCGGGTTGCGCCGTCTGATTTCAGAAGTTGCTCGAAGATCCGAACCAAAAACCGCTGAGGTTCAGGTTCTCCGGCCAAGACCGCCCAGTGGCGACCGTGCAAAATGGGTCTTCGAGCGGGCGCGAGTCCCTCTTCTGCTTCGTCCACCCTGTGCGGTTCACTGGAAGCTTCTTGGGAACCGTCCGGGTTGTCTGTGGCCGTGGCTGCTTCGCCGTCCGCGTCGTCTTTGGCCTGCGTTTCTTCGTCATTCGGGTCGTCTTCGCCCGAGCCGACAAAAACTTCCTTCATTTCTTGCGAAGACTTGCATGGGGCGACAGGGGATACCGAATCGACACGCTTTTTGCGTCTGTTGCGAAACACCGCCCACGCAAGGAGTCCCACCCCGCACAGGAACGTCACAAGAACCACCAACTTCAACCACATGGCCGCGCATTATAGGTGCCCGAACCCGGCGCGAAGGGAAAAACGCCCGGACCGCCGATCCGAGCGCTGCGTTCCCGTTTCCGCGGAAAGACAATCCCGCGCACACGGTGATTACTGGCCCGAAGACGAAGGCGAAGACGGGAGGCCGATCGCCTCGATGGCTTTGGTGAGTTCGGTGATGCTGTGGACGCCGCGAAAGACCTTGCGAATGCGGCCCTCGCTGTCGATAAGAACGGTCAGCGGAATCTGCTCGACTTTGTAGGCCGACGCCACCGCGCCGGAATCACTGCCCAGCGGCATGCTCAGGCGCAGCGCAGCGGCAAAGCGTTTCGCGTTTTGCTCGGCCCCTTCGATTTCGATGGCGATCGTGCGCAGACCTTTGGGGCCCAGCCGTCTGTGGACCTCATTCACCAAAGGGAGGGATTCCTTGCACGGCCCGCACCACGTCGCCCAAAAGTCCAACAGGACCGGATGCCCGCGCTGTTCCGACAGCACAAACCGTTCCCCCGGTGCCGCTGCGGCATCAATGCGGGGAACGGACAGTTCGGGGGCCAGCTCGCCGGAAACCGCAGGTTGCGCAGGACTTTGAAACATCCCCCGAAGCTCGTTTGCAACCAGCACGACCAGCAGGCCAATCACGATCCAAGACACGACGCGAAGAAAAGCGGAATCCCCTTCTGTGCGGGAAGGCTCGGTCGGGGTCATGGGCGGCTGCCTCGTCTCTGTTCACGTTCATGGATCAGGCGCAAACCGACCAGGGTCAACAGTTCGTCGCAGTCCTGGATGGTGCGGCTGTCTTGTGACAGAAGTTTCGCCAAACCGCCGGTCGCGACGACGTTGAGGGGGAAATCGACCTCGGCGCGCATCCGCTCGACGATGCCATCGACCAGGCCGACGTACCCGTGAAACAGCCCGGATTGCATGCTGTGTACGGTGTTCCTGCCGATGACCGAACGGGGGCGCTGAAGTTCGACGCGAGGCAGTTTGGCTGCAGCGTGAAACAAAGCGTCGGCGCTGATGCCGATGCCGGGAGCGATGGCCCCGCCCAGGTACTCGCCCTTGGGGGTGACCACATCAAAGGTGGTGGCGGTGCCAAAATCCACGATCAGGCAGCCACAGCGATATCGTTCGTACGCGGCGACAGCATTGATGATGCGGTCTGCGCCGACCTCGCGCGGATTTTCGTACAGAATCGGCATGCCGGTTTTGGTGCCCGGCCCAACGACCACCGGCTCTGTGCCCAAATACCGACGAAAAAGGCGGACGAACGCTTGCAGCACAGGCGGGACAACCGTCGCCAAAATCCCGGCGGTGATCCCGGTTCTCTGGGGCCTGACCGACACGGGCGCCAGTTCGATCTCGTCTTCGTTTTTGTCTTCGCCCCTGCCGGGGACCCGTTCAGAAGAAGGCCCAGGCGAGTCGTCCAGCGCAGGCGGAAGGGGTGCTGCGCCGCAAAAAGGCAGGCCATGCAGCGCAAACAACGACGACAACAGGGCCGCGTATTCGTCCTCGGTGCGCGCCTTGCGCGTTTCGACCCGAAAATGGGTCAGGAGCTTTGCTCCGTCGAACACGCCAAAAACGATGTTGGTGTTTCCGATGTCCACCGCCAAAAGCATGCGCCTACTGTAAACCAAACCAAAACCCGCCAACCCCCAAACCCCACCTTTTGAAAAAAACCCCAACACCCCCACCGCTTCGAGGGAACGTCAGGTTCGGGGAACTGGTTCCGGCAAAACCCAGCGTTACTTGTGGCGTCGCGAGGACTTCGCACAATTCCCCGGACAGCCATCCGTGTGCGCCAGCAAGTGCGCATGGGCCGCCCGGTTGTACACTTTGCCGCGTGGTTTGCTCAGGATGGCCGGATTCGTGAAGTCCTGAGTCAGTGCTTGGTCGTCGGAAAAGAGTCGTCGCGTCCGTGTGGCGAGGGCCAAAGCCACCACGTGTTTATCGTTCGACAAAAGCGCCACCCCAACAAGACCTGCCTCGGCGGCTCTCACGGCCTCGTCCTGGGCTCGGTGTGCTTTGCCAGACCGCTTGAGTTCCACGAGCATCTTCTGCGCCCTCACCACCTTTTGTATCTCGTCTGCCAGATGCCCCCCGAAGACGAGCTTGCCACCACGCTCGAGCCATGCCCATACACAAGCATCGTCGGGACCTGGGGATGGCGCGAAGAACTTTCCCGCTCGGTTCGCGTCCAAAATCAGGCACACGGCTATAGCCCCAAAAATCTGCGCGTCTCGCGCTCGAAGAATGCCCGATAGCTCGGTGGTGCACCGCAGAGGTTGCCTCTTTGGTCCAGGCTGATGGGGTGTATCTTCACTTGGGCCCCATCATCCACTCGCTCGAAGTACAGAATCTGGACATCCTCGGGCGTTGCTTTCCCGTCGTGTACGTCGATGCAAACGCGGTCGAGGATGAAGTCACTGTGGGTCTCGACCAAGAACTGGCGACCCTTTTTTGCCTCTTGGAGAAGCAAGGAACCGATTTCAGCTTGCGCCACGGGGTGCAGGTGCACTTCGGGCTGCTGCAGGAGGAAGGTTGAGGTCTTCAAGCTGACCAGATCGACCAGCAGCGGCAAAATCTGGCTGATTCCATACCCGACGTCGATCGCATTGCGGGCGCGGCCTTGCCCGTCGATCCCGAACAGCACTTGGAACGGGTCTCCCTGCTTGCCGTCGCCGAATTGCTTTACGTCAAACGAGGAAAACAGTCCGCTTGCTTTGCCATAGCCCAGAATCAAATCGCGCGCTCGCTGGGCGTCGCGGTTTCCGCGTGACAGCAGTTTGGCGAGCACTGCGGGAGCATGGCTGCCTTCCGGCTCAGCGGTGAGCTGACCGGGCGTATACACACGTTCCGGTCGGGCGCGGACAGGTGCATTTGCGTGGGGCCTGTCCAAATGCCTGCGAGACCGCATCACCTCAATGGCCTCGAGCAACCCCAAGACGTCCTTGTTTGTTCGACCTTTGGTCTTTCCCTCAAAGGAATCCACTGCGAGGTAACGCAGAGCCCCAAGGCCTCGCTGCAAGAACCAGGGCGGAACCTCACGGGCGATAGACTTGCTCGCACCCCCGTCATGCTTCGTGATGACTTCGACCTTCCCATCTTCCCGGATCTGCCCGCGCAGAGCGAAGTCCTTGCGTCGCACTTCTACGCTCGTGGGCACCACCTCTCCATCCACGTCCGCCAGCACGAACTCAACGGCAATGTCGCCTTGATGTCTCCTTTTGTCTAACCCGGTTTCAGAAAAGCCGAGATGCATTTCAGACCGATTGCCCTTGGCGTCTTCATGACAGAAATCCGAAAGGTGACCAAAGTCGAACGGTGCTTCCCGGAAGTTGAGCCGCGTTCCGTCAGCCAGATCCCAAGCCAAGCGGACCGCGCCCAGGAACGTCGATTTGCCCGTGCTGTTCTCTCCGACCAGCAGCGTCAGGGGCCGCAACGGCACCTCCACGCGGTGCCCGAAGCACCGAAACCCTTGGATGATCAGCGAATCCATCACACCTCTGCGCGGTCGTTCGTTGGCCCGCGCACCGGCAAGCTAGCCCACGACCCGTGTGTCTGCAAGCCGCGCCTCGCTGTCCAGGGCCAAAAGTTGCGGTTTTGGGGTTTGACGTGGAGGTCGGTTGGGTGTTT
>DAOLIT010000109.1:0-15498 GCA_035328405.1 Pseudomonadota bacterium | reverse complement strand
CACCCCACACCCCACACACCCCACAACCTAGCCGGCCCACGCATTTTCCGTCCGCTTGGTACACATTTGGTACAGCAAGGGCACAAACATCCCCCCTCCCGTCGCTGCTCTCTTTTGCTTGCTAGATGGAAACGGGCTAGAAACCCAGAGGCGTCAACACAGCCGCCCGATGGGCATCCTCGCGAAGTTTCTTTGCCGCAATCACAATCTGAGCGCAAGCATGAGCATCCGACAGAGCGTCATGATGTTTCAGGGGAACCCGCAGCCGCTGCGCCACGGCTGCAAGATTCGTCGGATAGATTCCGAGCACTCGCCTCGCCAAGTGCATCGTGCAGACAAACGGCAACCGGAGCGGTGAAAGACCCGCCGCATCCAAACACGCAGACAGAACGCCGCGATCAAACCCCGCGTTGTGCGCCGCGATAAAAGTCACGCCCGCAAGCAAACCAGACACCTGCTGCCACACCTCCTCAAAAGGGGGCTCGGTTTTGACCTGATCCCAGGTGATGCCGTGTATCCGCGTGAACGCAAAATACCTCGATGGAGGGCGAATCAATCGGCTCTCCATCGCCACAACTTCATCGTCCTCGACGCGGACCAACCCGATCGCACACGCACTCTGCGGTTTCGGGTTGGCAGTCTCAAAGTCCAGCGCAACAAAGGCTCTTTTCATGAAATGTCGGAGAGCTTAACCCCAAAAAGGGTGAGCGCCGTGGCAGTTCTCGGGAGTTGGCCGGGATTTAAAAGGACGAAAGGATTGTAGGAATGGAAGGATTCAGAAATAAAGGGCCGCGCCGAGGCGCCCTTGCAACCCGTACTGATGTCCCATCGGGGAAACCGGTTCTCCGTTCACACATTGGGTGGCAAGCGTGACCGCATCCGGTTTGGTCAGCCGATAGCGACCATCGCCCCGCACGTCGGCATTGAGAACAAACCGCTGTCCCAGGCGCAGTTCGAGGCCGCCTCCCAATTGTCCATTGACAAACCATGCCGTGTCTTGGCTGTGGATGAAATCGAGCTTGGAATATGAGCCACCCACCGCAGCCACGAAATAAGGCGAAACGGCCCAATCCGGTGCTCCCATGTGCAGCCGGGTTCCAAAAAGAACGGGGATGTCATACCGCTCAAAACCGCCCGACATCCGCTTCTGATATTCCCCGCTGAGTTCGAGCACCACGCGACGACTGTTTCGATAGAGCAAGTCACCGCCAAAACCCAACCTCGTGAAACGACCATCCACCGGTTCCTTTTCGGTGCTGATGCCCGCGACGAAATGAAGACCCAAGCCAAAATGCGTTTTCCATTCAGGCCGTGGTGGTTTTCTCGGTACAGCAACCTGTACCTGCGGGAGCGGAGCCACAACAGGAGGCGGTTGAACGGCCACAGGTGCCTGCTGAACAACGACCGGAGCTGGAACAGGCACGGGCGGCTGCACATACACTGGCGGAGGCGGCAACGGTGGGGCCTCTTGGGGAATGACCATCGGCGGCTGTTGGATCACCGGCGGCGGAGGTGCCGGCTGAACATAGACTTGCGGCGGAGGTGCCGGCTGAACATAGACTTGCGGCGGAGGGGGCGGATAGTAGTAGGTTTGCGGATACGGCTGGACATAGACCTGGGGGGGATAGACCTGGGGGGGATAGACGACGGGAGGTGCCACCACCGGCAGCACCACGCGAGGTGGAACCACCACAACTCGCGGTCGTAGCCACGGTCGAAAGAAAACCTGCGCTTCAGCGTCTTGCGGAGAAGCACAAACCAGTGTCGCGGTGGCCAAGCTAGCAGCGAGGAAGGTACGCATGTTTCGTCTCCGAATGAAAGGGGATCGATTGACGTTCTGCTTCAAAGAATCAGCAAGGCGCGGGCCAGACTTTTTGCGACCGTTGGCCTTTGTGGGAGACATCGCTCCTGACGACAAGCTTGCGCGGCAGAATAAATCATGAATAACCGTTCACACCTGTTGCGTGAACAATCGCCCTGAACCGAACCACCGCGCATCGAACATATGAAAGAGCCTCGCGTGCCGCTTGACACGGAGGGCCCGTGCTCCGTAGGATCGTCTGGTTCCCGACCCGGTTTCATCTCGTGATCACCGACGGATATCCATACAGCGACAAGCGACGACGAAAGCGAACCATGGCACGCCCTGGCTCCAAGTTGCCTGTCGTTCCGTCCCACGAGTTCAAGCCGGGTCTTTTCCAATCCAGCTTTTTCTTGCCGCAAGTGCGGCAAACGGAGGGGGCCTTTGGCCGAGAACAACAAACCAGGTGGTTCTAACGTCAACGACCTCAGGGCTCGTCTCGGAGTGAAAAAAGCGGGCGGTGGCCCGACACCCGGTGGCCCTGCGGTTCCAGGTGCTCCTGTGCCCGGCTTGCCCGGTCCGGGAGCTTCTGTTCCTGCGCCTCCCGGGGCCGTCGTGGCACCGCCGGGGATGGTTCCGCCACCGGGAGTTCCGGCCCCGCCGGGTTTTGCGGCTCCTGTGGAACCTCCGAAGCCCGATCCCTACGCCGCTCAACAAGCCGCGATGGCCGCTTCTCTACAAGCCTTTTATGGAGCAGGCCAAGCCCTTCCGGGCAATGCCGACGACATGAAAGAAAGCGTTGGGAAAAAGGCCCCGATTGGTGTGATCGTCGGCGTGGGCGTGGCAGGCCTGTTGGGCGTGCTCGTCGGCTACACGGTCAATTGGATCAAGGGCCAGAACGAGATGATCGAACTTGGCACAGCCCGCGCTGGTGAGATCAAGAAGGAAGTCACCGAGGTCAACAAGCGCGTCAAAGCGGCACTCGATGCATTCAAAGAAACGAAGCCGGGCGAAGCCCCATCGGTTGCGACGCTTGAAAAGTTGGCTGGCCTTGACTTGACCGAGCCGGACGCTAGCAACAAGTTCTTTTCTCCTCTCCTCGGGACATTCAACGGCAAGCTCGTTCGATCGATGTTCGACTACTACAACACCGTGACCGAGTTTTTCCGGGAAGTGCAGCTTCATGCAGCGCTCACGAAAAACGATCGCGAAGCGTTGGAGAAATGTCTGAAGCCAAACCCCGAGACAGCCGCGAAGCTCGGACAGCCCTTTGCTGTGACGTTTGATTACAGCCAAAAACTGCCGCAGGCGATGCTGTCGGTCCTGGGTGGCGTGGTTTGCCCGAACAAGGGCGAAACCAACTGCGAGCCGGCTGAGATGAAGCTGCGCTACCGCACGTCGGTCAGCGGCCAATTCCAGGAAAAGCCGGTCAAGGGATTGCCCAAAGACATCGTGATACCGATTCAGCCGACAGATCTATTGAAGAACATGGTCATCGGCGATCCGAATCAACTTGCTTGCCGCGATTACTCGCGTCGCATCGAGCGCATTCGCCAAACCGTCACGAAAATCCCAGAGCTTGAGAAATTCGTCAACGAAGGGCTCGACGACCGAATCAAGAACCCGCCCAAGTAATTCTGGCTCTCTCTTTCCTCCTCCCGTCTCTCTGCGTTCGTCCTTGGTTTACTGTTGCGCGCGGCTTTTGTACCGTGCGCGCTCACCATGCGACACGATTTTCTGACCGAACTCCGCAGCCGTGGGCTTTTGCACCAAGCCAGCCACGAAGACGCCCTCAAAACCTATCTCGAAAGCGGCAGCCGTCGAGGCTACGCCGGCTTTGACCCCACTTCAGACTCGCTGACCATCGGCAACTTCATTCCGATCAAGTTGCTGTGCCATTTCCAGCAAGCGGGCCACAAACCGTATGTCGTGATGGGCGGCGGCACGGGCCTCATCGGCGATCCGTCAGGAAAAACCGCCGAGCGCCAACTTCTTTCCCGCGAAACCATCGAGCACAACGTCTTTCGCCAGACGCGCATTTTTGAACGGCTGCTCGATTTTTCTGGGACAGCAGGCGCCGTGCTGCGCAACAACCTCGACTGGCTCGGTTCGCTCACCTACATCGAGGCGCTTCGCGAAGTCGGCAAGTACTTTTCCGTCAACGCGATGATCCAGCGCGATTCGGTGCGCGATCGCCTGGAAAAACGGGAACAAGGCATCAGCTACACCGAATTTTCGTACATGGTTTTGCAGGCTTACGATTTCCTGCATTTGCGCAAGCAAGACGGCGTGACCCTTCAAATGGGCGGCAGTGATCAGTGGGGCAACATTGTCTCGGGTTGTGACCTCATCCGTCGCGCGCTGCCCGACGGCGACAACGAAAGCTACGCCGTAACCGCGCCGCTTGTCACCCGAGCAGACGGTGGCAAATTCGGGAAAACCGAGGCCGGCGCGATTTGGCTCACCGCCGACAAGACCAGCCCGTATGCCCTCTATCAGTTTTTCGTGAACACGGACGACGCCGACGTAGAACGATACCTGCGCCTGTTTACGTTTTTGTCGCTGCCCGAAATCGCCGATCTCGCGAACCAACACACGCAAGATCCCGGCGCTCGCGTCGCTCACCGTGCGTTGGCCGGGCACATGACCGAACTTTTGCACGGCCCCACCGAACGCGCGCAGGCCGAGCAAGCCGCCCAGGCCCTTTTTTCCGGCCAAGTCCGCTCGCTGTCGTTGCCGCTTTTGCAGGAAGTCTTCGCCGCCGTGCCAAAAACCCGCCTCGCGAAAGAAAGCCTGATCGCACAAGACCAAGCCCCGCTGATTCTGGACTTGCTCGTGCAAACACCGCTCGCCAAATCCAAGCGCGAGGCCCGCGATTTTTTGCAGCAAGGTGCGGTGTCGGTGTCCGGTCGGCCCGTTGGCCTCGACGATCGTTTGCAGGAAAACGACCTGCTCCACGGAGCGTTCGTCGCGATCCGGCGCGGCAAAAAACTATGGCACCTCATCCAATGTGACTGACTCGCTCCCTGGCTCTCGATGTTTTCGGCGACGTTTCATCATGTTCCGGTCTGCGGTTCCACAAACGACGAGGCCAAAACGCTGGCCAAGGCTTTTGCCCCGCACGGCACGGTGGTCACAGCGGACGAGCAGACTGCGGGTCGAGGTCGCCATGGCCGCACGTTTTTTTCGCCTGCCGGACACGGCCTGTATTTGTCCGTGATCCTCCGCCCTGCCCTGCCGGTTTGCAGGTTGCCGCTGTTGACCCTGGTCGCAGGTTTGTCCGTCCTTCGCACGATGTGCACGGTCCTTCTTGAACACGGCGGTGCCCGGTTTCCGCCTGTCCTCAAGTGGCCAAACGATGTCGTGGTCGCCACGCCGCAGGGTTTGCGCAAACTTGCAGGCATTTTGACGGAAGCTTCGTTTTCAAACGGTGTTTGCGAGTTCGTCATCGTCGGCATCGGAGCAAACCTCACCGAACAGTCCTTCCCGCCGGGTGTCCCTGGCGCAAGCCTTGGCGAGCTGTGCCACGGCACGGCCTTTTCCGAAACGCCACAGACGTTTGCGAACAGACTCGTGCCGGTTTTGCTGCAAGACTTCGCGCGGCTTGAGCAAAACGGCCCAGCTTGGGTTCTTTCCGATTTTGCGGCGGCGTCCCCGTCGTGTGCGCCCGGTCAGCAGCTGTTTGTTCACACCGCAGAACGCGATGTGGAAGGCATCTCGCTCGGGCTTTCGGACGACGGCGCGCTGGTCCTGCGCACACCGCGAGGCACACTCGAAACGATCCGAGCGGGCGAAATCCTGCATCCGGGCAAAACCCTGCCCTCTCAACCGATGGGCTTGGCCGACGAGTGAACGCTGTCGCGCGTTGGCGCTTTTGCGACACCTTGCGCCAAGTCACACGGCGTCACGAAAGTCGTCGTATGCTTCGGCTTACGGACAGGAGGTTTGCGTGGGTTTAGGACAGTACGTGTTTCCACGGGTTGCCGTTCACATTGCGTCGGGAAAAACGGTACCCATCGAACGCCTGAGGGCGCACTGTTTGTGGTATCCGGCGGTCAGTTTGGACGGGCGCGAAGTTTCCGGCCATGTGCTGTATTTCTCACAAGCACTCGAGGAATCTCTCGAAGTGGTGTTGGGTCTGCATGCGTCGTGGGATTGGAACCCCGCAGCCGAAGTGGAACACGGCGAAGAAGACCTGACTTTTCGGCTCGCCGCCCCGGTTCGTGCGTCGCTGCATGCGTCGGTGCCGCAGCTTCTGAAAGCCATCGTGGATCGCATCGCGCAGACGATGCCTCCGGCCAAGCGACGACAGGTTTCGGCTTTCGAAAAATTGCCGACCGACAAGATCCTGATTTCCGTCGAAGAGTATTTGGCGCAGAACAAATTGCATGTGTTGGTGCCGCTGTACATCGGCAATCTGTATCAACTCTTCACCGACGCAACCGAGGCGCTGTTGCCGGTCTCTCCGTTTTCGCTCAGGCGGACGCCGAGGCTGTGTTTTGTGCTGCTTTCGACCGACAGTTTGACGGACAAGCGGTCGAGTCCGTGGCTGCGGCAGGCGTCGGAACTCATGGCGTTGCCCGTCAATGTCGTCTTCACGCCGCAAGTTGCCGAGTTTTTGGATGCGCTTCCTCAACTTCGGCTCGCGCGCGAGGACCCGCAGCTTTTGGCGGAACTTCTGTGGACGCTGCACGAGCTGACGGGCGGTTGGCCGGATTTGTGCGACCGATTTTTCGAGATGCTCGCGAAGCTGCAAGACATCGAAGCGCTGCGGCACAAACTGTGGGAACTCGCGCAGCTTTTGCGGGCGTCCGAACGCGAATGGGAGGCGAGCCAGAAACTTCTGGATGCCGCGTTTGCGGGCCGAAGCGACTTGCCTGATTTGTCCACCCCCGCACACAGTTCGCCAGGAATTCTGCCCTTGCCCCCTTCGATGCTGGGAGCCGGATCCAGTCCGTTTTTGCCGAGCGCATTTGATGGCATGTCCGCGCTTCTGTCCCATCCGGTTCCCTTCACTTGGGAGGAACATGGGCGCGCGTATCTTGACGGGCTTGTGAGTTGGGAGCGCAGGCTCGCCGTCCCCCGAAGCCGAGCGATTGAGATCTTTTTGCGACGGCGCGGGGACGTTCTTGCGTCCACCCAACGCGCGGTGGGAAACCACACAAACCATCACCCCGGCCAAAGCAGCGACGAGCATCGCCGCATCGAGCTGCTCCGCACAGAACCAGTACACACGCCTCCGGGACCACACACCATCCGCTGGCTGCATGTCTCGGATTTCCATTTTTCCGAAAAACACCACACGCAGGGTGCGGGAATCGTGCTCGAGGCCCTGCTCAACACCATGGATGACATGCGGCGGGCTGGGCGCGGTCTGGATTGCATCTTCGTGACCGGAGACATCGCGCAAAGTGGCGCAGAGTCCGAATACCGGCTGGCCGAGGAATATCTGTTGCGTTTGTGCGAACACGCAGGAGTTGCGACACAACATGTCCTGCTCGTCCCTGGGAATCACGATGTCGCGCGGCAAAAGGGGTTCGGTCTGCAACGGACGCTGCAGAATCACGACGATGCCATGCACTTCTTTCATCCCCCGGCGGAACGGTGGCACCTCAAAAAGTTCGATGCGTGGGTGAATTTCTACAATCGGTTTTACAAAGCGGGGCACTTTGGAACGAGTCCGCTTCGACAAACCGAGGCCCGCCTGGCCACGTCGGAAGCGGAAATCCTGACCGTGCGGAACGTCGAGTTGGGAATCATTCCCCTGAACACAGCGTGGTTTGCGCAGGCCGATGATGACAGCGGCAAGTTGTTCGTCGGGGAACCTCTCTTGCGGGCGGCGTTAGGACACGTCCAAAAAGCGAAGGTGAAAATCGCGCTCATGCACCATCCGCTGCACGACCTGTCCGAAATCGAGCGGCGAAACATCGAGCAGTTGCTTCAGGAACATTGTCACTTTGTGCTCCGGGGGCACTTGCACGAAAACGAAGCGCAGTGGGTTGCGTCTCCGTATCGGCAAACCCTCGTGATGGCTGCGGGCGCTGCGTATCAGGGGCGCGTCGTGGTTCAAAATCGCGCGATGCTCTGCGATGTGGAAGTGGACCCCGCCGGAAAAGGGGCTCGCGTCCGTCCGTATCCCATCCGATACGAAATGACCGGGCATGACCGCTGGACCCTCGACACCAGCGTCTTCCCCAAGAGCTATCCCACGTACCTAGAAACCCTGTCCCTTCAGTTCTAAGAAACCGGGACTTCTTTGGCGCGGGCGTAGTGCTGATCGAAGTGCCCTTCCATGAGCTGTTGCACCTGCGCGGGCCACCAGTGTGTATGTCCGCGCGGCGTCACATACCCGGCCTGCATCAAGTACCGCGCAAGTTTTCCGTACCCCGGTTTCGGCCACTGTTCGTCGGGAAAGTGTTCTTCATGTTCCCGCTGCATCCGCTCCAAAAGGACCTCCAGGAAGCGTTTGGGAGTCATGTGTTTTGCTTCCTCTGTTCGCGACAGGAGACCGCGCACACTTTTTTCCGTAAACCGACTGCCCTTGAGCGGAACAAAGTCCTCGCGATTCAGTCGTTCCGCGATCTCCCTGGGAACGTGACCATCGTTGTGCAGTTCCACCATTCGGTCGCGTACGTCCTCATCCGAATGGGGGCGCACATTGTGAGGCCGGGGTTTTTGCAACTTCTGCCGCACCCGCAGGTTGTACAGCAAACTCTGCGTCCACTTTTCCCCTTGCGGAGGCTTCATGCCCAGGCCGTTTAGTCGCGACACGATTTCCCGACTCGGTTGCTTGTCTGCGAGCATCTCCCGAATCAGCTGAAGCGCCCGTTGTTCCTCGGGTTCTTCGACCAACACTCGAAAACGGGGGTTGTCCTGTGCGGGCACCGTGCGCATTCCGTATGGCACTTTCCCGAAGTGATACCCCCGATTCCGCAAGTGTCGAATCGCCTCGCGCGTCCGTTCCCCCGTGGCCTCCCGTTCCATCTGTGCAAACACCAGCAAGATGCTAACCAGTGCCCGCCCGAGCGACGAATCCAGCCGAATCGACTCCCGAATCGCGACAAGCTCCTTCCGCCCGTCTTTGAAGTACTGTTCGTACAGCTCGCAGAAGTGTTTGATCGACCGACTCAACCGGTCGAACTTGAGCACGACCAAAAGGTCCGCCGACCGCTCCAGAAGCTTCAGAGCTTCTTGCAAACCGGGCCGATCCGATTTGCCTCCCGACAGCACGTCCTTGCAGATTTTGACAAGGACGTACCCGTGCGCAGCACAGTACTGACCGATCGCCGCCTCTTGCGCATCCAGAGACAACCCATCAGCGGCCTGCATGTCCGTAGACACCCGTACATAACCGACGACACGACGCATCGCGCCTCATTGTAAAGACATTCCCAAACAAAACCCAGATCTTCCGCACGCCATCGAATGCGCCCCATGTGGGTCTTGCTTGGGTGACGGGTCCAAGTGCGCATTCGTTACCGAAATCACTTGGCGGCTTTTGTGGGTTGTTTTTGGAGGGATGTGCGATTTGTGGCCATCTAACGAGGGCGATCGCGTAGAAAACGGACCAACCATGCACATGCGAATTTTGTTTCATGACAACTGTTTTGACGGGGCCACGTCGGCGGCTCTGTTTTCGGAGTTTTACAGGCGGTGCGTCTCTGCCGACGCGACGTTCGAGTTCGTGGGTCTGCAACACGGACCCGGCGACGTGTTCGAGGGGGCGTTTGTGGCCTCGCCGGGGGTCGAACACGCTTGCGTAGACTTTCGGTATTCGAGCGACCCGCGCCTGACGTGGTGGTTTGATCACCACGAGAGCGCGTTTCAGTCGGACCCCGACCGAGCCTACTTTCTGGCAGCGAAAAACCCGCGCCATTTTTATGACCCAAAGGCGCGGTCGTGCAGCAAGTTCCTGGCCGGCTGCGTGAAAGAGACGTTCGGCTTTGACACGACGCCCCACGCGGACCTGATTGCTTGGGCGGACCTGATTGACGGGGCCAAGTTCGACAGCCCCGAGCAAGCGGTCCTGTGCAAAGAGCCGGCGCTGAAACTGATGCTGTGGGTGGAACACAACCGAGACCCCGCACACAAAGTGCGCTTTATCCGGGACCTGCTGCAGCTTCCGCTGGCCGACATTGCGGCGCAACCGCACATCGAGGCGGTGTTGGCACCGCTCGAACGGCAACGGGAACAGGCGCTTTCGCTTTTGCGACAGCGAGCCCAGGTGAAAAACGGCGTGGTCACGTTCGACGTGATCGACCAACCGCAGATCGCCATCGGAAAGTTCGCGCCGTACTACCTGTACCCCGATGCGCACTACGTGGTGGGGCTGTCGGCTCTGCCGGGGCGGACGAAGATCAGCGTGGGGTCAAATCCCTGGCGGTCGAAACGGCGGACGGCGAACATCGCGGCGCTGTGTGGCCAATACGGGGGCGGAGGGCATCCGGCAGTGGGGGCCGTGTCGTTCTCGAAAGATCAGGTGGCGCAGGCCCGGCAGGCGGCCAAGGAGATTGCTGACACGCTTTTGCAGGCGGCTCAGCAGGAGGGTCCAGGCCATGAATGACACGGGCAAGACACTGCCGCTGGCGACGCGGCGTTTTGTGGAACTGGAAGAACAATACGGGGCGCACAACTACAAACCGCTCGACGTGGTGCTGGCGCACGGAAGTGGCGCGTGGCTGACGGATGTTGAGGGGAAACGGTATCTGGATTGCCTGGGGGCGTATTCCGCAGTGAATCAGGGGCACGCGCACCCGCGCATCGTGTCGGCGCTGTGCGAGCAGGCGCAGCGGCTGACGATCACCGGGCGGGCGTTTCGGAACGACCAGCTTCCGCTGTTTGAGCAAGAGGTGTGCGCGCTGCTCGGGTACGAAACGGCGCTGCCGATGAACACGGGGGTGGAAGCGGTCGAGACAGCCATCAAACTGGCGCGACGGTACGGGTACACGGTGCGCGGGATTGCGCCCGACCAAGCCGAGATCATCGTGTGCGACAACAATTTCCACGGGCGGACAACGACCATCATCGGTTTTTCGTCCGAGCCCCTGTACAAAGACGGGTTTGGGCCGTTTGCGCCAGGTTTTGTGTCGGTGCCGTTTGGGGATATCGAGTCGCTGGCTGCGGTCATGAACGAACGGACCTGCGCGTTTTTGGTCGAGCCGATTCAAGCCGAGGCAGGGATTTTGATTCCGCCTGTCGGTTATCTGTCCAAGGCGGCGGCGCTGTGCAAGGAACGGGGGGTGCTGCTGCTCGCAGACGAGATCCAGACGGGGCTTGGGCGCACGGGGTCTCTTTTGTGTTGCGACCACGAAGGGGTCAAACCCGACGTGGCCATTCTGGGCAAGGCGCTGTCGGGCGGGGTGTATCCGGTGTCGGCAGTGCTCACGTCACGCGCGGTGATGGAGGTCCTTCGGCCCGGCAGCCATGGCAGCACGTTCGGAGGCAATCCCCTCGGGTGTGCGGTGGCTCGCGCCGCGTTGTCGGTGCTGGTGGATGAGGATCTGCCCGCCCGGGCCGCGGCGTTGGGGGTGCGCTTGCTGGAACGGCTGCGCCAGATCAAAAGCCCACATGTGAAAGAAGTGCGCGGGCGGGGCCTGTTGGTGGGAATCGAGCTCCACCGCCGGGCGCGGCCCTTTTGCGAGGCGCTGGCCCAACGCGGCGTGCTCTGCAAAGAGACGCACGACTTCGTGCTCCGAATGGCCCCGCCGCTGGTCGTCACCGAAACCGACCTGGAGTTCGCTGTCACCCAATGCACCGCCGTCCTGTCCTGACCCCGGACGCCCCGGCGTCTTTGGGGTGCAATTCATCGAAGTTTCCCGCTGGGTTCTTGGTTTCTTCACCGCTTGCTTGAAAACTGGCGTTTCGGGTTCGGTTTGTTGTACGAGCCTTTCGCAACACTGATTCGGTTATTCGGTACGGAAGCAGAACACCTGAGGGGCTTATTCGATGAAACAACGTGCGGAACATGTGGCGATTTGGATGGGGGAAGACTGGGCTTTTGGCCAGGCGATGGGGACGGCGGCGGAAACGGCGGTCACGGCGGGCGTGCGGTTTCTGACGCTCTCCAGTTCGATGGCGAGCGGGGCGGGCGTGGGGGCCCATGGGGACGAGGCCGCGTGTCTGCATGCGTTGCAGGCCCTGCTCGACCGAGCGCGTGACCTGTCGGTGCGGGTGCTTTGCCCGAATGCTTCGGCGGGGCTTCCGCCCACGGTCGCGCAGGCGTGCCAGACGCTGGAGCAGCAAACCTGCCAGGCTTCGGGCATGACCTTGACGTTGCTTTTGGGCTACAGCGGACGGGGGGACCTGTTGCGCGTGTGCCGCGAGCTGGCGACGGAGGTTCGGGAGGGAAAGCGGCTGGCGGAGTCCATCACCCCCGGGCTTGTGAAAACGCGCCTGCTCACCGCGCCGCTGCCCCCGGTCGATTTGCTTCTGTATGCAAAGAGCAACACCCCTTTTCCCTCCGCGCGACGACTCGAAGACGCACTGGTGTTTGAGGCCGCCTACGCCGAGCTTTGTTTTGTGGATTGCGCGTGGCCCGACCTTGCGCCCGCAGACCTGATGGCCGCCCTGGCCGATTTTGGCCGACGAGAGCGACGGTTCGGCAAAACGTCGGCGCAAGTCCAAGTGCCTGGCCAAGTGCCTGGCCAAGGTCAAGTCCCGGTCCAAGTCGAAGTCCAAGTCCCGGCCCCCGCCGCTGCGCCCGTGCCATCGTTTGGCGCGCTTCCGTAAAAGTCCCCGCCGCTGCCCGTGCTCCGCAGGAGTTTTCCCTTCGGCGTGAGGCATTCCGGTAAAGTAGTCCTCATGCCCGACATGCTCGCCCTCATCAGCAAGGCCGTGTTCGAGAAGGACTTCCCCAAAGCCAAGCTGGGTCAGGTTCTGCCCCTTTCGGCGTATCACAGCCAAAACAAACACCTGCACAAACTCGACCCCTTGAGCCGGCTGTTTTTGGTCACGGTGCGGCCCAAAGGGGAAGTGCTGTGGCTGTGCGCGGTGCTTGATGCGCCGGTGTTCGATGGAACGAAGTGGACGGCGAGCCCGAATCAGACGCCGATTGTGAATCTGCGGTTGGTGAAAAAGCGGCTCAAGTTCGAGAACGGAAAAGGGCTGCCGACCAAGTTCGGTGCGCTGGGGATGTCGCTGCAAACGCCGCGAGAACTTGTGCCCGAAGACGCCGCGCTGCTTCTGGCCGCCACGGTCAAGGTGAGCCGCCCCTACAATCTGGCCGTCCATCAAGACGATGGCCCCCTTCCATGTCTGTGCAAACTCTGTTTCGCCGATGCCCCGGAGCGGTTGCAGACCCCCGCAGGGGAGTTTGTGCGGGCCAAAGTCGAAGCGGCAGACCGGGTTCTACACTTTTGGGTGCCAGAGTCGCTGCTGGATGAGCTGGGCGCAGTCGAACAAGCCGTGCGGACCCGCTTGGAACACAGGTTGAAACCCAGCGCAGACACGACGGTGCCTTCCGACTTGAGCGAGGACGATGACGACGACAGCGATGACGATGACGACCACGAATAATCCCCCGAAAAACGAACCGGAAACCGCGCTGGCGAAGTCTCGGTCTTTGTTGAAAGACAAGCTGATGCTCGTCCGCAAAGACGAATGGCCGCCGCTTTTGTGGTCGCTGTTTTATTTCTTCTTTTTGCTGTGTGGGTATTACCTGCTGCGCCCGGTGCGAGATGAAATGGGCATTCGGGCGGGCGTGAAGACAGTCAATCAACTGTTTACGGTCGTGTTTTTCGTGATGCTCATCATCACGCCGGTCTTCGGCTATCTGTTTTCGCGTTTTCCCAGAAGAAAGCTGCTCCCGTACGTGTATTTGTTTTTTGGGAGCCATCTGTTTGTCTTTTGGGTGCTGTTCGCGACCCAGCACTATGTTGTGCAAGCGACGGTCGTGTTCTTTGTTTGGGTCAGCGTGTTTAATCTGTTCGCGGTTTCGGTGTTTTGGAGCTTCATGGCCGACCTGTGGAACACCGAGCAAGCGAAGCGGCTGTACGGCTTTGTGTCGGCGGGCGGAACGGCTGGCGCCATCGCGGGACCGTCGCTCGCAACGCTGCTGGTTCGGTCGGTGGGCCCGCTGAATTTGCTGCTTGTGGCGTTGGCTTGTCTGCTCATCAGTGTGGTGTTTGTCTTCAAGCTGTCCGCGTGGTCTCGCCAGCAGCTCTTTGACGAAGCCCCGAAAACCACCCAAAAACCACCGTCTATCTGGGTGGGCATCCAATTGGCACTGTCGTCTCCGTATTTGCGTGGGATTTGCGGGTATCTGATTTTGTTCACGGTTACGTCCACGGTGCTGTATTTGCAGCAAGTCGAAATCATACGCACCGCGATTCAATCCTCGACCGAGCGAACGGCGCTGCTGGCGCGAATTGATTTGTCGGTCAATGTGCTGGTGCTTGTGTTGCAATTGTTTGTGCTCAGGCCCTTGTGGGTCAAACTGGGCCTTGTGGCGGGATTGGCGCTGGCCCCTTTGGTGGGGGTCGCAGGCTTTGTGGGCCTGGCGATGTTTCCCAAGCTGACCGTTCTGGTGGTGTTTTTGGTGCTGGCTCGCGCGTCGGAATACGCCATCGCGAAACCGTCGCGTGAAACGCTGTTCAACGTGCTGTCCCCGGTCGAAAAGTACCAAGCCAAAAACTTCATGGACACGGCGGTCTGTCGGGCGGGAGACATGGCGGGCAGTTGGCTTTGCCGAGGCCTGTCGGCGTTGGGTTTTGGGAACGTGGCGGTGTCGTTTCTGGCCGCGTCGTTGTGCGCCCTGTGGATGGGTGTTGCCGCCTACCTAAGCCACTCCCACAAACGCCTGCAAACCGACCCCCAGTAGCCCCCCATTCCGCCCGTTTCCAGCGGTGCCCCCTCTCTTGCCGCCGCGTTCCAGTTTGGGCAGGTCGACCTTGCCTTTGGGTTTTGTTTTTCGCGGCATCAAGGGACCTCTTTGCCAGCAGGCGGGCCCCAATCTGTTTCGGGATGAAGATTGTCGGGCGTGATGGCCGCGACAAGCTTCAAAAGGTCTGGAGTTTCCTGAGCCCGCGTGATGACGATCTTCCCTTCTTCGATCGTGAGGGTCACCAAAGAGGCTTCCGTAAGACGGAGTTTATCGGTGATGGACTTGGGTAGCCGAATGGCCAAACTGTTTCCCCACTTTTTGATGTTGGTACACATGTTTTGCCTCGCGTGGATCTAGTTGGTCCTCATCCTACCGGGTTTATACAGACCCCACCTTGTGACTGTCAACGCCACGACCCCACAAGCCCCATCAGAACAAACACGGGCCAGGGGACGGGCCAGGGAAGGACCCAAGGAACGGGCCCGGGTCGGCAGGTCGTCCGGTAGGCCTGGCTGTCTGAGCCAGTGCGTATGCAGTGCTCAAGCACTGCCGTTTCTGGGAGTTCGTCGTTGGGATGCGGCGGGCGAAAGAGGAGGGCGGGTTTTGGGGTTTAGGGGGTTTTGGGTTTGCGGCGGGCGCGGGTGGAGAGGACCTCGGACAGGTCGTGGATGACGGTTTGCAGCTCGGGCATGCGGCCCGCTGCGCTTTGGAGCATGCCGTAGAACATGTATCCGGCCTCGGACGCCTCGCTGCGGGCTTGCGCACGGGTGTCACGGACGAGCTCGAGCGCAGCCTCCAGGCTCTGTTCCAGACTGGCGTGTGACCTCCGAAAGGGAAGTAGTTTCAAACTTGCGGACCGGCGTCAACCCCGGCGTGT
>DAOLIT010000108.1:0-15627 GCA_035328405.1 Pseudomonadota bacterium | reverse complement strand
GCGTGGGCGTCGGCGCGGGCGGCGGAGGCGGCGTCGGCGGCGACAGCAGATATCGACCTGATTCCTATCGCACTCGCAGCTACGCAAAACACGACGGGGAAATGAATGAGAACCGCATCGCACGTTAACCTGCAACAACGCTTCGCCGAGCTACTGCGATACAGTATCCATCGCGGCTGGCCTGCGTCCCTGATTCAAGACAACATCGCGCCTCATCGAATGGCGCTGTTTCGATGGCAGAGCAAGCTCCCCGACGACCTGATCGTTTGGGCGGTCGTCAAGTGGTTTGAAAAACAGGGTGTCAACGCGGAAGCGATCTACTCCGCTTCCGATGCTGACTGGGCCAAAGTTCTGAAGCTCCCCGATGATCTTCGTGTGCTTCGTCGCGCCCGTGGTCTGACTCAAAGCGACGTTGCACAAGCTCTCGACCTCAGCCGCTTCACCTACCTTCGGCTTGAACGTGGAAACGGCACCGAAAAAAATCGTGAACGTGCGCTCGCTTACTTGAAAGCGAAGTAGTCCGCTTCTTTTTTCTTGCAATTTCTTGCAATCGCGCGCTCGCCTGTCATACTTATTGGAAAGGAGTAAACAACCGTGTCACACGATTCCATGCCACTTTCCGCTTTTGTCGCGTCCGCCCGATCACCGAAGCCGCAGCCGCCTCTCGACTTGCGCAGCTTTTCATTCTTTTGTCCCGATGACCTCAACATCTACAGCACGGGAGGCGCTGGAGACGATGGCCGCACGTCGCTACCGCTGTCTGAGCCTCTCGTAGTGAGCTTGCTCATCACCCGAGCCCCGGTTGAGTTGCGCACCGTCTTCGGCAAAGGCCGCCCCCTGCTTTGCACTTGCAACAGCAGCCAGCCGATCAGCGTGGTTACGTGGGACTGTGGCGAAGGAAAGCGGGTGTGGATCACTGATGGTCGCCAACGTGCGGGTGATAGCGCGCAACGTGGCGAGCACAATCCCGGCGCAATTGAGGAGATCAACCGTCGTGTGCGACAGCTCTGCGATCTTGCCGTCGAGCTTGCGAACAAAGACACCACGTTTCTTGCTCGGCTTCAGACTGCTAAGAATGCAGCCGACTTCAAAGCCGCCGTTGAGATGCTCCGCATCATGGCGCGGAACGAAGCGATCAACCGTCAGAAGTCGCTTTCGGAGTGGAAATGGGCACGGCAGATGCTCCTGCCCTTCATCCTTGGTGGCAAGATCGGCGAAGGTGACAGCGAATTGAACGCCGATTCGCTCATCGACTGGCGACCGTTCGCTTTGGGCGGTCCTGTTCCGATCCCCTATGTCGCTGCCGTCTGGTTTGAGCCTGTGGATCGCGACCCTGGCACTTACCGCACGCAACTCGGCAGTCTCGGCCTCAAATCGGCACAGGTCGCGACGCCTCCAACGGTGCGCGCTCGGCAGATTCGCGATCTGACTGCTCCACGCAAGCCGCCGAAGCTATCGGAGGAGACTGAAGCGGAATACTCCGCTCGACTCGATGCAGGCGGACCATGGGGTCATGGCTTCCCAATCAATCAGGTCGCTGCGATGATGGGGCTCGACAAGAACACCGTTCAAGCCGATCTGCGCATCCTCTCGCTTGAACCGGAAGTGCAAGCCGCTCTCGACGCGCAAGCCGAAGGTGAAGAGGGGCTTTCGGTGAACCAAGTTCTGAAGGGTGGTTTCTTCACCGCCGGTTCGGGTGGCGCTGGAAACGAGCGACTTCCGAAGCCCCGTGAAGAGCAGCTTCGTCTGCTGTCTGAGCTTCGTGGAAAGCGTGGCTATGGTCCGGTGAGCACGAGCGGTTCGTCGTCGGGAAGCGATTCGTCGGAAGCCCCACGCCGTGAGGTTCACGTTACGGACAACGCCCTCGCTCGACATCGCGCCGATGAGCCACGCGCTGCCGTCGGCCCAGACAGTCCTTCCACAGCGAACGAAGCACCGAAAGCAGCTCGCTTGGAGCCAGCCGTGTTCATCGTTCTTCGTGAGAAGATTCAATCTCTCGTCGAGATGCACACGGCACGCGATGGCATTCTACCCAATGGCGACACCGAAAACGCCGACAGTTTCATGATTCGCGCTGGTCTGGATCTGGTCTATCACGTCCTTAGCTTCTTCGCTGGCGACAGCGCCGCGCTCACCGGAGCGGCATCTCCGAACACCGCAAACCTGCATCAGATGGTCAAGGATGCGTTTCTTGAGGTTATGCGTGCTCGTGGCCTCAACATTCGGCACGGCGTTGGCCCGATCAACACTGGCGTCCCTGTTCTGCCGCCTGAGAATCGTGAACCAGGTGAGATGATTGTCACTCCGCGTGAGCCATCCATCGCCGTTGGCGAGCCCTCGCCGTCTGCGCCTGAGTCCACTCCGGCGAAAGCGAAGGGTGTGAAGGCAAAGAGCGCGAAGAAACCGACAAAAACTACAAAAACAAAAAACACAAAAAAACCGGCGAAGGCTGCGAAGGCGAAAACCACGACGGGCGCAAAGAAAGCGAAGTAGTCCGCTTGCTTCCTCTCTTCACAGCATCGCGCCTGGATACCATCTTTCGGTGCCCCGGCGCTGCAACCCTCCCATATGTTGAGGAGAGGGAGCGTAACCCCGCTTTCGCGCTCGCTGGCACAGAAGAGCACGCTCGCTTACTAGGTGAGAATCTTCCGCAGAACCTCCGAGATTGGCTACGCGCAGACACAGCGGACGCACCTATCTTTGAACAGTCGTTCACAGTGGACTTTGCCGCCGATCCACCTATCTCTCGCGTGTCTGATTACTCAGCCGTCAGCAGTCCGACAATCAGCGGGGGAACACCTGACGCCTATGCTCTGACTCGTACAAAGGAGGGGCTAATACTCCGCGTGCCTGATTTGAAGACTGGCGTGGGCCATGCGGGCGGCAGTTTACCACAACCGGGGGATTCCTGGCAACTTCGCTACTACGCGCTTGCTGTCCTTCTCTCCCACCACTGGCCCGCGTCGGAGTCCCTCGTGCAATGTACGGTTGCTTGGTGGATTCGTGACTTTGAAGCGGAGTGCTACGCTCAGCCCGATGTTCCCCCCGAAGAACGTGAGCACATTTGGGCCATTCGTGAGGCTGTCCTTCCTGAGTCCCTTTTGCTCGAAAGCATTGATCGCTTGCGTGAGCTGACTACTCAGCTTTCGCAGCATCCAGCATCTATCTGGCGCGAAGGTTCGTGGTGCGAGTCCTGTTCTGCTTTTCGTGCATGTCCTGTTCAAAGGAGTCCGGTTGAACGTCTCGGAATCGCACTGGACACAGCGACGACAATTTTGACTGAAGAGCACGCGGCAGCCGTCGCAAGTGCCCTCCCTTCCGTCCGTGCTCTCCTAGAGCAGAGTGAACGATTCCTAGAGCGTTACGTCGCAAGTCAGGGGCCGATCCGTTTGCAATCAGGAAGACTCCTTTCGCGTGAGAGACTCGTACGAAAGCGAATCACTCCGCTCGCGCTTCCCATTCTGTCAAAAGAGTACCCCGAAGCATACCCCGCGATGGTGAGACACTCGACGAACCTGACACAGATCGCGCATGCACTCGGTGAACAGGTGCCGGGAAGCAAGACAAGAGAAGTACTCCGCTTGCTTCGTACCGTACCTGGAGCAGTCGAAGAAAATAGCACTTTTTCCTTGCGTGAGCGCAAGGGTGAGTCATAGTTGTTTTAAGGAGAGCCCCAGTGAAATCTACTCCATGCCCCTTCTGCACAGGCCAAATCTGTGCCAAGCATCAACCGGTGACACCCGATCCGAAAGATGCGTTGGACCGCATCGAAAAGGTGATTCGCGAGTGTGCAGATCGCATTGTTGCACCCATCGCGCAAAACGCCGTGGAACGCTCGCTAGTCGAGCGACTCCCGGATGCCATGCTTGCGGCTGTGCAGGCCGTAAACGACGCTCCGATTGACGTGCGCGTTCATATTCTGCGGCAGCATGAGAAGAGTTCACCGCTTCCTGTGCGTGCAACCGAAGGCGCGAGCGGTTATGACCTGTTTTACACTCCCCCTGAAAGGGGTGTCGATGGCGCTGGAAACACACGGGCTTTTAGTGCTCTCGACGTTCGCCCTCATCCGAACCACGCACAACCCGGTGTGAGCGTTGACTCAAAGCGGAGTGTTACGCTTTACGCAGGCACTTCTACGCTTTTGCCGACGGGCATCGCGCTGGCGATTCCCCCCGGTTTTGAAGCACAGATCCGCCCACGTTCTGGCCTTGCGTGCAAGGGGATCATGGTGCAAAATAGCCCTGGCACGATTGACAGTGACTATCGTGGAGAAGTAAAGGTTCTTCTCACTGCGCTCAACAACAAAGAGCCGATCACGATTCACGCTGGCGATCGAATTGCTCAGCTCGTGTTTGCCACCTCCGTTGCCGCAGACCTTGAAGAAGTGGCATCGTTGGACGCTTCAGACCGTGCTGAAGGTGGCTTTGGCAGCACGGGGAAGTGATGGACTGGCAAGATACGCTTCAGAGCATCTTCATTGCCTTTTGCACTTATGGGTGGCTTTTGTGTGCTATTGCGTATTATCTGCTAGCGTACTAGCACGCTACATGGAGAAAACAAATGCACCTTTGTCCTGATGAGCTACGCTTTCTTTTACCTGCGTTTGCCTTTATAATCCTTTGCCTGCGTGAGCTGTGGCACCATAGCCGAGCGCACAAGCAATGCGGAAAGCCGAAGGCGAAACGTGTGAAGCTGGAGCCCACGAAATGAGCGACTTGCAGACCCTAAAACTTACGGATTCTCTCAACATTCCGTGTGCGTTTTTCGACAGCAAGCCGGTCTTTCCCTTCTCCTCTCAAGAGATTGGGAAGATTACTACCGCACTCGTCTCCGCTCAGGCGAAGTTTGAACGAGCAAAGAAGGATAGAGACAACACGTTCTTCAAATCGTCCTATGCCGATCTTGCTTCGGTGATGGATGCCTGCGTTTCTGCACTCGTTGCCAATGGCCTTGCAATCGTGCAGCCCACGGTGTCCGTGGCTGGAGAAGTCTATCTTCTCACTCGTCTAATGCATGCATCGGGGGAGTGGCTTCAAGCGTCATTTCCGCTCTCTACGCTTGACGCAGTGAAGTCTGCGCTTCTCACATCGCAACCAGAAACGACGAGCGGGGGTTTGTCTGCCACTTCTGACGAGAAAAAGAAGAAACAGCCGGGGGTGCAAGCTCTTGGCTCAGAAATCACATACCTGCGTCGCTATTGCCTCGCTGCCCTTCTTGGTATTGCTGCGGAGGAAGATGACGACGGCGACGCAGCGCAACAACATCAAAATTCACGACCGACACCGCCGCGCTCAAATGGCTTGGGAAGCGGTGGACTGAGATAGCCGCACAGCGGAAAGGAAACACGATATGACCGCAACGACCACGATTGAACAGCACATTGATCGCATCCTGTCGAAGCCCCTGGTTTGGCCGCCATTTGGTGCGCATGAAGCTCTTTTTGACGGCAAGGTTCGCGTCCGCATCCTTCGGGCCAAGCTCTCCAAGTCGGCAAGCGGCAGCGATATGATCTGGGTTGAGGGTGTCTGCATTGGCACGCAGAAGCTCAACGTACCTCCGAGCAAGTACCCGGAAGGGAATCCTGAAGGCTGGGATTGCAAGGGATATAACGAGGAACCGGATGCAAACGGCGAGTATTTGCCAGTCAATCCGATCGGCACGTCTGCTGGTCCCTGCGATGTCACCGGACACCGCTTCGTCTATGGCGGCACTCTTGCAGAAGGACTCTCCGCAGAGATGGCGATCAACAACCTTCGCTTTCTTGGCTGGCGTCCTGAGAGAGTCAAAGCTCCCTGCACCGGGACGAGCCTCACCGACTTCATTCCGGCAGACGGCGCTGACTACGTTTCCGCCGAATCTTTGGGCATGACGGACGAGTTTCTCGCGCACTTCGCACTGAAAGAGCCGACGGGGAATTTTCCCGTGAAGATCCAGCTCGTCAGGTTTTCGCTTCTCGACGTGCGCGTTACTGCGGCTGAGGCCAAGTCTCTCGACGACCGCTTTGGCTTCCTTCTCGACGCCACGAAAGGCGGCAAACGGTACGACTCACGCAAGGCCGAAGCTGCGCCAGCAAAGCGAAGTGTTCCGCTTTCGTCTTCCGTCCCGGTTGCTTCGGTTGCGCCCGGCATCTGCGGCAAGCCCTGTGGCCCCGATCCGATCGATCTCTGCAAAGAAAAGGCGGGCCATGCTGGTCCGTGCTCACCGCCCCCATTCTAACGCCGATTGAGGCGACGAACAACACGAAAGGAACATACTCCGATGCGAACGAAGAACCAAGAAATCCGAAAGCAAGTTCTCAAAGCACTCAAGAAGGGGCCGCTGGGCCGTGGCGCGATTGCTGCCGCCTGTGGCGTGGAGGGGAAGACCCTCCCACTCAAAGCGATGGTTGACGAAGGCACCCTGATCATGACCGGCGAGCGCCGCTTCGCCGTCTACAGCATCGTCACGAAGCCCTCTGCCTAGCGATTCCCCTCCGACGTGCTATGCTTAGCGCATGGTCGATTTCAGTAAGCTCCGACTAGACCCCCTTCCAATTCCAACCGTCCCCCATCGACCCGAGAGAGTACTAATGCGGCTGATCTCCTTTGATACCGAAACCGAGCTGATTGCAAGGGGTCGTCAAGTTCCTCCTGTGGTAGTGGGTTCCTTCGCTGAGCTGGATCTTACGGCTAGCACTCCACATATCAAAGACAAGGGGCTTATTTCACGTCACGATCTGCACGCTTGGCTCATTCCCCTTCTTGACGATCCTGACGTTCACTTCACTGGCGCAAACATCGCCTACGATGTTCTGGTCACGTCTGCACAGTGGCCGAATCCTGATCCCGATGCCCCCTTCTACGATGAGGATATCCTTGCACGTTGGGTCAAAGCCTATGATGCCGGACGAGTCACCGATCTTCTCACGCGGCAGAAGCTCCTAGACCTTGCTGCGGGCTGTTACCGTCGCGAACAGCTTAGCGATGGGCGATGGCAGCATCACCGCTACAATCTCGGCTCACTCGCATGGCGCTTGTGTCGAATGCAGCTCGACAAGGGCGATCCACGCAAAGCAAAGAAGCTGAGTACTTCGCTCACCGTTGCTGAGCAAGCTGCTGCCGTAGCTGCTGCCGCCGATGAACACGAGGAAGACAGCACGGAAGAACAGGAAAACAGTTGGCGATTGCGCTATGCGGAGTTGAAGAACAAGCCCATCGCCGAATGGCCCGAAGCCGCTCGCAAGTATCCACTTGACGATGGTATCGCGGGGGCTCTAGTTTGGTGGGAACAGGAATCAGGACGCCCGCACCTCTCGCCTGCGCTGACTGAGCCGACTGAGCCAACAGAGCCGACTGAACCGGGATACAACATCTTCTCAGGTTCGACTGAAGGCAACGGATTTGCTGCCGCACTCACCAATCCGACCGAACTCGCGCGATACAAAGGGATTCTTTCTCGAAGCTATCCCGTCGAGTATGGGGGCAAGTTGTGGCCCGATGTCGAAACGGCGTATCATGCGCTGAGCGGAGCAGCCGCAGCCGGGGATGCCCTCATGGTCGATTTGATCGCGGCGAAGTTTAGACAGCACCCCCGGCTGTTGTCAAGCGTGCGAAGCCGTGGGGGTGTTGCCTGGCTTGAATCCTGTTCGCACTTTACCGGCGCAAAATCTCACCATATGCAGGAGTGGGAGGGGAGAGGCACAGCAAGCCGCTTCATTCGCAATCTGATCGCCGGTTACACGTCCGTCGCAGGCCGTGGGGGTGAAGCTCCACGACGTATCACAGCGACGCCCGCCGGTCCTTCCGCTTTGATTTGGGCGAAGATTCGCGAGAACTTCGGAGCGAATGCCGATCCACTCGTTGATGAACACCGACAAGCCCGATCCGCATTGTGGCTCCGTGTGATGTCCGCCCATGGCCTACGAACCGATCCTATCGCCGTTGAGAAGTTCGCCGGATGGGTGGAAGCAAAACACAAGGAAGTGAATGCCCGCCTTGTGAAGTGCGGACTCGTTCGCGTCAAGTGGCATCTAAACCGCGACGCATTGAAAGCGTGGGTTGAGAAGCAATGCAAGGGGATGAATGCGGCATATACGGGAGTAAAAAAGGCTGAGCTTCTCCAGCTCGCTGAATTGCTCGGTCCTGACGATGCCGCGACTCCTATCGCTCTTGCTGCCGCCGATTGGCTCGCACTAAGCAAAGTACTCCGCTTTCACAATGCAACCAAACCGGAAGCCGAGACGCTTGAAGCTGCGCAGCTCGACGCAGCAATCAAACGCTTCATGCTCCTAGAGTCAGCGGGGCTGGCATTCTGTACTTATCGTCGCGACACGAAAGCGGCTGCCGTCGCGATGGTAGAGGCTTGTGAACGTGCAGGGGTCAGCATTCCACGCACCGACAGTTACGATCCAAAGAAACATAGTCTTGTTGAGTGTATCGCACTGGATAAGGAAGCGTGCCAGTCGGTACGCGATGGCGATCTGAATGGTGCTCTCGCTGATTATTCCGAGCTGTCCCACCTGTCAAAGATGATGTCTACTGACATTCCTGTTCTTCGCGGGGGAGTCCTTGCGCCGATTCACACACATTTTGAGGAACTCCTAGAGACGGGCAGAACGGGAAGCTCAGCACCCAATGTTCAAAACGTCGCACGCGGTGACAAAGACAAGCCCGGAGCGCGAGAGTGCTTCGTTCCACGCGAAAGGATATTTGACGCTGCGACGCGGGCCTTGGCGCGAGCGGTTTTGATTGATAGCGACTACTCACTCGGAGAGCTTCACACACTCGCTCAGGCGTGTTTGTGGCTGCTAGGGTACTCGCGACTAGCTGAGGCTCTACGCGACGGGAAAGATCCCCATACCGCCATGGCCTGTCGAATTCTTGGAATCGAATACGATGAGGGAGTGAAGCGCAAGAAAAGCAAAGATCCAGATTTTGACAATGCGCGAAACTCGGGGAAGGGCATCAACTTCGGTAAGCCTGGAGGGCTTGGTGTTGAGACGATGCGAGCCTACGGCATTCGTTCCTACGGTATCGACCTTCCGACGCGCTGCGATTGCTATGACACGGCAGCTTGCAAGTGCAGGACGTGGGAGAAACTGCTCAAGCTGTGGGAGTCCCTTTGGACCGAGATGCCCGACTATTTCCGCTGGGTCGATGCGCAGAGAAGCAAAAAGGGGCGTCGAGTTGTAGACCGTGGCACGAAGGTGGTCAAGCTCGAAAGCCTTTACAACATTCGGCAACCGTTCTCGAATCGCTTGCGCGCTGGAGCAACGTACTGCTCAGCCTGCAACTCAATCTTTCAAGGGCTCCTAGCCGACATTTTGAAGCGTGCTGGGTGGTATCTCTTCAAAGCGTGCTATCTATCCCCCGAAACGATGCAAGCGTACAGAATCCCGATGTCTGACTCCACTTTGACATCAGAAGCGGAATACTTCGCTCTCCTAGAACAGTCGCGTTCTCTTTACGGCTGCCGACCTGTGAACGAAATCCATGATCAATTCCTCATCGAAGCGCCGGAAGAACGTGGAGATGCTGCCGCGACGGCGACAGGATTGCTTATGAATCGCGCCGGAGCTGAGATTCTGCCCGATGTGCCTGTGAAGTGTGAGCCGATTCTTGCCCGTCGCTGGTCGAAACGTGCTGAGGAGAAACGAGCCGACGGCAAGCTGATTGCTTGGGAAGATCCAAGATTGTGACGCGAGTCGCCGATGACTGCACTTTTCCCTTGCCAACCGTCTCGACATATGCCATGATTAAAACTGTCCGGGCGCGATGAAGCGCCATCAACCCTCGAAAGGAGTCAGTTCATGGGCACCCTCATCGGCACTCTGTAACTAGGTCATCGCCTCCAAACCATACACGGTAAGGCTACAGCAACATGAGCACAACACGCAAAAATGACAGTCAAAACAGCGAGCGGAGTACTTCGCTTTCCGTCACTCCTTGGATTCAGACCTTTCTCGGCAAACGTCTGTCAACGGAGTGGGAACAGGACGCAATCACCCTAGAGGAAACTGCCGCCGTCCTCAGTCGGATCTGCCGATTTGGGGCGCGCACGCGCCCTGTCAGCAGCATCTACAGCGTCGCTCAGCACTCTGTGTACGTTTGGCAGTACGTGCAGAAACAAGGAGGTTCCCTTCTTGAGCAGTGGTCAGCTCTCAATCATGAAGGGGATGAAGCGTTGCTCGGCTTTGATCCCCCCGCCCCCTGGCTTCGTGTACTTCCCGATCTACGAGCACTGAAGCACTCCGCTCACGTTGCCTATTGCCGTCGGTATGGACTCCCTGAAGTTCTGCCGCCGATTGTGAAGCATGCCGATCTTGTGCTTCTTGCGACGGAGAAACGCGATCTGATGCTTCTTGAGCCTGAGCCGTGGATCAAACTACCGGAACCGGATACCATGCCAATCAAACCCTGGTCATATAACCACGCACGAGAAGCCTTCATAGAGACGTGGCGAAGTCTTGCAAAAAACATCGGATTCACGGGCAGGCCATGACCGACTGTAGATTATGCAAACTCTGTACGACTCGCCAGCGCATCGTGAAGAGCACAGAAAGTCGCGATGCTGTTCTCGCTTTCGTAGGAGAAGCGCCGGGCTACGAGGAAGACAGACTTGGCGTACCATTCGTAGGAGCCGCTGGGCAACTACTTGATCGCATGCTCTCAGCGATGAACCTCTCACGAAGCGAAGTACTTATCTCCAACGTGGTCCGGTGCCGACCTCCACAGAATCGGCAACCTGAGCGCGACGAAATTGAAGCGTGTCTCCCCTTCCTTTGGCAAACACTGGAATCAGCGTCAAAACTGCGCTTCATTGTGACGCTGGGAAACACCCCTTTGCGCGTGCTTTCCGGTGATTCGCATGCTAAAATATCACAGTGGCGGGGGAGCTGGTTTGAGCGGACGATTGGCGAGCGGACATTCCGAGTTATGCCAACATTTCACCCCGCATACTTGCTCCGCAATCCGGGGGAAAAAATGAAAGTTTGGGCCGATCTCCAGGCAGTGATGGGAGTCCTACAAAATGCTGGTTAAATTCACTTGTGGACATGAGATGGAGCTTTCTGGGGGTGACAACCTCCCCAAGCAATATGAATTTGCATGTTTTCGCTGTCATCCAGACTATCAGTATCAGCTCAAGTTGATAGAGCATGATCACGTTTCTGAGACAGGATAGACCTAAAATAATGAACAACCAACCTCCTATTCGCATTTACTTTGCAGGGGCCGACGGGACAGGGAAAACCACGCTCTGTCTCTACGTGGCGAAAACTTACGGCTTGCCAATGATTAACGAGGTTGCACGCTCTGTGCTCGCTGACTCGCGCAAGACGTTCGCTGAGATTCGGACCACGGGAGCGGCATCATCGGAGTTCCAAGCCGAAGTGTTCCGCCGACAGTTTGAAGCGGAAGCCCAGCTCGAACCTCCCTACGTCTCAGATCGCACCGTGGACAACCTTGCTTACGCTGAGGAACACGCCCGCAACTTCGGCAAGCTGTTTCACACGGTGAAAGCGGAGTACCTCGCTTCTTTGCGTCAGAGCATCGTCTTTCTCGTCCGTCCGCAGCGTGCGCTCCGTCCGCAAGCGAGCACCGATCCTTTCCGTTTGCTCTCGGAATGGGAAGGTCAAGTTCGCATTGATGCCGTCGTCGAGACGCTGTTTCAGATTTGGAACATTCCGTATATCCCCATCGTAGAGGTGGACAGCTCTCGGCGTGAACGCCTGGTTGATTGGTGCTTGCAGGCACACGGCTTTCGTCCTGCGTCTGGAGCCAAGCCATGAGGCCGATTTTTCGTTGGGCTGGCGGCAAGCGCAACAGCGCCGAACAAATCGCGGCCATCGTAAACGCAAATGGGAACGCTTACAACAAGCGTTTGATCTCCCCCTTCCTTGGGGCTGGCAGCTTTGAACTTGAGGCTCTACGCATCGGTCTAGCGCGATCTGCGTGGCTTGCGGACGCTTGCGAGCCGGTGATCTCCGTGTTCACAATGCTCCGCGATGCGAAAGTCTGGAAACGCGCCCGCGTGATGCTGGAGGCGTTTCAGCAGATGTCAGAAGCCGATCAACGTGCTCACTTTCTTGAGACACGTGGAGCGACTGCCGACTGGTTTCTCTTTCTCATTCGTCAAGCGTGCTCGGTTCAAGGCATCTGGCGGGTGAGCAAAAAAGAGGGCAAGTACAACGTGCCATTTTCTCACGCTGCACACTTCGCACTCGACGAGCTAGAGCGGAGTGCTACGCTTCTGCAAAGCCTGCCTGTCACTCTTGCGTGTTGCGATTTTGCTCAGACGGTGGCTCAGGCGGAAGACGGCGATCTAGTCTTTGCCGATCCTCCTTGGTCCGGCACGCATTCAGCCTACACGCGAGAGGGCTTCGGTGATCTGGACCATTTGCGCCTCATGTCTGCTCTCCAAGCCGCGAAAGCTCGTGGTGCCGACTGTTGGGTCATGGGTAGTGATTGCGCAGAGACACGCGAGACGTATGCGCCAGTCGGACGGCATCAAACTGTCTACGAGCTTCAAGTCAGAAACAACGTGTCACCAAAAGCAAGCGGACGGGGAATGAGAACCGATCTGCTCATCCATCTGTAATGCGCTGCACGCACGGCGCGAAGGACTAAGCCGCCATGGCCCACACTGGAATCACCATCAAACGCCTTTTCACCACTCCTGATAAGCACCCCTACGACCTTCTGACGTGGGAAAAGCGAACAGCGTCCATCGTAGGAGACAACGGCAAGATCGTCTTTGAGCAGAAGGACGTTGAATTTCCTTCCACTTGGTCACAGCAAGCAACAAACATCGTCGCTCAGAAGTACTTTCACGGAGCGCAAGAGCACTCCCTTCGCCAGCTCATCGACCGGGTTGTGAGCACGATCACACGTTGGGGAGAGAAAGACAAGTACTTCGCTTCACGTGATGACGCATCCACTTTTCACGCTGAGCTGACGCACCTTCTTGTGAATCAGAAAATGGCGTTCAATTCGCCAGTTTGGTTCAACGTCGGTGTTGAACCGGAGCCTCAATGTTCCGCCTGCTTCATCAACAGCGTTGAGGACAACATGGGGAGCATCCTCACCCTTGCGCGAACGGAGGGCATGCTGTTCAAACATGGCTCAGGAACAGGCACAAACTTTTCCACACTCCGCTCATCGAAAGAACGATTGAAAGGGGGAGGAACAGCAAGCGGACCAGTCAGCTTCATGAAGGGCTTTGACGCTTTCGCGGGGGTCATCAAGTCAGGCGGAAAAACTCGCCGCGCTGCAAAGATGGTGATCCTCAACGTAGGCCATCCCGATGTACCAGAGTTTATCGAATGCAAAGTGAACGAGGAACGCAAGGCGCACGCGCTGATCGCGGCTGGCTATGATGGCAGCTTTGGTGGAGAAGCCTACAGCTCCGTCTTTTTTCAGAACAGCAACAACTCCGTGCGCGTCACCGACGAGTTTATGCGCGCTGTGGTTGTGGATGGGAAATGGAGCACGCGAAAGAAGGATGGGGGCATCGCCGGGACGTTCAAAGCTCGCGACCTGTGGCGCAAAATCGCTACGGCTGCGTGGGAATGTGGCGATCCTGGTTTGCAATTTAACGACACCGTGAACCAGTGGCACACATGCTCAGCGACGGGCAGGATCAATGCCAGCAATCCATGCTCAGAGTTCATGTTCCTTGACGATTCCGCATGCAATCTGGCGAGCCTCAACCTCAGAAAGTTTGCACACGACGGGAAGTTTGATGTCAACAGCTTCATTCATGCAGTTGAGATCACAATCCTTGCGCAAGAGATCATCGTCGGCAATTCAAGCTACCCGACGGAACAGATCCGATACAACAGCCTGAAGTTTCGTCCGCTAGGTCTTGGTTATGCCAACCTTGGGGCTCTACTCATGTCGTGGGGCATTCCCTACGCTTCAGAAAGGGGCACAACACTTGCTGCCGCAATCACCTCCCTCATGACTGGCGCTGCTTACCGAATGAGCGCTCAGATTGCCAAGGACTGCGGTGGACCGTTTGAGGGGTATCAGGAGAACCGGGAAGCGATGCTCACTGTGATTGAGAAGCATGCTGAGGCGACACGGCAGCAATGGTTAGGATCGCCATGTGGCGACAAACTATCATCCAGCGCAGCCGATGCTTGGGAATACGTGAGAATCTTGGGAGCAGAGCACGGCTTCCGCAACTCTCAGGTCACTGTGCTCGCGCCGACTGGCACCATCGGCTTCATGATGGACTGCGATACGACCGGCATCGAACCGGACATCGCCCTCGTGAAGTACAAGCGACTCGTGGGCGGCGGAACACTCCGCATCGTCAACGATTCCGTGCGTGAGGGCTTGAAGGCTCTCGACTACTCCGCGACGGATATCGACAAAATCCTGAAATACATCGAAGATCACGACACGATTGAGGGCTGTCCTGTTCTCAGGAGTGAGGATCTCCCTGTGTTTGATTGTGCCTTCGCTCCGCGCAATGGGAAGCGAAGTATTCCGGTCGATGGGCATCTCAACATGATGGCTGCTGTGCAGCCATTTCTATCCGGTGCAATCAGCAAAACGGTGAACCTCCCTAACTCTGCGACGGTTGAGGACATCGAACACGCTTACATGCAAGCGTGGAAACTGGGGCTCAAGTCCATCGCGATCTACCGTGACGGCTGCAAACGTAGCCAGCCCGTCTCCACGTCGCCTGGCAGCGAGCGGAGTACTCCGCTTCCGGTCGCTCAGATCGCCACGGTCGGCGCAACCCGGCGAAGGCTTCCCGACGAGCGCCAATCCATCACACACAAATTCCAAGTTGGGGGGCATGAGGGATATATCCACGTCGGCCTTTATCCCGACGGCACTCCAGGCGAACTCTTCATCAACATGGCGAAGGAGGGCTCGACGATTTCAGGACTCATGGATAGCATTGCAATCGCCGTCTCTGTCGCCTTGCAGCATGGCGTACCGCTGGAGCTGTTTGTTCGCAAATTCGAGCATACACGCTTTGAACCTTCGGGATGGACAGGAAGTGAGATGATGGGGCGGGCCAGTAGCCTTCTTGATTATCTATTTCGATGGCTCGCCCTGCGGTTCCCCACTCCAGTGACGGCTCAGGTAACAGATAGCGACGCCCCTTCATGTCATGAATGTGGATCGTTGATGGTGCGGAATGGCGCTTGCCACAAGTGCCAGAACTGCGGTGCAACTTCGGGATGTAGTTAAGAAGCGGAGTGCTATGCTTATAATCAAAAGGAGTCCTTGTGTGGTTAACAGTTGTTCCAATATTTGATGCCGATAAGTGAATTGAAATCGAATTGGATGACACCTGTAAGTTTGTCCGGCTCACGCTGCGCAATCTCCACCGCAGTGAGGAACAGTGCGCACGTCTCACTTATGAGGAATTAGTGATGCTGCGCGACTGTTTCAACGATCTGCTGATGCCGATTTCCTAGCCCTCGTGAACTACGGTGCAACTTCGGGTTGCAGTTGAGAAGCGGAGTGTTACGCTTTGGACGGAGGATAGAGATGGAACCTTGGCAGCAAAGAGTTTTGGAAGAAAGAGATCAATTGCAACAACGTCTTCAGAGACTTGAGGATTTCAACGGAGGTCCTCAAAGGAAATCGCACGATCATTGGGTGTCCGGGCAAACATGGTCCCGAC
>DAOLIT010000107.1:11092-15784 GCA_035328405.1 Pseudomonadota bacterium | reverse complement strand
CCGTCCGCGCAGGCCGGTATCCGAAAATGTGCGGGGTTATTTGGAGCCGAGTCGGGCGGTGCGTTCGGTCAGGTGCCAGCCTTTGGGGCTGTGGACGAAGCGGAGTGTGACCATGTGGGTTTCGGATTCACAGGGGTTTGCGAGATAGACAAACGTCACTTCGTTGCCCCGCAAGGAAAACGCCGGTTCCCCCTTTTGAAAATCGGGCACCTCGGGTGCCTCTGCATCCGAACACTTTTGCTGCCCCCTTTTTACGGTCAACAGGTCGGCAGCGGTTTTGGGGAGAAGCTGAGTCGGCCAAAGCAGGGTGTCTTTCTCTTTCAAGAGTCGTTCGACAGAGTTCACCACCTCTTTTTGCGTCTTCGCCTCCAGGTCATACGTCGCTTTCCCAAACGAAAGGGGAAATTGGGTATGCGCCGCCAAGACAGTTCGGTCTCCGGCTGCGATCGCTCGGTGGTATTCCCGCAAAAACGCGACAAAGGACTCTTGGAACACTGGGTCTTGCGTCATCACACTCCCCACGGCTTGTTTTGCACGCTTTTGAGGCTCAGCAGATGCTCCCTGCGCGACGACAAGCATTCCCGCGCATGCGATCTTGACCCAAGCGTTGCCGATGAACAAACGGCGACCAAACCCAGCGATTCCCACTGCGCGCACCGTTTGTGTCTTTCTTGGTTTCATCGGTTTCATCGGTTTCATCTTCATCAGGTCGCCTGCGTAACACAACCCGCAAAACCGCTCAATGGGTGTTGTGTTTGACGTTCCAATAACCCGAAGAACCAGCTTTGAGCTGTTTGTCGGTCATCGTGCGGATGTTCTGATTCTTGTTCCGCCCGCCATCGTTGACGTTGAAGTTTTTTCCGTCGTCCGAGACACCGGTCAGCGTCATGAAGTGTCCACCGTATTTGGTGTCTGTTCCGTCCTTGCGCGTGCCGTGGACGTTGTGGCCCAGGAACATGACTGGGATTCCGTTGCGCAGAGACTCTACAGAGTTGGCCAAGTTGTCCACCGACTTCCCTTCAAAACCTGGGAAGCTACCAGACAGGTCTTTCATCATGCGGCTTCCATCGGTGCCGGAACCTTTTACGCGCCCGTGGTTCGTAGCGTAATCCGCCATCTTGCGGGGAGAATAAGGGTCCTTTTCCCCCTTGGAGTGATGGCCTTCGGGGTCCTCTTGGTCCGCAAAATCCATCATCATCGCGAGCGAAGTCGGCCCGCACCCCGCTTCCGTCATGTTGGTGTAGGTCTTGTCTTTGCCATACACCGTGTCTTCCCACCGTTCGTCGAACTGTTCATACTGCTTGGTGGTCGAAAGGAGTCCGGTTGCCAGCGTCTTTTTGGTATCGAGCAGTTTTTGCTTCGCTTCCGGGGTCAGTTTGGGGTCTTTGAGCTGTTCGTTGATGGAATTGATCTCGCGCCGATCGTGCCACCTTTGCAGAGCGGTCTGTTGATCGGAATACTTGTTCTTTTCCGTCTCAAGCTCCGTCTTTTGTTTGAGCAATTCCTGTTGTTCTTTGGTCAGGTCCTTGGGCAGTTTTTCGGGCAGTTGTTTGGAAATCGCGCCGATTTCGGTGTCATACGTCCCGCTGCGGTCTTTCAGGCTTTTCAACAGCTCTTCGCGATCCGCGTTGAGTTTCGTGGTTTCTCCATCGGTGATTTCCGGTCTTATCGGCCCGCCGGAATCCAGAAGCGCGCGCAGCTCTCGGTTCGACTGGATTTGATCGTCGATCGCGTGGTCTTCGTGCCCCCGGTAATCATCGAGCGTCGGCTTCTTCGGCCCGAGCAGCGACGCAAACGGAGAAAAACCCAATCCCTGCAAACCAAGGGGGTCGTCTGCATAGTGTCCAAACAACCCCTGTGCGTGATGAGCGGTCAAAGGGGACACAGGTCCCGGCGTCTTGTGCGGAGAGAAGAGCTCAGGTCGCATCGGCGGATGCCACGCGCTGTTCGTTGGGGTTTCTGGCAAAAAATCGCTGTGGGACAGCGGCTTCCGTTTCTCTGGTTCGGAGTCGGTCAGAAAGTCGGACATGGTGGCAAAATCCCCTCTTTTCCCCTTGGGCCAACGCGGCTTTGCAAACCAAGCCACGCCAATGTCTTTCTTATCGGGCGCAACCGCGTCCAAAGTTGCTTGAATCGCCCAAAAAAAATTCGCCGGGGCCCGTGGTATGTCGTCCGGCCTATTTGCGCAGAGACACCAGTGTCACACCCAGAAGGACGAGCAGACTTCCCAGCGTCTGTCCGAGTGTGATCGGCTCTCCCAGAAGGACATGCGCCAGCACGATCGTGGAAATCGGCCCCACCGTCGTCAAGATTGCCGCTGGACCTGCTCCCGTCAGCGCAATTCCTTTCGACAGCAGCACGGTCGGAATCACGGTTCCGATGGTCGCCAGAAGAACTCCATACACGTACACAATCCAAGGCAAACCGAAAAGAGACCGCCCAAAGATGAACCAGTGAATGAACAAAAACACCGTGCCTGAAAGCAAAGAGTAGGCATTGAACCTGGACGCTCCTACGTGCGGAATCAGTCTGCCCGCTCCGACCAGATAGATCGCGTATCCGATCGAACAACCCAACACGAAAAGAGACCCCTTCACTACAAAGGGGCCCGACAGATTCCTTTCGTTGTGAAACACGATTCCCATGCCCACATACGTCACAAGCAGCGCCAGACCCTGCCACCTGGTGAGTCGCTTGCGAAACAAGACTGCGGACAGAAGAACGACGAAGGTCGGGTACAGAAACAGCACCAGCCTTTCCAAAGAAGCAGAGATGTACGCAAGCCCGTAAAAGTCACCCAGCGTCGAAAAGTAGTAACCCGTGATCCCCAGCAGCACAATCCACACGATTTCGCGCCGATTCAAACGCCGGTCGGCTTTTTTCTCTGCGAAGTACGCGGACAAAACCAGCAGGGGAACTGCGAAAAACATGCGCATCGACAGTGTGGTCAGCGCATCGATTCCCTCAAGGTAGGTAAGCTTCGCCACAATGGCCTTGGTGGACATCGTGATGCTCGACAGAAGAACCAGGAGGACACCTTTCAGCCGCTGGTTTGTGGAATTTGTCGGGTCTTTCTGGGCAGAAGAAGACATGGGTCTTGCGATACTACTCCTGTGCGGCGTCTGGGAAATGGGCGACCACCAAGCGCAGACCCGCATCGATCTCTTTTTGCGTGCGGAGTTTTGCAAACTGTGAATCCCACACACCCTGTTTCAGGTCTGCGCGCAGCTGCGCAATCCCCTGAACCAAGTCCACGGGATTGAGAAGCTGAAACGCAGACATGGAATTGCGCGCACCGGGGTCGAGGTACACCTCGGGCCGAGCCCAAAAAGCGTCAATAAAACCATCGGTACAATCGTGCGGAATCAGCAAAGGAACGAGTGTGACAGTGCCAAAGGCTTCCTCGAAAAAGTGCAGCTCCGGCATTCTGCGGCGGTGGGCAGCGGCGATGCCGGGAAAGTACACATTCGTCACCCACCTGTCTGGAAAGGGGCCAAGCTGCGGAAGATACGTCATGATGACGATTCGTTTGCGGGCCACACGACGCAATTCCTTTAGTCCGCGCGGCACGTCCAGCCAGTGATGCACGGTCATGAAAGCCGTGATTCCATCAACGGTGTGATCCAAAAAGGGGAGCTGTTCCGCTTGGCCGCAGATGGCAGGAGCGGCATCCGGGGGACGCTGCCGAATCATGGTTTCCGAGGGTTCGAGGGCCACCAGTTTGCGTTTGGACGATTCATAGGAGCCCGTTCCCGCCCCTACATTGAGGACAGACACGCAGTCCCCGAGCGCCTCTTCGATCAGGGCAACGAAGCGGTGATCGGGTTTCCTCCTGCGCTGGTAGTCCTTTCCTATTCGGTCGTATCGAGCCACGGATATCCCCCCAGAAAGCCGGTTGAATTGTCCTGTAACACAAACCACTCTGTTTGTCCGCGCATTTCCTCCCCGAAAGCACCACATACAGTGGGAACAGAGAACCCCCGAAACCGTCCGTGTGGCATGAGGTGGAAACAGGTTCCGTCGATTCTTTGCGAGGCAGACCTCCTTTCTTGAGAACGAGCAGGGGCGCTGCTTGATATGATGCAGAAACATCCACACGCACTGGATTGCGTAAGGAGTCCCTCTGATGACTCACGGCCTGGCAGATTCCCATCATCGCGCGAGCATTTTTGTCTTGGACGACAGTCAGGTCATCCTCTCCCAAATGCGTATCTTGCTGGAGTCCGAAGGGTATCAAGTACATACCTTCGATTCGCCTCTGGGAATCACGCGCGAGGTGATGCGGCTTCATCCCGATCTGGTGCTTGTGGACATCAACATGCCGTCGATCACGGGGGACAAAGTGTGTCGCTTGATTCGATCGGCCAGCCACGCGCGCGACGTGCTGATTCTGCTGCATTCCTCGTTGTCTGAATCGGAACTGCAAGAAATCGCACGGGCAAGCGGTGCCGATGGAGCGATCACGAAAACGAGCGATGGCAGAGCCTTCGTGCAAGCGATCGAGCGTTTCCTCGCGCGCAGAACCCGGACCACTCACTCAGGCCTGCTTCGCCCACTCAAGGTTCCTTGATATCAACCTCACCTCCAGGTGAGACCAAGACCACTTCAACGTGCGCACAGGACCACCTCAACGTCCGCTCAGGACCACCTCAACGTCCGCTCAGGACCACCTCAACGTCCGCTCAGGACCAC
>DAOLIT010000107.1:0-10992 GCA_035328405.1 Pseudomonadota bacterium | reverse complement strand
CTCAGGACCACCTCAACGTCCGCTCAGGACCACCTCAACGTCCGCTCAGGACCACCTCAACGTCCGCTCAGGACCACTTCAACGTGCGCACAGGACCACCTCAACGTCCGCTCAGGACCACCTCAACGTCCGCTCAGGACCACCTCAACGTCCGCTCAGGACCACTTCAACGTGCGCACAGGACCACCTCAACGTCCGCTCAGGACCACCTCAACGTCCGCTCAGGACCACCTCAACGTCCGCTCAGGACCACCTCAACGTCCGCTCAGGACCACCTCAACGTCCGCTCAGGACCACCTCAACGTCCGCTCAGGACCACTTCAACGTGCGCACAGGACCACTTCAACGTCCGCACAGGACCACCTCAACGTGCGACCTCGACCACCTGCGGATGGGCCCGACCACATCCAGCAGGGCCAAGGTGATCACGCGAGGGGGACGGTCCTTTTGCAAACGCCTTCCGCGAATGCAGGTTCTGGCGCGTGTTCGGGGCGGGGGTTTGGGAGCAGGTGCAGGAGGTCGAGTTTTCGCAGGCGGTAGTACAACGTGCTGCGATTGCAACCGAGCAGCCTCGCAGCGTGCGCGATGTTGCCGTCGGAACGCTCGATCGCAGACAGAATTTCGGCGCGCTCTTGTTCGAGCAATTTTTCGGACAGCGTGCGTTCGCCTCCCGACGCGGCGTCGTCCCCCAAAGGGTGCGTTCCCGCCAGGGGAGGAGTGAACCCTGTCCTTGGATGTGGATGGAGCGTTGCCTCTGTTGGATGAGGCGTTCCTTCTTTTGGAAGCGGGGCCGCTTTTGGACTCTGTTGCGCGGTCCGGGGCTTGCCGGGCTCAGGCGCGAGGGGACGCGCGGTGTCTTGGCCCAACAGTTCTAGTTCGGCAGGGGTGATTTCGGGGCCGGTCGCCAAAATCAGCGCGCGTTCGATCAGGTTTTCCAGCTCGCGGACGTTGCCAGGAAACGGATAGTGCGAAAGGCGTTCGAGTGCGGCGGGCGACACGCGCAAAACGGGCTGGGCTGCGTGCTTGGACCACTTGCGCAAAAAGTGCTCGCTCAACGCAGGCACGTCGGACACGCGCTCTCGCAACGGAGGCAAATCGATCGGAAAGACGTTCAGGCGATAGTACAAATCGCGGCGAAACGTGCCTTGGGCGATCATGGCTTCCAGGTCGCGGTGGGTCGCGGAAATGACGCGGACATCGACGGAAATGGTCTCGCTGCCGCCGACGCGCTCGAAGGTGCGTTCTTGCAGCACGCGCAACAGTTTGACCTGCATATCGAGAGGCAAATCGCCGACCTCATCGAGGAAAATCGTGCCTCGGTGCGCCAATTCAAAACGACCGATGTGTCGTCCGCTCGCGCCGGTGAACGCGCCCCGTTCGTGACCAAACAATTCCGACTCGAGCACGCCAAGCGGCAACGCGGCGCAGTGAACGCGCACAAACGGTCGGTCTTTGCGCGGCGAGTTGACATGCAGCGCGTGCGCCAGAAGCTCCTTCCCCGTCCCGCTTTCCCCGCGCAACAGCACCGTGGCATGCGTCCGCGCGACTTGCTCGACCCTCGCAAGCGCCGCCCTCCACGCCGGAGAGTCACCGACCAACTTGCCAAAATCGGCCTGCGCACGAAGTTCTTTTTCCAAATATCCCGCGTACTGCCGAAGCTGCTCGGTCAGGCGCGCATTTTCTGTGAGCAACTTGTGCCGTTCGAGCGCCTGAAACAGCACGCCGCGCAGTTCCTTTTGGTCCCACGGCTTTTTTACATATCGATAAAGGTCGGACAGGTGAATCGCCTCGATGAGCACCTCCACGTCCGTGTAGGCCGTCACGATGATGGGCACCGCGAGCGGCGCTTTCGACTTGGCCTCGCGCAAAAACGCAAGCCCCGTCATCTGCGGCATGCGCTGGTCGGTCACGATGACCGCGACCTGTTCCGTTTGCAAAAGCGCGAGCGCCTCTTGCGCCGACTGAGCCAACAGCAGCCGAAAGTCCTTTCGGAAATTGAACCGAAACGCATCCAAGTTGTCCGGCTCGTCATCGACGACCAGAATCGCAGGGGGTTTGGGCAGAGCACCCGGCGTTTGGTGCTCGCAAGGCAAAGACATGCGCGGACGGTATCAGCGACACACCTGCCGGTAAAGACGGACGATGTTACAAACCGGACGCCACCAACATGTCGCGCGCCGCGCCGAACAAGACGTTGTTTTCCAGGTGAAAGTGAAGTTGCAGCTCGAATTGCAGACTTCGCAGACCCGAGCACAGCATGTGATAGCTGGCCGAAACGCCCGTCGGCACGCCGTAGCCTCCGCTTTGTTCGTGCAGCTCCCGAACGATGTTGATGAGGGCGTCGTGGTCCGTAAACGCCAGCCGCAGCGGCGCGAGCAGTTGTTTCGCCGTCGCTCGATCCGTCATTCCCCGTTGCAATTGCGCATCCAGCCGACGAATCAGCGGAAACAGCACGCGCTCCTCTTTGGCCATGTGCAGTTCCAGCTCGCGTCGCAGGCTTGCGCACAAATGCCGAATGGCGACGACCTGCGGAAACGCCTCGCCGTGTCGCTGTTCCACTTTTTGACTCAGAGATTCCAGCCTGGAAAGTTCCTTGCGCAAAGGCTCGTGATACCGATGAATCAGGTGATCCAAAAGCGCGCTCGGCGATGCGTTGTGCCAAAACTCCAAATCGCTCGGGGCAGGGTGTTGCGCCGCCTGTTGAATGAGCGACCAAAGCCCTTCCACGGTGATGCCCACTTGTTGGCAAGCGTCCGAAACCACCAGATCTCCGCCGCACGAAAACTCGATGCCGACCTGAGCAAACACAGCCACGGACACAGGCCAAGCCAACGCGACCTCTCGCACTGTGTGCTCGCCGAGCGACACGGTCTTGTCCGCCATCTTTTCCCCCAAGAAACCTCGAACACTATACCAGTGCCAAGCCCAGCCAAACGGCTGCATTTTTTCGTTGCCTGACCCGGAGCGTCCGTTCATCCTGCGACGCGCTTTTTTGCAGCACCCTTTTTGGGGACTTTTTCGAGAAAAACACGCTCGGTAAGGAGTCAGGACACCATGCACTCGACTGGATCGATACCGCGTCGCTGGTCAATTGCGGATTCCAAAGAAACCTACGCGATACGCAAATGGGGCGCGCCCTATTTCGACATCGGGGACGCAGGCAACATCGTCGTGTTTCCCGGTGATGCGTCATCCGATGGCGGACGCGGAATCGATCTGAAAGAACTGGTCGATGAGGTCCGCGAACGTGGCATCGGTCTTCCCCTGCTCATCCGTTTTCCCGAAATCCTCAAGTCCCGAATCGTCGAATTGCACCAAGCTTTCGGAAATGCCATCGCCGAGTACGGCTTCAAAGGCGACTACCGAGGCGTCTATCCCATCAAGGTCAACCAAGACCGCTTCGTCGTCGAGCAGATCGTCCAATGCGGGCGACCGTTCCACTACGGCCTCGAAGCGGGCAGCAAACCAGAGCTGCTGACCGTCATCGCGATGCTCGAGGACGAAGACGCCCTCATCATTTGCAACGGCTACAAAGACGAGGAATACGTCGAGAGCGCCCTTTTGGCGAGCAAGCTGGGCCGCAACATCATCTTGGTTGTCGAAAAGTATTCCGAGCTTCCCCTCATCGCCCACATTGCTTCCCGCAACGGAATCAAACCCCGCATCGGCATCCGCGCCAAACTGGCGACGCGCGGTTCGGGCCGTTGGGAGGCGTCCGGCGGCGACCGCAGCAAGTTCGGTCTGTCCAGCCGCGAGATGCTCGAGGCCATGCGTTTTCTGCAAGACGAGGGCCTTCTCGACAGCTTCGAGCTTTTGCACTTTCACTTGGGCAGCCAGATTTCGTCCATTCGCTCCATCAAAAACGCGATGCGGGAAGCGGGCCGGTTCTTCGTCGAACTGTCCAAAATGGGCGCGCCGCTTCGATATTTGGATGTCGGCGGCGGTTTGGGGGTCGATTACGACGGTTCCCAAACCAACTTCAGCTCGTCGATGAACTACACCCTGCAAGAGTACGCAAACGACATTGTGTACAGCTTGATGGAACTGTGCGACGCCGCAGGCATTCCACACCCGACGATTGTTTCCGAATCCGGGCGCGCCGTGGTGGCGCATCACGCCGTGTTGGTCGTGGATGTCTTGGGAGTCGGTGAGTTTGCGGTCGGCAAAGTTCCCGATGTGCTTCCCGATGCCGTCGCTCCCGTCGTCCGTCACTTGTTCGATTCCTACCGCGACGTGACGCGCAAAAACTACCTGGAGCTTTACCACGACGCGATCGAATACAAAGACGAATGCCTGACTCTGTTTGCGTTGGGACACTTGTCTCTCAAAGACCGCGTCATCGCTGAGGACATCTTCTGGGCCCTGTGCCAGAAAGTCCTCCGCATCATCCGCGACCTCCCTCACATTCCTGAAGAACTCGAGGGTCTCGAGCACGCTCTGTCCGACACCTACTTTTGCAACTTCTCGATGTTCCAGTCTCTTCCTGATTCCTGGGCCGTCGATCAGCTTTTCCCCATTCTCCCGATTCACCGCCACGGCGAGGAACCCTCACGCAAAGGAGTCCTCGCCGACATCACCTGTGACTCCGACGGAAAAATCGACCAATTCATCGACCCCCGTGAGGTCAAACACGTCCTCGAACTCCACCCCTTAACCGAAGGGGACTACTACATTGGGATGTTCATGGTCGGTGCGTACCAAGAAATTTTGGGCGACCTCCACAACTTGTTCGGAGACACCAACACCGTCTTCGTCTCGTGTGCATCCGGCGGCGGCTATCACATCGAGCACGTCATTCCGGGCGACACCGTGACCGACGCACTCAAATACGTCGGCTACTCCCGAGAGGAAATGACCTCCCGTTTGCGCCGCGCCGTCGAGCACGCCCTCCGCAACCGCCGCATGACTCTCGAAGAAAGCCGCAACTTCCTCCGCATCTACGAGACCGGTCTGTCCGGCTACACCTACCTCGAGCGCGACTGAACCTCGGACGCTGCCTCGAATCCAAGCGACATCACGCCGACTCTGCCAAGCTTTGTCTTTACTCAGCATGGCTTCCAAGGAAAAATGAAGCGCCGTGCGCATTTGCCAATTGATCGCGTCGTATGAGGGATCTACGTGTGGGTTTCAGGACATCGATCCCTATCCCGATGCCTCGGTTTGGTTGCCGGCGCATTCCTTTACCACCTGTCTGCTCAAAAAGTCGGAAGTGACCGCCCGCATCGCCGAACTGGCTACCCAGAACTTCGACGTGTTTGTCAATTTGTGCGATGGCGAAGCAGATGAGGACATCGCGGGCATCGAGGTCGTCGAACAACTCGAACGTCTGCGTGTGCCTTTTACCGGCGCGGATTCGCGTTGCTACCGTCTGAGCAACATTCGTCGAATGCTCAAGGATGCTTGCCAGGTCGCAGGAATCGAGACTCCCGCACACGTTTTTCTGTCTGCCGATGACGATTGCGTCGAACAGCTCGCCGCGAAATTGCGACTGCCCATTCTGGTCAAACCACCGTCGGGATATGCCAGCAAAGGCATCGAACCGACTTCACGCGCGGATTCCTACGCTGCATTGCGTGCAGCGTGTGAGCGCACGCGGGCGCGATTTGGCGGCGCTCTCCTCGAGGAATTTATCGAAGGCCGTGAATTCACCGTTCTCGGGGCAGAACCGCCCCCCGGAGACACGCAACCCCTGGTCTATACGCCCTTCGAGGTTCTATTTCCTCCCGGCGAGACCTTCAAGCACTTTGAGCTGAAGTGGCTGGCTTACGAGCAGCTCGGAATGCGCCCAGTGGACGACCCGGTGCTCGATGAGCGACTCCGCTCCATGGTGGCGCGGTATCTTTCGGCCATTCGGATCGTCGGATACGCGCGCTGCGATGTGCGGATGGATTCCACAGGCCGACTCTTTTTGCTCGATGCCAATGTGATGCCCGGTACGTTCTATCCGAGGCATTCGTTTGGTTGCGCCGACCTTATCCTCGCGCACCATCCCGACGGCCATCGACGCTTTCTCGAGCACCTCATCGCCTGCGCACAGCACCGGCCCTAGCTTTGGGGGATTCCATCCCCCATTCCACCACAGTCGCGTCTGGCAAAGAAGAGGTTAGTAGCGGACGCGAAGCTCGGGATTCACGTCGATGCCTTCGACTCCGCCCGGAGAGGTACCAACGCCGGAAGCGAGGCTGCCCGAAAGGCCTCGGTATTCGTGGCCACTCTCGGAACCATCGCCGGCTGCCTGCCCAACAGCCGGATTGCCGCCTTCAGCGGGTTCGATCGTGGGTTCCGGTTTGTCTGCTTCGGCCTCTCGTCCGGGTGCCGGCACAACCAACACAGGAACCGTGCTGCGTTTGGTCAACGCTGCGGACACGCTGCCGAGCAGCACGCGCATCATCGCGCCGCGACCATGGCTGCCAACCACCACAAACTCCGGTTGAAGTTCTTTGATGAGCCTGAGCATGGTTGGAACCGTTCGACCCGCGCGCAGATGCAGCTCGACATCCACTTTTCCGCCAATCATCGCGCGCATGCGTTCGAGTCGCGTCCGCGCCTCTTTGATTTCGGGGATTTCAGACGGGGCGTTCATGCCCACGTCCGTCTGAATTTCGATGTCTCCATGCACCACGTTCACCAAATGAAGCGTGGCGGACGTGCGTTCTGCGAGCGACAGCGCGTAGTACATCGCCACTGCGGATGTGTCGCTGAAATCAACCCCGACCAGGATGTTCATCTTGCCGGAACTCATTACGTGCCTCCTCAACGAGCCAAAAATGGGCGTAGCGAAAGAAAACCTTGGGCGACCGTTTCCGCGATCGCCGCCGGGCGACCGTGAAGTTACAAACAAGGTAGCGTGTTTGGGGCGTCACTCGGAAGCTTCTTCTTCGACTTCCATCACAGCAAGAGCCCGCGCAAAACAAGGGATGCTGCCGAGAAGTAAATGATGAGCCCGCTCACATCGACGAGCGTCGCCACAAACGGCGCAGACGCCGTCGCTGGATCGAGTCCCAAACGGCGCAGCAAAAACGGCAACATGGAACCTGCGAGCGTTCCAAACAACACAACACCGACGAGACTTATCGCCACAACTACACCGATGCCGATGTAGTGAGCGCCGTACACCACCGCGCGTGACGGCCACAGCACGATCCGCAAAAAACCCACCGCGCCCAGAATCGAACCGAGCGCCAAACCCGACAAAAGCTCGCGCTTCATGACGCGCATCCAGTCGGACAATTCAAGTTCGCGCACCGCAAGCGAACGAATGATGAGCGAAGTGGCTTGCGACCCCGAGTTGCCGCCCGACGAAATGATGAGCGGAATGAACAACGCCAGCACGACGGCGCGTTTGATTTCTCCCTCGAAATACGCCATCGCCGTCGCGGTAAACATCTCGCCGAAAAAAAGCACCAGCAGCCAACCCGCCCGCTTTTTCACCATGTCGAGAAACGGGCTGTCCATGTACGGCGCTTCGAGGGCCTGCATACCACCGAGTTTTTGAATGTCTTCGGTCGCCTCTTCCTCGGCGACATCGAGCACGTCATCGATCGTGATGATGCCGAGCATGATTCCTTTTGAGTCGGTGACCGGCAGCGCCACACGGTCGTATTTCTCAAAAGCTGCGACGAACTCCTCTCGGTCGGCAGTGGCGGGAATGCTGAACAGTTGGCCTGGGTCCAAATCCTCGACTTTCGCGCTCGGATCGGACATCACGAGCGCAGCCAATTTCAGATCGCTCAGCAGGCGGCCTTTTTCGTCGGTGACGTAGATGACGTTCAGCGTTTCAGCGCCTTTGCCGTGTTTGCGAATGTAGGTCAGCGCCTCTTGAGCCGTCATGTCGGGACGCACGGCGACGTACTCGGGCGTCATGTACCGGCCCGCCGAATCCTCGGGATAGCCGAGCAGTTGCCGTGCGGTTTTCAGCTCACTTGGCGTCAGGCTCGCGAGCACGCGCCGCGTCACTTCCGGCGGAAGTTCCTCGAGAAGTCGCGTGCGATCGTCTGGGGCCATCGCGTTCACGACGTTCACGAGCTGTTCGTCGGCCAGGCTTTGCACAAGCTGGGTTTGAAGCTCGAGCGGCAAATACTCAAAAATCATCGTCGCCGCGTCGCGAGGCAGGATGCGAAACACCAGCGCCGCATCTTGCAGAGGAAACTCCTCAAGGATTTCCGCCAGATCAGACGGATCAAGCTGCGCAAATTCTTGGCGCAGATGTTTCCAGTCCTTGTCCCGGATCATCTTTTCGATGTCTGGTCTGAGCAGATTTCCCAACATGTCCGTCGCCACACGCGCATCATCCGTGACCTCTTGCGCGCCGAAACGCCAAAGCAGGTGAAGAGGCCGGAAACCGCGCCAGACGAAAGTGTAGGCTGCGCGAAATGCGCGTTGGTGGGAAAAATTCGCTTACTTCTTTTTGCGTTTCGGACCGGCTTTCAGCGCCGGTTGCGGCGGAGGGTTCGGTGGTTGAGCCCCGGGTGCAGCGGGTTTCAAAATCACAAACTCGACCCGGCGGTTCTTTTCCCAACATTCTTCATTCGAGTCGGTGCACACAGGCTTGGTCTCGCCGTAACCATTGGCCACAAGTCGGTTTCCCTCGACGCCCTTCTTTTCCAAATACGCCTTCACCGATTGCGTGCGCGCTGCCGTCAGTCTGAGGTTCGCATTGTCGTCGCCGCGCTCGTCCGCATGACCTTGGATTTCGACCAGTTCTATTTCTGGATTTCCTTTCAAAGTCGCGGCCACTGCGTCGAGAATCGGGAAACTCACGGGCTTGATCGTGGCTTTGCCTGTCTCGAAATACACCTTGTCGAGAATGTTGATTTTTCCGCCTTCCATCATGACGCGGCCTTTGTCGGGGCAGCCGTCCTCGTCCTCGAAACCGTTGTATTTTTCGGGCTCGTTTGGACACTTGTCGTCTTTGTCGGGAATGCGGTCCTTGTCATTGTCGAGGTCTGGGCATCCATCGCTGTCCTCGAAACCGTCTTTGTCTTCGGCTTCAAAGGGACACTTGTCTTGCGCGTCGGGAATGCCGTCTTTGTCCGTATCTTCTCCGTCTGGACATCCGTCTTTGTCGTCAATCCCGTTGACTGTTTCAGCCTCGTTCGGGCACTTGTCCAAATGGTCTGGAATCCCGTCTCCGTCGTTGTCCATGTCCGGGCAGCCGTCTTGGTCCTGCCAACCGTCCAGGTCTTCAGGGTCGTCCGGGCACTTGTCCTTGCTGTCGGGAATGCCGTCTCCGTCTCGATCCGAGTCCGTCGGGCATCCTTTGTTGTCCCAAGTTCCCGGAACATTTGGGCACTTGTCCTTGCTGTCTGGAACGCCGTCGTTGTCATTGTCGAGTTCCGGGCAGCCGTCGGTGTCTTGGAAACCGTCGAGGTCTTCTGGTTCATCCGGGCATTGGTCTAGGTTGTCTCGAATACCGTCGCCGTCTCTGTCACCGATGCGAGGTTCGTAAACAAAACCCAAAAAGGCCCTCGCGCGGGAACTGCCGGTCTGTGCGCCGCCATTTCCGTACACGCCCGCGCCAGCCCCAATGAGAAAAAACGAATTTTTCGCGAGGTAGAGTTTCATCGCGCCCACCGCTTCGACCGGGAGGGCTTTGTCATTCCCCGTGACATCCGCGTAGCCGTATCCCTCAACCAGGAAATCGAAACGGTTGGGCACGATTCCGAATGCTACCGACAAGCCATACGTGATTTGCGTTCCGACAGACCGACTTAGACCTGTGCCGCCAAATGTCGTGCCTGGATTGCAGTTTCCTGTCGCAGTCGAGCTGTCCGACGGATAGCAAATCGTGTCGTTTTTGATCGCGACGCTTTTTCCGACATCAGTGAACGTGGTTCCGCCGAAACGGACCACCGCGCCGACGTTGATCGCCGTGCGAATTCGCCTGGATGAACCCCACTCCCTCTCGAGAATGAGCTGCGGTCTGAGCGTAAAGTTGTCCTCGCCCAAAAATGTCTTGTATCCATCGTCGCCCGCCCATTTCGAGATGGGCAAATACCCCGAAATCAGCGCCGCGATGCCGATGGGAAAACTCATCGGGTCCAGAATCCGAACCTTCGCGTGCAAACCCACGTCGGACAGCATCACCTGGGTAAAGCGAAGCTGATCACTGATTCCGGCTTGGTTGTAACCGGCGCAGTTTTCGCCGTTCGAGTCGCACTGCTCGCGCCGCCCCATCGCGATCCCAAGCGGCAGACCGATCCCCAACTCGACCCATTTCCACAAACCAATCGCGAATTGAAATTGCGGCGAAATCAAATGTTCGACGGCAAAGGTGCGCGTATTCGACACCTCTGGGCCGGCAGAATCGCCGCCATACCGCGAACCTGCGTCCAGTTGCAGGGTCAGCGGCTGAAACGCCCAGCTTCCTTGCAGCCCGAGTGAAAAATCCAAATGCCCGAGCAATTTGGACGAATTGACAGTCACATAGCCGCGCGAATCGATCGCGGGTCGAAAAAGCTGCAAGTCGAACGTCGGCTTGTTGAAATTGTCTCGGTTGTCAGCGGCGGCCTGTTGAGCAGAAAGCAGAAAGCTCAAGCCCGCGACCCACAGCCAATGAACGCGACGAGAAATATCCACGTTGCTGCCTCCCTTTGGCACTCTCTCGGGAAAGTGAATCGTTGACCAACAATTCTACAAAAATCGGTCAGCTATCACACAGAAAACTCCACGAGTTCTTGGAGAAGCGCGACCGGAAACTCGCCATTGCCTCAAGACCACGCGCGCCACCGAACCAGACCGAACCCAGGTTTTCAAACGACCACAAGCTGCTCATGGGGAGAGTGGTACACCATGGGCCACTCAAGAAAGCCGCCCCAAAAGCCAAGTCCCAATAGCCAGCTGCCACGCCACGAAAGCACGCCGCACCCCTCGATAGCCAGCGACCACTTCACGACAGCCAACCCCCCGCGTCGATAGCCAGCTACCTGCCCACGATCGCAACCTTTCGTGGCCGCATTGAGGACGGCCGCGCCTGGATCTTGCGACGGATCT
>DAOLIT010000106.1:0-15833 GCA_035328405.1 Pseudomonadota bacterium | reverse complement strand
AGGGACCTCAAGCCGGATAATGTGCTTTTGGGGAGGGATGGGAGGGTGGTGATTACGGATTTTGGGATTGCTCGGGGGGTGGAACAGAGAGAGCAGGAGGTTGTGGGGGCGGGGCTTTTGGGAACGCCGGAGTACATGGCCCCTGAACAGGTCGATGGGTCTGCGGAGGTCTCACCTGCGACAGACTTGTTTGCGTTGGGTGTGACGTTGTTTGAAATGCTGACTGGAACCTTGCCGTTTGTGGCCTCGACGCCGATGTTGACGGCGATGGCGCGACTTTTGCGGGATGCTCCCGATCCGCGTTCTCTGTTGCCTCAATTGCCTGGGGGTCTTTGCGAGCTGATTCTGAGGTGCTTGCGGCGGAATCCGTTGGAACGACCGCAGAGTGCTGCGGAACTAGCTACTCTGCTCGCGCAGTTTCTTCCGACGCGCAAAACGCTTCAGCCGACGGGCACACCACCTGTCAAAGAACTACAGCGTTCCGAGGACGACATCGCGCTGTCTCGGCAGAAAAGCATCGCTGTGTTGCCGTTGCGAAACCTGAGCAACCCACAGGACAGTCACTTGGCCGAGGGGTTGACGGAGGAACTCATTGACGCGCTGTCTGCGACAAAAGGGGTTCGTGTACGCAGCCGGGGCGCGACGATGAGCGTGAAGGGAGACTCGCGGGAACCACGGGTGTTGGGAAAGGAATTGGGGGTCCAATTGGTGGTGGACGGTTCGCTGCGACGGTCGGGGGACACGTTGCGACTGACGGTGCGGCTGATTTATGTCGAGGATGGCGTGCAGGTGTGGGCGCAACGGTTTGATGCGAATGTAGGAGATTTGTTTGCTTTGTCAGACACGGTTTCGACGGCCCTGGCACAGGCACTGACGAGCCAAATCAGCGGAGCCCCCGAAAAAGCGAAACTGTCGGATGCGTTGGCGGTCGAAAAGTACTTTCGAGCGCGGCAACTTTTGCACACCGCAGCGTCGGCAAATCTGAATGAAGCAGTGGTGCTCCTTGAGGAAATCATGGTCGGGCGAGAACACGACCCGAAACTGCTCGCAAGTTATGCGACAGCTCAGGCGCGGCGTTGGTTTTTTGGGGAAGCACAGGCGGCGGACAAGGCTCGCGCGGCGGCGGAGCTGGCCTTGCAGACGGCTCCGTCGAGCGCAGAGTCGTGTTTGGCGCTGGCAGTGGTGAGGTTTCAAGATGCGAATTTGCCGGGAGCGGTGTTGCTTTTGCGGCAGGCGCTGGCGCGTTCACCGACGCTGGCGGAAGCGCACGATTTGCTCGGACGGATTTTGATCGAGACGGGGCCGCTACAGGAAGGAATGCGGGCGATCGAAATTGCGCTCGATATCGATCCGTCGCTGGTTCGTCTGCGGGTGGAGCGCGCGAGGCTGTTCGAGCTGCAAGGCCAACACGACAAAGCAGATGGGTTGATTCTTCAGACGGCAGCAAATCCGCATACGGCCATTTACACGACGGCGCTTCGTTGTCGCATCGCGTTGTGGCGTAAAGACCGGGCGTACGCGAGGCGAATGCTGAAAGAACTGGAAGGCTCGGACACATTTCCCGGCGGAATGCGCGAGATCGTCGAGGCGGTTGCCTATGAGCGCGATTTGGATGCTGCACTTCTGGGAAGCAAACTTCCCATTCGATCGGGCAGCCAGCGAGGCATGACGCTGTTTCACCAACTTGCGGCGGAATGGCACGCTTTTTTGAATCGACCTGCCGAGACGTTGAAGTCGCTGACACCGGCGGTGAATGCAGGTCTTGTGGACCTGGTTTGGCTGCATTACTGCCCACTTTTCCAGCCGCTGTTCCGCGACGCGCAGTTTCAACACTTGTATCGAATCGTCGAGGAGCGCGCGAGGCAGGTTCACGCGGCGCTCACTTCGCCTCTTCCGTGACGGTTTCCTTCGGTTCGCACGACGGGAGCGAACAAGACATCAACACGGCGTCTTCAAAATCTCCGTCGGGAAAAAGGGGCGGATAGTAGCGTTTGCGAAGGCCCTGCGTCTGGAAACCGACCTTTTCGTACAGCGCAATCGCGGACGTATTGCCTTTGCGTACCTCTAGCCACAGCGTCGCACACTGTGTTCGAGAGAGGGTTTCTGCACACAAGCGCAGCAGCCTTGCGGCCAAGCCCTGGCGCTGAAAATCCGACGCTGTTGCAATTTCAAACAACGTCGCCTCATCGAGAACCTGCTGACAAAGACAATAGGAGACGATGTGCCGGGAGTCTGTTTCCGCGACGGCGAGCAGCGTTCCAGGCTGGGCCAGTGTGGCGGCCAGCGAAGCTGAGCCCCACGGTGATGGAAAAACCTGCGCCTCGATCGCGGCGATGGATGGCAGGACAGAAGAACATTCCGCCGAAAGAACCAAACGACAGACGAGCATCAGGCGGGGCCATACCACACAAACGGAGTCTTTCGCATCGCGCTTTGCAAAAAACGAGGTGGATAAACGAGGTGTTTCCTTATACTCCCGCACCCATGCGTGTTCCTCTGATTGATCTTTCTGCGCAGTACCGGAAAATTCGGCCCGCCATCGACGAGGCGGTTTCGCAAGTGCTTGTGTCGGGACGCTATGTGATGGGCCCCGAAATCGAGCGTTTTGAAAAGGAATTGGGTGGGTATTTGGGAGGGAAACACGTCGTCGGCGTGAGTTCGGGAACGGATGCTCTTCTGTCCGCAGCGATGGCTTTGAATGTCGGTTTGGGTTCGGGGGGTTCGGGCAAGTCGATGGTCTGTACACGCAACGCCGAGGTAGTGACAACGGCGTACAGCTTTTTTGCGACCCCGGAAACGGCGATCCGTTTGGGGGTGAGACCGGTGTTTTGCGACATCGCGGAAGGCAGTTTCAACGCGGATGTGGACGATATGTTGAGTCGAGTGAATCCCAACACTGCGGCGATTTTGCCCGTTCACATGTTCGGTTTGCGGATGGATGTAACACGGCTTGTGGCGACGGGAATTCCGGTCATCGAGGATGCGGCGCAAACGCTTGTTCCGGGAATCGCAGAGGAATCGGATTGCGCAACGCTGTCGTTTTTTCCGACAAAAAACCTGGGCGCGGTGGGAGACGGAGGCGCGGTGGTGACCAAGGATGCGGGGCTTGCAGAGAAGCTCTCGATCATGCGTCAACATGGCTCGAAACCCAAGTATGTCCACCATGTGTGGGGTGGGAATTTTCGACTCGACCCGATTCAAGCTGCGGTGCTGCGGGTCAAATTGACGCATTTGGAGGATTGGCAAGCGGTCCGTCGGAAAAATGCGGCTCGTTATCGGGACGGACTGTCGGATTTGCCAGTGATTCTTCCTGAAACACGAGCGGATCACGTCTATCACCACTTTGTGATTCGGACCGAAAAACGAGATGGTCTGAAAGCCCATCTTTCGGCGCGCGAAATCGACACAGAGGTGTACTACCCAACGCCGCTTCACCTTCAGCCGTGTTTCGCGCAATTTGGATATCGGGAGGGCAGTTTGCCTCGGGCGGAAGCGGCATCTCGGGAATCCCTGGCGATTCCGATTCACCCGGATTTGTCTTTGGAACAGGTCGATTTCGTAATCGATTCCGTTCGCGCATTTTTCCGAAACTAAAACGACATGAGTACATCACTTTCACATTCCCAGAGTGTACTTCCCAAAGAAGGAGACACGCCTCCTGTTCGGGTAGCTGTCGTCGGTGCGGGGTATTGGGGGATCAACCATGTGCGGACGTTTTTTCGGCTGCCGGGTTGTGAGTTGGTCACAGTTTGTGACACTGAGTCGCAAAACCTGAAACGGGCAAAGGGACTTGCGCCGACAGCGAAACAGACACAGGACTTTTTGGCTGTTCTCGACGACAAAAGCGTGGATGCAGTGGTTCTTGCGACACCGGCTGTGGAACACGCAAAACAGACTCTGCAAGCACTTGCGGCTGGAAAACATGTGTTTGTGGAAAAACCGCTCGCGTTGTCTGTTGGGGACGCGCTGGCGGTGAAAAAGGCTGCGGAGGCATCGGGGCGGGTGCTGATGATCGGGCATCTTTTGCTGTATCACGCTGCGGTGCGCCGTCTGAAAGAGATGATCGATCAGGGGGACATCGGGGAAATCTATTACCTGTATGCGTTGCGGGTGAATTTGGGAAAGCTGCGGCAAGACGAAAACGCGATGTGGAGTCTGGCACCACACGACATTTCGATCATTCTGCATCTTCTGGGACAGGTTCCGGTTTCGGTGTCGGCTCGGGGACACGCTTATTTGCAGCCGGGGGTGGAGGACGTGGTGTTTTTGAATCTGCTGTTTTCCGACGGAAAAATGGCGCAGATTCAAGTGAGCTGGTTGGACCCTCGCAAAGAGCGGCGTTTGACGGTGGTGGGAGAGCGTCGGATGGTGGAGTTTGACGATTCGCATCCGACGGAAAAACTGCGGATTTATGACAAGGGTTTCACGCGGCCCCCGGAATTTACGCAGTTTGGGGAATTTCTGACGGTGCGGCACGGAGACATCCACATTCCGCATTTGGATATGCCGGAGCCGCTCAATGTGGAGTGTCGGCATTTCATCGACTGTGTGAAGACGCAATCGACGCCGCGCACGGGGTTGAAAGAGGGCCTGGACGTGTTTCGGGTGTTGTGGGCGGCTGATCGGTCGCTTCGCAACCAGGGCGTTCCGGTGCCGGTCGAGGAATTGCAATGACACGGATGGGCTGGCCGAGTCTCCTGTCGAATCGACGAATTTGCAGCGACGGGAAGATCGAGCCGCGCATCGACGACGAGCCGGGGTTGCGAACGGATTTTCAGCGGGATGCGGATCGGATTCTGTTTTCGTCGGCATTTCGACGGTTGAAAGACAAAACGCAGGTGTTTCCACTGCCGGAAAACGACCTGATTCACTCGCGGTTGTCGCACAGCATCGAGGTGGCGGTGATCGGTCGGTCGCTCGGTTTTGCGGTGGGGCGAGAGATTGCGACGCGGCACGGGGTAGACGCAGGTAGACAATGGGCGCAGGACTGCGCAGATGTGGTGTCGGCGGCGTGCTTGTCGCATGACATCGGGAATCCTCCGTTTGGCCATTCGGGAGAAGACGCGATCGGTCGGTTTTTTCGCACCGAGGAAATCGAAACGCTGCTTCGGGAATCGGGCCTTTCGGCGCTGCAACTGTGGGACCTGCGTCACTTCGAGGGAAACGCGCAGGGTTTTCGGATGCTGACGCGGCTGTCGGACGAGGCTCGGCGAGGCATGCGGCTGACGGCGGCGACGCTGGCTGCGTTTTGCAAATACCCTCGAGAGGCGGGGGACGAACTGGGCTGTCCGGGGGTGTCGTTTTTGAAAAAACCGGGCGTGTTTCAGTCAGAGAAAGCGGTGTTTTTGGCGGTCGCGGAGGAAGTGGGTTTGTTGCGTCGCGAGGGAATGGGCGTCGCGTTTGCTCGTCATCCACTGGCGTTTTTGGTCGAGGCTGCGGACGACATCGCGTACTGCTTGCTGGATCTGGAGGACGGGCTGCGGTTGCATTTGGTGCCGAGGGAAAAAGGCATTTCGGCGATGCGGGCGGTTGCGGAACAAACGCCGCATTTTTCTCCGCCGAAAGACGACGAGACGAACGATTTGGTCGAGTATTTGCGGGCTCGGTCGATCAAACAGTTGCTCATCGAGACGCAGCAGGCGTTTTTGGACCAGGAAAGCAACATCCTTTCGGGGCGGTTTGAATCGTGTCTTTTGGACCACGTTCCGTCGGCAAACGCACTGCGTGAAATTCGGGAATTGTCGGCGACGTACTGCTACAGCAATCGATCGGTGTTGGAAATCGAGCTGGCGGGGTATCGGCTGCTCGGGGAGCTTTTGGGAGAACTGGTTCCGGCGGCAGCAAAGGAATCGGGTTTGCGAACAAGCCACGAGGCGAAACTGTTGCGGCTTTTGCCTCGGATTCCCGACGACGAAACGGTGTACGAACGGGTGTTGCGCGTCACGGACTTCATTTCGGGAATGACGGATAGCCACGCGGTGTCGCTGTACCGAAAATTGCGCGGGATTTCGTTGCCGGGCGGCGTGAGGCCGTGACGGAACGCTCGGTACAAGTTGTTTTTGCGTCGCCGCGTGCGTTGCCAAAAGCGGACACGGTGTGGGGGCGGGTCGCAGTGTTGGATCTGGCGTTTGTGGCGGACGAATTGGGGGTTTCGTTTGCATCGACGACGAGGAAATTCATCCGTGAGCTGGGCGACCGTCTGGCTGTGTGGGTGGATCACCACGACCACGAACGGCACGCAGAATTTTTGGGCGACGGGCGGTTTGTGCTGGCGAAAAAAAGCGAACACGGAGCGTGCCCCGAGATGATCGATCCGGCGCTGGTGGCTCGGGTGGGAGCGGTGGATTCGATCGTGTGCCATTTGGATTTGGATGGTTTGTACTCAGCGGCAAAATGGCTGCGCGGGGGTGTGGAACCTTACGAGGGAGCGGATGCGGACGCTCGGGTCGTGGACACTCGCGTGGGCACGCCGGGACCTTTGGCAGACCGGATTGATCGGGCGTTACGAGCGCATTTTCGCGACGACGCGCTGAAAAAAACGATCGTGGATTTTTTGGTGACGGGGACGCGGGACGCGGTTTTGAAAGCGCAGATCGACGGGGCAGCGGCGGATTTCGACGAAATGGAACACGAAACGAAGCGGCTTTCGACGCTGTTTGAATTGCGGGGCGCGGGACAGGTGGCGTTCGTGGATGCACACACACACGCGCGGCGGGCGTTCGACAAAACGGAATTGCTGCTGGCCGGACAGAAACTGGCGAAAGTGGCGGTGGTGCGTCACGCGGGGCACATCACGCTCGCGGCGGCGTTTGATTCGGGCGTGGACTTTTTGCGTTTGCTGTCTCTGTCGGGAGGCATGCCGACTCGGGTGACGCTGCCGGAAAAACACCTGCCCGACATTCTGCGTCGGCTGACCGAGGCGGGTTTGTGATCGGCGGGTGTTTCTGCGATTGACCCGCACACATCGCTTTGTTAACGTCCGCTCACTTTTTGCGAAAGCCTCACGACATGGCGACGACGACGCTCCGAACGTACACCTTTCTTGATGCCCTTCAGCCTCAGCTTGCAAGTTTCATGGGGAAGACCGCGAAGGGTTTTCTGCCGGTTCCGGGACAAGCGTCCCTGTTTGTCGAGATTGCTCCGGGGATTGCGATCAACCGCGTGACGGACGTGGCGCTGAAGGCGACGAAAGTGTCGCCAGCTTTGCAGGTGGTCGAACGCGCGTACGGGCTTCTGGAGGTTCACGACTTCGATCAGGGCGAAGTCCGTCAGGCGGGAACATCGATTTTGTCGCATTTGGGCTTGGCGGAATCGGACCGCTACAAGCCACGCGTTCTGACGAACCAAATCATTCGAGCGATCGAGCCGTATCAAGCGCAAATCATCAACCGGAACTCGCAGGGCATGATGATTTTGCCGGGGCAATCGCTGTTCATTTTGGAAACGGAACCGGCGGGCTACGTCGCGTTTGCGGCAAATGAGGCGGAAAAAGCGGCGCGGGTGTTTCTGGTTTCGGTGACGCCTTACGGCGCGTTTGGTCGGTTGTATCTGTCGGGGCCGGAAGCGGAAATTGACGCAGCGGCACAAGCGGCGATGGCGGCGATCGAGTCCATCGACGGAAAACCGTTTGACAAATTTGTAGACAAGTAGACGACGAAGGTCGGTGCCTGTCGCACAGAGTGGGTACCGGTCTTACGCAGGAACAAGAGGGAACGAACATGGCTGATGCGCTTGGAATGATTGAAACAAAAGGTTTTGTCGGCATGGTCGAGGCCGCCGATGCGATGGTCAAAGCGGCTCGAGTGGAGCTTGTGGGTTACGAAAAAATCGGGGGCGGGTATGTGACGGCGATCGTTCGTGGGGATGTCGCTGCCGTGAAAGCCGCGACGGAAGCGGGACAGCGGGCCGCCGAGCGCGTGGGCGAGCTGGTTTCGGTTCACGTCATTCCGCGTCCGCACCAAAACATCGACATGGTGCTTCCGCTCGGTCGCAACACACCGGCGAGCAAGTAGGCCGTCATGGTCTTGGGTTTGGTGGTTGGGACCGTCGTGTCCACGCGCAAAGAGGCCGAATTGACGAGCCTCAAGTTTTTGCTCGTCAAGCCGTGCGATCCGTCGGGACAGCCGACTTCGGCGGTGCCGCTCGTTGCGGTGGATGCGGTCGGCGCAGGCGTCGGAGAGGTGGTGATGTATGCCTCGGGTTCCTCGGCGCGCCAAACGCAAGTGACCAAGGACCGGCCCGTGGACGCGACCATCATGGCCATCGTCGATGCAGTCGAAATCGAAGGTGGTCTGCGGTATCAGAAAAATCCTTCCTAGGATCTTGCCGTGCAGGTAGACGAAAAGCGCATCCAAGAGATCGTCGACAAGGTGCTTTCGCGCCTGTCAAACGAGCATTTGCGGACTCCGGCTGAGGCGGTGGTGGCTGCGGCGGACCGAGGGACGCCGAGCACGGGCACTTCGCAGCGTCCGGGCTCGTTTGCGCCGCCGCATTTGCGTTCGCAAGGCGCAGGCAAGCGCGGAGATGCTCGCATCCCGAAGGGGACGCACGGCCTGTTTCAAGACATGGATTCCGCTGTGGCGAGTGCGCGAAAAGCGTTCGAGGAATACGCGAACGTGCCCTTGTCCGTGCGAGAAAAGATCGTCGGAGCGATGCGGAAAGTGTCGCTCGACAACGTGCGGGCCTTGTCGGAATACGCTGTGGCAGAAACGGGGTTGGGTCGGGTAGACGACAAGGTGAAAAAGAACACCTTGGTCGCTGAAAAAACGCCGGGTCCCGAGATTCTGAGACCGACAGCTTTTACGGGCGACCATGGGCTGACAGTGCTCGATCGAGCGGCTTACGGGGTGATCGGGGCGATTACGCCAACGACGAACGTGACCGAGACGATCCTGAACAACGGGATTTCGATGCTGGCCGGCGGGAATGCGGTCGTTTTCAATACGCATCCCTACGCTTGGCGAACGTGTGCGTATTTCATTCACATGTTGAACGACGCGATCGTGGCAGCGGGCGGGCCGTCGAATCTGCTGTGCAGCATCGCGGAGCCGAGCATCGAGAGCGCGCAAAAACTCATGACGCACAAAGGCATTCGCTTGCTGGCGGTCACGGGAGGCGGCGCGGTGGTGAAAGCGGCGATGGCCTCGGGGAAACGCGCGATTGCGGCGGGGCCGGGAAATCCGCCTGCGGTGGTGGACGAAACGGCGCGGATCGATGTGGCGGCGCGCGGAATCATCGAGGGCGCGTCGATCGACAACAACATCGTGTGCGCGGCGGAAAAGGAAATCTGCGCGGTCGGAAAAATTGCGGATGCGCTCAAGGCGGAATTGGTACGGCTCGGGTGTTGTCTGTTGTCGGATCGGCAGGTGCGGGACCTGGAAAAGGTGATTTTGGACGGGGACCACGTCAACAAAGATTGGGTGGGGAAAAATCCATCGGTGATTGGGCGGCAAATCGGTTTGTCTCTTTCGGATGAGTGCCGTTTGCTGTTTGCGGAACTGCCAGAGCAGCACCCGTTTGTGCAACACGAACTGCTCATGCCGGTGATTGGTCTTGTGCGGTATCCAGATGTGGCGGCGGCGATTGCGGGGGCGGTTCGGTGCGAGCACGGGTTTGGCCATACGGCGGTCATGTACTCGCAAAACATCGAGGCGCTGTCGGCGATGGCGCGCACCTCGAACGTGTCGATTTATGTGAAAAACGGCTCGAGTTTGGCGGGCCTGGGGTTCGGCGGAGAGGGCTACACGTCGTTTACGATCGCGTCGCCGACGGGCGAGGGCTTGACGACGGCGGCGAATTTTACGCGCGAACGTCGCTGCACCATGAAAGACGCCTTCCGTTTCGTGTAGCCTAGCGAAACCATCACGAGAGAAACCGCTTGGGTCCGCTGCGCATAGGCCAACCAGAACACATCGACGCAAAAGGGACCGCGCTGGGTCTTTTGGAGATTTCGTCGATTGCGCGGGGGATGACGGTCGCGGACGCACTGGTGAAGCGGGCAGCGGTGTTTTTGCACCTGAACCGTCCGGTTTCGCCTGGAAAGCACTTGGTGTTGTGCTCGGGCGAGGTGGCCGATGTCGAGGAGGCGCTCGACGCGGGGCGCAAGCAGGCGGGCACGTCTTTGTGTGACGAACTTTTGCTTTCGCAGGTTCACGAGGAAGTGCTCGATGTGCTGAGGCGCAAACAGAAGCGACCTGTGCCAGAAGACCTGTCGTGCGGGATTTTGGAAACGCTGAGTGCGGCGCAGACGCTGCGCGGTGCAGACGCGGCATGCAAAGCTGCGGACGTGTCGGTGTTTGATTTGCGTTTGTGCGACGGGTTGGGTGGAAAAGGGTTTTGCGTGCTGCTCGGTTCGCAGGACATGGTCGAGGCGGCGCTTTCCACAGCGCGTGAACTTCTGTCGCCGGGCCTGCTCTTGTGCGTCGAATTGATCGCCCGCCCGCATCCCGATTTTCTGGCCAGTTTGTAAGTCGAGGCGGTCGGATGCTCAGCCCGTGGGCATGCGGCGGAGGTGCCAGCGAATGGACGTGGACGACGCGGGCCGAACGGCATAGGTCTCGTCAGCTTGCTCCATGTAAAGGATGCAGCGGGCGATGCGGGTAGGAACTTCGAGGCTGTTTTCCGCAACGGTGGGAAAAGGCGTTCCCTCGCCGGGCAGGCTTGGAAATTCGGCATCCCAGGGCATGACGATGGACATGCCATTGCCCGTGGTTTCGGCGCAAAGCTTGGGCAAAAGAGGGAACGGACGACGCCCTCGAAACGAAGCGCACATCGCATCGACAAGCTGCTGGGCGGATCGGTCTGCGTCAGCGTCTGCAACGTCTTTTGCCTCGGCAACGTGGCCGGATTCCGGCCCGCGATCGGGCGTTCGCATGTGTTCGAGGGTGTGTTGCCGTTCGGCTTCGAGTTCTTCGAGCGTACAAACGGTCGGCGGGGGCAAATTCAAATCGCCCGCGACATAGCGAGCAAGCGCCTCACGCGGAGTCAGCCACAGCGGGTCAAACACCTCGCGGCCATCGACTTTCACTTCGCCGCCGTGCCGCGCTTCCGTCGAAGAAAACGGGACGACGAAACAATCGGCGTCGAAGCGTTTGGGTTCGAGCGACGGCGTAATCCAGCGCGCAAAAAAGGCAAGTTGCTGGGTGTCGGCGACGAAAAGACCTGCTTCCTCGGACAATTCGCGGGCTGCAGCGTGGCGAGCAGGCCGCTCGGGATCGTGCTCGTGGTCTTGCGCATCGACGCGCCCACCGGGAAACACGTAGGCGTTGGCCATAAAACTCGCGGTCTTGCTGCGACGGACCAAAAGGACGGCGAAATCGGGCTCGCCCTGCGTCGTCTGCGGACGCAACACGGCGATCATTCCCGCTTTTCGAGGCTCAGTCATCGTTTGAATCGCTCGAACAGCTCGCGCAAGTCGGTCGGAATTTCCCGCGAGGTAAAGGTATTCATGTCCACGCACACCGTCGTGATGTGACACGTCACCGACAACGCCCCATCGCGATGTCGAAACCCCTTGTAACACATGACCATCGAGCGGTTTGACAGCTTCTCGACGGTAAGCTCGATGTCCAAACGGTCGCCGTACCGCAGCGGAGACTTGTAATCGGTTTCGACATGGACGGTCGGAAAACCCACGCGGCGTTCGTCGAGAAGTTTCGGGTATCCGATGCCCGCGTCGTTGAAAAAGTCCTCGAAGGCTTCATGGAAATAGATGAAGAACTGCGGGTAATACACGATGCCCGCGTGGTCTACGTCCCCAAAACGAACCTCGACGGAAGTCCGAAAGCCCATGGGGTTTAGGGGTGTCCTTTCGGCGCGACAAATTCCTTGGGCAGGTCAACGCCATCGCCAAAGAAAAATTCCTCGCATCGCGAGTGCAGAAAATCGAAAGCGTGCTGGCTCATCAGGTCGAGCCGGTATTCGTTGATGAGCATCTTCGAGTGCTCGAGCCACAGGTGCCAGCCCTGCGCCGAGACTTCACGCTGGATTCGCTCACCGAGCGAGTCGTCGAACGGAACAAAATCGAGCGCCGGAAGTTCTTTCCCGAGCTTGCGGCAATTCACCAGTTTCGCCATGTCGTTTCTCTCCAGTTGTTTTTCACCGCACACCACACACAAAGTCAGATGCCTTGCGACGGTCCGAGTGACTCAGGCGGCGTGCGCATCTTATCCAAAGTCTTCTTGGCCCAAAAACCCATAAAACCGATTTTTGGCGCAAAGACGCAAGCACCCACAGAAATTGACCGACGAGGCGGCAGCGTTACTCTGTGTCTAACGCGGGGGGCGGGATGTTTACATGCGCAGTTCATCGTCGGCCTTGTCCTTTTTAGACCCCAAAGACAAAAAGGACCCTCAAGGCGAAAAAGAACCCCAATACAAAAAAGACCCGAAAGACAAACGCGATCCCAAAGACAAAAAAACCGGCGACGCCCTGCCCGATCCGCCCGTTTCGCGACGGCGAGAAGGTGCTGGCATCGCATTTTTGTCGCTGTCTTTGTTCATCGGGCTGGCCACGCTGTCGCTGCTGTTTGGAGACGGCCAGCTCATGGGTCCGGTCGGGCAGTGGGTCGCGCAGGGGCTGTGCGGCTTGTTTGGCCTGGGGACGTTCGGGTTTTCTGGCGCGTGTTTGTTTGTGTCGTTGCGGCTTCTGCGAGGGCGATCGCTTGTGCCCTCGCCGAAAGGCCTGTTTGGGGCGCTGTCGTTGTGGGTGTTGCTGCTTACGTGCCTGCATTTGGTGCTGGGGCGTTTGCATGTGGCGGGTTTTCCGGCGGGCGGGACAGCCGGGGAATACGCGGCTTGGGCGCTTCTTTCGACGTTTGGCGTGTGGGGCACGGTGCTTGTGCTGTCGATGGCGACGCTGTTTTTCCTGACGTGGCTTACGCCGCTGAGGACGCGGATACTCGGGGACAAACTGCGCGATGTGGCCAGGCCCTTTGTGCGGCGAGCGGTCGCTCGGTTTTGGCATCCGCTGTGGCGTCGTTTTCGGCGTGCTCCGAATGATCCGCCGCCCATCCCGATTCCGCACTCGGGCAAGCCCAGCTCGGGCGTGCCCAGACCGTTGCGCGACTACGGAGACGACCGAGACGAAAAAGAAGATACGGTCGTCCCGGCCCAGCGCAAACCGGCTGACGGTTTGCCGGGGTTGGTACCGGGCCCCGTCATTGTCTCGCGGAACAAACCGGGTTTGTCTGTCCATGCGCCAGGGGATGCAACGGCGGATGCAACGGCGGATGCGACGGCGGATGCGACGGCGGATGCGACAGCCGAAAAAATCGCGTCTTTGACAACACGACCGCTTGCGCGCCCAGACGAAAGCCGGACGGAGCGGCTGCCCACCGACCCCGCCACGTCTCGCCCAGACCGCGTGCCGCCCGTCATCGTGGTCGAGCAGTTTGCCGAGCGAGCCGATGCGACCGTGAAAATGGATGGGCCGCCCGCGCACATGCCGCTGCCGGACGACGAAGCAGACGGGCAGCCGGATGCAGAACCGGGGCTCGACACGGCGGGCCAAGCCGACGCCGATGCAGACGACGCCGATGCGGATACCGACACGGGTTTTCGCACGCCGCTCGCCAAAGCGCCCCAAAAAAGGGCCAGCCAAGCCAACTACATCAAGCTGCGGCCTTACGAACCGCCGCCCATCGACCTGTTCGACTTTGCCGAGCATCCGCAACACGATTTGGATCGCAAAGCGATGCTGGATTTGGCGCAGCGGCTCGAAGCCACCCTCGCGGACTACACCGTCAAAGGCCGAGTCGCCGCGATTCATCCGGGCCCGGTCGTCACGATGTACGAATTTGTTCCGGCACCGGGCATCAAACTCGCGCGGATTACGTCGCTCTCGAGCGATTTGGCGATGGCGCTGGAGGCGTTGCGGGTTCGCATCGTCGCGCCGATCCCCGGCAAGGCCGCCGTGGGCATCGAGGTCCCCAACCGCACCCGCGAAACGGTCTATTTGAAGGAAATTCTGGCCGACGATTCGTTCCGTCTGGCGAAAAGCCGACTGACCATGGCGCTCGGCAAGGACATCGCGGGCGCATCGGTGTCGGTCGATTTGGCCAAAATGCCGCACTTGTTGGTCGCGGGCACCACCGGTTCAGGCAAAAGCGTGTCCGTCAACGCCATGGTGTGTTCGCTGCTCATGAACGCTTCTCCCGACGAGGTGAAGATGATCATGATCGATCCCAAGATGCTCGAACTGTCCATCTATGAGGGCATCCCGCACCTGCTCTTGCCCGTCGTCACAGACCCCAAAAAGGCCGCGCTCGCACTGCGCTGGGCCGTCGAAGAGATGGACCGGCGCTATGACCTGATCAGCAAGTCGTTTGTGCGCGACATCTTTGGCTACAACAAGAAAGTCGAAAAGCAGACCGAAGACCTCGCGGCGCGGCAGCTTTCGCTCAACGTGAACGGCGACGACCTGAGCGGCCCGACGCCCGAGCCGCTGCAAAAACTGCCGTACATCGTCGTGCTCATCGACGAGTTTGCGGACCTGATGATGGTCGCCGGCAAAGAGGTCGAAATCTGCGTCGCCCGCATCGCCCAAAAAGCCCGCGCCGCCGGAATCCACCTGATTTTGGCCACGCAAAGGCCGTCCGTGGATGTCATCACCGGGCTCATCAAGGCCAATTTTCCGTCCCGGATTGCGTTCCAGGTCGCGAGCCGCGTCGATTCGCGCACCATTTTGGACCAGCAGGGGGCCGAACACCTGCTCGGCATGGGCGACATGCTGTTCACCGATCGCGGCCAAGCCCTCCGCCGCATCCACGGCGCGCTCATCACCGACGCCGAGGTCCACCGCGTCGTCGAGCACCTGAAGCAGCTTGGCAAACCCATCTATGACATGGACATCTTGAAACCGCGCGGCGACGAAGAAGAAGACGGCGCAGAGGAGCAAGTCGTCGATGAGCTGTACGACCAGGCCGTGCGTCTGGTGTCCGAGGGCCGCCAAATTTCGATTTCGATGCTTCAGCGCAAAATGCGGATTGGCTACAACCGTTCAGCCCGAATGATCGAGCGCATGGAACGCGACGGCATCGTCGGTCCCGCCGATGGTGCCAAAGGCGTCCGCGAGGTCCTCGTGCAGAACCACTGACGATTTCTTGCAGAAAAGGGGGGCGGGAAAGCGGGGCGGTCGCTTTTGGGGGAGGGAGAGGGCGCGGCTCAGGACAACTGTTTGAAACGGCCCATCATGTAGCAGAAGACAGTCGGCAGAAGCAGGAAGACGGCCATGAGCAGGTTGTTGAGCGATTCCTTCAAGCCGATGAGGAAAAACCAGCGTTGTTCGGCGGGACCATCCTTGATCGCGTCCACCGTGACGTGCAACCCAAGCAGCGTCCCCGCAACCCCCAGCAGCACCGTCAGCACCGCCAGATTGCGACACAGCGAGGCCAGCGCGTCGGTGGGTTTGGACATCATCCGTATCGCCACAGCACAGGCGGCCCCTCCTGCTGCCAGAACCGTGAACACCGGCCAACCTGCTTCCCGAATGAAGTGAAACACAACCATCATGAGAGCCTCCTTTTGTGCGGCGCGTGGGGGTTTTGGGGTGCGAAGCACCACCTGTGCAGCATGCCATGTCGGCGCGCTGACACCATGCGGTTTTAGTCAGCTCGCAGCACAGCGGGTTCCAAGAAACTTTTTCCCAAAGCCGGCGGGGGCAGCGCGCAGGTTTTGGGGTGGTGTGAAAGGCGGGCGCTGGGGCTGCTGGGCAGAGTGCGGGCGGTGCGAAAGGCACCTGCGGCGACCGCCCAGGCGTTTTCTTCATGCAGAGAGGCATGTGCGGCGACCGCCCAGGCGTTTTCTTCATGCAGAGAGGCATGTGCGGCGACCGCC